>CAVXRM010000004.1:0-154859 GCA_963764065.1 uncultured Gammaproteobacteria bacterium | reverse complement strand
CGCGCGGCGGTGCGCCTGGCGTGGGAAAGCGCAGGATCACCACGAACAGGAAGAGCGGCGCGAGCACGAACAGCACCAGCGGATTGCGGCTCAGGCGGTAGGCCAGGCGCTTCCAGCGTGAGCTTTGCACATACTCCTGCACGGTCAAAGTCCACACGTCGCCCGAGCCACGCCGATCCAGATCACCGGCGGTGCCGTGATGTACACCATGCTGCCAGCGCCAGAATGCATAGGGCGTGTAGGTCAACAGACCTGTGATGCGGCCCACCAGGTCATTGGCGCGCTTCGATTTGACGAAGGAGCCGTGCCCGCAATCGTGGAAGATGATGAAGATGCGTACCAGGAAACCGGCCGCGAGTGCCGCCACCGGCAGCAGCAACCAATAGGAGACGGCCAGGCACAGTGGCATCAGGTACCACAGCAGCGCATAGGGCAGCAGCGTATTGGTCAATTGCCACAACGCGCGCCAGGCCGAAGGTTCGCGGTACTTGGCGACAATCTGCTGCCAGCCCTCGTGGCCGCCTGCGGGAGACGAACTCAAGCAGTTTTTTCCGCGCTGGCGTCCAGCCGGATGTTCACGGCGATCGGGCAGGGGCGGCTATTGGCATGGTTGCGCAGGCGTACGCCCTCGCATATCAGGTTGTCGGATGCGGTGCGATGGCTGCTGCGCTTGCTGCTCGCCGCGGCATTCACGAGCGCGGATACCGCGGGGCTGAGGTCGAACTCACCGTCGCATTCCGAGCACGGGCAGGCGAAGCGGAAAAAGGCGCGCGCCGGCGGAAACAGGATATGCATCTGCGGCGAGGGTGCGCGACCGGTGCGATCGGCGAAACTGAGTTCGATGCGCAACTGCTCGACCTGCGGAAAGGCGCTGCGCATCGGCGGCGCACGATCACGGTCGGTGTGGCGCTGGTTGCGCTTCAGTTCGCCGACCGAAACACTCTTGCGGGATTGCAGTTTCATGGGCTATGCCTGGGCATCAGGCTGGCGGCGGACTGGCGATGGGCGGTGCGACTCGCAGCTTCTGCTCGTCGAGCACTTCGTCCAGCGTCAGGCCGGTGTTGGCGGCAATGATGCCCAGCAGCCGATGTTTCGGGTCGCGCGGCAGGCTCAGCTGGTGCAGACGCTCCCAGATGCGGATGCGCGCGGTAGGGGTATTGAGCGTCGAGTTCTGCTGTTGCAGTTCGCGCTGGCGCCGCTCGTGCATGTCTGCCTGGTGATGGGCAATGCGGGCGCGATAGTCGGTATTGGTTTCGCCGGCCATGGGCACGGGCGCGTGCGCTGTGTGGCTGGATGAATTTTCTCGATCAATCATGTCTGGCCTCGGAGCGCGTAAAACAGAAGGCCCGGATCGCTCCGGGCCTTCCGTGGTTTCGATTGCTGCTGTTACCAGCGGCCGCCGCCGCCACCACCACCGCCGCCACCGCCACCACCGCCGCGATAGCCACCGCCACCGCCGCCGCCGCCCGGACGACCACCGCCGCCGCCGCCGCCAGTGCGGGGTTTGTCCTGCGCCTCATTGACGCGCAACGGACGACCGCCCATGTCCTGACCGTTCAGGCTTTGAATGGCACGTGCCGCATCGGCCTGGCTCATCTCGACAAAGCCGAAACCGCGCGGCCGACCGGTCTCACGATCGGTAGGAAGCGACACGGATTCGACGGTGCCGTGCTGCGAGAACAGCGCGCGGACGTCCGCGTCTGTAGCCGTGAACGGCAGGTTGCCAACATATATCTTCGCCATGATCTTGACTCACTCCAGTTAGACTTTTGCGCCGGGTTGGGGAACAAAGTTATCCCTTCCGGCTCCTTAACATAGGCAGGCACAGCGTGAAGTCAGGGAGAGAGCATCTCGCGAGCCATCCAACCGTAGGTCCTGTCACCCGATCGCAGGCGTTACGGCGCAGGTTCTTTTGCGCTGATGAGACGCATAGGAGGACACTCGGACGTTCGCGATCTGGGCGCGAGTGTACCACAGGCGCCCCCTCGGCTGCGCTTTAAATTGTTGACATGCACAAAAGGGCTGCAAATTGAGCATCAGGACGTTGGTTTCAGGAGCCTTGCTGGCGCTGGCGGGCGCCAGCGCGGTCGCTGCCGGCGCATCGGCCGGCAGGCTTTATGTATCGGACGAGCGCGGCGGAGCGGTCGTGATCGTGGATGCTGGCAGCGGGGCCATCGCCGGGCGGGTGCCGGTAGGCAAGCGGCCGCGCGGCATGCAACTCGCACCCGACGGCCGGCACCTCTACGTTGCCTTGTCGGGCTCGGCCATCGCCGGGCCAGGCGTGGACGAATCCAGCCTGCCACCACCCGACCGTCGCTTCGATGGCATCGGCGTGATCGATCTGGCCACTGCCCGGCTGGTCAGGACGCTCCCGGGAGGCACTGATCCCGAGACACTGGCGGTATCGCCCGACGGGCGCACGCTCTATGTGGCCAATGAAGATGGCATGCAGCTCACCAGCATCGATGTCGCCAGTGGCACGACGCGCGCGCGCGTCAACATCGGCGTGGAACCCGAGGGCGTGGCGGTCAGGCCAGACGGCAAAGTGGTGTACGTCACCTGCGAGGGCGCGGGCGCCGTGTACGCGATCGATGCGTCATCGCTCCAGGTGATCGCGAAGATTCCCACGCGAGCGCGTCCACGCGCCATCGTGTTCGCGCGCGATGGCAAGCTGGGTTTCGTCAGTGACGAGATCGGCGCGGCAATCACGGTGTTCGATACGGCGAGCCAGCAGGTGGTGCGTACCATCGTCTTGCCGGCCACTGGCGATTCGCTGCTGCGACCGATGGGTCTTGCGACGTCGCCTGATGGCAAGAGTCTCTATGTGACCACCGGGCGCGGTGGCGCCTTGCTGGAAATCGATCTGGCCGGCATGACGCAGAAGCGCAGCATTGCGGCGGTCGGGCAGCGGCCCTGGGGCCTGGCGCTCAACACCGCGGGCGACACGGCCTATACCGCCAACGGACCTTCAGGCGATATCAGCATGATCAACCTGGCCACAGGCCACGTTGAGCGACGCGTGAATGTCGGCGGCAGCCCCTGGGGCGTGGTGTTCCACAAGTAGCAGCGCTCAGTACAGCCGGAACGCGTACAGCGTATCGCCGCCCGCCACCAGGATGTACTGGTGGCCATCGAGCAGGTAAGTACCGGGAGCGTTGCTCACGTTGCCCAGGTGCGTATGCCACAGCGGCTTGCCGCTGCCCGGATCGCGCGCCACGAGGTTCCCGTTGGTATCGCCGGAAAACAGCAGGCGCCCGGCCGTCGTGAGAATGCCATTGGCCAGGTGCCCGCCCGAAGGGTAGTGCAGCGACCAGGCGATCTTGCCGGTCTTTGGATCGATGGCCTTCAGGTAGGAATTACCGCCGACGCCGATCTCCTCTTTTCCACCCAGGCCCATGGAGCCGCCGCTGTCGGTCTCCGTCTGGTAATACATCGCCCAGGATTCGGCCATCGGCACGTAGAACAGGCCGTAGTCCGGGCTGTAGCTCGGTGGTGGCCAGTTGGCCGCGCCCTCGTTGCTGCTCGAGACCAGCGCGCCGGCAATGTCGTGATCCTTGGCTGGGATGCGCACCGGCTGGCCCTGGGCGTTCAGTTCATCCTGCGCCCAGTTGCTGGTGTCGGAAAACTTCGAGGTCACCAGGTGCTCGCCGGTGGTGCGATCGACCACGAAGAAATAGCCATTGCGTGCCGCGGTCATCGCGACCTTGCGCAGTTTGCCCTTGAACATGATGTCGGCGAGCACCGGCGTCTGCGCCGAATCCCAATCGTGCGTGTCGTTGGGGGAGGTCTGGTAGTACCAGGCCATCTTGCCGGTATCGACATTGACGGCCACCAGCGAGCAGGTGAACAGGGCCGCGCCATCCCCGCGCGCCGCCGAAAAATACGAGGGCGTCGGATTGCCGGTGCCGAAAATGTAGAGATGCGTTTCCGGATCGTAGGAGCCCGGTACCCAGGCATTGCCACCGCCATGGCTCGCCGCATCCAGACTCTTCCAGCTGTCGAGGCCCGGGTCGCCGGCTTTCATCGGCACGGTGTAGAAGCGCCATTGCAGTGCGCCGGTCTCCGGATCGAAAGACTGCAGCATGCCCGGCGCATCCAGGTCATTGCCGGTGCCGACGAGCACGTGGTTGCCGATCACGATCGGCGCGGGCGTGGAGAAATACTGCGCCTCGAAACTGGCAATCGGAACATGCCAGCGCTCCTTGCCGGTGCGCGCATCGAGCGAGACCAGGTAGTCGTCGGGCGTCTCCATGTAGAGGTAGTTGCCCCACTTGCCCATGCCCCGGTTGCCGATGTGCGTGCCGCCGCGTGTCTTCCAGTAGTAGTGCCAGAGGATGCGGCCGGTGCGCGCGTCCATGGCCCAGGCGTTGTCGGGCACCGAGAAATACAGCACGCCATCGACCTGCAATATCGAGGCGCGGATATCAGCCTGCAATGCCGAGAACAGCGTGCCCGTGGCCTCGCCGCCGATGATGAGTGGTGGACCGTGGAGGCTCCCCCCGGCGCCGCCAGGCCCGGGGCCGCTGGTGACGCGCGCGGTCCAGGCGAGCGTCAGGTGCTGCACGTTCGACTGGTTGATCTCCTTGAGTTTGCTATAGCGCTGGCCGCTGTGGTCACCGGAGTAGCTGGGCCAGTCGCTGGCGCCTGCCGCCAGCGTGAATGCCAGCGCGGCCAGGCCCGCGATGAACTGCCGTTGTGCATGGCGGTTCGGGCTGGGCTTGTCTATCGGGTCCATCGGGTTGGGCGCACTCATTTCAGTGTCACCAGGTAGGCCGTGACATCGTGGATATCCTGATCACGGTATTGCGTGAGCAGGGCCTTGTGGCCAGCCAGCGAATCCTGCACTTCGACACGCGGCACAGCGCCGCGCCGCTCGAAACTGCGAAGCGTGCCATCGGCGAGCTGCAGCGTTACGCTGAATTCGTCGATCTCCACCAGCTGGCCCTTGATCGCATTGCCCTGCGCCGGATGTACCACGACCTCGGTGACCGCGCCGGCGTGCGGCAACAGCCAGCGTTGCTGGAGTTTGCGCGCTACCGGGTAACGCTTCGCGATGTCGTGCAGTGCGCCAGCCGCGTCGTGGCAGGCACTGCAGTGTGCCTTGAAGTACAACGCTCCGGCGCTGGCGTTGCCAGTGACGATCGAGGGCGGTCGGCGACGGGCGCTGTCATCGCCCGAGACCTTGAAGCTGTGCAGGAACTCGGCGATATCCTCGATCTCGTTGCTCTTGAGCGCAAAGGCGACCATGTTGGTATTGGGCACGCCATTCAACACGATCTTCGAGATCTGCTCGCCCTTCTGATCACTCAGTACGATCAGGGAACGCAGCAGGCTGGGGCCACCGTCGCCGCCGCGGATATCCTTGCCGTGGCAGAAGGCGCAGCCATTCAGTTCGAACAGCGTGCGTCCGCGTTCCACTGCCGCCGGGTCGGGCTTGCGGGTAGGGTAGGAAGGCGTCAGCGCCCAGTCGGGTGGCGATTCGCCTTCATACAAATCATCGTCAGGCATCTGGGCCGACAGCGGCAGATTCCAGCACAACAACAGGCTGGCCGCGAGCAGCCAGTAGCGGGCAGGGCGGGCCGTGGCCTCGCGCTCGAGCGGTGAAGGTTTTCCCATGGCAACTTTGTCTGCTATAAATCGGCCTACAGGATAACCCAGGAAGTCCTCACATGAGCATGGCCGTGAAAGTGCGCCTCGGCGTCATGATGTTCCTCGAGTTCTTCGTGTGGGGCGCGTGGTTCGTCACGATGGGCAGCTATCCTGACGGCGACTCTGCACTTCACGGACCCGCAGAGCGCGCTCGCGTACGCGACGCAGTCCTGGGGCGCGATCATCGCGCCGTTCGTCATCGGGCTCATCGCCGACAAGTACGTGAACGCGGAGCGGCTGCTCGGCGTGATCCATCTCGTCGGCGCCGCGCTGATGTACGTGCTCGCGAGCGCCACTCAGTTCGACGCGTTCTATCCGTATCTGCTGCTCTACATGATCCTGTACATGCCGACGCTGGCGCTCGTGAACGCAATCTCGTTCCGGCAGATGGCCGACCCGGCCGCGAGCTTCGGCAACATTCGCGTGTGGGGCACGATCGGCTGGATCGTCGCCGGCCTCGCGATCAGCTACGCGTTCGGCTGGGACTCCGCGGCGGGCATGTCGGCGGGCCTGCTGAAGAACACGTTCCTGATGGCGGCGGCCGCGTCGCTGCTGCTCGGCGTCTACAGCTTCACGCTGCCGAGCACGCCGCCGCAGCGCGGCAGCGGCGCTCCAGCCGGCCTGCGCGAGACGCTTGGCGCTCGACGCGCTCGCGCTGCTGCGCGACCGCAACTTCCTCGTGTTCTTCGTCGCGTCGATCCTGATCTGCATCCCGCTCGCGTTCTACTACCAGCACGCGAATCAGTTCCTGACCGAGATCCGCGTCGAGAACGCGGCCGGCAAGCAGACGCTGGGCCAGGTATCCGAAGTGCTGTTCATGCTGCTCGTGCCGCTGTTCCTGAAGCGCTTCGGCATGAAGCTCACGCTGCTGATCGGCATGGTCGCGTGGGCCGTGCGCTACGTGGCGTTCGCGTACGGCAACGCCGGCGGCCTCGTGTGGCTGCTGATCGTCGGCATCGCGCTGCACGGCATGTGCTACGACTTCTTCTTCGTGTCGGGCCAGGTGTTCACGGATTCGAAGGCCGGCGCCGCGCTACAAGAGCGCCGCGCAGGGCCTCATCACGCTCGCGACCTACGGTGTCGGCATGCTGATCGGCTTCTGGGTCGCGGGGCAGCTCACCGATCAGTTCGCGGGCGCCGGTGGGCACGACTGGCGCAGCATCTGGATCTACCCGGCCGCGTTCGCGGCCGGCGTGTTCCGTGCTGTTCGCGCTGTCGTTCCGCAACGAAGTGGTGACCTACCGGAAATAGGCGCGCTGCCGCGCGCTCTTCAGGTCAGCCCGTCCGCGAATTTGCCGTCGATCAGGATGAAGGCAATGCGGCAGTTCGCGTTGGAGCGATTGGCCCAGCCGTGATTGGTGCCGCGCTGGATGACGATATCGCCGGCGCGCACCACGGTCTCGCCCTCATCGACCAGCAGCGTGATCTCGCCTTCGAGCACGATGCCGTAGTCGACGGTCTCGGTACGGTGCATATGCGGGTGTCGCGACTTGCCTTTGCCCCCGCTCAGCGCGTCGCTGGCGCCTACGCTTGCAAACAGTTCGCGCGCCGCCGCGCCGTCCGCCGGCAGTACCGCGTTCTCGGGCGGAATGTCGAGCACGCGGATACGCGTGCCGTTGCGCGGCGGGCTGAGTTTCACGCCATCCTCGCGCGGTTCGCCGCTGTTGCGATCGATGCGCGCAGGCGTCTCGCGCGTATTCCACACCTCATAGAAGGTGGGGCCATTGTGCGGCAGCGTCATCACGCGCTCGGGCGGCGCATCCGACTGGATGATGGCGTTGCCCTGGGCGTCATGTCCGGTCACGATGCGGCGAAAGCTCTTTTCCATGACGTTGCTGGTCCTGTGGAGGCTGGCGGAGCGGCAATTATAGTCGCATTGCGCTAAGCTCGTCCGGGGCAGGTCTTCTTTGGGGGTAGAGCCATGTTCAGCCGTCGCGAATTTCTCGGTGGTGCCGCCGCCGGCCTGATGGTCAGTGCCGTGGGGCGCGCGCGCGACGGCCATGTGGGTACGCTCCCCATAGGCACGCAGCTGTATACCGTCGATGCCGAGCTGAAGCAGGACTTCGAAGGCACGCTGCGCAAGGTCGCGGCAATCGGCTACCGCGAGGTCGAATTGCCTGGTTTCTACGGGCGCAGTGCCGCCGACATGCGTCGCGCACTGCACAGTGCCGGCCTCCATTGCGAGAGCGCGCACGTACCGCAACGGCCGTGGGACGCAGGATCATTCGGTCTCGCCACCGACCTCGAGGCCGTGGTGCGCTACGCCAATGAGCTCGGGCTGCGCTATGTCGTCTGCCCCATGCCCTGGCTGCTGCACACCAACACGATGCCCAGCTTCGACCAGTCGGTGCCGGGCGCATTCGCGAAAGCGCTGTACTCGGCCGCCACGCGCGAGGACTGGCTGCAATTCGCGCAGTTCCTGAACAAGACGGGTGCGCGGATGCGGCGTGCCGGTCTGAAATTTGCGTATCACAACCACAATATCGAGTTCCGAGAATTCGGTGGGCAGCGCGCCTACGACCTGCTGCTCGAGCATACCGACCCGGCGCTGGTGGATTTTGAGATGGATGCGGGCTGGATCACCGCAGGCGGTGGCGATGCGCTCACTTACCTGAAGCGTCATCCGCGCCGCTACCGGCTGATGCACGTGAAAGACGTGAAGCATTCACAGCAGGTCAATACCGAGTTGATCATCGAGGGTACGGAAGTGGGCAAGGGCACGATCGACTGGCGCGCCGTGTTGAAGCAGGCGGAAGCGGGCGGGCTCAAGCACCTGTTCGTGGAGCTCGATCCGCCCTATGCGATTCCGGCACTGGAATCGATCCGCATCAGCCGCGATTACCTCAATCAGCTGACGTAGCGATCAGCTGATGTAGCGGTAGCGCGCCTCGCGCCCACGGCCGGTCACTGACAGATCCGCGAATGGATTGCGGCTCGTGTCGCTGACTACCTTATATAGAGTGTAGAGCTGCGGCAGGAACACGCCCCAGTTGCCGATCTCCTGGCCGGCGTGTGCCGCCCACACCAGGCCCTCGGCGGGCGTCTCCTTGCGGCGCGTGCCGATTGCGGAAGACTTGCCCATCACGCCGTAGTCAGTCTTCTCCCACTGATGGATGCGATAGCCCATCGGGTCAGGCTTGGCCAGGCATTCGGCGCCCAGGCCCAGGCCCGCGACGATCACCACGTGCTCATAGACGATGTAGTCGCGGATTTCCGCGGGCACGTCTTTCAGGTCTTCGAAGCGGATGTAGAGATTCTGGCGCCGGCCATCGCTCCAGGTCTGCGGCGCAATGTGTATGGAGCCGACGGGATTGCCATGCTTCGGAGCGGTCGCCCATTCCAGCGCTTCGTGCTGTTCGGGATGCCAGAGGATGAAACCCTTCTCCATGTTGCTCCAGAACCAGTCGATCATGCGCGCACTGACGCCCTCATGCTTCCAGTCGAAGTGAGTGCCCATGACGTCCTGCGAAATCGGGTAATCCAAGTTGGCGATCCTGTGCTGAAGGGCAGCGCGCCCTGAGGATCATCTTATCATCCGCTGGAGCAGGCGGTGGCGCGCCTGGCGACGCGCGAGAGCTCGAGGACCGCGCCGCTCGCGAGCTGTTGCTGGACGTTCTGCCAGTAGCGCGCCTGCAGCAACTCGCCGTGTTCAGCCATGAAGGCCTGGCGTTGTGCTCCATAAAAGGGCAGGAAGGCACCGAAGGTTTCCGGGAAGACGTCGGCATCATCAACCGCGAACCAGGGCTCGGCGCTCATCTCTTCCTCGTGGTGCCGGGCCACGGGCAGCTCGCGAAACCTGCAGTTTTGCAGCTCCGCGACCTCATCGTAGTCGTAGAAAACCACGCGGCCATATTGCGTGACGCCGAAGTTCTTGGCGAGCAGATCGCCGGCAAAGATGTTGGTGTGCGCGAGATCGCGCAGCGCGCTGCCGTAGTCGAGCGCGGCCGCAGTCGCCTGCGGGAGGGGCGCGCTCTTCAGATAGAGATCGAGCGGCGTCACGCGTCGTTCCATGTACAGATGTTCGAATACCAGGTATTCGCCTTCGCAATGCACCGACTCGCCGGCCTCGGTCTGCAGCTCGGCCAGCAACGACGGCGAGAATCTCGCGCGCGGAAAGCGGGTACGCCTGAATTCCTGCGCATCCACCAGCCGGCCGGCGCGATCGTGCTTGAAGACGAAGTTGTAGCGCGCCTGTACTTCGCTGCGACTGAGATTCTTCTGCACCGGGATGTGATCGCGGATCACCTTGAACACCACGTCGAGCGAGGGCAAGGTGAAGCAGATCATCACCAGGCCACGCTGTCCGGGCGCTACTTCGAACTGATCGTCCGAGTGCTGCAGGTGATGCATGAGGCTCCGGTGACGCTCGGTCTTGCCCTGCTTCGCGCGCCCGAGCACCGTGAACAATTCTCCCACCGGGGCGCGCGGCAGCAGTTGGCGCAGGTACAGTACGGCGTCGGCCACATGTTCGAGATCCACGTGCAGGTAGGAACGCGCGTAGCCGAACAGTGTGGCCAGCTCCGCGGTGCTGAGCATCACGCCTTCGAGCTCCACGCCCTGTTGGTCGTGCTTCAGCGCCAGTGCCAGCGGCAGTTCGAAGTCCTGGCCGATCACGCGCCCGACCACATAGGCGCGGGTAACGTGATAGAAGAGTTCGTCGATGATTTCCACCGCCACGATCTCGCGAGCCGCCAGCTGTTGTTGCAGTTCACTGGCGAGCTCGCGGGCGCTGTCCGCCCGATTGCGCCAGGCCGCGGGCAGCGCGATCTGCTGCAATATTTCGTCGGCGAGCACTGGCAGTGAAGTGCTGTTGCGATACAACCTGAGCGGCAGCTGCGTACCGGCACGTGCCAGCGGATCCAGATCGGTGGCGACGAACTCGATCTCGGGCGCGACGCCCACGGTCCTGAAGATCCGCCGGGTCACGGAGCTGAAATAGGTCTTGCAGAACTCGCTGTCGGGGAGGCCCTCGATCAGGTTGGCGAAGTGTCGCTTCGCATCGGGCCAGAATGCCGCTTCATGCGTGACCGGGCCTATGCTGCGTTCCAGATCGCCGATGGTCTGCTGCACGTAGCGGTCATACAGGTCAATGCGCTCGACGGCATCGGCCTGGCTGCCCTGCCAGTCGCGATCACGGAAACGGAGCGGGGCACGTTGTGTCACGGCGCGAAAGGCCGCGTTGTAGGCCAGGAAGCCTTCGACGATGCGCTGCGCGCATTGCCCGGCGCGCAGCGCCGAGCTGAAGGCCATGCTCACCGTGCCGAGGCCGGCGCGCATGCCCGTCGCGGCGGACTGCGTGGCGGGCGCCGTGCTCAATGCGCCGCCTGCCGGAACTGTTCCTCCTCGGTGCTGCCCGTGAGCGCAGCAAGGCGGGAGGGGCCCGCGGTAATCGTCTGGGTCACCGCATCGAAATAGCCGGCGCCGACCTCGCGCTGATGGCGCGTGGCGGTGTAGCCATGCTTTTCGGCAGCAAATTCCGCCTCCTGCAGCGCCACGTAGGCGGACATCTGCGTCTCGCGATAGCCGCTGGCCAGCTCGAACATCGAGTAGTTGAGCGCATGGAAGCCGGCCAGCGTGATGAACTGGAATCGATAGCCCATCGCCGCCAGCTCGCGCTGGAAGCTGGCAATGGCTGCATCGTCGAGCTTGCGCTTCCAGTTGAAGGAGGGCGAACAGTTGTAGGCCAGCAGCTTGTCGGGGAACTGCCGATGCACTGCCTCGGCAAAGCGCTTCGCATCCGCGATGTCCGGCTTGCCGGTTTCGCACCACAACAGGTCAGCGTAGGGAGCGTAGGCGAGCGCGCGGTCAATGGCCTGATCCAGGCCGCAACGCACTTCGAAGAATCCTTCTGAGGTGCGCGCTCCGGACTTGATGAACGGGCGATCGCGCTCGTCGATGTCCGAAGTCAGGAGCGAAGCCGCCTCGGCGTCGGTGCGCGCCACCAGCAGGGTGGTGGTGCCGCTGACATCCGCGGCCAATCGTGCCGCCACCAGCTTGTTGATCGCCTCCTGCGTGGGCACCAGCACCTTGCCGCCCATGTGGCCGCACTTCTTGGCGGAGGAGAGCTGATCCTCGAAATGCACGCCGGCCGCGCCGGCCTCGATCATCTGTTTCATCAGTTCGAAGGCATTGAGCACGCCGCCGAATCCCGCCTCGGCATCGGCGACGATGGGCTTGAGCCAGTCGATGCTGTCATCGCCCTCGGCGTGGTGGATCTCGTCCGCACGCCGCAGGCAGTTGTTGATGCGGCGCACGACCGCCGGCACGGAATCGGCGGGGTAGAGCGACTGGTCCGGGTACATCTGGCCGGCGAGGTTGGCATCGCCCGCCACCTGCCAGCCGGAAAGATAGATGGCATCGAGCCCGGCCTTCACCTGCTGCATGGCCTGGTTGCCGGTCAGGGCGCCGAGCGCATTGACGAAGGGCTTGTCGTGCAGCGACTTCCACAGCTTGGTGGCCGTGAGCCGCGCAATCGTGTGGTCGACACCGATGGTGCCGCGCAGGCGAATCACTTCCTCGGGCGTATAGGCACGGCTCACGCCGCGCCAGCGCGGGTTGTGCTGCCAGTCGTGGCGCAGGGCGGCGGCAGGGCTGTCGACGGCGGCGAGTATGTTCATGCGGCTGATCCGTGGCTGGTGGTGGCAGGGCTTCCGGCAGGTCTCACGGCCCGACCATAGCACCCGAGACCTGACAAGTTGACTATGGAAACTTCACAATGTTAATTTCACAGCAGCCATGAGCACCCCCGGCAATACCCTGGCACGCAAGAGCCACCTGCTCGGCGCCAAGCTGCGCACGGTGCGCAAGCGCAACGGCCTGACACTCGAGGAGCTCTCGGCGCGCTGCATCCAGCTCGACGCCGACAGCGCGCCCTCGATGTCCTACCTCAGCATGATCGAGAGCGGCAAGCGCACTCCCTCGCCCGCAATGCTGGAATTGCTGGCGCAAGTATTCCAGCGCCAGCCCGCCTGGTTCCTGGATGACAGCCAGGAAGACGAGGGGCCTGAACTGCGCGCCGCCGGCCGACGTGGTGCACGGCCGGCGCGCACTACGGGCGCGACGGCACTGCCGCTCGAGCCGGCCTTCCTGTTTTCACGCGCGCTGCTGCAGGCGGCTATCCCGGAGCTGCTGTCGCAGACCGGCACCACGGGGCGGCAATTTGCGCACCTGCTGATCCGTTCGCACCAGGAGCTCTCGCGCAATGACTTTCCTGACCTGGAGCGCGCCGCTGAGAGCGTAGGCGCCCGACAATTTCCGCTGGGCGTGGAAGACCTGCAGCGCCTGTGCCGTCGCCAGGGACTGAAGCTGCGCTGGTTCGATCGCCCGCCGGTACTCGCGCGTGACAAGGACCGCGAGGTGCGCAGCGTGGTGCGCTCCTTCTACGAAGCGCCGCACACCGTGTATCTCAATCGCGAATTGCAGGACGATGTCGCACGCCTGAAATTCGATCTCGCCTCGCATCTCGGCCACAAGGTGCTGCACGGCGGTGATGGCCTCAAGACCGTGCACGCCACCGGTGGTGAAATGGGTGGCAGCCCCGAAAGCGGTGCCAGCACGCCTGCGGGCCTCAATGACCAGGATGTTTTGCATGCCTGGCGCGATTTCGAATGCAGTTTCTTCGCCGGCGCGCTGCTGTGCCCCAAGATTCCGTTCCGGCGATTCCTTGCCAGCGAGCGCTACCGGGTCGAGGCGGGCCGCAAGATCGATCTGACTCCCGCCGTGGTGATGCGGCGCATGACCAAGGTCTCGCCGTACCCGTATTGGCATTTCTTCGATGCCTATCCGCCGGGATACCTGCGGGCCGTGTATCGCGGCAACGATATCCCGCTGCCCTGGGGCAACATGGCGCAGGTCACCGATCCTTGTCCGCACTGGGCCGTGTTCCGCATGCTGAATGAACGCAAGGAGCGCAGCACGCAGATCTCGGTGCTGCGCGATGGCCAGCGCTCGATACTGTACTGCTGCCATTCGATCCGCACCCATGACATGGCGCGCAATCCGCATGTGCTGTCGGTGGGCATCGACCTGATGCCGGCGATGAACGCCAACGGCATCGATGCGGTGGAGCAGGTGGAAGCCGTGAGCGCGGCTTGTCTGGCCAATCGCGGCCAGGCCGCGATACCGGCCGGCGCGGCGCGCGCCATCGCCACCATTGCCAGGGTGCTCAACATCGCCTGGCTCGAGGATGCGCTGGAAAATCCCGCCAGCATCATCTGTCCGCGCAGCACCCACTGCCAGCGTGCCGAGGCCTGCACCGGCGGCGCCTCGCGAGCGCGGGAAATCGCCGATGTGCGCGCCGAAATCCTGGGCCAGCCAGCAAAACGCTGAATCGCGTTATAGTGGCACCAGGGAAGGGGGAGCCATGAGCGAGTCTGACGCCGTCGACTGGGACGCCATCGTGCGCGATCCGCGCTTCGTGGATCTGCATCAACGCAAGAGCCGTTTTCTGTGGGGCCTGATGGCGCTGTCGGTGGGTTACTACTTCCTGTTGCCCGTCGGCGCCGCGTGGTTTCAGCCCCTGTTCCGGCGGCGCGTCTGGGGCGTGGTCAATGTCGGGTTGCTGTTCGCGCTCAGCGAGTTCGTGGTGGCCTGGCTGATTGCCTGGTACTACTCGCGCCGCGCCGGCCGTGACTTCGATCGCCTCGCGGCACAAATCGCCGCTGACCACAGGAAGTAGCCGTGGGCGGCCTGTCAGCGCATCGTCCGCTCACCATCAGCATCTTCGCGATCGTGATCGCCGCGACGATGTTCGTCACCTACATCGCGGCCCGCCGCGTACGCTCCGCGAGCGACTTCTACACCGCCGGCGGAGGCGTGAGCGGCTGGCAGAACGGTTGGGCGATAGCCGGTGACTACCTGTCGGCCGCCTCGTTCCTGGGTATCGCCGGCCTGATCTCGCTCTACGGCTACGATGGCTTCATGTATTCGGTCGGCTGGCTGGTGGCCTATGTGACCGTGCTGCTGTTGATCGCCGAGCCCTGCCGGAATATCGGCCGCTATACGCTCTCCGACATCCTCTGCTACCGCAATGACCCGCGCAAGACGCGCATCGTCGGCGCGCTCTCGACCATCACCGTCTCGACTTTTTACCTCACTGCACAGATGGTCGGTGGCGGTGTGCTGGTGAAGAACCTGATCGGCATTGACTATGAAGTCTCGGTGATCGGTGTGGGCGTGCTGATGCTCAGCTACGTGCTGTTCGGTGGCATGGTGGCGACCACCTGGGTGCAGATCATCAAGGCCGTATTGCTGGTGTGTGCATCGCTCCTGATCGTGATGCTGGTGTGGACGCCTTATGGATTTTCATTGCCGGCCTTCCTTGGCGATGTGGTGGCCGACCCTAAGGTGCAGGCGCGCGTGGCCAGCTTGCTGGGCGATCCGGCCAAATCGATGTCGGCCGCCGAGCTGGGCCAGCGGTTCCTGGAGCCCGGCCTGTATTTCAAGGCGCCGATCGATCAGATCAGCCTGGGTATGGCGCTGGTCTTCGGCACCGCCGGCCTGCCACACATCCTGATGCGCTTCTTCACGGTGCGCACCGCACAGCAGGCGCGCAAGTCGGTGGTGTGGGCGATGGCGATCATCGGCGGATTCTACGTGCTGACCCTGTTCCTGGGTTTCGGCGCGGCGCTGCATGTGGGCCCCGCCGCCATCGTCGCAGTCGATGCCGGCGGCAACCTGGCAGGCCCCATGCTCGCGCAGTACATCGGTGGCGGCGCGGATTCCTTCTTCGGCAACTTCATGCTGGCCTTCGTATCGGCCGTGGCATTCGCCACCATCGTGGCTGTCGTCGCGGGCCTGGTATTGGCTGCAGCGTCGGCGATGGCGCACGATCTGTATGTTGGCGTGGTGCGCGCGGGCAAGGAGACGAGTGCGCAAGGGCAGGTGCGCGCGGCGCGCATCGCTACCCTGATCGTCGGCGCACTCTCGATCGGTATCGGTATTGCCGCCAAGGGCCAGAATGTCGCCGTGCTGGTCGGGCTCGCCTTTGCGGTCGCGGCGAGCGCGAACTTCCCCTGCGTGCTGCTGACGTTGCACTGGAAGCGCTGCAACACCAACGGCATTGTCGCCGGAATGGTGGTCGGTACGGTTGCCGCTGTAGGCCTGACACTGGTATCGCCCACCTTGAGTTATCCATTGGCGATCAAAGCCGCCGCGCACAAGCTGATCGACGGCGCGAGCGCGAAGCGCGCTGCCGCGCATTCGCCGCAGGAGCTGGCGGCAGTGGACAAGGCGGTGGCCAAGGCGCAGGCGGAACTCACCAAGTGGGGCGATGAAACCACATCGTTCATGGGCCTCGAGAAGCCGCTGATTGAACTCAAGAACCCGGGAATCATCTCCATCCCGCTGGGTTTCCTGGCGGTATTCCTGGGCTCGCTGTGGCGGCGCGACCGGCGTGCCGAGGCCACCTGGAACGAGGTCTACGCACGGCAGAACACCGGTTTGCTGGTCTCGAAGGGGACTGCCGGCCACGGCTGAGCCGGCTCGCGGGCCAGCCTAAAGTTTTCGTGCTCCCGGCCGTTCATTGTCGATACGACACGTGGAACCGGGTGTGACCATGAACGCAATCTCACTGCTTGGCAGCATGCTGCCTTTTCAGGCTTGGCAGCAGGGCGCAGGGGCCGCCGCCGGCGCTGCCGCGTCTGCTGCCAACAGCACCGTGCCCGCGAATACCGCGGCCGATGCCTCACAGGTGCCGGCGTCACAAGTGCCGGCCTCGCAAGTGCCAGACAGCAGCGCAACCGGGGGTCTGCAGGAACTGGCCGCGGCGCTCCAGGGTTTGCGCGGCATTGCCGACACGCTGCGCACCCAGCTCGAGTCGATGCTCGGTGACACCAGCGGGGCCAGCTCGGTTGCGAGTTCGGTGTCGGCGAGTCTGCGTCAGCGTGCGAGCTTCCAGTTCGTCACCCAGGAAGGCGACGTGGTGAACCTGACCGTACGCAGCCGCGCCTCGATCGCCAGCAGCGCCGCCAGCGTGCAGGACGCCACAGGCAGCGCCAGCGCCACCCGCACCACGATGGTTGCGAGCGCGCGCCTCTCCGTAGAGGTGCACGGCAATCTCAATGACAAGGAGCTGGCCGCGATCAAGGATGTGCTGGGGCAGGTGGAGACACTGGCAGACAAGTTCTTTGGTGGCGACGTGCAGGCTGCCTTCGCCGCTTCTGCTTCGCTGCATATCGACAGTACGCAGCTGGCGTCGATGTCGCTGGATCTCAGCTCGCGCCTGCGTGTGCGCGGTGCAGCCCAGAGCACGACAGCTGCAACGACAGACCCGGCCGCGAACAACGCGGCCGCGAGTAACGCTGCCGGGACCACCGCAGCGCCGACGCCTGCAACTTCGGCATCCACGGCAGCGCCCCCCGCGCCGCAGACTGTCGTACTGCCGGCAGTGACAACCGCTGCGGCCACCACTGCAGCACCGCCTGCCAGTGTGCAGCCTGCGGTGGACTACCTGGCCAATGTCCTGCAGCAATTTCAGAACGTCGCCTCGATTGAACTGTCGATGAAGGCCAAATTGCAGATGTTGCTGATAGCGGTGATGCCCGCCGCCAACGCGCCAGGTGCGAGTGCAGGCAGTGCGGCAGCCACGGGTGCAGCGGCGACGAGCACTACGACTGCGGGCACAGCTGACACATCCGCTGCCGGCTCGCCAGGTGTCGCTGCATTGGGTCAGCTCTCGAGTGCAACTACGCTCACGGCCTGAGGCGCGCTCATAAAGCCCGACCCGGGGCGGCGCGGCAGCAAATCCACTAGAATCCCGTTCCTGGCGCCCCTTGCGGCGTAGCGGGTGGCACTGATTCCATGTTGATCGACTTCAGGCGGGCGCGCTTCTGCGGCGCACTTATCGTGGCGCTGGGCTTGCTGGACAAGACTGCCTGGTGCGCGCAGTCCATCGCGAATGACGGTGCCGCCAGTGCATCCGCAGTTCCTGGCGAAGTGGTGGTGACGGCCACGCGTCGGGCGCAGTCCAGTCTCACCCTGCCAGTCGCGATCGACAGCGTCGATGCCACGCGCATCAAGCGCGGCCAATTGCAGGTCAATCTCTCCGAATCGCTGGGCGGCGTGCCTGGTGCCTCGGTGCAAAATCGCCAGAACTATGCGCAGGATCTGCAGCTGTCGGTGCGTGGCTTCGGTGCGCGCTCGAGCTTTGGCGTGCGCGGTGTGCGCCTTTATGCCGATGGCATTCCGGGCACGATGCCCGATGGCCAGGGCCAGTTCTCGCAGTTCGACCTGGGTTCAGCCGGACGCATCGAAGTGCTCCGCGGGCCCTTCTCGGCGCTCTACGGCAACTCTTCGGGCGGCGTGATCGCGCTCTACAGCGAAGATCCGGCGCCGGGTCAGCAGCTGCAGGCGCAACTGGCCGCGGGCAGTTATGGGCTGCAACGCGAGTCGTTGAAGCTCAGCGGCAGCTCAACGACCGCGAGCTACCTCATCGATGTGGCGCATTTCGCCACCGATGGTTACCGCGATCACAGTGCGGCCCAGCGCAACAATCTCAACTCGCGCTGGCGCATTGAGCTTTCCCCGGCCTCGACGCTGACGCTGGTGGCCAATGCCGTGCAGACGCCTTTCGTGCAGGATCCGCTGGGACTTACCCAGGCGCAGCTGGCAAACCCGAGGCAGGCCGGCAGCAATGCTGTCAGCTTCAACACGCGCAAGTCGCTGCAGCAGGGGCAGCTCGGTGTGCTCTACGAGCA
Organism: uncultured Gammaproteobacteria bacterium; assembly: GCA_963764065.1. Lineage (GTDB taxonomy): Bacteria > Pseudomonadota > Gammaproteobacteria > Steroidobacterales > Steroidobacteraceae > FEN-1191. The sequence continues at coordinate 136,515 of CAVXRM010000004.1, read as the reverse complement.
CCATCCGCTGGAGGGGCTGGAATTTGCCGCGCAGTTCTATGGCGGCCATCGCGCGACCACTCAATACCAGGCCATACCCGTGGCGAGCCAGAATCCGGCCACGCATCCTGGCGGCGTCATCGATTTGGCGCGTCGTTTCTGGGGTACGGACATGCACGTCAGCAGCGCGCCCGGGTTGGCGGGCGGCAAGTTGCAGATCACTGCAGGTATTGCCTACGACCAGCTCGATGAGGATCGCCGCGGCTACCTGAACTATGTGGGTACCACACTGGGAGTGCTCGGCGCACTGCGCCGGTCGCTGCGCAATCGCGTCTACGACTTCGATCAATATGCACAGGCTCAGTGGGATCCCGCGGCGAAGTGGCGCGTGCTGGCCGGTGTGCGCCACAGCGTGGTCGATGTGCGCTCATCTGACCTGCTGGCTGCGCCAGGTGCCAATCCGGTGAGTGCGGTGCGCTACCAGGCCACCAATCCCGTGGCCGGACTGAGCTACCAGGCGACGCCGGGGCTGTCGATCTACAGCGCCTTTGGCCGCGGCTTCGAGACACCGACGTTGAACGATGTGGCCTATGCGTCGGTGAACGGCAGTGTGCCTGGCCTCAATCTGCAACTGAAACCCGCGCACAGCAACAACTATGAATTGGGTCTCAAGCAGCTTGCCGGCCGCAGCGGTTTCAACCTGAGCGCGTTTCGCATCAACACACACGACGAACTGGCAGTGTTGCAGAACAGCGGTGGCCGTTCGGTGTTCCAGAACATCGACGCCACGACCCGCACGGGTCTGGAGCTCGGGGCCTGGCAGCCCCTCGGCGCGGCATTGAATGCGCGCGTCGCCTACACCTGGATGCGCGCCGTGGTCGCCGAACCCTACCTCACCTGCACTGCGGTGCCTTGCGCGCAACCCACCACCACTGTGGCCAGTGGCAATCGATTGCCGGCGGTGCCGCAGCATTCCTTCTATTCGGCCTTGAGCTGGCAACCGGCGCACGCCGGTCTCACCCTGAGCGCCGAGCTCATCGGCCGTGCGCAGATCTACGCCAACGATACCAACACGGCTGCAGCCAGCGGCTACTGGCTTGGCAATCTGAGCCTGGTACTCGAACAGCAACGCGGCGGCTGGCACTTCAGCGAATTCGCGCGCATCGACAATGTCGCTGACCGGCGTTACGTGGGTTCGGTGATCGTCAACGAGAGCAACAGCCGCTATTTCGAGCCCGAGCCGGGGCGGGCGTTCTATCTTTCCTTCAGCCTTGCCCACCGCTGAGCTTCCGGACACTTAGATGGCACAGCTGAATGTGGGTCTCGTGGGTTTCGGCCTGGCAGGGCGCACGCTGCATGCGCCGCTGATCGTGGCCAGCGGCATGCGCATCGCCGCCGTGGTCACGCGCCAGAACGAGGCGGTGCTCGAGAGTTTTCCAGAGGCGCAGGTCAAGAGCAGCATCGAAGCCTTGCTCGAGGTGCAGCCGCTGGACCTCGTGGTCATCGCCAGTCCCAATCGCTGGCACTACTCACAGGCGCTGCTGGCGCTGCAGGCGGGCAAGCATGTCGTGGTCGACAAACCGCTGGCGACCACCGCCGCGGAAGGTGCCGCGCTGGCGCAGGCGGCCGAGCGCGCGAGCCGCAAACTTGCCGTGTTCCACAACCGGCGCTGGGACAGCGATTTCCTGACGATGCAGGCGCTGCTGGGGGCCGGCACGCTGGGTGAGCCACTGCTGTACCGCGCGCGCTGGGATCGCTACCGGCCCGAGGTGGCGGTACGCTGGCGCGAACGACCCGAGGCGGGTGCCGGCATACTCTACGATCTGGGCTCGCACCTGATCGATCAGGCGCTGTGCCTGTTCGGTGCGCCCGAGTGGGTGCAGGCGGATATCTACACGCAGCGCGCGGGCGCCAGCGTCGATGATGGCTTCGAGCTGTTGATGGGGCGGGGCGCGTTGCGCATGTCGCTGGCTGCGAGCTCGGTGGCGGCCGATCATGGCTTTCGCTATCAGCTGAACGGTACGCTGGCGTCATTTCGCAAGTCCGGGCTCGATACGCAGGAGGCGCAGCTCAAGGCGGGCTTGCCGCCAACCGACCGGCGCTTTGGCCTTGAGCCGCAGACCCAGTGGGGCCGGCTGACCGTGGGCGCCACGGCGCATACCGAGCGCGTCGAACCCAAACGCGGCGTATGGCTCGAGTTCTACCGGCAGATGCGTCTCGCCATCGAGAACGATGCGCCGGTGCCGGTCACGGCAGGCGAGGCCTGTGGCGTGCTGCACATCATCGAGTCGGCACGCCAGAGTGCCGCGCAGCGGCGCGTGGTCGATCTTTGACTACATCGGCGGCGTCGCGCCGTTCTCACCAATCGAGAGCCCACCCACGACAGCGCCGCCATCAGGCGTCTTGAAGATGAACGCGAATACCGCGACGCCCGGCTTGATCATGGCCGGTTCGCCAGGCGTGATCTCGACGATGGGCGTGCCGCGCGGAACCACGAGCCGCCGCTCGCCATCGGGGTAGGCGACCTGCAGCTGCAGGCCTCTGGATTTCGCAGTCACCTTGCCCACGGTGCCATTGGTCATCATGGAACCAGGCTTCAGATCCCAGGCGTAGTGACCTTCGCCGGCTTTCACGCCCGGCGGAAACACATGCACCTCGAGCGAGCGCCCGCTGCCATTCTTCTGTGGCATCTCGGCGCTGCCGATGAAGCTGCCGGGCTTGATCTTCGAGACATCGATTGCCTTCAATACCGATACACGGCTATCGGGGGCGAGCTTGAGCTTGCGCAGTTCGCCGCTCGCCAGCTTGAGGGTGACACTGTCATTGTCGATGGCGCTGACCGTGCCGCGCAGGAAAGTCGGCCGTTCTTCGGCCGCGGGCAGCTGCGTGGCGCACAGCAGAGTGAAGGTCAACAACAGTGCGTGTCTGGCGTTCATGCGGCAATCCCCTGTTTGCTGTCAGTGGCGGGCGGCTGCAGTCTGTGCCCTTTGGATCAGGTAGGCACGAATGTCCCGGATGTTCTCGGTGCTGAGCACGGATTTGAAGCCGATCATACCCTCGCTGCTGAGGGCGCCATCATCGACTACTGTGCTCCAGAATACGTCGTTGGCGAGCGCGGCACTGAAGCGCAGGTCGGGTACGACGCCACCGGCGATCGCAGCATCGCCGTGGCAACTGCTGCAATCACGGGTATAGAGTTTTGCACCGCTGGCTGCCTGTTGGGCATCTACCGGGCTGGTGGGCGCTGTAATCACTGGCGCAGGCATGAGGGCGGGCGCGGGCAGGGCGCCTTTGGCATCGAGTGCAAACACCAGCAGCCGGCTGCGATTGACCTGGTGCCCGGACTTGAACGACAACTCGCCGGCCACCAGCGGGTACACACCGCCCCAGCCCACCATCACCGCCACATACTGGCGGCCGTCGATGCTGTAGGTCATCGGCGCGGCCAGCACGCCGCTCTGCGCTGCGAAACTCCACAGCTTGCGGCCATCATGCGCATTGAAGGCCTGCAATTCACCGGTGGCAGTACCCTGGAACACGAGATCGCCTGCCGTGGCGAGCAGACCGCCATTCCACGGACCCTTGTGCTCTACGCGCCAGCGCTCGCGGCGCGTGGCCGGATCCCAGGCGCTGAGATAGCCCTTGAGCGTGGCCATCGTCGCCTGCTGCACGGACGGGTCGTCTGGCAGCGAAGTGGTCGCCATGTCCAGCTCGTTGTTCATGCCAACCGGCTGTCGCTTGAAGGCTGGATCGTGCAGGTAGGGTTGTCCGATTTCCTGTGCCGGGATGTACACCAGTGAAGTCCTGGGGCTGAAGGCCATGGCTTGCCAGCTGTGGGCGCCCAGTGCTCCGGGCTGCGACACCCAGACCTTGCCGGATTCGTAGTACTTCGCTTCCGGATTGATGGCCGGTCTGCCGGTCTTCGCATCCAGCCCCGTGGTCCAGTTCACTGGCACGAAGTTGTCGGCCGAGAGCAGTTCGCCGCTGCGACGGTCGAGCACATAGAAGTAGCCGTTCTTCGCCGCCTGCATGATCACCTGACGCGGCTTGCCCTTGATCGTCATTGTGGCGAGCGTCAGGTTCTGGTCCGCGTCGTAATCCCAGTGATCGCCAGGTGTGGTCTGGAAGTGCCAGGCATAGCGCCCGGTGCTGGCGTGCACGGCGACAATGCTGCTGGCATACAGGTTATCCAGCGGCGTGGGCGAGCTTTCCTTGCGGCCCCAGGGCGAGGCGTTGCCGGTGCCGAAATAGAGCAGGTCGAGCGCGCTGTCGTAGGAGAAGGCATTCCAGACCGTGCCACCACCGCCATCGAGCCACCATTGGCCGCTCCAGGTCTTGGCTGCGCGCGCCATCTCCGGTGATTCGAAGCCATTGGCGGGATCGCCAGGCACCGTGTAAAAGCGCCAGTCCAGTTTGCCGCTGTCGGCATCGTAGGCGCTCACATAACCGCGCACGCCATACTCGGCGCCACCATTGCCGATGATGACGCGCTTGCCCACGATCAGCGGCGCTCCACTGATGGTATAGGGTCGGCTCGCATCGACGGTCGACACGGACCAGATGGGTTTGCCATCGTGCGCATTGAGCGCAATCAGCCGTCCATCGAGCGTGGCGACATAGACACGCTCGTGCCAGAGCGCCACGCCGCGGTTGACTACATCGCAGCACGCGTGGATGGCGGTGGCCCCCGGTACTTTCGGATCGAATGCCCACAGCAGTGTCCCGCTGGCCGCATCGAAGGCCAGCACCTTGCTCCACGCGGTCGAGGTGTACAGCACGCCATCGACGACGATCGGTGTGGCCTCCTGGCCGCGTCGTGTGTCCAGATCGTAGGACCAGGCCAGTCCCAGCCGGCCGACATTATCGGCATTGATCGATTGCAGTGGGCTGTAGTGCGTTTCGCTGTCGTCGTGGCCAGCGATCTGTGTTGCCGCACCGGCCCCGGCACCGGCACCAGCACCAGACCAGGCGCCGCTGACCAGAATGCCGCCGAGCAATACAGCGCAGAGCTTGTTGAACCTGATCATCGTGTTGGCTCCTGGTCAGACTGGCAGTTGTGAACGATCGGCCCAGTTGCCGTGCAGGCCGGGTCGCAGACGGAAGGGCAGCTTGGCGCGTGCGATCGGCCCCTCGGCCACGCGCTGCGCATCGAAGATCGCCAGATCGCTGTAGTTGGTGACCAGGTTGTCGATCAGTGCCACCAGGTAGCCATCGCCTTCCGCGGCAGCGGGGTTGCGCGGAATGAAGCAGGTTTCCTGCGCGATCGACTGTGGCCCCGCCCACCAGCTGCTCTGCTGGCGTGTGGTTACGTCGATATGCGTGATGGTATTCATGATCAGGCCCGAAGCGCGGCCGCCCGGGCCTTCGAAGGGCTTGGCGAGATCCGATACCAGCAGCCAGCCGTGGCGGTAGGGCTGCGCCGCGTAGCGGTCATCGATGCGCGGAAATTCGCCGAACAACTGCGTGAGTTGCTCGGAGCCCGCGAACTCATCGCCCTTGGAAGCCATGTCGAGCGTCCAGCGCGTGAGAAAACTCATGGCCTCCTGCGGCTTGAAGGCTGTGCCGTGCACGTCGGGGAAGAAGGGGAACATGTTGTTCTTCGCCACCGGCGTGTCGAAATAGACGCGCGTGCCATCATTGAAGGCATTCATCACGTGGCTGGCAAACAGGTTGGGTGATTTGAACCAGCGGATCTGCGCGCCAGTGCCCTTGCGCGGCAGCACGCCGACATGCACGGGCATCGTAGTGTCGAAACCGAAGTGCGGCAGCCCGGCCTTCAGGCGCTCCCAGGAGCTGATGATCGGCACCACGTGGAACACGGCGTAGTCCTGGGTGAGGCCGAAGTCATGCATCATGCAGTAGTAGGGCGCCTCGAAGAACACTTCGTGCACCAGTTCGCCCTGCGCGTTGATCTCCATGTAGCTGCAGTCGCGCGTCAGCAGGCCCTTCGAGGCGTAGCTGAAGGCGCACATGTTGCCGCTGGCATGATCGATCTTCGGGTGGGCACAGAAGGTCTGGCTATGCAGGCGTCCGCCGAAGTTGCTGTAGCCGTGGGTCTCGAGCGTCAGCGGATCCATCATCAGTGGCGGGCTGTCTTCCTTCAGCGCATACAGCTGCTTCGCGTGCACGATCACGTTGGTGTTGGCGGTGCCGCGGATCTTGCCCTGCACCGCGGGCTCGTCGGTGAGCGGGTTGCGGTAGGCGCCGAACAACGCACGGCCGGCCGCACGTTCGAGCTTCCACTTGTCGGTCTGCGCGTAGCGCTGTTTGAAATGGATGCGGCCCTGGTCGAAGCGGAACAGCGTGACCATGCCATCGCCGTTGAAGAACTGGTCGGACTCGAAGCGCGGCGCCAGCTGGGCATCCGGATGCACGCGATGAAAGGTGCCATCGAGCTGCGCGGGCACATCGCCATCGACTTCCAGGTCGTACAGATCGCCTTCGAACCGGAGCGGCCTCAGGGTGCCGGTAAAGCCAGGGGTTTTCGGATAGTGCGACATGGCAGACCTCGGTACAGGATTCAGAAGGGAGTTTGATCCGGGAAGGGCGGATGCAGGAAGGGCCAGGGATCGGCCTCCACGCCCGTCTCGAGTGCGACTTCGATCAGCGCGGGTGCGCCCAGTGCCAGCGCGCGCTCGAGCGCCGGCCGCAGCGCGGCGGGCGTCGCGACGCGTTGCGCATCGACCCCAAAGGACTGCGCGAATTTGACGAAGTCGGGATTCACGAGCCTGGCGCCCAGCAAGCGGCCGCCATACTGGCGTTGCTGATCGCGCAGCACGTTGCCGTAGGCGTTGTTGTTGAACACGATGATCACGACGTTGATGTGGTACTGGACCGCGGTGGCCAGCTCCTGTGCGGCGAACATGAAACCGCCGTCACCCGAGATGGAGACTACCGCGCGTTCCGGACAAGCGACTTTGGCGCCCAGCGCAGTGGGCAGACCGAATCCCAGCGTGCCCTGCGCGCCGGAGCTAATAAAGCTGCGCGGGCGATAGACGGGGAAGGCGAAGGTGGAGGCGAACCCCACCTGGCTGAGTTCGTCCACGAAGATGCCATCGCGCGGCAGCACCGTGCGTATGACCTCGAGGTAGTCGACCTGCGGCTGCACTGCGCGTATGGCCTGTGCCGCTGCCGTCTTGGCAGCGGCCACCCGTGCCAACCGATCGGCCAGGAGCGAGGGTTGGACTTCCAGCGCGGCGCACAGCGCCATCGCCAGCGGGCCGGCGTCACCCAGCAGATCGATGTCGGCCTCGAGCCGTTGCGCTTCGAGCACGTCGATGTCGATGCGGATGATCTTGAGACCAGGTGGCCTGTGGCGCCAGCGTATGTCGAGCAGCTCGAAACGCGAGCCGATCACCAGCGCCACGTCTGTCGCTGGCCACAGGCGCGCACCGGCGGCTACCGTGCAGCCCAGCGGATGATCGTCGGCGACCACGCCGCGGCCGCCACGAAAGCTGACCACCGGAGCGCCAAGCCGCTCCGCAATTGCAGTGACGGCTTCGCTCGCATCCAGCGCACCCGAGCCGGTGAAGATCATGGGCGCACGCGCACTGGCCAGCAGTGCGGCGGCCTGCGCGAGCTGCGTGTCATTGACCGCGAACGGCGGTGGGGCTCGCAGCGGTACTGCAGGCTGCAGCGTTGCTCGCTGTTCCAGCAGGTCCCAAGGCACCTGGAGCGAAGCCACGCCCTTGCGGCCGGAAGTGGCTTGCTGGAAGGCCTGCGTCAGCAGTGCGCCCAGTTCAGACAGATTTGCAACCGGTGCCGCCCATTTGCACGAGAGCCCGCAGCACAGCGAGCTGCTCGTGCAGCTCGTGCAGCTGATTGCGATGACGGTTCTTGAAATGCGTAGTGACATCGCTGGTCAGCGCAATCACCGGCGCACAGCAGGTGTTCGCCGTCAGCAGTGCAGCGCCGGCGTTGAGCAGGCCGGGGCCTGGCACCATGGCGCACACCCCGACGCGGCCACTGGCGCGCGCGTAGCCGTAGGCCATGTAGCCGACCGGCCTGCTCGTGGCGGGCGCCAATGGTTTGAATGCGCGTTGCGGCCTGAGCCAGCCCATCACAGAGCGCATAGATCTGCGCACCCGGCAGGGCGAACACCGTGTCTACCCCGTGGTCCAGCAAGCCCTGAACGATGACTTCGCCACCGCTTGGGAGCGGGTTTGGTGCGGCTTCGTGTGCCGTGGCGTTCATGCCTTCGCACCTTACGGTGCTCGCGCCACGCGCGCCAGCGCTACAGTGTCAGGCGATGGCACGCACACGCAGAAGTTCGCTGGCAGTGGAAGTCAAATGCACTCAACGTCGAGCGGGCGGGGCATCGCCACTGCCGAATGAGCTACAGTGATTCGTCGATCTGGACCAGCGGCTGCACATTGCTGAAGTTGACGATGTCAGCCCGCACGGTGGCGCCATGCTGCGCGGAGGCGGCATCGAAGGCTTCCTGCGAGGCGATCCAGAGCGCAGCCACGGCAATGTAGGCGGGTGGCTTGCCATCGGGCGTGGCCACGCCGCGGCGCACCTCGATGCGGGCAATGCTCTGGCCGTAGGTTTTGTCGACGAGCGCCATGTGCTGCGACATGTAATAGTCGAAGTCGAAGCGGGCGCCGGGCGAGTTGGGGTACAGGACATTGATGCAACGCATGCCGCATCGTACTACTTGCAGGAGATCATCGTGAAGCCTCCATTCCGAGCCGACCACGTGGGCAGTCTGCTGCGGCCGGCGGCGCTGGCCGACGCCCGCGCTCGTCTCAAGCGCGGCGAGCTGCCGGCCAGCGGCCTCCGGGCGGCTGAAGATGAGGCGATCCGCGCGGTGGTCGCACGCCAGGAGGCACATCGGCCTGCAGTCAGTCACCGATGGCGAGCTGCGCCGCGACTACTGGCACATCGATTTCCTGCGCCAGCTCGATGGCGTCACCATCGCCGAGAGCCCCGGGCTCAAGTTTGGTGGTACCGAAGAGCAGCCGCCGATGGCCACCGTGACCGGACGCGTCGGCTGCTCACGACCGATCATGGCCGATGACTTCGCCTTCCTGAAGTCGGTGACGCGGCGCACCGCCAAGTTCACCATTCCCTCGCCGTCGATGCTGCACATGCGCGGCGGGCGCAACGCCATCTCGAACGGCCGTATATCCGGACATGGGCGCGTTCTGGAATGATGTCGGCGCTGCCTACCGGCGCGCGATCGGCCACTTCGCCGCGCGCGGCTGCACCTACCTGCAGCTCGACGACGTGTCGTTCAGCTATCTGTGCGATGCGAAATTCCGCGAAGGCTGCCGCGCCAACGGCGACGACCCGGAAACCGCTGCCGCGCACCTATGCGAAGGTCATCAACGCCGCGCTGCAGGACAAGCCGCTCGGCATGCACGTGACGATGCACACCTGCCGCGGCAACTTCAAGAGTTCCTGGGTGGCCGAGGGCGGCTACGAGCCGGTAGCGGAGGCGATGTTCTCGACTGATGTCGACGGATTCTTCATGGAGTTCGACTCGGCCCGCGCCGGCACCTTCGAGCCGCTGCGACTGCTGCCGCAGGGCAAGAAAGTCGTGCTCGGCCTGGTGACCACCAAGCAAGGCGCCATCGAGAGCAGCGATGAGCTCAAGCGCCGCATCGAGGCGGCTGCAGCCTACGTGCCGCTCGCAGACCTGTGCCTGTCGCCGCAGTGCGGCTTTTCGAGCACGCACCACGGCAATGCCGTGTCCGAGGACGAGCAGTGGCGCAAGCTCGAGCTGATCGTCAAGGTGGCCGAGCGAGGTCTGGGGCACGACCTGACGATTGGCTGGCCGGCTGATCCACGCGCGATAAAAAAAGGGGGCGGGCACTGCTGCCCACCCCCATGCTCTAACGGTCGCCCGTGTTGTCGCGTTTCAGGTGCCGCCAAACTTGTGCGTGGCTGTTATGTACCACTGGCGCGGCGGTGCCGGCTGGCCCTCGATGGTGGGCTCGCCGAATGCCGAAGTGTCGAAGGTATTCTGGAAGTAGATCTTGTTGGCTACGTTGTTGATGCCAAACGCCAGGGTCCACTGCCGATCATGACCCGCGTACTCGAGACGGGCGTTGTGCAGGATGTACCCCTCCGTGCACGAGATCTGATTGTTCCCTGAGCAGATCTTGTCCTGCTTGTAGGCGTCCCAGCGCGGTGACAGCGTGGCGCCGTTGGGCAGGTTGATGGTCCATTGCGCTGCCAGGCTCGCGTTGTACTTGGGAACGTACGCGGCCTGCCCGCTCGGCGTGATGCCAGAAAACGGTACGCCGTGGAAAACGCCAGCCGTTGCATCGTACGAGTTGTAGCCATATGACCCGTTGAGCAGGAAGGCCTCGACCGGCCGGAACGCGAATTCAAGTTCCGCGCCCTTGATCTTGGCCGGCGCATTGATATAGCCGGTCAACGGAATCAGGATCGGCACATTCGGGTCGGCTCCGCCGAGGCAGGGCGGACCGCCCTCGGGGTTCGGGGCCGTGCCTCCCGGAATCGGGGTGCCGTCAGGGAGTTTGAGGCATTCCACGCCGCCGGCCGCAATGATGCGCTGCTTGTAGTCGGTATAGAACAGCGCCGTGTTGATGCGCAGCTTGTGCTCCAGCAGGTCCGTCTTCAGGCCGAGTTCATACGCTACGAGATTCTCGCCATTCACTGGCACAAATTGCGAGGCCTGGAACGGTCGCGGGTTGTAGGCCGCCGGACGGTAACCGGTGGACGCCGAGGCATAGGCCATGGTGGCTGCGTTGAATTGGTAGTCGAAACCCACGCGCCAGTCGGTGCGTCCTTTCTCGGCATCGACGGTCTGCGTCACGATGCTGTTGTCGTTCAGATCGTGCTTCTTGTCCTTGGAATAGCGCAGGCCGACGGTCAGGTGCGCGGCATCCGTCAGGCTGTAAATGCCGTGCACGAACGCCGAATGATTCTCGAAGTGGCCGTTGTCGAGGCCATTGACCAGCAGGGCGTTGGGCAGGCCGCCGGAAGTGCCGGTCGGATCGCTGTAGTAAAGCGCGGCGCGCGGGCCCATGAACGCGGGCAGCTCCACCTGCTGTGAGTTGATGCTGTTGCCGTCGTAGACGAACGCTCCTGCCGTCCAGTCGAGACGCTGGCCGATGGCCTTGCCGCTGAAGCGCAATTCGGCGGTGCGGTACTGGAAGTGTTCGATGCCGTCGACCACCGAGAAGCCCAGCGGAGAACCGTCCTGGTCGGTGGAGAAGTAGCTGTCCCAGTTGCGCCAGGCGAGGATGAGTTTGGCCGAGACCGCGTCGCTGATCTTCCAGTCCGCGGTGCCGGAAACACCCTTCTGGTTCAGCGAAGTCTTCGGCGAGAAGGCCAGGCCGGAATAGGGGTCGTCAAAGGTGGCATAACTGACGAAAGGATTCGGCGGCAGGAAGCGTGAATCGTAGTGCACGCCGTACTTCGCGAACATGGCATCGTCCCATGCTCCGGTGGGCGGGTTCGGATACACCACGCCAATCGCGGTATCGGCACGCGCTTCGGAATCATCGCGCTGGAAGTCCGCCGAGAAGCCCAGCTCAAAGGCCTCGCTGGCGACGAACCGCAACTGCAGTCGCGCGCCCGACACGTCGGTACCACCCAAGGTACCCAGTTTGCAGCCGCCGTCGCGATTGTGGGTGTGCGCCGCCAGCGTGCCGGACAGTGCGGGGAAAGCGCACACGAAGTCGATGCGATCCTGGTAGCCATCCTGCTTCTTGGAGACGCCGGTCATGCGTGCGAAGAATTTATCGGGCACCAGCGTGAAATCGAAGCCGCCGCGGATGTCGACATGATTGCGCTGTCCGTAGGTGGCCTCGACGAAGCCGGTGTCGCCGCCCTTGGGTTGCTTGGAGACGAAGCGGATCGCGCCGCCGATCGAGCCGCGACCAAACAGCGTGCCTTGCGGGCCGCGCAGCACTTCCACACGCTCCAGGTCCATCAGGTCAAACTGCGAGGACATGATCGTCGGGAAATAGACGTCATCGACATAGACGCCGACGCCCGGCTCGAAGGCGAAATTGAAGTCGTTCTGGCCTATGCCACGAATGTAGGCCGTCATCGAATTGCCGAAGGCCGCCTGTGCGGGCCTGAAGCTGGCATTGGGCACCGCCAGCGCCACATCATTGGAGCTGGTGAATCCGCGCTGCTCGATGTCTTCGGCGGTGATCGCCGTAATCGCGAGCGGCGTGGTCTGCAGGTTTTCCGCGCGGTACTGCGCAGTGACTACCACTTCTTCCAGGCCGGCCGACGTATCGGCCTTGGCCGCCGCGGGCGGAGTTGCCGAAAGCGCGAGCCCTGAAGTGCCCAGCAAGGCCAGAACGGGCAGCAGCGCTCGACGCAGCCTCATCCTGTGTACGCTGTAGTGATCCATCAGCAATCCCCCTATGAATGATTGTCGCTAATAGCCGGCCAATGCCGCTGGCCTGAAGTGATCCGCAGCTTCAGCGTGCTGCGGCCGGACTTCCACCTGTCCCGCAATGTGGCGTAGTCACACCCATGGAAACTCAACTAAACGCGAACAGATACGCGTGCGGCAGTGTAATCCGAGGCTCCCCGGGCCAATGGGTGGTGCGGAAGCGACAGCGATTCGCAGTGAACGTCAGCCTGCAGTCAGGCAGGATGTTGATCGGTGCGTGTTGCCTCAGCCCGGACTGGCGCATGAAGTCCCGCTCCGGTTATAAGTGGACGATTCGCAGCTCTGGCCGTCGCGGGGAAACGGCGCGCTGTCTATTCGAGGACCATCGTGCGGACGATCGACATTTCAGCCCTGATCGACAGCCGCAGGCTCAGCGCCTTCAACTACCAGCTGATCACGCTCTCGTGGCTGATCACCGCCTTCGACGGCTTCGACATGATGATGGTCGGATTCACCGCGCCCTACATGCGCGATGAATTCGCGCTCTCGAAGATGATGCTGGGCCGCGTGTTCTCCTCGGGTCTTGTCGGCATGATGCTCGGGGGATTCTGCTTCTCCTGGCTGGGCGATCGTATCGGGCGGCGCCCGACGATCGTGGCCTGCGCGCTGGGCTTTGGCGTATTGACCACGGCCACGGCCTTTGCTGGCTCCTATGAGGCGTTGTTGGCGCTGCGATTCCTGGACGGATTGGCCCTGGGGGGCATGCTGCCCCTGGCCTGGGCGCTCAACATCGAGTTCGTGCCGCGGCGCCAGCGCTCCACCGTGGTGACGATCATCATGATGGGTTACAGCCTGGGCACGGCGATCGCTGCGCCGGTGACCAATGCACTGGCGCCGCACTACGGCTGGCAGTCGGTGTACCTGGCCGGCGGCATCGGCACCTTGCTGTGCGCGCTGGCTTTGTGGGTGGCACTACCGGAGTCGATTCGCCTGCTGGTGGTGCGTAAGCGCGACCCGGCGCGCATCGCAGCGATCCTGCGGCGACTCGATCCGCGTAGCGATGCCACCGCCGCCGATCGCTTCCTGCTCAGTGATGAGCCACCCGCCGAGGCGCGCTTCAGCGCCGCGCAACTGTTTCGCGGCGACCTGCGCTGGATCACGCCGCTCCTGTGGATCGGCTACATTGCCAGCTCTTTCGCGATTTACTTTTCGGCCTCATGGGGGCCCAGCGTACTTGAGGAACTGCACTTCCCACGCTCGACCTCGGCGCTGGTGTCATCGCTGGGTGGTCTGCTGGGTGCGGTCGCGGGTTTGCTGCTGATGCGCTTCACCGATCGCATCGGTGCGATCGCGGTGGCTTGTCTGCCGATCCTCGCGATTGGCCTGCTGCTCGTGCAGGGCTTTGATCTGGTGCCGCAGCCGCTGTTCCTGGCCAGCGTGGTCCTGGGTGGTATGGTGCTGGGCGGCGCGCACTTTGGCATCCTCTCGATCGCCGGCATCTATTATCCAAGCGCAATCCGCGCCAGCGGAGCTGGCTGGGCCACGTCGATGGCCAAGATCGGCGGCATACTGGGCCCGGTCGTGGGTGCGGCGGTGCTGGCCAGCGGCTTGCCGATACTGCGCAGCTACGCTTTGCTGGCGGTGTGTCCGGCGATATTGTGCCTGTGCGCCATTGGCATCCACCGTGTTGTAAGTGTCCGGCAATCCTGATCCATCGCGAGGCCCTGACGATGAGTTACCAGTTACCCATTGCCCATCCGGATTGTCTTTATATCGACGGCCGCTGGGTCAAGCCCGCCACCGCGGGGCAAATCGAGATCATCTCGCCGGATACCGAGAGCGTGGTTGCGACGGTCGCCGAGGCGCGCGCAGCCGATGTCGATGCCGCCGTGCTCGCCGCGCGGCGCGCGTTCGATGAAGGGCCGTGGCCGCGCCTGCAGCCAGCGGCGCGCGCACAGCTGCTGGCGGCGCTGGCCGAGCGGCTGACCGCGCGGCACCCGGAACTGTGCGCCGCCTGGACCGCGCAGGTCGGGGGCCTCGCGGCCGCAGCGCCCTTTGTCGTCGGCGCCGGGACCAGGAGCTACACGACGATGGCGGAGCTTGGCACGCGCTACGCATTCGAGGAGCGCGTGAGCAGCGCGATGTCGCCCTGCGCCTTCGTGGTGCGCGAGCCGGTGGGCGTGGTAGCCGCGATCGCTCCATGGAATGTGCCGTACGCGATCATGTCGAGCAAAGTCGCGCCGGCACTGCTCGCCGGTTGCACGGTGATCATGAAGCCGGCACCCGAGACCCCCATCGAGGCCTACATCATCGCCGAGTGCGCCGAGGCCGTGGGCCTTCCACCTGGCGTATTGAATCTGCTGCCCGCGCATCGCGAGGCTGCGGACTACCTGGTGCGTCATCGTGGAGTCGACAAGGTGAGCTTCACCGGTTCGACCGCAGCGGGCCGGCATATCGGCGCCGTGTGCAGTGAACGGGTGGCGCGCTGCACGCTGGAGCTGGGCGGCAAATCGGCACTGCTGTTGCTTGAAGACTTTCCGGTCGCGGAAGCCGCGCAGATCATGGCGCGCACCATCACCGTGTCCAGCGGCCAGGTGTGCGCGATGCTCTCGCGCGCCATCGTGCCAAGGAAGCATCATGCCGAGCTGAGCGAGGCGATCGCCGCTGCCATGAAGCAGGTGCGCATCGGCTATTCGAGTGACCCGGCCACGCAGATGGGTCCGCTGGCGATGAAGCGCCAGCTCGAGCGGGTCGAAGGTTACATCGCCAAGGGGCGGGCCTCCGGGGCTACGCTGGTCACTGGCGGCAAACGCCCCAGTGGCTTCGAGCGCGGCTACTTCATCGAGCCGACCCTGTTCGCCGATGTGGACAACAGCTCGGTAATCGCACAGGAGGAAATCTTCGGGCCCGTGCTGTGCCTGATTCCGGCGGATGATGTCGACCATGCCGTGCGCATCGCCAACGATTCCATCTATGGCCTGAATGGCGGCGTGCTGACGCGCGATGCGGAGGCCGCCTGGCGCATTGCCCGTCGGGTACGCAGCGGCAATTTCAGTCAGAACGCGATGCGTGCCGATTTCTCGTTGCCGTTTGGCGGCTTCAAGCAATCGGGCATCGGCCGCGAAGGCGGCGCCTGGGGTCTGCAGAGCTACCTCGAGACCAAGACCATACTGCTCGATGCCCAGCCGCCTTCGATGGCGGGCTGATGTGAATATGCGCCGCATCGCCTGGTACCTCGCGCTGCTGGCGCTGTGCGCCTGCCAACGGCAGCCGCAGCAACAGGATGCGCAATGGCCAGCGGTCGGCGGCGACTGGCGTGGCATGCACTATTCGCCTCTGGCAACACTCAATCGTGACAACGTCGCGCGCCTCGGTTTCGCGTGGCAATTTGCGACTGGCACGAACCGTGGCATGGAGGCCACGCCGGTCGTGATTGACGGCGTGCTCTATGCGAGCGGCGTGGCGGGGCGCGTCTACGCACTCGATGCCGCGAGCGGTGCCGAGAAGTGGCGCTTCGAGCCAGTTATCGACATGCAGGTGACACGTGCCACCTGTTGCGATCAGGTCAATCGCGGTGTCGCCGTCTTGCAGGGCAGGGTGTATGTCGCGAGCCTCGATGGCTGGCTGTACGCCCTCGATGCCGCGAGTGGCAAGATCGTCTGGAAAGTCGACACCATTGTGGATCACAAGCGCGGCTACACCAGCACCGGCGCACCGGTCATTGCCGGCGATGTGGTCGTGATCGGCAATGCGGGCGGCGAGTTCGACGTGCGCGGCTATGTCAGCGCCTACGCGCTGGCGGACGGCAGCATGCGCTGGCGCTTTTATACCGTGCCCGGTGATCCAGCCAAGGCATTCGAAAACCCGGAGCTGGCCGCGGCTGCCAAGAGCTGGGATCCGCGCAGCGCCTGGCAGTACGGCGGCGGCGGGCCTGTATGGGATGGCATGGCCTACGATCCGCAGCTCGATCTTCTGTATGTCGGCACTGGCAACGCCAGCACCTACCCGCAACGCGTGCGTTCTCCTGCGGGCGGCGACAATCTCTACACCTGCTCGATACTGGCGCTGTCGCCGAAGACCGGAAAGCTCGCGTGGCATTACCAGGAGACGCCCGGCGACCAGTGGGATTTCGATTCCAATGCGCCGATGATCCTGGTGGATCGCAAGATCGACGGGGTCGAGCGGCAACTGCTGCTGCACGCGCCCAAGAGCGGCGTGTTCTACGTGCTCGATCGCAGCAATGGCAAAGTGGTGTCCAGCGGCAAGTTCGCCACCGCGAACTGGCTGACGGGAGTCGACCCCGAGAGCGGCCGTCCGATCCTCGATCATGAGGCGGCCGACTATCGGGAGCGGGCCAGGCTGGTGTTCCCCTCGGTGATCGGTGCGCACAGCTGGCAGCCGATGGCCTACAGCCCGCTCACCGGCCTGGTTTACCTGCCAACACTCGAGGCCGGCAACCTGCTCTACGATTCCAGCGCCGAGACCGGCTACCGTCCCTCGCTGTTCAATGCCAACGTCGGCCTGATGCTCAGCGGTTCCATCGAGGAGTCGAAGGCAGATCTGCCCGTTGCCGTGCGTCGCGAGTACGACAGCGGCCGGCTGATGAGGGGACATCCGGATCTGCACATGCACGCTTACCTGCAGGCCTGGGATCCGCTCGGGCAGCGCTCGCTGTGGCGCAGCGAATCCGCCAACTGGTGGGACCATGCCGGTGTGCTGGCGACTGGCGGCGGGCTCATCGTGCAGGGCAACGATCGTGGCCAGTTGCAGGTGCTCGATGCGGACAGCGGACAGCTGCTCAAGAGCATCGACACGGGTTCGGCGATCATCGCGGCGCCGGCCATGTACCAGGTGAAGGGCGTGAGCTATATCGCGGTGCTTACTGGCACGGGCGGTGGCGGCTGGGCCGTACCGCATCCGGAGAGCGTGGCTTACCAGCGTGGCAACAGCAATCGCATCCTGGCCTTCAGGCTCGATGGCGGCGCCGTGCCAATGCCAGCCTTGTTGCCAGCCGACGCGCCACTCCCCAGGCCTCCGGCACAGCGGGCCACTGCGGCGGGCATCGCGCGCGGCAAACAGCTGTTCGGCGAGAACTGCGCCATCTGTCACCCGAACCTGACGCGTTCGGCATCCAGCGATCTGCGACGCATGTCGCCCGGCGTGCACGCAACCTTCAACGACATCGTACTCAAGGGCCTGATGCGCGCGACCGGCATGCCTTCGTGGGGCGACGTGCTCAGCGCCGCCGACGCCGAGGCCCTGCACGCCTACCTGATCGACCTCGCGCAGCGGGCCTATGCCGCACAGGCGTCGCCGCGGACGGCTTTGCCGCCTGCATCGCGTGCCAGTTCCCGCACGATCGAATCGCCGCTCGCAGGCCACGGACAATAGGCTCCATGGAGTAATCGCATGACCGACATGAAACTGCCACCGCCGCCGCGACTTGAATACGCGCTGACCATCGCCATTGAACTAGGCGGCGCCGAATTCGTGCGCCCCTCGCAGTACGGTTCCGATCGCGCCTGGGTGGGCATCGTCGCCGGCACGATGAGTGGGCCCGACATCAAGGGCATCGTGGTGGCAGGGAGCGGTGGCGACTACCCGTGGGTGCGGCCCGATGGCGTGATCGACTTCGATGCGCGTTACGTGCTCAAGACCGACGATGGCGCCGCGATCTATTTCCAGAATCGCGGCTATCGCTGGGCTTCGAAGGAGATCATGGACAAGATGGCGCGTCGCGAGCCCGTGCCGCAGGATTCCTACTACATGCGTGTGGTGCCCAAGTTCGAAGCACCAGCCGGCAAATACGACTGGCTGAATCGCCACGTGTTCGTGGGTGCCGCCGAGAAGACGCCCGCGGGCAATCGCATCCACTATTACAAGGTGCTGTAGCCTGGCCACCTACGACTACATCATCGTCGGCGCCGGCTCGGCCGGCTGCGTGCTGGCCAACCGGCTGAGCGCCGATCCCGCGGTCAAGGTGCTGCTGGTCGAGGCGGGCGGCTCCGATGATCATTTCCTGATCAACGATGCCGCTGGGTTTCCTGCGCGCGCTGTTCAATCCCGATCTACACCTGGGGCTACATGAGCGAGCCGGAGCCGCACGCTGAACGGCCGCAGATTGTGGCTGCCGCGCGGCCGCGTGCTGGGCGGCTCCTCCTCGATCAACGGCATGTTCTACATGCGCGGCCACTCGAGCGACTTCGACGACTGGCGCGCCGCTCGGCTGCGAGGGCTGGGGCTACGCCGACGTGCTGCCGTACTTCAAGCGCATGGAATCGAGCTGGCGCGGCGCCGGGGCCTGGCACGGCGCCGACGGCCCGCTGCCGATGCGCGCCGATCGACAACGCGCCAGCTGCTGCACGATCCGCTGATGGCGAGCGCGGCCGCGGCCGGCTTCGCGGTCAGTGACGGACCTGCACGGCCGACAGGAGGAGGGCTTTGCGCGCGGCGAGAGTCACAATCGACGCGCGCGGGCGGCGAGCCAGCACGGCGCGTGCCTACCTGCGATCCGGTACGAGCGCGGCCCAACCTCACCGTCCTGACGCAATACACTGGCACTGGGCGTGCGCATCGAGAACAGGCGTGGCCAGGGCATCGACTGCCTGCACGACGGCGTCGTGCAGGACATTTCATGCCGAGCGCGAGGTGGTGCTGTGTGGCGGCGCCTACAACTCGCCGCAACTGCTGATGCTCTCTGGCATAGGTCCGGCCGATGCAGCTGCGTGCCTGTGGTGTCGCGCCACAGCTCGACCTGCCCGGCGTGGGCGGCAATCTGTCCGAGCACGCGCGTGTGCCGGTGGAATTCGCAACCCGCGGCGCTGTCTCCTTCCTCAATGAGCTGCGCATCGATCGGGTCGCGCGCTCGGTGCTGGCCTGGGCGTTATTCGGTCGCGGCAACTTCGCCACCCAGATCAACAGCTGCAACATCGTGATGCGCACTGAACCCGCGCTGCTGCAACCGGACATCCAGCTGATGTGCAACCCGGTGCGCATGGATGCAAAGATCTGGTGGCCGCTGCTCGGACCACAGCAGGAGCACCGCATCACCGCAGATGCTGTCGTGCTGCATCCCGAGTCGCGTGGGCGGGTGAGCCTGCGCAGCGCTGACCCTGCCGACAAGCCACGCATACAGCTCAATGTGTTCGCGACCGATGCCGATCTGGCCACAGCGCGTCGTGGCGTGCGGGTCGCCCGGCATATCTACAGCACTTCACCGCAGCGCGAGCTGATCGGCGCGCGAGACAGCGCCGGGGCCTGACGTCAGCAGCGATGCAGAGCTCAACGCCTACATGCGCGCTGCCGGCGGTGTGACGCAGCATCCGGTCGGCACCTGTGCAATGGGTGTGGGCGAGATGGCCGTCGTGGATACCGATCTGCAGGTGCGCGGCATCACGGGGTCTGCGCGTGGTCGACGCCTCCGTGATGCCCACGGTTCCCGGCGGCAATACCAATGGCGCCGTGATCATGATTGCCGAGAAGGCGGCCGACCACATACTGGGCAAGCGCCTGCCGCCAGAACACAGCGGGCACCCCCGCAGACAGGAACGCAATGATGTCCGCCGAATCGCCAAAGCAGATGTCGCTGTCGATCCAGCTGGTGCACGTGTTCGACATCCGCATCGATTTTCACCAGCGCCTGTCCTTCGAGCCGATGCCGGGCGGCAGCCGCCAGGCCTACACGTCGGTGAAGAGCGGCCAGGTGTATGGCCCGCAGCTCAACGGCAAGGTGCTCGACTACAGCGGTGCCGACTGGCCGATCGTCCGCACCGATGGCGTAGTGGAGCTGAACGCGCACTACGTACTGGAGGCCGATGACGGCGCGCTGATCTACATCCGCAACCTGGGCTACGTCTATGGTCCGCGCAGCGCCGAAGACGGCGCGCGCGCGCCGGCGAATCCGCGCCCCATGGCTACTTTCGCTGCACGCCCTATTTTCGCGCGCCAGCGGGCCAACATGAATGGCTGAATCGCACCGTGATCGTGGGCGGCGGCGAGCGGCACACGGCTCCCGACCACACGATCTTCCGCTACTACGCGACGCAGTGAGCGGAGCAGTCTTGACGAGGCCCGATTTCATTGTCATCGGCGGTGGCTCGGCCGGCTGCGTGCTGGCTGCACGCCTGTCGGAGGATGCGGCCGTATCGGTACTGCTGCTCGAAGCTGGCGAGAGCGAAGCAGGGAACCTCAAGATGCGCATGCCCCTGGCGTGGCGCGACACCTTCATGGACCCTGCCGTGAGCTGGGGCTACAAGAGCGAGCCGGAACCCATGGCCGACGCGCGCGTGGTGCCCGTGCCGCGCGGCAAGGTGCTGGGCGGCTCGGGTTCGGTGAACGGCATGATGTATTCGCGCGGTGCCGCGCCCGACTACGATGATTGGGCGCGCGCCGGATTGACGGGCTGGAGCTACGCCGAGGTGCTGCCGTATTTCGGCGCGCCGAATCCAACTGGCGCGGCGCGAATCCCTGGCATGGTGCCGAAGGCCCGCTGACAGTTGCGCGGCACCCGCCCGACCGCTACTTCTACCCGCGCTGATCGCCGCGGCACGCGAGCTGGGCTTCGCCGAGCTCGATGACTTCCACGGTGCACAGATGGAAGGCTTTTCGACTCCGGACTTCAACGTGCATCGCGGCGAGCGCGCCAGCACGGTGGCGCGCTATCTGCGTCCGGCCATGTCGCGCAGCAATCTCCAGGTGATCACCGGCGCCCACGCTTCGCGGTTGATCATCGAAGGCAGGCGCGTGCGCGGCGTGGAGTGCCACGTGAATGGCGAACCACGGCACTTCGAGTGCCAGCGCGAAGTGGTGCTGGCCGCGGGCGCCATCGGCTCGCCCCAGTTGCTGCTGCTCTCGGGCATTGGTCCGCCGTTCGCAACTGGCCGCCTGCGGTGTACCACTCGTACACGCGCTGCCTGGCGTGGGCAGCAATCTCCAGGACCACCAGTCGCTGGGCGTGATGTTCAGGTCACGGCAGCCGCGCACCTTCGAGACTCAGTTGCGCCTCGATCGCTTCGCGCTCTCGCTGCTGCGCTGGCTGTTGTTTCGCAGCGGACCGGTGGGCGATCTGCCGGTCGCGGCCCAGGGCTTCGTGCGCACCGCGCCCGGACTCGATCGCCCCGACCTGCAGATGCTGGTCAGTCCGGTATCCATGGCGGCGCGGCCCTGGTTCCCGCTGTGGCGACGCGGCGCGGGCCACGTGCTCTCCATCGCCTGCGTGCTCTCGCATCCGGCCAGCCGTGGCCAGGTGAGCCTGCGCTCGGCCGACCCGCGCGATCCACCGCGGGTGCAGCTCGGCCTTTTGCAGGCGGATGAAGATCGCCTGAGCCTGCGGCGCATCGTCCGTTTTGTGCGCCGCTATTTTGCGACGGCAAGTGCGGCCGCACTGGTGTCCGCCGAGTTGCTGCCGGGTGAGGCGGTGCAGAGCGATGACCGAGATCGATGCGTATGTGCGCCGCAGCCTCGGTACCGCGATGCATCCGGTCGGCACCTGCGCGATGGGACTTGGTACCGATGCCGTCGTGGACGGGCGGCTGCAGGTGCACGGCCTTGAGGGCCTGCGCGTCGTCGACGCTTCGGTGATGCCGACAATCATCGGCGGCAACACCAACGCGCCGGTTATCATGATCGCCGAGAAGGCCGTGGACATGATCCTCGGGCGGCCGGCATTGCAGGTGGGGGCATGACACAGACACGCTTCTACGGTTGGACCTTGCTCGGCACCTTCTGGTGCCTGATGTTCCTGAACCTGGGATTCCCGGCCTATGGTTCCGCGGTACTCAATGCCGCGATGGCGCACAGTCTGGGGCTGAGCCGCGAAACCCTGGGCAGCACCTTTTCGGTCTACATGATCATGTCCGGGCTCCCGGGTCCGCTGGTGGCGATGAGCGTCAATCATTTTGGCGTGCGCACCACGCTGGTGATCGGCAGCCTGCTGGTGGTAGCCGGCTCGCTGTTGATGGCCACCGTGGTGACTTCGGGTGTCAGCGCCATGTGGTGTTTCGGCCTGCTGGTCGGTACGGGCGTCGCCACCGGAGCGGCGCTCGCTTCGCAGGCTGGACTGGTGCGCTGGTTCGTACGGCGGCGCGCGCTGGCGCTGTCCATCCTGTATTCCGCCGGCGGTATCGGCGGTTTCGTGGCCGCGCCGCTCCTGAATCGCCTGATTGAAGCCACCGGCAACTGGCGCAGCGGCTGGTGGATGCTGGCGGCACTCTCGACGCTGGCCGCAGTGCTGGCACTGGTATTCGTGCGCGAGCATCCCGCTGATCTGGGTCAATTGCCTGATGGCGGCGTGGCCCCTGTGGTTGGTGGGCAGCCAGTACGTGACGCGCGCCCTGCATTCATCAGCCGCCACGATTGGAGTGCGCGCGAGGCAATGCACCATGCGACCTATTGGGTGATCCTGCTGACCTTCGTCGGCGGGAGCGGTGGCTACACGCTGTTCCTGGCGCACGGCATCGTGCACCTGCAGGACCTGGGGCACACGCCTGCGGTGGGAGCATGGGCCGTGAGCACCATGACGATCGCGACCCTGCTGGCCAAGGTGATCATTGCGACGATTGGCGATCGCTACGATCCGCGCTACATCTGGGCGGCATTTCTGGTTGTGTTCGGCGTCGGCCTGGTGCTGATTGTCCATGCCTATTCGTTGGCGCAGGTGTTGCTGTTCGCCACCTGCCTCGGCATCGGCTTCGGCGGCGGGCTGGTGTGCCTGATGGCGGTGCTCAGCAACTACTACGGCACGCGCGCCTTCGCCTCGCTCGCCGGCCTGGCGGTGGCGATCAACACCACGCTTTCGGCGATCGCGCCGAAGGTAGCGGGGCGCCTGTACGATCACGGCGTGCCCTATGCGCGGCACTTTCTATTTCCTGGCCGCCTGGTGTTTTGTCGGCGCCGTCGTGCTGTACCTGCTGCGCGTGCCTAAAACGGATACTGGCGCGGCGTCAGCTGCGCCGTGATCCAGCGCAGTTCCGTGAAAGCCTCGATGCCGGCCCGGCCGCCGAAGCGCCCGTAGCCCGAGGCCTTCACGCCGCCGAAGGGCATCGGCGCTTCGTCCTGCACGGTCGGGCTGTTGATGTGGCAGATGCCCGACTCGATGCGCTTCGCGATCGCGAAGCCGCGGGCGATATCGCGCGTGAACACGGCGGCTGAGAGACCGTATTCGGTATCGTTCGCGAGCTTCACGGCCTCATCCACCGAATCGACGCGCGTGATCGAGACCTGCGGTCCGAACGATTCCTCGCGGAACAGCGCCATCGCTGGCGTCACATGGTCGACCACGATGCCCTGCATGATGGTGCCGGTGGCGCCGCCACCGACCAGCACCTTCGCGCCCTGTTTCTCGGCTTCGCTGACCAGGCGGCGAACGCGCTCCACGGTGGCGGGGCCTACGACCGAAGCAATCACGAACTCGCCTTCATTCGGATTGCCGACCGGCAGCGCGGCGACGCGCTTGGCGAGCTTGGCGGCGAACTCATCGGCGACGCTGCGCTCAATGATCACGCGCTCAGTGGACATGCAGATCTGCCCCGCGTTGGCGTAGGCGCCGAACACGGTGGCATTCACCGCCGCGTCGATGTCGGCATCGGCGAGCACCAGCAGCGGTGCCTTGCCGCCGAGTTCCAGCACGATGGGCTTGAGGTATTTCGCTGCGATCTGCGCCAGCAGCCGGCCGACGCGCGTGGAGCCCGTGAAATTGATGCGCTTCACGGCCGGGTGCGCGATCAGGGCCTCCGTTACGGCCTCGGCATCCTTGAGATCAGCCGTCACGACATTGACGACGCCCGCGCCAAGCCCGGCTTCTTCGAGCACCGCGCCAATCAGCGCATGGGTGGCAGGGCAGACCTCTGAGGCCTTGAGCACCACGGTGTTGCCGCAGGCCAGGGGTGTCGCGATCGCGCGCACGCCGAGAATGATCGGTGCGTTCCACGGCGCGATGCCCAGCACCACACCGGCCGGCTGGCGATAGGCCATCGCCATCATGCCCGGCACATCGGAGGGCACCACTTCGCCGCCCACCTGCGTGGTCAGCGCCGCGGCCTCGCGCAGCAGCATCGCGGCGAAGTGCACATTGAAATGCCCCCAGCCTGCGGTAGAGCCGGTCTCGTCGCGCACGGCCGCAGCGATGTCCTTGGCCCGTGCCTCCAGCAGGTCGGCGGCCTTGTTGAGCTTGCTGCGCCGCGCACTCGGGCCCAGGGCCGACCAGGTTGGGAAGGCCGCGGCCGCGGCATCGGCTGCGGCACGCGCGTCGGCGGGCGTCGCAGCCGCAGCGCGAGTGACGACCTGGTTGCTGACCGGGTTGCGCCGCTCGAAGCTGGCGCCGCCGGTGGCGGCAACCTGCTGTCCGGCAATCAGGAGCTTGACGTCATTCATGCGGGCTCTCCGGGAGGGCGGTGGTGACCAGTGGAAAACAAGGCCTGAATGATAGCTCCAAGTGGCAGGCCGGGGGTTCGCTGGTGATGGGTTCGGATATCATCGTCAGTCGAGCCTGTGGCCTCCCGACGGGGCCAGATGTAGGCTTCCAGACACCCCCGTTTTCGTGGAGATGCCGCCGTGAATGCCAATCCCAATGTGATCCCCATGCAGCCCGCGCCCTCCAGCCTGGTGCGCGACTTCCTGGCGCGCAAGCCCCGCCTGCTGATCAACAACGAGTGGGTGGAGTCGCGCTCGGGCAAGACCATCGCCGTGTACGACCCGGCCAGCGGCCGCGAGATCGCGCGCGTGCCCGACGCCGGAAGCGACGATGTGGACCGGGCGGTGGCTGCGGCCCGCGCGGCCTTCGATTCCGGCCCCTGGTCCGAGATGCTGCCGAATGCGCGCGAGGCGCTGCTGTGGAAACTCGCCGACCTGATCGATCGCAATGCGGCCGAGCTCGCGGAACTCGAGAGCGTGGACAACGGCAAGACGCGCTTCATGGCCAGCATCATCGATGTGCCCGGCACGCGCGATTATTTCCGCTACATGGCAGGTTACGCCACCAAGATCGAAGGCGCCACGATGAACACCTCGATCGGCGGCGTGCCGGGCGCGAAATTCCACACCTACGTGGCGCGCGAGCCGGTGGGCGTGGTGGCGCAGATCGTGCCCTGGAATTTTCCGCTGGCGATGGCGGCCTGGAAGCTGGCGCCGGCGCTCGCGGCCGGTTGCACCTGCATCCTCAAGCCCGCCGAGCAGACGCCGCTGTCGGCGCTGCGCCTCGGCGAGCTGATCATCGAGGCCGGCTTCCCGCCGGGCGTGGTCAACATCCTCACGGGCCTGGGAGAGACCACCGGCGCGGCGCTGGTGGCGCATCCGGGCGTCGACAAGATCGCATTCACCGGTTCGACCGAAGTCGGCAAGCTCATCAACAAGAGCGCGACCGATACGCTCAAGCGCGTCTCGCTGGAACTGGGCGGCAAGTCGCCGATGATCGTGCTGCCCGACGCGGATGTCGGTATGGCCGTGGGCGGCGCGGCGATGGCGATCTTCTTCAACGCCGGCCAGGTCTGCACCGCGGGCTCGCGGCTCTACGTGCACGCCAAGATCTTCGACAAGGTGATCGAGGGCCTGAGCGGCGCGGCCAGCGCCATCCGCCTGGGGCCCGGCCTCGAACAGAGCACCGAGATGGGTCCGCTGGTTTCGAAGGAGCAGCAGGAGCGGGTGCTGGGCTACATCGAATCGGGCAAGAAGGAAGGCGCCTCCGTAGCCGCTGGCGGCGAAGCGCTCGCGCATCCGGGTTACTTCGTGAAGCCCACGGTGCTTGTGAACGTGAAGCCGCAGATGCGCGTGGTGAAGGAAGAGATCTTCGGGCCGGTGGTGGTGGCGCAGCGCTTCGATGACCTTGACGACGTGGTGAAGGCCGCCAACGATTCGCCCTACGGTCTCGGCGCCAGCATCTGGACCAACAATCTCTCGGCTGCCCATCGGCTCGTGCCGCGCATCAAGGCGGGCACTGTTTGGGTGAACTGCCACAACATGGTGGATGCGGCAATGCCGTTCGGTGGTTTCAAGTCCTCGGGCATAGGGCGCGAGCACGGTCGCGCGGCGATCGAGCTGTACACCGAGTCCAAGTCGGTCTGCATGCTGGTCTGAAGGGGAAGCATCTTGAGCCACAGATACCAGGCCTGCACCGCACTGCTCGCGGCTGCGCTGACGCTTGCCGCTTGCGGCAACAAATCCGCGACTACGGGAGGTGCCCAAGGCCGCGGCGGTCGATGGTGCGCGCATCGAAGCGGCGGATCGCGAGCCGGGCAACTGGCTGAGCTATGGACGCACCTACGATGAGCAGCGCTTCAGTCCGCTCAAAGCGGTGGATGCCGACAACGTGAAGGACCTCGGGCTCGCGTGGTCCTACGATCTGCCCACGGCGCATCGCGGCCAGGAATCGACGCCGCTGGTGATCGACGGCGTGATGTACGTGACCGGCGCGTGGAGCAAGCTGTTTGCGCTCGATGCGAAAACCGGTGCGCTCAAGTGGCAGTTCGATCCGAAGGTGCCGGGCCGCGCCGCGGTGAATGCCTGCTGCGACGTGGTCAATCGCGGCGTCGCCGCGTGGCAGGGCAGGTTGTACCTGGGCACGCTCGATGGCCGCCTGATCGCTGTCGATGCCGACACCGGCAAGGCGGTGTGGGAAGTGAACACCGTGCAGCCCGGCAGTCGCGCCACGATCACCGGCGCGCCGCGGGTCGTGAAGGGCCATGTGCTGATCGGCAATGCCGGTGCCGAAATGGGCATCCGCGGCTACCTGAGCGCCTACGATGCCGACACCGGCAAGCTCAACTGGCGCTTCTACACGGTGCCGGGCGATCCTTCCAAGCCCTTCGAGACGCCGGCGCTGGAGAAGGCCGCGAAGAGCTGGAGCGGCGAGTGGTGGCAGCTCGGGGGTGGCGGACCTGTTTGGGACTCGATCATTTACGACTCAAAGCTCGACCTGGTCTACTTCGGTGTGGGCAACGGCACGCCCTGGGCGCGTGGCAAGGATCAACCCGCGAGCAGCGACCAGTTGTTTACCTCGTCGATCATCGCGGTGAAGGCCGATACCGGCGAGTACGTGTGGCATTACCAGACCACGCCGCGCGACCAGTGGGACTACGACGCCTGACTCGCCATTGATGCTGGCGGATCTGCCGATCGGCGGCGCGACACGCGCCGTGATCATGCAGGCGCCGAAGAACGGCTTCTTCTATGTGCTCGATCGTGCCACCGGTGAGCTGCTCAGCGCCGATCCGTACACGGCGACCAACTGGGCGAAGAGTGTCGATCTGAAGACCGGTCGTCCCGTGATCGAGGCAGCGGCGAACTACAGCGCCAACGGCGGCGTGTTCGTGGCGATGCCGGGGCCTGGCGGTGGGCACAGCTGGCAGCCGATGGCTTTCAGTCCGTTGACCAAGCTCGTCTACGTGCCGGTGATGGAAGCGGCCTTCCCGTTCATCGCCGAGGCCGCGCCAAAGCATCGCGAGCTCGGCTGGAATACCGGTGTCGATTTCAACGCCGGCAGTCTGCCGCAGGATCCAAAGGTCAAGGCAGCGATCAAAGCGGGCCTGAAGGGGCACCTCGCCGCCTGGGATCCGGTGGCGCGCAAGGAAGTATGGCGCGCGGAGCTGGGCCGGCCGTGGAATGGCGGCGTGGTCGCCACTGCGGGCAATCTGGTGTTCCAGGGCAATTCGAATGGCGAACTGGTCGCCTATCGCGCCGATACCGGTGAGCGCCTGTGGTCTTCGCCGACCCAGGCGGCGGTGCTCGCGGCGCCGATCACCTACCAGGTGGACGGCGAACAATACGTGGCGATCGAGGTGGGCTGGGGCGGCGCCTTTGGCCTGGCTTCCGGTGAACTCGCGCGCGATACGCACATCGCGTCCAACCTGCCGCGCGTGCTGGCCTTCAAACTGAAAGGCACGGCCAGCCTGCCGGAGCTCCCGGCACCCGAGCCGATGGTGTTGAATCCGCCGCCGGACAAGGCTTCTGCCGCCGTCGTGACGCATGGCAAATTGCTGTATCACAGCTACTGCGGCACCTGTCACGGCGATGCCGCGACCGGCAGTGGTGTCCTGCCGGATCTGCGCTATTCAGCTGCGCTTAGCGATGCGGGCCTGTGGAACCAGACCGTGATCGAGGGCCTGCGTGAGATGAACGGCATGATCAGCTTCAAGCAGGAGCTGAGCCCTGCCGACAGCGATCAGATCCGTGCGTACGTGATCCATCGAGCCACTGAAGACAAGAAGGCGGAGGCCGCGGCCGCGAAGACGCACTGAGCCTCGGCGCGGGTCAAACCAGGATCTTGCGGCCCGAGTCCACGGTAGTCTTGTCCTTGTCGCCGATGTCACCGGCCTCGGGCACCGCGCGGCCGCGCTTGACCGCGGGCCGGGCGCCGACCAGCGCCAGCCAGCGCGCGAGCTGCGGCAGGCCGTCGATGTTCACGCCCGACCATTCGTGGCCGTGGATCCACGACCAGAGGGCGATATCGGCAATGGAATACTCGCTGCCCGCGACGTATTCGTTGCTCGCGAGCTGGCGCTCGAGCACCTCGAACAGGCGCCGCACTTCGCGCTGGTAGCGATCGATCGCGTAGGGAATCTTTTCCGGCGCGTAGCGGAAGAACACGTTCGCCTGTCCCATCATCGGGCCGACGCCCGCCATCTGGAACATCAGCCACTGGATCACGCGCGAGCGGCCCTTGGCGTCGGCGGGCATCAGTTTGCCGGCTCGCTCGGCCAGGTAGATCAGGATCGCGCCCGATTCGAAGACCGCAAAGTCGCCGTTGTCGCGATCGACGATCGTCGGAATGCGTCCGTTCGGATTGATCTTCAGGTACCACTCGGCCTTCTGTTCCTGCTTCGAGAGCGCGATCGGATGCACGGTGTAGGGCAGGCCCAGTTCCTCGAGTGCGATCGAGATCTTCCAGCCATTGGGGGTCGCAGAGGTGTACAGGTCGATCATGGGTCATCCTCGGCAGCAGGGCGCTTCAGGGATAGTCTAGCGCGATAGGCGGGTGGCTCCCTGCGCTGAGGTACGACTTTTCATTCCGGCAGGGTCGAGTCGCCCGCTGCCTGCATGGCGACAGTGCAGTTCTGGTGAGCGGGGGTGGTACATGGACAAGGTCGCGGGCAAAGTCGCATTCATCACCGGCGCCGCCAGTGGCATGGGCCTGGGGATGGCGCAGGCGTTTTCGCGCGCCGGCATGAAGGTCGTGATCGCCGACCTCAAGCGCGAGGCGATCGATCGCGCGATTGCCGGCTTCCCGGCAGGCAATCCCGGGGTGGTCGGCGTGGTGCTCGATGTGGCCGACCGCGCGGCCTACGCGCGCGCCGCGCAGGAAGCCGAGCGCGCCTTCGGCAGGATTCATGTGCTGGTGAACAACGCCGGAATCGGCATCATCGGCCCGCTGCTCGAGGCCACCTACGCCGACTGGGACTGGGGCCTGTCAGTGAACCTGGGCGGCGTCATCAATGGCATCCAGACCATCGTGCCGCTGATCCGCGCCCACGGCGAGGGAGGTCACGTGGTGTCGACCTCCTCGATGAGCGGCATCTTCTCGGCGAGCACCGCGGGCATCTATACGACCGCGAAGTACGCGGTGGTCGGCCTGATGGAATCGCTCCACAGTGAACTCCAGCCGCACAACATCGGGGTCTCGGCCTTTTGCCCGGGCCTGGTGAACACCAACATCGGCGAGACCGAGACCACGCGACCGGCCGCGTTTCGTGATTCGACCTACGGCAAGACGGCGAGTGAGCGCGCGAACTTCATGCGCGAGCACATCTTTCCGCACGGCATGGCACCGCTCGAGGTGGGCGAGCGCGTGCTCAAGGGAATATTGAACAACGATCTGTGGATCCTGACGCATCCGGAATACAAGGCCGGTGCACAGGAGCGCTTCGAGGCGATACTGGAGTCCTTTCCGATCGAAGGTCCGCCGCCGCCGGGAAGGGTCGCGGCCGAAGCGATGGTGACGCGCAACCCCCTGTTCGCCGCCGAGCGTGATCGGCTGCGTGCGCGTCGCGGCGCCTAGGCTGCTTCGACAGGCTTGCCGCCAATCGGCAGGCGCACGAGGAACGTAGTTCCCTTGCCGGTCTCGGTATGAAAATCCATTGAACCGCCGTGACCATTCACCACGATGTTGCGGACGATGGCGAGTCCCTGACCCGTGCCGCGACCCACTTCCTTGGTGCTGAAGAAGGGATCAAAGATACGATCGCGAATGGCCTCCGGAATGCCGCCACCCGTGTCGCTGATACTTATGACGACATCAGGCCCGTCAACAGAAGTCTTGACCACGATCAGGCCTTTGGCGTCCGACCCTTTCACGAGGTCGGCAATGGCGTGGGCCGCATTCACAACCAGGTTCAATACCACCTGGTTGATTTGGCCCCCATGACAGGTGACCCGGGGCAGCTCGGCGAGCTGGGTCTCGAGATCTGCCACAAATTTGTATTCGCTTCTGGCAATCACGAGGGTGCTTTGAATGGCCCGATTCAGATCAACCGGACCCATGTTGGATTGGTCGGCGTGTGAAAACTCCTTCATCGAGCGCACAATCTCGGCGACGCGCGCCAGGCCAACGAATGCACGATCGAGAGCGGAGGGCAGATTGTCCTGCAGGTAGGCCAGGTCCAGCTCGGGAAGCGAGGTGGCGGGAAGCGCGTTTTGCGCTTGGGCGGCGTAAGCGAGCAGCTCTTCCACACCCTCCCGGATGAAGTGGATGCTGTCGCTGACGAACTGGGCGGGCGTGTTGATCTCGTGTGCCACGCCGGCCGCGAGACGTCCGATGGATTCCAGCTTCCCGACCGTCGCCAGGCGTATCTCGGCTTCCTTGAGATCGGTGACGTCAGTGACTGTGCCAACGAACCCGATGGCACCCGGCGCTTGGACCACAGTCTCGGCCATGAATCGGATCGCACCCGTCCGTGAAAGGGTGCGATATTCAAATTTCATGGCCCTCGGCCGGCGGCAGAAGTCAGTCCAGTTGCCCACATGCCGCACACGATCGTCAGGATGAACCGCGTCGGACCAGTCTTCGTCAATGCTCTGCTCGGGAGTCAGGCCGAAGGCGCGCCGGTACTCGGGATTCGCGTACGTGACGCGTCCGCTATGGTCGGCAAAGTAGATGGTTACCGGCGCCCCATCGAGCAACGCCCGAGCGAATGCTCCAGATTCGCCAGTGGACACATCGCACAGTTGACCGGACTGCAGCGACTGCGGAACAGCGTCGGACCCGTCATTCTCATGCTCGACTGCCACGACGGTGTGAACATCCTGATTTCAGAGGTGCCTCATGGCGTTGCTGACAGGCGGTGTCATGGAGCGGTGCCCGGCAATGACAGTCGCCCTGCCTGCACGGTATCGGCAGCGCACCCTGTAACTACAGGTTAAGGCGGCAATGTTTCGCGCCCGACGCGGAGATCAGCGTCGGCGATCGGCTCACGGGGCGGAGAACACTTGAAAACAGTTATTAAAATCAACAGGATATAGTGATATCCTCATATTAAATCGAATAGCGATCGCAGGCCTCATCGCGGCAATTACGCGCCGAATGCGCGACAGCGGGCCTGATGGAATCGCTCTGCACTGAGCTCGAGCCCGAGCGCGATCGCAGCGCGCACGGCGCGCGCAGGTCGCGGGCTAGCGGATCGCGATCACCATCGATTCGCTAGGCGTCAGCTCCACTGCCGTTGTGCTGCGAAAACCGGTGGCACGCATCCAGCCGCGGCAATCCGCCGGCGTGTAGTCGAAGCCGCCAGGCGTCTCGATCAGCATGTTGAGGCTCATCAGCAGGCCGGCGACGTTGCGGCTGCGCGCATTGTCGATCATCGCATCGTAGACGATCAGTGCGCCGCCCTTGGGCAGCGCGGCGTAGGCCTTCTGCAACAGCAGGTGTTTCTCCTGCAGGTTCCAGTCGTGCAGGATGTGGCCCATCACGATCACATCGGCCTGCGGCAGCGGATCGCGGAAGAAATCGCCGGCGATGAATTCGAGGCGGCTCTCGAGGTGGAAGGAGCGCACGTAGTCTTCGTTGATCGGTTGCACCTGCGGCAGATCGAAGGTGCTGCCCTTGAGATGCTTGTGTGCGAGCGCCACCTGCACCGGCAGGCAGCCCTGCGCACCGCCTGCATCGACGAAGCTGGCGTATTTCTTCCACGGGAATTTCGCCGCGATGGCACGCGCCGAGGCCATGCTGACGCCGGTCATCGCGCCCAGGAAACCGCGCAGTGCCTCAGGGCTGCCGTAGAGCGCCGCAAACATGTCGCCGCCGTGCTTGGCTTCGTTCTGCGGTGCTCCGGTACGCAACGCCTCGGTGAGCGAGCCCCAGTAGGGGTACAGGCGGGCGGCCGCCATTTCGAACAGGCCGCCGATATAGCCGGGTTTGGCGCGATCGAGGAAGACCGCGGCTTCGGCACCGTTGCGATACTTGCCTGCGCTGCGCACCAGCACGCCGAGCGCCACCAGCGTATCCAGGAAATCGAGCGCCGAGCGTGGATGCAGCTGCAAGCGCTCCTGCAGCTGCGCTGCGCTGAGCGGTGCCTTCGCCAGCAGCGAAAACAGGTCGAATTCCACCGCGCTCAGGAACGCACGCGGACCGAAGAAGCCCATGCCCAGTTGCAGCAATCGGGCCGGCGAGGGGGCGGTGCGCGCCGCCTTGTGCGGTGTGCGGGTAGCCTTGCGAGCGGGCTTGCGGCGGGCTTGCGGGCTTGCGGGCGGGCTTGCGGGCGGGCTTGCTCGGGTCGTCTTTTTGGCCATGTTCGCCTCTGGTTTCGACAGCGGCGATTATGCGCTGAAATTGAATACCCGCTCGGCGTTGAGCTGAAAATACTTGCGCTTGTCCAGCGCCGTCATCGGCAGGGCATCGCTGATAGCGACCTCTTCGGGCACGAACTGATAGGGGTAGTCCATGGCATACATCACCCGATCGGCGCCCATAACCTGGTGACAGAGCATGATCGGCGGCTCCGAGGCCACACCGCTGTTGGTGACGGTGACGTTCTCGCGCAGGTAGTCGCCGGGCTGCTTCTTCAGTTGCGGCAGGAAATCGTAGCGCTTCGAGGCCAGGCCCGCGCGGTGCATGTAGTTGATGCGGAATACCCAGAACGGCAGCGCTTCGCCACAGTGACCTAGCACGAACTGCAGTTTCGGAAAGCGATCGAATACCCCTTTGACGATGATGCGCAGCATGTGCATGCCGGTCTCGACCGCGAAGCCGAAGATGGCGCCATCGAGCCCTGCTTCGAGCAGCGGTGCGATCAGTCCCTTGGAAGGAGAATTCGGATGCAGGTAGATCGGCACGTTCAGTGATTCGCAGGCCTCGAAGATCTCCCAGAATTTCTGGTCATCGAGGTACTCATGATGCACGTGTGAGTTGAGGATCACGCCCTTGAGCCCCAGCTTGCGCACCGCGCGTTCGATTTCTTTCGCAGCCGCCGGCGGATCCTGCGGCGCAGCGGCTGCGAGACCGATGTAGCGTTTGGGGTACTTGCGGATCGCTTCCGCGAGTTGATCGTTGCTCGAGGTGGCCAGCGCATTGGCGGTGGCGGCGTCGAACACCTGCACGCCAGGCGAAGTGAGCGAGAGCACCTGCACGTCGATGCCGCTGGCATCCATGTCGGCGATGCGCTCGGGTCCGATGTGCTGCAGGCGCCGTAGCGTCGCGCGTGCCCGCTCGCTGCTGCTGCCGGCATAGAAACCCCACAGGCTGTTGAATCCGGGGTCATCGAGTGACTTGCTGGCCAGGAGTTTCCGGTAGCCCTCGAACATCTCGGGCGGTCCCCAGGCTTCTTCGGTGGCCACCCGCAGGTAGTCGCGTTGCTTCAGATCTGCCGCCATACGTGCTCTCCGTAAGTGCCTGAAGCATGGCACATCCCGCCACTCGATCAACTGCGCGAGGGGTCGACTTTTGCTTCGCCGCTGGTAGAGTCGCGGCGACTCACTACAGGCGATATGACGCACAGCAAGGCAGGTATTCATAATATGTCCGCGCAACCCCGACCACCAGTGCAGGCAGCTGCATACCCCGAATTGTCGCTGCTGATCGATGGCGAATGGCTGGGCGCGCAAGGCCGGCAGACCCTGGCCGTCGTGAATCCCGCCACCGAGGAAACGCTGGCACAGTTGCCGATGGCCAGCATTGCCGATCTGGATCGCGCGCTCGCCGCCGCGCAACGCGCCTGGCCGCTGTGGCGCGCGCATGCCCCGGTAGTGCGCGGCCGCATCCTGAAGAAGGCTGCCGAGCTGCTGCGCAGCCGCTCCGAGCAGATCGCCGTGAATGCGACGCGCGAAGTCGGCAAGTCCATCGTCGAATCGCGCATCGAGGTCGGCATGGCCGCCGATGTGCTCGAGTGGTACGCGGAAGAGGGGCGACGCGCCTATGGCCGCGTGCTGCCGCAGCGCGCGCCGGGCGTACGCATGACTGTGGTGAAGGAGCCCGTGGGACCGGTGGCAGCCTTTGCGCCCTGGAATTTTCCGCTCGGCAATCCGGCCCGCAAGATCGGCGCGGCGCTGGCCGCCGGCTGCACCTGCATCATGAAGCCCGCCGAAGAATCGCCTGCTTCTGCACTCGCGATCGCGCAGGCACTTGTCGACGCCGGCCTGCCGCCGGGCGTGCTCGCCATCGTGTTCGGTGTGCCTGCGGAAATCTCCGCGCACCTGATCGCCTCGCCCATCATCCGCAAGATCTCCTTCACGGGTTCGGTGCCGGTGGGCAAGCAGCTGACGCGCCTCGCTGCCGACGGCATGAAGCGGACCACGATGGAACTCGGCGGCCACGCGCCGGTACTGGTGTTCGATGATGTCGATGTCGAGAAGGTGCTCGAACTCTCGATCAACGCCAAGTTCCGCAATGCCGGCCAGGTGTGCGTATCGCCCACCCGTTTCCTGGTGCAGCGCCCGATCTTCGAGACTTTTGCGGCGGGCTTTGCCGCGCGCGCTGCAGCGCTGCCGGTCGGCAATGGCCTCGACGAGACCAATCGCATGGGGCCCCTGACGCATCGGCGCCGCCTGGCGGCGATCGATACCCTGATCGAAGATGCCCGTCGCAGCGGCGCGCGGGTGTTGACCGGAGGCCAGCGGCTGCAGCGCAGCGGTTTCTTCTATGCGCCTACCGTGCTGGCCGAGGTGCCTGCGCAGGCACGGATCATGAACGAGGAGCCCTTCGGTCCCGTGGCGATCCTCAACCCCTTCGACGATTTCGACGCCGTGATCGCCGAGGCCAATCAACTGCCCTATGGGCTCGCGGCCTTCGCCTTTACCAATTCCTCGCGACGCGTGAACCTGCTGGGTGAGCGCATCGAGGCGGGCATGATCGGCATCAACAGTTTCCTGGTCTCGACCAACGAATCGCCCTTCGGCGGCGTGAAGGAAAGTGGTCACGGCTCCGAAGAAGGCATCGAGGGTCTGGAGGCCTGTCTCGTGACCAAGTTCATCACCGAGAGCTGAACGCATGGACGTGCGCATGCTCAGCAACTACGTTGGCTACTCACTGCGCCGCGCACAGAGTGCCGTGTTCGCTGACTTCATCGAAACCCTGGCGGAGGTGGAGCTGCGCCCCGGGCAATTCACGGTGCTGACGCTGATCGAGCAGAACCCCGGCACCAGCCAGTCGAATGTCTCGATGGCGCTGGGCATCCAGAAGGCCAACTTTGTGGCCACCATCATGGATCTGGTGCATCGTGGTTATGTGGTGCGGCATCGTTCGCCCTCGGATGCGCGCAGCTACGAGCTGGAACTCACCGCGCGCGGCAGGCGGGTACTGGAGCGCGCGGCGGCGCTGCAGAGGGTGCACGAGGCCAGGATCGCCGAGCGCCTGGGCGCGCGCGGTCGCGAGCAGCTGCTGGAGTTGCTGGCGCGGCTGGCCGAGCCGGCCTGAAGAGTCTGCCGGCCCGAGCGCGCTACCCCCAGCGAGAGGCTTCCACTCCCGGCACGTAGTGCTGTTCGGGATGCGCTGTTCGTGCGCAGCTCAGTGCGGCGCGGATCGATGGCCGCTGGTCGATGCGCTGCAGCCACTCAAGCACATGCGGCGTCACACCGGGATTGAGCTGCTCGGGCGCGAGGTCCGGCAGCACGCGCAGCATGGCGTAGGCATCAATGTCGGCGATCGAAAAGGCGGCACCTGCGAGCCACGGCGAATCGCTCAGTGCCTGTTCCACTTTTGCCAGCGGCGCGCGCAGGCGCTCGCGTAAGGCCGCAACCTGTGCTTCGAGTCCATTGCCGACCAGCAGGTTCTGCCATCCGGCGCGCCGCTCTTGCGGTTCAATGGCGGCGATGCGCGCCGCCACCGTTATCTGATCCATGCCGAGTAGCCTGGGGCGCAGGTATTTCTGGCAACCCAACATCGGCACGATCGATCCCAGCTGCAGCCCCAGGTATTGTCCCCAGGCCCGGGCGCGATAGGCGTCGTAGGCCGCGCGCGGCATCAGTGCAGTATCGGGAAACAGTTCCGCCAGGTACTCCAGCATGAAGAAGCTGCTGCAGATCAGTGTGCCCTCGTGTCGCAGCAGCGGCCCCTCACGCTCCAGCTGCAGCTGCGATTCAACGTCGCTGGGGAAGCCGGGCTGGAATTGTTCGAAGCCCGCGGCGTCGAAATAATGCGTGGTATAGGTTGCCTTGACTTCAGCCAGCGCGATCAGTGGCTTCAGGAAAAAGGTGTTCGGCTCCGAGGTGTAGAGTTCAAGCACGCGAGGGCCGCTCCAGCATGCTGATGCGCGCCGCCAGCGGCGTGCGACCCTTGGCCCAGGTGGCCCGCGTGGCTGGCCGCTCGTAGATGCGACGCAGCCATTCCATGATGCGCGGCGTCTTCGCATCGTTGCAGTGCTCGGGCTGCGACAGGGGCAGGGCATAGCCGCAATTGAAGGCGTTGATGTCGCCGAGCGAAAAGTTCTCGCCGGCAATCCACTCGTGCCTGCCGAGGTGCTCCTCCAGCACCAGCGTCGCCAGGCGCACGCGCCGTAGCGACTCGGCCAATTCCTCCGCCGAAAACTCGTTGAACAGGGCTTTGCGCCAGGCGATGCGTCGCGACTCGAGCGGAATGCGATCGATCGCGGCGCGCAACTCCGATTCCGGTCTGGTGCGTGCAGCCGGCCCGACGAACACGCTCCAGCCGATCATGCTGAGCGATGGGGCGAAGTAGGCGTCGAAATAGCGCATCCACCAGCGCATGCGCCAACGCCCCGCGGAGTCGTGAGGCTTGAGCGGCGGGCCGGGGAATTCGTCGTCGACGTATTCCATCATCGGCGTCGACTCGGTGAGCACCCGCGAGCCGTGCACCATGGCCGGTATGGTGCCGTCGGGATTCACCGCCAG
This sequence comes from uncultured Gammaproteobacteria bacterium, assembly GCA_963764065.1. Lineage (GTDB taxonomy): Bacteria > Pseudomonadota > Gammaproteobacteria > Steroidobacterales > Steroidobacteraceae > FEN-1191. The sequence goes on along the minus strand of CAVXRM010000004.1, from coordinate 98,951 downwards.
GTAGGCGGGTTGATGCTGGTCGAACTTCAACAGATCGAGGTAGTGGCTTTCGTAGGCCACGCCTTTCTCCGCCAGCGCCAGCATGGGCTTGCCGGAGTTGGCATTGGGTTCCCAGTGGTAGAGCTGGACTGTCACGGGCTCAATCTGCCACGCCGTTGAAGGCGACGGCTCGACAATGGGTGAAGCGCAAACCTACCGGTGGAGAAGGGCGGCAACGCGCTGCTGCATTCACCAGCGGATACGCAGTCCGGCGCGTGCAGAGAGCGGGGCCGCAGGCGTGTAAAAGCGATTGTCGATCCCGGGGTCGTTCGTCTGGGCCGACGCTGGAATGCCCGGGGCGCCGACGCCAGTGGGGTCGCTGAAAATGCCATAAGTCGCATAGCGCCTGTCGAGCAGATTGTTGATGACGGCAAAGGCTTCGATGGCATGCGGCAGGCTGAGCGAGGAGTGCAGGCCCACCACGGCGTAGCCCGGCAGCGGTGCGGCGCGATTGGCTTCGTCGCCAAAGTAATACTGGCTGCTGCTGCACAGTAGCGTCGTGCCGATCGACCAGCGCGGAGTGATCTGCAGGTCCGCCCCCAGCTTGATGCGGTGGTGCGCGATGCCAGGCAGCTGCGAGCCGCTGCGCACGGTGATGGTGTCATTGGCATCGCGGAACGGATTCGAGGCTGAAGGCAGTGTCAGGTTCGAGCGAAAGGTCGCGTCCAGGTAGCTGTAGTTCAGGAACCCGGACCAGCGCTGCCGCTGCAGGGCAAAGCCAGCCTCGAGACCCTGGCGCTGAGTGCCACCGATGTTCTGGAAGTAGCCGTGGCCCGTGGTCGTAGCGATGCCATAGATGTCATCGCGCAGTTCGGTGTGGAACAGGCCCAGGTTCCACGACAGCGTTGCGGTCGAGGACGCTCGCGGGTTCGGCCGGCTGCGCAGTCCGAGTTCAAGGCTCGTCGCCACCACCTGTCGCAGTGAGGGTGGGTCGCCCGCAAGTTGTGATGGCAGCAGGCAGGGCCGATCAGGGTCGGAGCATTCGATCTCGCTCGCTGTCGGTGTGCGGCTGCTGCGCGCTACATCCACATGCAGGTTGACCGAGTCGCCCAGTGGCAGCACCAGACCCAGCTGCGGATTGAAATGCGAATAGCGGTTGCGGCCACTGAGCGCTGTGCCGCGCTGGTCCTGCAGCTCGATGCTTGCGCTCTGGTAGCGGGCGCTGGCAGTCAGCGCGGCCTGGTCACCGAACAGCAGCGTATCGGTCGCGTACCAGCCCAGATACGAGTTGCTCGCCAGCAGGCTCACGGGCGTCGCACTGAAGTCCGTGCCTTGCGGCGTGTCTGCATACAGCGCGGTGGACTGCACCAGCAGCTGCGAGTCGATCAATCCCAGTTGTGCGCGGGACTGGAAGTACACCCGCGAGAAATCCGCAGCGGCGCCGAGCGCATAGTGATGCTCGAAACCAGACAGGCTGACGGTGCCCGAGGCCTGCAGCGATGCGCCACGACTGCGTGCCGAAATGGATTCCAGGTCGTTCTGGCCGATCGGCAGGCTACCCTGTTGCGAAATATCAGGCAGCGGCTGGCCGTTCGCTCCGCTGAGCGCTGTCAGGCCATCGGGCTGGCACAACGAGCCCTGGTTGGGTGCTGTGGTGCAAGCGAGGTACTCGGTGGTATTGCCGTTCGCAACCTGCTGGCGGTACTGGCGGTAGTACAGCACCGACTGCAACGACCAGTGATCGCTGGCTTGCCAGTGGCCATTCAGTGTCAGGAAATCCAGGCGGTTCGCGTTCAACTGCGGGCCGGTGAAGGTCAGCTGCCGGCTGATTGCGAGTTCCGCGGCGGGCGCCGATCCCTGGCCTGCGAGTCGGTTGTCCGCGTAGGTATAGCCCAGTTCCAGCGACCCGCGCTCGCGCTGCGCCGTGAAGGCCGCGTAGGCCTGACGCAGCGAATCCCGGGAGAATCTGCGCCAACCGTCGCTGTTCGTCGCCGCGCCAGCGAGGTACACACCATAGTGCGCGCTGCTCGCACCCCACTGTGCGCTGGCCGAGCGCTGCCCAAACGAGCCGCCACTCAGCTCCAGCTCGCGACCGCGGAAGTCAAAGCCATTCTTGAGACTGACGGCGATTGCGCCACCGAGTGCGTTCAGTCCATAGACCGGATTGGCGCTGACGACGCTGATGCGTCTGATCGCGACCTCCGGCAGCAGATCCCAGTTGCTGGTGTCGCCGAAGGCTTCGTTGATGCGCACGCCGTTCTGGTACAGCGCCAGCCCCTGTGAGTTGCCGAGCACCGGCGAAGCCGTGAAGCCTCGATAGAGGATATCGCCCTGGCGTGCATTGCCCAGGTTGTCATTGATGCTGATGCTGGCGAGGCGTGCCTCCATGGCCTGCGTCGGGTTGGAGTCACCGAGTCGCAGCAGGTCGTCGGCGTCCAGCGCCTGCACGCTCCCTGGCAGCAGCCCGGGGTCCACACTCGTACCGGGCAGGGCCGGGGCCTCGACGGTTACCGTCTCCAGGCTGGCAGCTGAGGCGCTGGCGAATCGGGCCGCGCCCAGTACCACCATCGCGCAGGCCGGCAGCGTCGCGAGCCGCGTGCAATTCACACCGCGCCCCTGGTGCCGGGCGCTGTCGGCTTCAGGGATTGTTGAGCGTCTCGCGCCGGTATTCGCGCGGCGTCATGCCATATTTCGAGCGGAATACGCGGCCGAAGTGCGTCGGGCTGTTGAAGCCGTAGTCGAAGGCGATGGCGGTGACGGTGCGGCCGCGCTGCGCCTCGGATACCAGCGCCCGCGCGCAGGCATCGAGCCGCCGGCGCAGGATATAGCGCGCCACGGTCTCGTCCTGATCGGAGAAGAGGTGATGAAGGTAACGTGGCGTCATCTTACCAGCATCGGCGATGCGGGTTGGCGTGAGCTCTGGGTCGTGCAGGTGCGCCTCGATGTAGTTGATGATGCGCAGGCGGTGCGCGACAGCGAGCGAGGAATGGTCGGAGTGTGCGCGCGGAATATCCGCGTAGGCTGCGCCGATCAGATCGAGTATCGCCAGGGTGACGCGTGCGGCCGCGGCATCGTCGAGCTGCTGCGTGCACTCCACCCAGAAATTGCGCACGAAACGCGACAGCAGGCCGCGCACGCCATGCGAAGCTTCCATCGGAATCGCGACCAGGCTCTCCGGGCAGGCGATGTGCCGGTGCAGATCGGCCTCGGGTATGCCGAGCACCAGCATGCGATTGGCTGCGGGGAACACCATCTCGTAGTGGCGCGCGCTGTGGCAGAGCGTGAAGTCGCCAGGCTTGAGCAGCGCCTCGCGCCCGTCCTGGCGGTTGATGCTCTCGCCCTCGAGCTGCAGCTGCAGGAAGAACACGGAGCTGCGGGTGCGCGCCACGTGGGCACGCGAATGGCGCACGATCTGCGCATCCGAGTACACCTCGGCGAGCGTCATGTCGCCGATGTGGGTGCGCGCGATCGATCCATTGAAACTGCGGATGTCAGCCGGATCAGACACCAGCGGCGAGAAGCTCTCGGTCGCGCGCTCGTTCCAGTAAGTCAGCTTGCGACGCGGGTCCAGACCCATGGTCGAAAAGGACTCTATGTGAGCCATTGTTGCATCGCCCCCACTTGCGGGGCTGATCTCGCCCCGTCAATTGGTAGTTATAAGTGACAATCAATTCCCAGTGCAAATTTTTTGCACTGCAAGGGAAGACGGCCGCTGCCGCACGCGGGGTATGATGGACCGCAAAGCAGGGGCGGCCGACCGGCCGAGCTGGGGGACGATGAATACGTTTACAGACCCGCGTCAATTGCTGGCCACCAATCCCATGCGGCGCCTGCAGATCGTGATCGTGGCCATCACCGTGGCGCTGACGGCGCTGGATGGTTTCGATGTGCTGTCGATCAGTTTTGCCTCGCCCGGCATCGCGCACGAGTGGGGTATCGATCGCGCCGCGCTGGGTTTCGTGCTGTCGATGGAACTGGTGGGCATGGGCATCGGTTCGATCCTGCTGGGAGGCGTGGCCGACAGTCTGGGGCGCCGGCGCACCATCCTCGGCTGCCTGCTGGTGATGACTCTGGGCATGTACATGGTGAGCCGCGTGCACAACCTGACCGAGCTGTCGCTGTGGCGCGTGTTCACGGGTCTGGGCATCGGCGGCATGCTGGCAGCCACCAACGCCGTGGCCGCGGAGTTCGCCAATATGCGGCGTCGCGATCTGTGCGTGGCGCTGATGGCCATTGGTTACCCGCTGGGTGCAGTGGCCGGCGGCATGATCGCCGCGCGGCTGCTCAAGTCCAGCGATTGGCGTTCGGTATTCGAGTTCGGTGCCGTGGTCACGGCGCTCTTCTTCCCCCTGGTCTGGTGGGTAATGCCGGAGTCGATCGGCTGGCTGGCGCAGCGCCAACCGGCCAATGCGCTGCCGACGATGAACCGCACGCTACGGCGCCTGGGATACGAGCCTGCCAGGGAGTTGCCGCCGCTGGCGATGCGCAGCGGGCGGGCGCCACTGGTCGACATCTTCAAGCCTGGCATCGCGAAGTCCACGGTGCTGGTGACGGCAACTTATTTCCTGCATATCACCACCTTCTATTTCATCCTCAAGTGGGTGCCCAAGATCGTGGTCGACATGGGCTTTCCGCCGGCTGCCGCCGCGGGGGTGCTGATCTGGGCCAATGTGGGCGGTGCCACGGGTGGTGCCGTGCTCGGCTTGCTCTCGCTGCGCTACAGCGTCAAGACCCTGACCATCCTGTTGCTCGTGGCCTCGACGGTGATGGTCACGCTGTTCGGCCGTGGCCAGCCGGATCTGCACGGATTGTCGATCGTCTGTGCGATGGTCGGGTTCTGCACCAACGGCGGCGTGGTCGGCATCTATGCAGTGCTGGCGCGAACTTTTCCGACGGCACTGCGGGCAACGGGTACCGGCTTTGCGATCGGCTGCGGTCGCGGCGGCGCGATGATCGCGCCGATCATCGCGGGCCTGCTGTTCACGGCCGGCTTCAGCCTGCAGTATGTCGCCATCGTGATGGGCGTCGGTTCGCTGGTGGCCGCCGTGTGCCTGACGCTATTGCCGCTGCGCGCGAACAGCGCGCATCTCGACGCTGCGGCACACCTGTGAAGAGCAGCGAGCTGTTCAAGGTCAGCGGGCTGGGCGTGATCGTCACCGGCGGCGCAAGCGGCATTGGCCTTGGCTACGCCGAGGCGCTGGCGGTCAATGGTGCGCGCGTGACTCTGCTCGATGTCGATGCCGCGGCCATCGCCACGGAATGCGCCCGGCTGCAGGCTGCCGGGTTCGAGGTGCGTGGCGAAGTAGTCGACGTGCGCGATCACGCCGCCATCGATCGCGCCTTCGATGCCGCGCGAGCCGCACACGGCCGGCTCGATGTGGTGTTCGCCAATGCGGGCGTGGATTCAGGCCCGGGCTATATGGCCAGCTGGGTGGGCAACGAGCGTGCGCGCAATCCGGCCGGCGCGCTCGAGGAGTACAGCGACGAGCGCTGGAATCGCGTGATCGACATCAACCTCAACGGCATCTTCGCCACCCTGCGCGCCGGCGCGCGCCTGATGCGCCCGCAGCGTTCCGGCCGCATGATCGTCACCACATCGGTGGCGGCCTTCCAGTCCGAGCCCGCGATCGGTTCGGCCTACATGGCGGCCAAGGCCGGCGCCGCGCACCTGATGCGCCAGGTGGCCCTGGAGCTTGCCGCATACGGCATCACGGTGAACGCCATTGCGCCCGGATTCTTCGTGACCAATATCGGTGGCGGCCATGCCAAGGCGCCGGCCATCCAGGCCAGCATGAGCAAGGCGATTCCGATGCATCGCGTGGGGCTGCCCGCCGATATGGCAGGGCTGGCCTTGTTCCTGGCTTCGCCGGCTTCGGCCTACCTGACCGGCCAGCAGATTGCGATCGATGGCGGCTGGACACTGGGCGTCGCCGACTGAAACTGATCCGACAATGCACGATGGGGAGAGCGCTATGGGCCTGGTAGGTTTTGGGCAACCCGACGACGGTGTGATTCAGATGGCCTATGTGGTGCAGGACATCCGCGCCACGATCAAACACTGGGTCGAGAAGCTCAAGGTAGGGCCGTGGTTCCTGCTCGATCACTTCACCGGCATCGATCCCGTCTATCGTGGCCAGCCCTCGAAGGCTGATGTCCAGCTGGCGATGAGTTTTGCCGGCCACATGAACGTCGAGCTGATCCAGCCCAACACCGATGCGCCGTCGGTCTATAAAGAATGGATCGATCGCCACGGATACGGCTTCCACCATTGGGGCAAGGCCACCTCGCAGTTCGACCAGGATGTCGCCAGCTATCGGGCCGCCGGCCATGAACTCGCGTTTCTGGCGCGCGTGCCCACCGGTGGACGCGTGGGTTACATGGACACCACGGCGCTGCTGCCCGGCTACGTGGAACTGATTGAACTGGGCGGTGGCTTCGAGCCGGCCTTCAGCAAGTTCTATCGCGCCAGCATTGGTTGGGATGGTGCTGACCCGATACGCTCGTTCATCTGAGCCGCCTCAACCGACGCACACCTCTAGCAGCATCGGAACCGCGGCGCTGAAGGCCTCTCGCAGCGCCGCATCCAGATCTGCCGCGCGCTCCACGCGCCGCGCGCGCAGGCCCTGGGCGCTGGCCAGTGCGCAGAAATCGAGGCCACCCAGTTGCACGCAGGGCAGCGCGGCAATGCCGAAATGCTGGCCGAATTCCGCCAGCGCCTGGTAGCTGCGATTGTTCACGACGATGAACGCGACCGGTGTGCCCAGTGCCGCGGCACTCCACAGCCCCTGGATGGCGTACATCGCCGAGCCGTCGCCCAACAGCGCGATCACCTTGCGTTGCGGCGGCGCATCGGTCTGCTGCTTCGCACGGGCATCCTGCTGCGCAAGCGCCACGCCGATCGCCGCCGGCAGCCCGTGACCCAGGCCGCCGCTGGCGCAGGTGTGGAAACCGTCGCGCTCGATGATCGGCAGATAATCGTGCAGCGCTGCGCGACTGCTGGGCGCTTCCTCGACCAGGATGCTGTGCGCAGGCCGGAGGGCCGCAATCTGCTGCATCAGATAGCGATCGTCCAGCACCTCAGGATGGCGTTGCGGTGGCCGCGCCGCGATCGTGGGCGCAGTGCGCAGGGGAATTGCAGCATTCGCGGTGCTGGTCGTCAGTGCCAGCAACTGGGCGACGCCGAGCCTGAGATCGGTAACGATCGAGGTGCCCACCGGACACCAGGACGCGACTGCGGGGTCATCCGTGAGTTGCAGCAGCTGGGCGCCCTGCGGAACATGCGGGCCCTGGCCTTCAACGTGGTAGGTGAAGGCCGGCGCACCCAGTACCAGCACCAGATCATTTCCCGCGAGCGCTTTGACAATGCCGCTGCGGTCCGCGGGCAGGAAGCCCGCAAACAAACGGTGATGCTCGGGAAAACTGCTGCGGGCCGACATCGGCGCGACCCACACCGCAGCATTGTGGTGCTCGGCCAGAGCGATGGTCTCGTCCCAGGCCTGGTTGCGCGCCACCGATGCGCCGACCACGATCACCGGCCGCCGCGCCTGCGCCAGCGCTTGCGCCGCCGCAGCGAGCAACAGCGGATCTGCGCCGACCCGAGTGCTTACCGCTCGTGCCGCCAGTGGCTCGCAATCCTGGTCCCAGTCGTCGACGGGAATCGATACGAAGGTCGGGCCGCGCGGCGCCTGCATCGCCACGTAGTACGCACGCGCGATCGCGGCGGGCACATCGGCCGCACGCGCGGGCTCGACGCTCCATTTGACGTAGGGCTTTGGCAGCTGCGCGGCCTGCTCGGAATACAGGAAGGGCTCGTAGGGCATTATCGAACGCGCCTGCTGGCCCGCCGTGATCACCAGCGGCGTCTGGTTGCGATAGGCCGTGAAGATGCTGCCGAGCGCGTGGCCCACGCCGACCGCTGAGTGCAGGTTCACCAGTGCGGCGCTGTGCCGCGCCTGTGCGTAGCCGTCGGCGAGCGCCACCACGATCGATTCCTGCAGGCCGAGCACGTAACGGAAGTCGCGCGGAAAATCGCGCAGCATCGGCAGTTCAGTGGAACCCGGATTGCCAAAGATCGTGGTGAGGTCGAATTCGCGCAGCAGCGCGCAGACCGCCTCGCGCACTTTCATCAGGCTGCGCCGCGCACGGCGTTGATCTCGACCTTGATGCCGTTCGGGTCGTACATGAAGAACTGCGTGAGGTTCACGCCCGGCACAATGTTCTCGGTGAACTGCACGCCGTGATTGTGCAGGCGCTGGCGCATCGCCTCCGGATCATCGGCAACGAAGGCCACGTGATCGAGCGGGCCGGTGCCCGGCGCGCGCTTCGATACTGAAATGCCCACCGATTCGGAATGCTGGCGATAGCTTTCCCATTCCGCGGTGTGCACGCAGGGCACCTCGCCCAGGTACAGCCAGTCGCCGGCGAATCCCAGCGGCGGGCGCGGGCCTACATGCAGGCCCAGGGTGCCGCAATAGAAATCGCGGGTGGCCGCGAGATCATCGGTGAGTACCAGGCAGTGTTCGAGTCGCAGCAGCGGCATGGCGCGTACTCAGCTCGCTCCGGCGGCCGCGAGCGCAGCGGTGCGCTGCAAGCGCACGGGTGCGGTCTCGCGCAGGAACAGTGCCAGCAGTGTGCCGACCACAGCGCACAGCGCCATGATGATCATCGGCGCCTGCAGCCCGTACTTGTCTGCGGCCCAGCCGGCGAATGCCGGTGAGCCCACGCCACCGAGGATTTCACCGAGCCCCACGACCATGCCGAGCGACGTGGCCACGTAGCGCATCGGTATGGTTTCCGAGGGCACGGTACCCATGAACAGCGGGAAGGTGCCGCTGCCCGACCAGGCCAGGAAGATCAGCGTAGCCAGCATCCACAGCGGGCCCTGGAAGTACATCGCCGCCAGGGGTACTCCGAGCCCGATCAGATTGAACAGCACGATGATCGGCCTGCGCCCGTAGCGATCCGACAGTGCGGGCACTACAAAGCTGAAAGCCGCTGCTGACAGCCCCAGCACACTCATCATCCCGCCCATCTGACCGTTCGTGAGCTGGCGCACCTTGGTGTAGTACACCGGCAGGAACACCCAGCCAAGCACCATCCAGGCCACCATGAAGATGCTCATCAGCATGCACAGCCACATGTTCCTGTGACCCAGCATGTCGCGGTAGGTCATTTTGCCGGCTGCAGGCGCGCCGTCGGCCTCCGGTGCGTGCGCGGGCACGGCGTTCGCGGTGGGTTGGCGCACATAGCGGGCAATCAGCAGTGCCATGATCAAGCCCGGGATACCGGCCAGGAAGAAGGCCCAGCGCCAGCTCAGGGCCGTGGCGATCATGACCAGCACCAGCGGCGCGACGAAGGAACCCAGCAGGTTGCTGCCGCAGTTCTGCATCACACCCATGTTGAAGCCGCGCCGCGCGGCCGTGGACTCGACGGCCACCAGTGATTGCGCCACCGGCAGGAACGGCCCCTCGGCCGCGCCCATCAGCAGGCGGGTAAGAAACAGGCTCGCAAACGAGCCAGCGAGGCCCGAGGCGAAGGAACACAGCGAGAAGGCGACTACCGTGGTCAGCAGGATGGCTTTGCGATTGCCGGTACGATCCGCGTACACGCCGCCCAGGTAGGAGGAAATGGCCCAGGTGAACGAGAGGGCCGAGGCGATCAGGCCGATCTGCTTGTTGTTGAAGTTCAGATCACTGGCAATGATCGGCATCAGGAAGTTGGCGGCATTGCGATCGAAGAACAGGAAACCGAAAGTGGCGCCCAGCACCCACATCAGCCGTGTTTCGTACTTCATGTCTGCCTGTTCCCCCAAAACCACGCACAAGGATCATGCACGCGACGCAGCCGACGACGCAGCCGATCGGACTGTAACCCAAGGCCTCGCCGCCTGCCTTCGCTGAACGGACATTTTCTCTTCGTTGTTGATCGAGTGGCGGGGCGCGGGAATACCGAAGCTCGAGCGCAGGTGGCAAGTACGGCTTTACAGCCGGTGGCCAATATTGTATACATGTTCTACTAAGGTATACATCCTGGGGTGGCTGCGGTGACTCGACTGATGCGCAATGGCGACCCGCGTGCCGCGCAGACGCTCAAGGCCCAGTTGCGTCTGCGGCAGATGATCCTCGATGGCGAATTGAGTGCGGGCGAACGCGTGCCGGAACTGATGCTGGTGCAACGCACGGGCGTCTCGCGTACGCCGATTCGCGCTGCACTGCTGCGCCTGGCCGAGGAGGGGCTGCTCGAACCCTCGGAATCCGGCGGTTTCGTGGTGCGCGCCTTCGATGAGACCGAGGTCTATGACGCCATCGATGTGCGTGGCACGCTCGAGGGCGCGGCCGCCAGACGCGCGGCCGAACGGAAGCCTGGGCGTGAAGAACTGGCCGGGCTGCGTGACTGCGTCGGCGCGATGGATACCATCGTCAAGCGCCGCTCGCTCTCGGTCGAGCAGTTCTCGGACTATGTGCGCCTCAATGAACGCTATCACGCCCAGCTGGTGTTGCTGGCGCACAGCCCGGTGCTGGCGCGCGCCATCGAGCGCATCGTGGCGCTGCCCTTTGCCTCGCCGAGCGCCTTCGTGATGGCCCAGTCGGCGCTCGCAGATGCCCACCAGACCCTGATCACCTCGCAGCAGCAGCATCGCGGCATCCTGGCCGCAGTGGCTGCGGGCGAAAGCGCGCGCGCCGAGACCATCGCGCGTGAGCATTCCAACCTGGCCAAGCGTAATCTGCAGTCAGCCACCCAGCGCGAGGCGCCGCTGCGCAAGGTAGCCGGCGGCAACCTGATCCGCCTGCGCGTGGCCATGGTCTGAGGCGTAGCCATAAATTGCGCCAGCACCCGCCCATCACCTGATTCTCCGATCCTACGACAACCAGAACACAAGCAGAGGACACGCCGTCATGAGTCACAAGAACCTGGAATCACTGCTCAAGAGCAGCGGCAATACGGTCGAGATGCTGCGCAACTCGCAGCTGGGGGCCTACGTGTATCCCGTGGTGCCGAGTGAATTCTCCAACTGGCGCGACGAGCAACGCGCCTGGCGCGAGAGTGCGGTGCTGTTCGACCAGACCCACCACATGGCCGAGCTCACGGTGCGCGGGCCGGATGCGCTGAAGCTGATCTCCTACACGACGATCAACAGCTTCAACAACTTCGCGGTCAACAAGGCCAAGCAGATGGTGCCGATCAGCTATGACGGCTACGTGATCGGCGATGGCATCCTGTTCTATCTCGACAAGGACGAACTGCTGTTCGTCGGCCGCGCCCCTTCGGTCAACTGGATCCAGTTCCACGGCGAGACCGGCGGCTTCAAGGTCGAGATGATCCGCGATGATCGCTCGCCTTCGCATCCGCGCGGCAAGGCCGTGACCCGTCGCCATTACCGCTTCCAGGTGCAGGGGCCCAATGCGGCCAAGGTGCTGGAGAAGGTCAACGGCGGGCCGATCCCCGACGTTAAGTTCTTCACGATGGATTCGATCAACATCAAGGGCCGCAAGGTGCGCGCACTCCGGCACGGTATGGCCGGCGCGCCGGGCCTGGAACTCTGGGGCCCCTATGCAGAGGGCGACGAAATCCGCGATGCGCTGCTGGAAGCAGGACGCGAATTCGGCCTCACGCCGGTGGGCTCGCGCGCCTATGCCAGCAACACGCTGGAGTCGGGCTGGATTCCTTCACCGCTGCCGGCCGTCTACACCGGCGAGCAGATGAAGAAATACCGCGAATGGCTGCCGGCCAACAGTTACGAAGCCACGGGCTCGATCGGCGGCAGTTTCGTATCCTCGAAGATCGAGGACTATTACGTCACGCCTTACGAGCTCGGTTATGGCCCATTCGTGAAATTCGACCACGACTTCGCCGGTCGCGAGGCGCTCGAGAAGCTCTCGAAGCAACCGCAGCGCAAGAAAGTCACCTTTGCCTGGAACGGTGACGACTGCGCCAAGATCTACGCGTCGCTGTTCATGCCGGGCACCGAGAACTACAAGTTCCTCGACATACCGATCGCCAACTATGCCTCCTCGTCCTACGACAAGGTGACGATGGGTGGCAAGACGGTCGGCTTCTCGATGTTCGGCGGCTACAGCTACAACGAACGCACCGTGCTCTCGCTCGGCGTGGTCGACGACAACATCAATATCGGCGATGTGCTCACGCTCACCTGGGGTGAAGAGGGTGGTGGCACGAAGAAGACTACGGTCGAGCGCCACAAGCAGCTCGATGTGCGCGTGAAAGTGGCGCCGGTGCCGTATGCGCGCGATGCACGCGAGGGCTATCAGCAGGGCTGGCGCACTCGCCAGGCATGAACGCATCGTTGCAGAGCGAGCCGCTGTTGCGGCCCGGGGAGCTGTTGCGCGCACAACTCGCACGGCTCGCGCGCACGGCCTCGCTCGAGATCAACGTGCACGATACCGGGCTGCTCGGCGCGAGCCGGGCATTCCTGTCACCCGGACAATCGGTGTACGTGAGCCATCTGCCGCAGCAGACCTGGCAGGCCACGGTAGCGGCCTGCCAGCAGGTGCGCGAGGCCGGATTCAATCCGGTGCCACACCTGCCGGTACGGCTGCTGCCCGATGCGCGCACGCTGGAATCAGTGCTGGCGGATTTCACCGGTATTGCGGGAGTCACTGAGCTGCTGTTGATCTCAGGTGACTACCCGGCAGCGGTGGGCCCGTATACACAAGTGGCGCAGGTGATGCGTACGGGTCTGCTGCAGGCCACGGGCATCAGGCGTTTGTCCGTGGCCGGGCATCCGGAAGGGCATCCGAAAGTCGCGAGCGAGGAGATCTGGCGCGCGCAGCTCGAGAAGGCGGAGCTTGCAGCGCGCGCGGGCCTCGAGCTGACGCTGCTCACGCAGTTCTTCTTCGAGGCCGAGCCGTTTCTGGCCTGGGCCGCGGCACTGCGCGCGGCTGGTGTGCGTTGCCGGTTGGTAGGCGGGCTGGCAGGCCCCACCAAGCTCAGTTCACTGATCAAGTACGCCATGCGTTGCGGCGCAGGGCCGTCAATGCGCGTGCTGAGTTCGCGGCCCGCGACATTTGCGAGGCTGCTCGCCGATCACGGACCGGAGGAAGTGCTGCGCAGGCTCGCGCAGGCGCAGGTGAGTGGCAGCAGTGATTTTGCCGGTATCCACCTGTTCTGCTTCGGCGGTTACCTGCGCACCTGTCAGTGGCTGCAGGCCATTGCACAGGGTCGTTTCGAGCTCGACGACAACGACGGATTCAAGGTGTAGTCTCAAGGTTATGCGCGTACCACAACCCTACGATGACATCCCCGGCACCACGGTGTTCGACGCTGAGCGTTCGCGCCAGGGATACCACCTCAACCAGTTCTGCATGTCGCTGATGAAGCCGGAGAACCGTGCCGCCTTCAAGGCCAACGAAGCCGAATACCTCAAGGCCTGGCCGATGAGCGAGGAACAGCGCCAGCGCGTGCTGGCGCGCGACTGGAACGGCATGATCGCGTTGGGCGGCAACATCTATTTCCTCGCCAAGCTGTTCTCCGCGGACGGCAAGAGTTTCCAGCATGTGGCCGCGATCATGACCGGCTCCTCGCAGGAGGTTTACGCGCAGATGATGCTCAACGGCGGGCGCAACCCGGATGGCAACCGCACACTCGCGGATTGGAAAAATCGTGGCTGAACTGTTTGCGGGCCTGAGCACCTCCCACGTACCGGCGATCGGTGCCGCTATCGATTTGGGAAAGACCAAGGAGCCGTACTGGCAACCGGTATTCCAGGGCTATGAATTCGCAAAACGCTGGATCGACGAGGCTAAGCCCGATGTCGTGATCCTGGTCTACAACGATCACGCCACCGCGTTTTCGCTGGAGCTGATTCCGACTTTTGCGCTGGGCTGTGCGGCGCAGTTCCCGATCGCCGACGAGGGCTGGGGCCCGCGGCCGGTGCCCGTGGTCGAGGGCCACCCGGAGTTGGCCGCGCACCTGGCGCAAGCGCTGATCCTCGAAGAGTTCGACATGACCATCGTCAACAAGATGGATGTTGACCACGGGCTCACGGTACCGCTCTCGCTGGTCTACGGTCAGCGCCAGGCCTGGCCCTGCAAGGTGATTCCGCTGGCGGTCAACGTGATCCAGTATCCGCCGCCGACCGCCAATCGCTGCTACCGGCTCGGCCAGGCGATCGGGCGCGCGGTGGCATCGTATCCCGAGAAGCTGCGCGTGATGGTCTGGGGCACGGGCGGCATGTCGCATCAGCTGCAGGGGCCGCGCGCGGGCCTGATCAACAAGGCGTTCGACCAGCGTTTCCTCGATCTGCTGATCGATGATCCGGAGGCCTTGACCCGCATCACGCCGCTGGAATTTCTGCGCGAGTCGGGCTCGGAAGGCATCGAACTGGTGATGTGGCTGATCATGCGCGGCGCCTTGAGCAGCAAGGTGAAGACGCTGCAGCGCTTCTATCATGTGCCGGCCTCGAACACGGCCGTGGGCCACCTGATCCTGGAGTGCCAGCCCAACACTGGCGGGTCGGTCCGGTAGCGTCGGGCCTTCCTCGTGCGCGCAGCAGTTTTTTACGGCAATCAGGATCTGCGCCTGGAATCAGCGCCCGAGCCCGAGGCAGGTCCGGGCGATGTCAAGCTGCGGGTACATTACAACGGCATCTGCGGCAGCGACCTGCACGAGTACTACGAAGGTCCGATGACCACGCGTACCACGCCGCACCCGCTCACCGGCGTGAAGAATCCGGTGATCCTGGGACACGAGCTGTGCGGCGAAGTGGTGGCGGTGGGCGAGGGCGTTGAAGACCTGCCGCTCGGCTGCCTGGTGTCGGTCGATCCGCTCGAATCCTGTGGTGGCTGCGTGTGGTGCCAGGTCGGTCAGTACCCGCACTGCCCGCAGGTTGCCTTGCATGGCTACAACCGCAGCAGCGGCGGCCTCGGCGAGTACACGGTGGTGCGCCGATCGATGGCGCATCGGCTGCCAGCGGGCATGAGCGCGCAGCAGGGCGCGTTGATCGAGCCGTTGGCGGTAGCCTGGAATACCGCGAACCGCTGCCAGCTCGAAGCCGGGCAAATCGTCGCGATCCACGGTGCAGGGCCGATCGGCATCGGCGTGTGCCTGACGCTGAAAGCGCGCGGCGTGGAGGTGATTGCCATCGATCCCTCGCCGCTGCGTCGCAAGGTGATCGGCGAGCTGGGTGCGCGCTGGACGCTTGATCCAACTGCTTGCGATGTAGTCTCAGCGGTACGCGACCTCACCGGCGGTCGGGGCGCCCATGCGTCAGTGGATGCGGCCGGTGTGCCCTCGGCATTCAGGGCCGCAATGCACGGTACCCGCGTCGATGGCACTTGCGTCGTGGTGGCCATCCATCACGCGCCGCTGGTGATCCCGCCGTTCGAGATGCTGATGCCCGAAGTCTATGTCACGGGCGTGGCCATGTCGGCACATGCCTTTCCGAGTGTCATCGAGCAGATGGCGCGCGGCAGCTATCCGCTCGATGGCTGGGTGGAGACCATCCCTTTCGATGATCTGCTGGCCAAGGGCATCGAGCGCCTGAAGCGACAGGAAGGCTTGAAGATCCTGGTCGAAGTCGCGGCGCGGTAGCGCGGCGGTTCGCTGCTCAGAGGAACTCGCGCAACGCTGCGCTGACATCTTCCGGGCGCTCCATCGTCGTCATGTGCCCTGCGTGTTCGATCACACGCACGCCGGCGCCGGTAATCAGCCGCGCCATCTCTTCGTGGCGTGCCAGCGGACTCCAGTGATCCTCGCGCCCACAGAGCAGCAGCGTGGGGCAGGTGATGCGCGGCAACACCTCGCTGGCGTCAGGTCGCCCGAGCAGGGCACGGATCTGTGCCGCATGGATCGCCGGGGTCTTGCGCTCCACCATCGCCAGTATGGACTCGATCAGTGCGCTGTCCTGCCAACGCTCTTGCGGCACCATGCCGCGCAACCACTCGCGGCCCATGCTGCGCATGCCCTCGCTGTAGGCGAGCTCGACCAGGTGCTGGCGTTGCTGTGCCTCGCGCTCGCCGTGTTCGCCGCTACCGCGCGGCAGGTAGCCCGTATCCAGCAGCACCAGTTTGCCCACGCGCGCCGGTGCGCGCCGCAGTATCTCGAAAGCTACGCGGCCGCCCATCGAATGACCCGCCAGCATGAACTCGCCGCTCGTGCTCGCAAGGGCCAGCTCGGCCATGGCTGCCAACGAATCGAGTTCCTGGTAGTCAATCACGCTGCACTCGAATCGATCGCCGAGCGCATCGATCTGTGGCTGCCATACGGCGGTGTCGCACAACAGGCCAGGCAGCAGCAGCAGCTTCGGCTTCACCCGCTGAACTCTTCGGTGTCGATCTCCGCCTGCACGGACTCGTTGTAGCGCGCACCAGCGACACTGTGCTGGTTGACCAGCTGCTCGAGTCTGGCGAGCAAGCCGCTATCGAGTCGCACCGTGGCGGCGCCAAGGTTCTCTGCAAGATGCTCGACTGAAGTGGTGCCCGGAATCGGCAGCAGGTCGGGCGCCTTGTGCAGCAACCAGGCCAGCGCCAGTTGCGCACTGCTGCAGTGGGCCGCGCGCGCCAGTGCCGCGAAAGACTGGTAAAGGCGCTGATTGGCAGCGTAGTGGGGCGCCTTGAAGCGCGGCATGTCGCGGCGGATATCCTTGCTGGCAAGCTCTGCGGCCTCCGGCAGACCACCGGCAAGGAAGCCGCGTGCCAGCGGCGAGAATGCCACCAGGGCGACACCGAGCCGCCGGCATTCCGCCAGCAGGGCGATTTCCGGATTGCGCGTCCACAGCGAGTACTCGCTCTGCACGGCAGCGATCGGGTGCACGGCATGGGCACGACGCAAGGTCGCAGCCGAGACTTCCGAGAGCCCGATGGCGCGTATGTGCCCGGCGCGGCGCAGTTCGGCCAGCGCCCCGACGCTATCCTCGATGGGTACTTTTTTGTCCCAGCGATGCAGGTAATAGAGATCGATCACATCGGTACGCAGGCGTGACAGTGACTCCTGGCAGGTGCGTCGCAAGGTCTCGGGCCGGCCGTCGATCACGCGCTTGCCATCGACACCGCCCATGCCGCACTTGCTGGCCAGGAATATTTCGCGCCGGTGTGGCGCGAGCGCGGCACCGACCAGCGATTCATTGGCGCCGAAGCCATAGAGCGCTGCGGTGTCGAAGTGGCGCACACCCAGCTCGAAGGCACGTTGCAGCAGCGCCGTCGCCGCAGCGGCCGGCGGCGGCGTGCCGTAGGCGTGCGAGAGATTCATGCAGCCCAGGCCGATCTCAGGCACCGCCTGGCCGGCAAGCATCCGCGTTTGCATGTTCCAGCTCGTGGGGGCGGGCAGGCGCCGCTCAGGCGGCCTTGGCAGCCGCCGCGACCGGCTTTGCAACACTCACCACCTGCACCTGCGTGAATTCATCGAGCCCATCGGCCGAGAGTTCCACGCCCATGCCCGAAGACTTCGCACCACCGAAGGGGATATTGGGCGCGATCTCACAGTGCTTGTTGACCCAGGCGGTGCCGCACTCGAGCCTGCTGGCGACGCTGGTGGCACGCTCGACATTCGAGGACCATACCGATCCTCCGAGCCCGTACACCGAGGCGTTGGCGCGGTTCACCACGTCGTCGAGGTTCGAGTACTTGATAACAGGCAGCACGGGGCCGAACTGCTCCTCGTCGACCAGGCGCGCGCCGTCGCTGATGTCGCGCACAATGGTCGGCCGCACGAAATAACCCGGGCCAGTGCTCGCTTCGCCGCCGGCAACGATCTTGCCGCTCTTGCGCCCGTCCTCGATGAAGCCCTTGACCTTCTCGTACTGCATCTTGTTCTGCAGTGGCCCGAACATCGTGCCTTCCTTCGTGCCATCGCCGACCACGGCATTGTTGGCCAGTGTCACCAGTTCATTCACCACTGCGTCATAGATCTTCTCGTGCACATACAGGCGCTTGAGCGCAATGCACACCTGGCCGCTGTTGAAGAACGCGCCCATGAAAATGCCCGGGGCCACGGTCTTGGGGTCGGCATCATCGAGCACGATGCCGGCATCGTTGCCGCCGAGTTCCAGCGTCAGGCGCTTGAGTGTGCCGGCGGCACAGGCCATCACGCGCTTGCCGGTAGCGGTCGAACCGGTGAACGACACCTTGCGCACGTCGGGATGACTGGTGAGCACATCGCCCAGGTCGTTGGCATCGGCGATGATGTTGATCACGCCAGGGGGCACGATGTCCTTGATGAGCTCGCCGATGAACAGGGTAGCCAGTGGCGTCGTGGCCGCGGGCTTGACTACCACGGTATTGCCGGCGATCAGCGCCGAGGGCAACTTGCTGCCGAGCAGCGCGACCGGAAAATTCCAGGGCACGATCGCCACCACCACGCCCAGGGGGCGCCGGTGCATCTCGACCCGCTTGGTCTCGCTGTCTTCGATCAGCTTGACCTCGAGATCGAGATTGGAGAAGTAGCGGAAGAAATTCGCGAGACCCTTGGCCTCGCCGGTGGCAAACATCAGTGGCTTGCCCTGCTCGGCGGTGAGGATCCTGGCGATTTCGCTGGCATTCTGTTCGACGATATCAGCCACCTGCAGCAGCACCTTGCGGCGTTCGGCGATGCTCTTTGCGGCCCAGGCCGGTTGTGCCGCCTTGGCGGCGGCCACGGCATCGTTCATCTGCGCCGCGGAGGCGCGCGGCGCATCGGCGACCGGCTGTTCGGTGGCGGGATTGATCACCACCATCTTTTGCGCGCCCTCGACCAGCTTGCCGCCGATGAGGAATTTGAAATTGTGCATGGCTAGTCTCCGTGTATCAGAAAATCCGCGCCGCGCTCGGCAATCATCACCGTGGCGGCGTGCGTGTTGGCGCTCACCAGCAGCGGCATCACCGAGGCATCGATCACCCGCAGCCGCTCGACGCCGCGAACCCGCAGCCGCTCGTCGACCACGGACTCCGGATCGCTCCCCATGCGGCAGGACCCGACCGGATGGTAGATTGTAACGGCATTGCTTGTGATCCACCGATCGATGTCCGCATCACTCTGCACCCCGGGGCCGGGCGCCAGCTCCGCGCCGCGTACCGTAGCGAAGGCGCTCTGGCGGAAGATGTCACGCACCATTTTGAAGCCGGAACGTGCGCTGCGACGGTCGGCATCGGTGGCCAGGTAGTTCGGGTCGATGCCGGGCGCCTGTAGCGGGTCGGCGCTCTTCAGGAATACCCGTCCGCGGCTCTCGGGTCGCAATTGGCAAAACGAACCATTGAAGCCATTGCCCTGGTAACCCTGGCGACGGCTGAAGGGGTGGCGCAGCTTGCGTTCGCCGGCGCCGAGGATGAAATGCACCTGGATATCCGGATCGGAAAGCTGCGGGTCGCTGCGCAGGAAGGCGCCGGCCAGCGTGGGGAATACTGTAGCTAGACCCGTGCCCAGGCTCATGGCCTGCAGCACACTCAGCACGGCGCGATCGATGCGGCGCAGGTCATAGACGCCGTCACGTACGGAAGTGCTGTGCGTGATCATCGCATGGCAGTGATCCTGCAGGTTGGCACCGACCGACGGTCGATCAGCGTGGACTGCTACGCCAAGGCTCTGGAGCGTGCGCGCATCGCCGATGCCGGAGTGCAGCAGTACTGCGGGCGAGGCCACCGCCCCGCCGGCAACGATCACTGCGCGCTGCGCGCGCAATTGGCGGCGCGTGCCGCCCACCAGGACCTCGACGCCTTGTGCAACGCCGCGCTCGATCAGCACCCGCAGCACCCTTGCATGCGTCAGGATCTGCAGGTTCGAGCGGCAACGCGCCGGATCGAGGTAGGCACGCGCCGAGCTCCAGCGTGCGCCACGCCTGATGTTGTAGTCGTAATAACCTACGCCTTCAGGATCGCGGCTGTTGAAGCTCTCGCTATGACGGTAGCCGGCCTGCTGGCCAGCCGCGATGAAGGCTCGGTAGATCTCGCCGCCGGCCGGTGCGAGTGGGCGTCCGATCGGCAGCGGACCCGCGCCGCCGCGCCAGTCATCACCGCCATCGATAAAACCTTCGGCGCGCCTGAAATACGGCAGCACCTGCTCCATCGACCAGTCGCGCAGGCCCGTCGCCGTCCAGCGCGCAAAATCCTGCGGATGGCCGCGCGCGTAGATCATGCCGTTGATGCTTGAAGAGCCACCGAGCACGCGCCCGCGCGGCCAGGCGATCGCGCGCTGGTCGAGCCCGGCCTGCGGCTCGGTGAGATACGACCAGTTGAGATACTTGCCCTGGAACCAGCGCCCGGCAAATACCGGCACGCGCAGCAGCGGGTTGTGATCGGGCGGGCCAGCCTCGAGCAGCAGGACTTTGCAGGAGGAATCAGCCGAGAGGCGATTGGCGAGTACGCAGCCGGCTGATCCGGCACCCACTACGATGTAGTCGAAAGCGTCCGCCGCACTCAAAGCAGTGCCCCGCCTTCAGACTGGCTGGGCGGCAACACGAATCGGTACCACACGCGGCCGCGTTTCGATCAGGAAGCAGGAGCCCAGCACCGTGAGCAAGGTGGCGCCGAACACCACCCACATCGGTGCGTCCAGCCCCCAGCGATCTGCAGCCCAGCCGCTGGCGATGGGCAGCAATACGCCGCCGATGATTTCCGCGACGCCGATGATCAGTGCCACGGTGCGCGAGGCCTTGATGGTGTCGACCGATTCGGTGGGAATGGTGCCGGCGAACAGCGGCGAGCAGCCAATGAACGACCAGCCCGCGAACACCAGCGCGGTCATCACCGGCAGCGAGTGATGTGCGAACAGCAAGCCCAGTGGGGTCAGCAGGCCGATCAGTCCGGACACGATGATGGTGGGCTTGCGACCGAAACGATCGGCACACCAGGAAACCACCAGGGCCAGGCTCAACCCCGATACACCCATGATCGCCGCCACGTTGCCGGTCTGGATAAGCGTCAGCCCGACTACCTTGACCAGGTAGACCGGCATGAAGGTGAGGGTAACCAGCAGCCACGTGTACAGACCGCACAGCAGCAGCGCGCACAGCCAGACATTGCGACTCAACGCCGCTTCCTGCCTGGCGCTGGCCGCGGTTTTCACGCTGGTCGTGCCAGGCTGTACTGGCGCACGTGGTTCGCGCACGAATCGGTAAATCAGCGCCGCCATGATCAGGCCGGGTATCCCGGTGACGAAGAAGGCCACGCGCCAGCTATATGCGGTCGCCAGGTGCGTCAGGATCACCGGACCCAGGACGCCACCGAGCAGGCAGGTGGCGAAGTTGGCCATCACGCCGTGGTTGAAGCCGCGCCGATTCGGCGAGGATTCCAGTGCGATGATCGAATAGGACAGCGGCAGAATCGGCCCCTCGGTGAGCCCCATGAACAATCGCGCCGCTACCAGCGTCAGCATTGACACCGCCAGGCCCGAGATCGATGAGAACAGCGAGAACAACAGGATGCCGCCCAGCAGCAGGCGTTTGCGGCTCGCCGATTGGTCGGCAATTCGGCCGAAATAGTAGCCCGAAATTGCAAGGGTTACCGAGAGCGCCGCGGCCATGATGCCGAGCGCGGTGTTGTCCAGCCTCAGGTCGGCGAGGATCGCGGGCCCCAGGATCGTGAGCGCCACCCGATCCCAGATCGTGAAGCCCAGGCTGATCGTCAGCAGCACCAGCAGGCCGTTTTCATAGGTCCAGAGCCGTGACCGATTCATCAAACTGCCCCCCGGAGTTGCGCTGGCCGATCGTTAAACTAATATGAACCCTGCCGCAGGACCTGGCAAAGGTCGCGGCTACGATTGCCCCGAACATAGCACCCGCGACCTGCAGGCAGTACGCATTGAATAGCGCGATCAGTTTTCTCGGGATGCGAAACGCGTGAACCCGGTACTCAACATTACGGCCTTCGTGCGGGTCGCGCGCCTGGGCAGTTTCTCGGCCGCCGCCCGCGAACTGGGCGTCGCACCTTCGGTGATCACCAAGCGCATCACGCAGCTCGAGAAGAGCCTCGATGCGCAGCTGGTGGTGCGCTCGACCCGCGGCCTCGCGCTCACCTCGGCGGGCGATCGCATCCTGCCGCGCTTCGTGCGCCTGCTGGCCGAGTTTGACGAAATCTTTGGGGGCGATCCGGGCGAGCGGCCGCGACTCGAGGGGCACCTGCGCATCAAGAGCCCGACCACCATTGCCACGGAATTCGTGGGCAAGCTGGTGGCGGAATTCCAGTACCAGCATCCGGGTGTCAGCGTCGACCTGGTGATGATGGATCGTTCGGTGAATCCGCTGGAAGAGGGCTTCGATCTGGCGCTCGGGGCGCTGCCCGTGTCCTACCCCAACGTGATCGACGTGCCGGTCTGCCAGTATGAGCTCGTGACCTGCTGCGCGCCCTCGTACCTGAAAGGCAAGAGCCCACCCAAACATCCCACCGAGCTGGTCGACTATGAATGCCTGACCACCATCCTGTTCCGCACCACCTGGGTGTTCGAGAGTTCGCGCGGCGCGCTGAGCGTCGAGGTGCACTCGCGCCTGCATGCCAGCGACAGCCGGGTGTTGCGCGAAGCGGCGATACGCGGCCTGGGCATCGCCATCCTGCCGCGCTTCCTGGCCGACGAGCCGATCGCCGCGGGCACGCTGGTGCCGATACTGCAGGAGTTCCCGGTGGCCACCTTCTGGCTCAAAGCGCTGGTGCCGCGCATGAAGATGAACCGGCCGGTGATCCGCGAGCTGGTGGCCTTCCTGAAATCCGGCCTGCAGGAACTGACCCACGCCCTGCCGGCCTGAGTGCCTGCGCACCCATATTCTTGAATCGCAAACGCTGATCGCTCTCATTGGCAGGTTCCGCTGCCCGACGGCCGGCACTAATATCTTTTGATTCAGTCCAGGGGGTCACAGTGACCGTAAAGCTGCGCAGCAATTTCGAGCCCGATTCACCGCGCGAGGCCGTGCGCCGGGCGCAATGGACGGCCCTCGGCCTGAGCTCTGCCGACATGGAGAAGCCCAAGATCGCGGTCGTGAACAGCTCCTCGGAGCTGGCCAGCTGCTTCAGCCACCTCGATGGAATCGCCAAAGTGGTGAAGGAGGAGATCCGCGCTGCCGGCGGCGTGCCCTTCGAAATACGCACGGCGGCGCCCAGCGACTTCATCATCAGTGCGGGCAATTCCGGCTATATCCTGGCCTCGCGCGACCTGGTCGTGAACGACATGGAGATCGCCATCGAGGGTGCGCAGCTCGACGGCATGATCTGCCTGTCCTCGTGCGACAAGACGCCGCCTGCGCATCTGATGGCGTCCGGGCGTTTCAACATCCCCAGCATCCTGGTGATCTGCGGCTACCAGCAGGCAGGTACCTACGAAGGCAAGCACATGGACATCGAAGATGTCTTCGTGGGCTCGGTTCAGGCGCAGCTCGGCAATCTCGACAAGAAGAAACTGCGCATCATGAGCGAGAGCGCGATCAAGAGCCCGGGCGTATGCGCGGGCATGGCCACCGCGAACTCGATGCATGTGGCCGTCGAGGCCCTCGGCATGGCGTTGCCGGGCAGTGCCCCGGTGCTGGCCAACAGCCCCAGGATGTTCGATACCGCGCGCCGCTCCGGGCGGCGCATCGTCGAGATGGTGCTTGAAGACCTCAAGCCCAGGCAGATCCTGACCGAAGGGGCTTTTCGCAATGCGGTGGCTGCGGTGCTTGCGGTCAGCGGCTCGATCAACTGCATCAAGCATCTGCAGGCCACGGCGGTCGAGTCGGGTCTCAAGCTGGACATCTTCGGCATGTTCAACGAACTGGGCGATCGCATTCCGGTGCTCTCAGCCGTGCGTCCCAACGGCGAAGACAGCATCGAGGATTTCGAGGCCGCCGGCGGTGCCTGGGGACTGCTGGCGCAGCTCGCGCCGCTGATCGACACCAGCGTGCTCACCGTGACCGGCAAGACGCTGGCGGACAACCTCAAGGGTGTCACCGTCAGCAATCCGGAAGTCATTCGCCCGATAGCGCGCCCCTATTCGACTGTGGCGCCGATCGCGGTGCTGCACGGAAATCTGGCGCCCGAGAGCGCGATCTGCAAGCTGGGCCTGCGCGGCCTGAACCGCAAGGCCAAATTCAGCGGTCCCGCAGTCGTCTACGATGATTGCATGGAAGCGATCAAGGCCATCGGCCAGGGCCTGATCAAGAAGGGTGACGTGCTGGTGGCGCGCGGCATGGGCATCAAGGGCGGGCCGGCAATGGCGGGGCCAGCCTCGGCGGTGGTGTTCGCGCTCGATTCCGCGGGCCTGCAGAGCGACGTGGCCTTCGTTTCCGATGGCCAGCTCTCCGGCCTGTGCAACAAGGGTCTGACGGTGGCCGAAGTGTCGCCCGAGTCCGCGCAGGGCGGACCGCTGGCTCTGGTGGAAACAGGCGATCGCATCGACATTGATGTCGATGCGCGCACGCTGAACATGGCAGTCTCCGATGCCGAGCTCGAGGCCCGGCGGCAGCGTCGTGGGGTGGTGCCACTGCCAGCGTCCACCGGGTATCTGTCGGTCTACCAGCGCACCGTGCAGTCGATGTCGACTGGCGCCGTGCTCACCAAGCATCCCTGACGGGCAGCGGAGCCGGGCCATGTTCGATCGCGGCATCAAGACCCATATCATCGCCACGCGTGAAGTACGCCGTCCGGCAAGCGGCGGGCCGCGCGTGGTCAAGGCCGATGTGTGCGTGCTGGGCGCGGGCATTTCCGGCGTGGCGGCGGCGCTCGAATCCGCGAAGCTCGGGCGCAAGGTGGTCATCGTCGATGGCGCGCCTTCGCTCGGCGGCCAGGCTATCGGCTCGATCATCGGTACGCTGATCGGGTTGTACTCGCACGGACCCAATCCTTTCCAGGTCACGCATGGCATTGCGGATGAGCTGGTGGCCGATCTCGACGCCGAGGGTTCGCTGGTCACGCATCGCAATATCACGGTCACCTACCAGTACGATGAGGTGCGGCTCGCGCGCTGGATCGAGCGCAAGATCCAGGCGGCGGGTGTGCAGGCGATCGTGGGCGCGGTGCTCACTGGCGTGGGCTTTGCGAACCGGCGCGTTACCCACATCGACTTCGCGACCCGCTACGGCGCGGTGCGGGTCGAGGCGCAGGGTTTCGTTGATGCTTCCGGCGATGCCACACTGGCTTACGAGGCTGGCCTCACGGTGCGCGAGCCGCTCGAGCCGATTTACGGCACGCTCAACTTCCTGATCGAGGACTACGATGTTGCGCGCGTGGGCGAGCTGAATATGTCGGAGGTGCACGAGCGCCTCAAGAGCCGCGGGCCGGGCTACGGGTTGGTGCGCAACGACGGCCACCTGATGCACTTCCCGGACAAGAATTTCATGCTGGCGAATATCACGCATTTCGAGACGCCTCTCGATCCACTGGCCACCGCACAGATGGTCTTTGAAGGCCGCCGCCAGGCCGATGCGACCATGGACTTCCTGCGCCAGGAATTTCCGCGCATCTTCGCCAAGGCGCGCATTCGCGTGTACGGCAACCCGGGAATCCGCCAGACGCGCTGGATCGAGGGTACGAAGCAGTTGACACACGCGGAAATTCATTCCGGAGAGCGACCGGCCGACGCAGTGGCGCGCTGCGCGTGGTGGGTGGAACTGCACAACACCGCCGAGGTCGTGCACTGGGAGCGCATGCCCGACAATCACGTGTATTACATTCCGTTGGGGTGCATGACGCCCGCCGGGGCCGATAATCTCATTGCCGCAGGCCGCTGCGTGGACGGCGATTCGCATGCGCTCTCTGCGGTGCGGGTCATGGGCCCGTGCATTGCGATGGGCACTGCCGCCGCGCATGCATTGGCCGTAGCGGGCGCGGGTTCCCTGCACCAGCTCGATTTGCCGCTGCTGCAAAAGCGCCTGTACGATAATCTCGAACGCAGGGACTGAATGGAGCGACCGTGCAGCTGACCGACCCGGAACGCGCGATGCTCGATGGCGGCATGGGCAAGGCGCGGCAGAAGGCGATGGAACTGCTGCTGCGTTATGGTGAAGCGCTGGGGGCCGAGCGGCTGGTCGACACCAGCAATGTGGCGGGCGTGCCCGGTTCCTCCAACCTGTTCCTGCATAACTATTATAAAGAGTACGGCGGCAGCCACGAGGCCATCTTTTCCTTCTTCGATCTCGACAGCGACGAGCTAGTCGATGTGCCAATGGCGCTGACTTCCACCTGCCATCTGCAGGGCGGCTACGATCCGGACAACTGGCAGCTGCTGGGTGCGAGCCCTGAGGCCTTCAAGGTGGCCAGCGCCAGCGAAAAATTCATCGAAGGCCGTGGCGTGAAGATCCTCAAGACCTGCACGCCCTATCTCGCGGGCAACGTGCCGCGGCCTGGCGAGCATTGCGCCTGGATGGAATCCTCCGCGGTCGTGTATTGCAATTCAGTGCTCGGCGCGCGCACCAACACCGAGGGGCGCGAGAGCACCAGCGCGGCGATGCTGACCGGCAAGATTCCCGATTGGGGTTTCCATCGCGATGAATACCGGCGTGGCTCGCACCACATAGACGTGCAGGTGGAAGTGGGCAGCGTGATGGACTGGGGGATGCTGGGCTATTTCGTGGGCCAGGCGGTGCAGGATCGCATTCCAGTGCTCAGCGGCCGGCTCGCAACGCCGGAGCTTATAGCGCACAAGCATTTTGGCGCGGCCGCAGCTTCCTCCGGTGGCGTCGAGATGTATCACATCGTCGGCGTGACTCCCGAGGCGCCGGACCTGCGAAGCGCATTTGGCGGCCAGGCTGTGCAGGAGACCATCCATTACGGAGTGGCCGAGCGCCGGCGCACTTATGAAGATCTCAACCGTGCCGGGCGCGATGCCGATGTGGATTTCGTGATGCTCGGCTGCCCGCATTATTCATTGGAGCAGCTGCGCGACGCTGCGCGACTGCTCGAGGGTCGACGTGTCAGCGGCAACTGCCGACTGTGGATCTTCACCTCGCGCAGCGTGAAGCAGCAGGCCGACAAGCTCGGACTCACCCAGCAGATACTCGCCGCCGGGGGCGTGGTGTTGACCGATACCTGCTCGTCGATCAGCCAGGCCGTGCCGCCGGGCACGCGCGTGGCAGCGCTCGATTCCGCCAAGCAGACCCACTATCTGCCGGCATTCATGAACATCCAGGCGTGGTTTGGATCGACGGCCGATTGCCTGAACGCCGCAGTCACTGGCCGATGGTCGGGCGTGGCACCCTGATGGTGGCAGCCATGAAGCAGGTGATCGTATTGCACGGGCGTCGCGTGTGTGGTGGCGTGGCCGAGGGGACGGCTTTGGTCACGGGCGAAACCATTTCCGGCTGGGGTGGCGTTAACCCGATGCAGGGCACCATTACCGAGACCCGCCATGAACTGCTGGGGCAGAGCTTCGCAGACAGGATCCTGGTGTTTCGCGGCGCCAAGGGTTCGTCGGGCTGGTCGGCGATCTTCCACATGGCGCGCCTGGCCGGCAAAGCGCCGCTGGCGCTGGTGTTCAACGACATGACCACCAAGGTGGCCCTGGGCGCGGTGGTGATGCGCGTGCCCGCAGTCACGGCACTCGATCGCGATCCACTCACCGTGATCACCAGTGGCGACTGGGTGCGGGTGGATGGCGATCGCGGTAGAGTGGAGGTCCACAAGCAATAGCCCGGCCGCGAAGCCACCCGCATGTTACAGATCGCCGTTGGCGCTGATCTCAGCGCTGCATCCCTCCACATCATCGAAGCACCTCAGCCCACCGCCAGGCCTGGCGAGTTGCTGATCAAAGTCGCCTATGCCGGTGTGAACCGGCCCGATATCCAGCAGCGCAAAGGCGCCTATCCGCCGCCGCCCGATGCCTCACCGGTACTGGGGCTCGAGGTCTCGGGTCTCGTCGCGGCGGTGGGTGAGGGTGTCACGGGCTGGAAGATCGGCGATGAAGTCTGCGCGCTTACGCCCGGCGGCGGTTATGCGGAGTGGTGTACGACGCCCGCCGGCCAGGCACTGGCCTTGCCGCGCAAATTCTCGCTGGAGCAGGCGGCCTCACTGCCGGAGAACTGGTATACCGTCTGGGCCAATCTGATGATCCACGGGCGCTTGCGTGCCGGTGAGCGCCTGCTGGTGCACGGCGGGTCGAGCGGCATCGGTATCGCCGCCAGTCAGCTGGCGCGCCTGCTGGGTGCGCGCTGCATCGTTACCGTGGGGAACGAAGCCAAGGCCCGTTTCTGCCGCGAATTCTCGGGTGTCGAAGCCATCGACTACCAGCGCGAGGATTTTGTCGCGCGCACCCGCGAGCTGACGGCCGCTGAGGGCGTCGATGTGGTGCTGGACATGGTGTGCGGCGATTACGTGCCGCGCAATCTCAGCCTGCTGCGCCGCGACGGTCGCCTGGTGCAGATCGCCCTGCAGCACGGCGCGAAGGCCGAGGTGGATTTTGGCATCGTGATGCGCAATCGCCTGGTGATCACGGGTTCTACCATGCGACCGCGCAGCATTGCCGAGAAGACTGCGATCCGCGATGCGCTGCTGCGCGAGGTGTGGCCGGCGCTGGCCGAGGGTCGGGTGCGCACCCACGTGCACCAGGTCTTCCCGCTTGCCGATGCGGCGCGCGCCCATCAGTTGATGGAGAGCGGCGAGTTCCTCGGCAAGATACTGCTGCGAATGGCCTGAGCGCGCTGCGGCGGTGTCAGGCAGTGCGGCGCGGCCCTCGTGGGACGCGCCGCACTACTCAAGACCCTGTCAGCGGAAGTTGTGCTTGAAGGTCACGCCCCACTCGCGCGGCGCGCCCGGATTCCCCTGCTCGCGGCCGAAGAAGCCGATCAGGCTGAGCTTGCCGGCGAAGTATTCCTTGTTGGTCAGGTTGCGGCCGTAGAGCGCCAGCTCCCACTCTTTGCTGGCCGCCTCCCAGGTGATGCGGCCATTCACCAGGGCATAGCCGTCCTGTTCGCCCTGGTTGTTCGACGTGAAATAGATCTTCGACTGGTAAGTGGAGTCGATGCGCGGCACCAGTGAACCACTGCCCATCTTGAAGGCGTACTGCAGGCCCAGCGCCCAGGTCAGCGCGGGCGTGCGCTGCGAGTAGCAGCGTTCGGTGCCATTGCAGGTGCTGCCGATATTCAGCAGTGCGTTCCCACCATTGTCGGTGAGATCGTAGTTCAGGTAGCCCACCGAGGCATCCAGATGGAAATTGTCGACGGGCTCGGCCTGCAGTTCGCCTTCAATTCCCCAGATATTGGCGGTGCCAGCGTTGATGTAGCGGAACCAGTTGTTGCCCTGCGAATCGAGCTGCTGGGAGAAGGTCTGCTGATCGAGATAGCGCGAGTAATACAGGTCGGCGTTGAGGCGTACGCGATGATCCATCAGCTCCGATTTTTCCCCGAGTTCGAGCGTGCGCAGTTTCTCCGGCCCGAACGGTGCCGTCTGTTCGCCATTGGAAGGGCGGGCGCTGAAGCCGCCGCCCTTGAACCCGGTGGAGAACTTCGCATAGGTCATGAAGGCGTTGCTCCAGCGGTAGTCCGCCGACAGCGTGTAGTCGGTGTTGTTGGCTGACACCGGCACCGGAAAGTCGGCGATGATCGGCGTGCCCGTGAAGGTGGTGCGCGAGATCAGCGCATCCTTTTTGTCATTGGTATAGCGGGCGCCTGCGGTGAAGGACAACTTGTCAGTGGTATGGAAGGTGCCCTGCGCGAATACGGCCCAGTTGGTCGTGGTCTGCCGGTCGTTGGAGTCGTTCTGGTAGATGAAGCCGGGGTACAGGCTGTCGAAACCGCGATTGGTATCGTAGGCGTCGTAGTAGAACGCGCCGGTAGCCCAATCCAAAGAGGATGATTTGCCGGTCAGCTGGATTTCTTCCGTCACCTGCCGGTGCGTGGTGTGATCGTAGGTGAAGTTGTTGGGCAGCGGACTGCCATCGGAATCGCGGCCGAAGTCGTTCCAGAAACGCCGATACCCAGTTACTGACTTCAGGCTCATGTTGTCAGACAGCTTGAGCTCGTAGGTCGCCGCTACGCCCCAGTGGTCGAGGTTGTTGATATTCGGTATCGAGCGACCGCTTATGGGGTCGGTGTAGCTGCTGTAGTTGCTGTACAGGCTGTTGGTGACGAAGCGGTTGTCCCAGCCCACGCCGGCACCATAGATCGCCTGGACGATGGCGCCATTCCAGCCGGCGTTGAGGCCGTTGGTGCCGTCGATCACGGTGTATTTATCGGCAGGCCCTTTCTGGCGCTGGCTGGTCAGGTCGGCAACCAGATTGAGATCGCTCCGGTCATTGATCACGAAGCGCAGGCCTACGCGGCCGGACTGCACGTTCTCGTCGTTGAGCGTGTCGGCCACGCATCCTGAGCCCGGCGAGAGCGAGGACTGCAGGTGGATCGGTGCTACGCCGTTCGGGAAGGCCGCGCTGGGCGGCAGGCCGGTACCACCGGTGCCAAGCGAATCCGGACCGTGCACGCACACGTAGTCGAGCACGTTGAACCAGCCGTCGGCCTTCTTGCTGGAGAACGACACACGGGCAAACACTTTGTCTTCGACCAGCGTGAAATTCGCCGAGCCGCGCGCTTCCATGCGGTGAAAGTTGCCGGCCGTCACGCTGATCGACCCGCCACCCGAGCCGTCAGGCTTCTTGGAGATCAGGCGGACCGTGCCGCCGATGGCGTTCTTGCCGAACAGCGTGCCCTGCGGGCCGCGCAGCACTTCGACGCGCTCGAGGTCGAGCAGGTCGAAGATCGCGCCCTGCGGGCGGCCGATGTAGACATCGTCGACGTAGATCGGCACGCCGGGCTCGAAGGACAGGATGTTGTCGCCCAGTCCGACGCCGCGGATGAAGGCGGCCATGGTCGAGCCCCAGCCGGCGCCGAGGGGCTGGATCATCGTGCTCGGCACGTAGGAGCCGACTGTCCGTGACGTTGCTGACGCCGCGGTCTTCGAGGCCCTGCGCGGTAATCGCGGTGATCGCGATGGGTGTGGTCTGCAGCTTCTCCGCGCGGAACTGGGCGGTGACGACGACCTCTTCGAGCTGGCCGCTGGTGGCTGCCGGTGCAGCGTTCTCGGCCTGGGCGCTAACGGTACCCGCCAGCAGCAAGGTGGTCCACAGGCGCAGCTTCCACAGACGTGGCTTGGCATCTTTCATTGCAAGTCTCCCCCAATCGCGGTTGGCATGTGTCGAGTTTTCACCACAACACTCGGCTGCGAGGCCGGCGGTGTGGGCAAAACATACCACTAAGATTGCGGCGCAGAGTCCTGCAAACCGCGTGATCAGCTTTCTCGTTGGGAGAACGACCTCAACGCTGAAGTGTTGCCTTCACGCGTCGTCGGAAGCGGTGCAGTGCCGGCTCGGTGTAGCCGTTGGGCTGGGCAACGCCATCGAACACCAGCGCGCGTGCCGCCTGGAAGGCCAGGCTGCTGCCCTCGTTGCCCGACATGGGGCGATACAGCGGATCCTGCGCATTCTGCGCATCCACCTTGTGCGCCATGCGCCGGAAGGCTGCGTCGATATCGCCGGCGCTCACCACGCCGTGCAGCAACCAGTTGGCCATATGTTGGGATGAGATGCGCAGCGTCGCCCGATCTTCCATCAGGCCGATCTCGTGGATGTCCGGCACCTTCGAGCAACCGATGCCCTGGTCCACCCAGCGCACGACGTAACCCAGGATGCCCTGGGCATTGTTGTCGAGTTCGGTTTGCAGTTCGGCTGCACTGAAGTTGCGCGCAGTGGCCAGTGGCAGTGCGAGCAGCAGATCGAGACCTGGCACCGGCTCGTGCTGCAGCTCGCGCTGGCGAGCAAACACGTCGATGGCGTGATAGTGCAGCGCATGCAACGTGGCGGCGGTGGGTGAGGGCACCCAGGCCGTGTTGGCGCCAGCGCGCGGGTGGGCAAGCTTCTGCTCGAGCATATCCGCCATGCGATCGGGCGCGGCCCACATGCCCTTGCCGATCTGGGCCTTGCCCGCGAGGCCGCACTTGAGGCCAATGCGTACATTGCGATCTTCGTAGGCCTTGATCCAGGTCGAAGTCTTCATCTCGCCCTTGCGTACCATTGCGCCGGCCTGCATCGAGGTGTGCATCTCATCGCCGGTGCGATCGAGGAACCCGGTGTTGATGAAGAAGATGCGGTTGCGAACGGCGTGGATGCAGGCGGCGAGATTGGCCGAAGTACGCCGCTCTTCATCCATCACACCCACCTTGAGGGTGTGACGCTCCAGGCCCAACAGATCTTCCACCGCATCAAAGAGGCGATTGGTGAAGGCTGCTTCCGCCGGCCCATGCATCTTGGGCTTCACGATGTAGATCGAGCCGCTGCGGCTATTGCGCAGCGGGCCCAGGCCCTTGAGGTCATGCATTGCGATGAGGCTGGTGACGATGGCATCGAGGATGCCCTCTGGCGCCTCTGTGCCATCGGGCAGCAGCACTGCCGGAGTGGTCATCAGGTGGCCGACGTTGCGCACCAGCAGCAGGCTGCGCCCAGGCAGCGTAAACGTGTGTCCGTCGGGCGCGCAGTACTGGCGGTCACTGTCCAATGTACGCGTCAGCGAGCGACCGTTCTTGACGAAGGTCGCCCGCAGGCTGCCGTCCATCAGGCCCAGCCAGTTGGCGTAGGCTGCCACTTTGTCTTCGGCATCGACGGCGGCGATCGAATCCTCAAGGTCGACGATGGTCGAGAGTGCCGATTCGAGCACCACGTCGGCTACCCCGGCCGGATCCTGCTGGCCGATGCCGTGGCTGCGATCGATTATCAGCTCTATATGAATGCCATGATGGCGAAGCAGCACACTGCCCGGTGTCGCCGCATCACCCGTGTAGCCGGCGAACGTTGCCGGATCGGCGAGCGTGGGGGACAGCGCACCGCGGATCACGCGATAGCCGGTGACATCGGCATGTGAGCCCGCCGCCAGCGGCGCGGCCTCGTCGAGGAAGCGCTTCGCGCGCCCGATCACGGCCGCGCCGCGCGCCGCATCGTAGCCTCCGGCGGCAGCGGGCACGTTGAATAGTGCGTCGGTTCCGTACAGTGCATCGTAAAGGCTGCCCCAGCGCGCATTGGCGGCGTTGAGTACGAAGCGCGCATTGAGTGCCGGGACAACCAGCTGCGGGCCGGCGAGCAGGGCTATCTCCTCATCGACGCGCGTGGGCGTCACTGCAAAGTCTGGTGGCTCGGGCACCAGGTAGCCGATTTCGCGCAGCATCGACTGATAGGCGGGCTGGTCGGCGATGGCGCCCGGGTGTTGTCGATGCCAGTCATCGATGCGCTCCTGCATGGCAGCGCGCGTGGCCAGCAACGCGTGGTTCTCGGGCGCGAAGCGCGCATAGAGCGCAGCGACCCCGCGCCAGAAGTGCTGCGGCGCAATTCCGGTGCCG
This sequence comes from uncultured Gammaproteobacteria bacterium, assembly GCA_963764065.1. Taxonomy (GTDB): domain Bacteria; phylum Pseudomonadota; class Gammaproteobacteria; order Steroidobacterales; family Steroidobacteraceae; genus FEN-1191. Next base: position 65,778 of record CAVXRM010000004.1, on the reverse strand, counting down.
GGCAGGGCCTGCTGCCCGACGAAGCGATCCAGCACTGCCGCGATCTTCAATCCTTCGCGATCTATCATGGCTTTCCTCTACGGTGATTACTGAGTGTGCCAGAGCGCCGGTCTCGCTACTATGCGGGACGTCTTATGGCAGGATCGGAGCTGATGGCAATGAAGAACCTGTTGGACGGGCTGGTACGTGGCGCGCTGCTGTTGCCTGCGGTGCTCTGCTGTGTCTCGGGAACTGCGCGGGCCGGCTCGGCGGCACAGCAGGAGTTTCACATCGCGATGCAACGCACGCCCGACATCAATCGCGGCCGTGAGCTGTTCGCGACCTGCGCGGCCTGCCACAACATCGACGGCTCAGGAATGGAGGACGGTTCGGTACCAGCGATCGCCGGGCAATACTACGCCGTGATCGTCAAGCAGCTGACCGACTTCCGCGACGATAGTCGCTGGAATCTGCGCATGGAAAAGGTGCTGTACGAGCGTCATCTGACGCAGCCCGAGGATTTCGCCGACATTGCCGGCTACGCGAGCCAGTTGCCGCGTCATGCCACTCACAACGTGGGCGTCGGCAGCTCACTGGCCGCGGGCACCAGCGTGTATTTCCGTGAGTGTGCGAGCTGCCATGGTGTGCTGGGAGAGGGTAGTGCCGCGCGCCTGACGCCACGGTTGGGTGGACAACACTTCGCTTACCTGGCGCGCCAGGTCCGCTACGCGGGTGATCGGCGTCGGCCCAACATGGCAGCGGCCCATGAGCAGCGCGTGCGCAAACTGTCGCTTGAGGAGATCAAGGGTGTAGCCGATTACCTCTCGCGTATTGATCCAGGCGCCGTGCGTACGCCAGTGAAACGACAGTAGTCGCGCCGCAGACCCGGAGTATGACTGTGACGAAATTGCTGGGAATATCCGGGAGCCTGCGCCGCGGGTCATTCAATACGCTGCTGCTGCATGCGGCGGCACAACTGCTGCCCGACGAGGTGAGCCTGGACATCCAGACCCTGCACGGCATTCCTCTGTATGACGCCGACCTTGAGACCGCCGAAGGCATTCCCGCTGCCGTCACGCGGCTGAAGGACCTGATCGCCGCGGCCGATGGCGTGCTGCTCGCGACCCCCGAATACAACAACGGTATTCCGGGCGTATTCAAGAATGCGATCGACTGGGCCTCGCGGCCGCCAGCGGATGTCCGCCGCGTGTTTGCCGGCAAGGCCATTGCGCTGATGGGTGCTTCGCCGGGCGGCTTCGGCACGATCCTGAGCCAGAGTGCCTGGCTGCCGGTCTTGCGTACGCTGGGTACGCGCCCGTGGTTCGGCGGCAAGCTGCTGCTGTCGCGGGCGAACACCGTGTTCGATCCGGCCGGAAAAATGACCGACACCGCGAGTCAGCAGCAGTTGCGCCAGTACCTGCAAGGCTTCTGCGAATCCCTGCACAGCCGCTAGGCACCGGCGTCGCGCGCCGCGCGCACCCGCGCCACCAGCCGCGCCAGCAGCAAGCCGTTATCCCCCAGCGGGATGAACTGCGAGCCTGCGGCGAACATCGCCCCGGCGAGCTTGAGCCGTTCGGCGGCGCGCGCTAACCTCGGCTCGTAGGCCTTCGCGAGCCAGGCAGCGGCGGCTCCCGGGGTATCAAGGTGCAGTTGTTCAGTGTTCATGGTGACTCCCTGGGGCCTATGCGGCCCCGATTTTGAAGATCAGCCCTTCTGCCAGCACGATGCCCGCCGAGAGCGTCAGGTAGGCAAATCGTGCTACGTAGTGTGTGAAAGTCATGATGCGTTTACTCCTGTGTTTTGCTTCGATGGGTGACAAGATGCGCTCCGTGCACACACACAACAAATGCAAAAAATGACCCGTGGTTAAGGAAAACTAATCGTGGCCAGGGCCTACGACCGCCTGCCTCTGGGAGCGCTGCGCGTATTCGAAGCAGTGGCTGCCAAACTCAGTTTCAGCGAGGCCGCCGAGGCGCTGAATGTGACGCCGGCCGCAGTGAGCCAGCAGATCAAGTCACTCGAGGATTACCTGCAGGTGCCGCTGTTCCGGCGCAGCGGCCGTACGGTGTCGGTTACGGAAGAAGGCCTGGAAATGCTGCCGGCCGTGCGTTCGGGCCTCGATGTGCTCGAGTCGGCCATGCAGCACGTGAAGCAGCATCGGCGTGGCGGGCCGCTGCAGATCACGATGATCGCCTCGTTCCTGCAGACCTGGCTGCTGCCGAGGATCCGCGCCTTTCGCCGCCAGAATCCCGAGATCACGCTGCGGTTTCATACCTCGCGTGAGCCGGTGGATTTCTCGCGCGCCCCGGTGCACGTGGCGCTGCGGCTCGGGCGCGGCAACTATCCGAACCTGCACGTGGAAAAACTGCTGGATGAATGGCTGGTGCCGGTGGCTCATCCGGAAGTCATCAAGCAACATGGCTTGCTGACCCGCGATAGCGATCTGGACAAGATGCCGCTGCTCGACAGTGACGATGAGCCCTGGAAAGTCTGGCAACAGATGGATGCGCAGCGCGCCTGGCAGACGCGCGCGCCGAACATCGATGATTCGGCCGGGCTGCTGGCCGCCGCCGAGGAAGGCATGGGCTTTGCGCTGGCGCGCTGGAGCATCGTGGCGCGCTCGCTCCAGCGGGGCACCTTGAAGCTGGCGGGCACCGAGGCCGTGCCTTACGGGCTCTCTTACTATTTCGTGTGCCCGGTGCCTTACCTTGCCATGCCCAAGGTGGCGCGCTTTCGCGAGTGGATATTCGCGGCGGCGCGTGAATTCCCGTTGCCACCCGTGGCAGTACTGCCCGGCCGGACGGACGGCACCCCAGTTACGCCGGCAAAGCCGCCAACGCGCAGCCGCAAACGCAGATCATCGAAGCAATGACAGCGAGGTTGTATGGCTGAGCAGGCAAATATCCTGATCCTGATGGCTGACCAGCTCACCGCCGGCATATTGCCGGCCTACGGTGGTCGGGCCAAAACGCCGCGGCTCGATGCGCTGGCCAGCCAGGGTGTGGTGTTCGATTCCTTTTATTGCAACAGCCCGCTGTGCGCGCCCTCGCGCTTTTCATTCCTCGCGGGGCAGTTGCCCTCGCGCATCGGCGCCTACGACAACGCGGCGGAATTTCCGGCCGCCACGCCGACGCTGGCCCACTACCTGCGCGCTGCGGGTTACCAGACAGCGCTCAGCGGCAAGATGCATTTCTGCGGGCCCGACCAGCTGCATGGTTTCGAGGAGCGGCTCACCACCGATATCTATCCGGCCGATTTCGGCTGGACCCCCGACTGGCGCGACTTCGACACGCGACCGGGCTGGTATCACACGATGGATTCAGTGACGCAGGCCGGGCCCTGCGTGCGCACCAACCAGATCGATTTCGACGACGAAGTGGTTTATGCCGCGCGCCAGAAGCTGTTCGACATCGCGCGTGGCCGCGATCGGCGGCCCTTCTGCCTGGTAGTGTCGATGACGCATCCGCACGACCCGTACGCAGTGCCGCAGGAGTATTGGGATCGCTATCAGGACAGCGAGATCCCGCGGCCGCGGGTTTCGCAGGGCGAGGTGCCCGATGATCCGCATTCGAAGCGCGTGCGCCATGTCATCGGACTCGGGCAGCAGACGCCCACTGCGGCGCAGGTGCAGGCGGCGCGCCGCGCCTACTGCGGCGCGGTGTCCTATGTCGATGATCAGGTAGGCGTGATGCTCGATGCCCTGCGCGATTCACGGCTCGAGAGCAACACCATTGTCATGGTGCTGGCCGATCACGGCGACATGCTGGGCGAGCGCGGCCTCTGGTACAAGATGAATTTCTTCGAGGGTGCTTGCCGCATCCCGCTGATCGTGTCGGCTCCGGGGCGTTTCGCCGCCCGGCGTGTGAGCGCACCCGCATCACTGCTCGATATCCTGCCTACCCTGGGCGAGCTGGCCAACGGCGGACACGCGCCAGCCTACGGCGCGCCGGTCGATGGGCGCAGCCTGGTGAGTGAGCTGCAGGGGAATCAAGTCAAGGGTGCGGTGATCGGCGAGTACCTGGGCGAGGGCGCCATCGCTCCCGTGGTGATGATCCGGCGCGAGCACTACAAATACATCCATTCGCCGGTGGACCCGGACCAGCTTTATGACCTGGGCACCGATCCGGATGAACGCCGCAATCTCGCCAGCGATCCGTCACAGGCGGGCTTGCTGGCGCAGTTGCGTGCCGAAGTGGCGCAGCGCTGGAACCTGGCGCAAGTGCACGAGGAAGTGCTCGCCAGCCAGCAAAGGCGGCACATGGTGTACCGGGCGCTGCGCAAGGGAAGATACACACCCTGGGATTTCCAGCCGCTGCGTGACGCCACGCGCCAGTACGTGCGCAACGATCAGGAGCTCAACGACCTTGAAGCGATGGCGCGTTTCCCGCCCGTTGGCCCTGCAGGCTCAGCGCAAGGCTAGAGTCTGGGCGCCCTCGATGGCGCCGGTGCGGGCGTCCTGAAGCAGCACGGCGATCCGGCTGGCGTCGGTGGGAAAACTGCTGGTCGCGATTTTAAGGTGTATGGCCCCATCGGCCAGCGAACCGAGCCTGGTGATCGAGCGCACCGCATTCGTTTCGAGCAGCGTGCGCCCGGCATTCTCGCCGCGCGGCACCGCCGTGGTCGCTTGCGGCAGGTAGGCAATCACGTACAGCTCAAGTGCAGATTTCGTCGGAGCGGCCGCTGAATCGAGCTGCAGTTGTCCGGCGGAAATCGTCGCCGTGATGCTACGCGCAGTGGCATGCGCCAGTTGCATGCGGGCAGCTTGTATCGCTGCGGTCACCGCAGACGCGTCTGACCCGACCATGCTCTGGCGGCCATCGACAATCAGCTGCGGCGTGTAGACTTCTGAGTTGTCATTGCCCCGCGCCCAGCGGCGCTGCCGTTCGGTGGCGGCAGGCAGGGAAAAACGATCGCGCCAGCCGAGATCGTCCCAGTAGTCGACATGAAACGCCAGCACCAGCAGGTCTTTCCGCGGCGCGAGCTGGACTGCCAGGGCTTCGGCGGGCGGACACGAACTGCAGCCTTCTGAAGTGTAGAGTTCCAGCACGATCGGGCGCGCGAGCGGTGTGGCGTCGCTGGCGAGCCCGAAAGCAGGTTCGAAAGCCAGCAGCAGTGCCAGCAATGGCATTCGCATTTTGATGATCCTGTGAACTGTAGTCATTCTATAATCAATTATCAGTTCGCTGGGCGAGCTACCAAAGTTACAGGGGATTCACGCATGAAGATCAATATCCGCGCGCTGGGCTTGTGTCTGTTGGCCGGGTTGTGCACAGCGGCCGTGGCGCAGGCCGCCGAGGCGCCGTGGGTGACACGCAGCAACGACAGCGCCAAGGTGTTGCTGCAAGTGCTCGCCAAGTACAGTCCGGAGTCTGCGAGCCAGATTGGTGTCGATGGCTTCGATGAGGCGATCGTCGATCTGTCGCAGGATCAGTTCGATGCCCAGCAGGCCGACCTGGCGGCGGCGATCAGCGAATTCCAGAAGCGTGCGGCTGGCGAAACGGACCCCAAGGTCCGCCAGGATCTGCAGATCCTGGAAGGCGCTGCGGCCGACAATGTCTCGAGCAATGCGGTCAATAGAAAATACCTGCTGCCCTTCATCGATGTCACGGGCCTCGTGTTCGGCGTCGTGCAGCAGATGCTCGACCCACGCGTGCCGGCGGCGCGGCAGCAGACCATCGCGGTGCGACTCTCCAAGTACGCCGGGCTCAGCAAGGGCTTCCAGCCCATCACCGAGCTGGCCAAGGCGCGCACGCTCGAGCGCGTGCATGCCGACGCGTCGCTGCTGGGCCCGTTTCGTGGTGAGGTCGAGCAGGCGATTGGCGATCTGCCCACCTACCTCGCGGGCATCAAGGACCTGCTGGGCAAGAGCAAGGTGAAGGGATGGCAGCGCCCCTACGCCAGCCTCGAAAAGCAGCTCACCGACTATACGGCCTGGCTGAAATCCGACCTCTTGCCCAGGACGCGCGCCGATCATCTGCTGCCCCCGGCGGTTTACGCCGACAATCTGCATCAGTTCGGCGTCGATATCTCACCCGAGGAACTGATTGCCAAGGCACTCACTTCCTTTGCCGAGATCCGCAACCAGATGACGATCACGGCCGGCCTGATTGCGAAGGAGCGCGGCTTTGCCGATGCGGATTATCACGCCGTGGTCCGCAAGCTCAAGGAACAGCAGATTCCCGCCGACCAGGTGCTGAGCGTCTACAAGGCGCGCCTGGGCGAGATCGAGAATGCGATCCGCACCCAGCACATCGTCTCGCTGCCCGATCGCGCGGCCTCGATCCGTGTAGCCACGCCCGCCGAGAATGCGCAGCAGCCCGCGCCGCACATGAGCCCGCCGCGACTGATTGGCAACACGGGCGAATACGGCGAATTCGTGCTGGCCACCGGTGTCAGCCCCAGCGATGGTGGCAAGGGCCTGAGCTACGACGACTTCACGCACCAGTCTGCGGCGTGGACGCTGACCGCGCACGAGGCGCGCCCCGGGCACGAGCTGCAGTACGCGAAGATGGTGGAGTCGGGCATCTCCACTGCGCGTGCGGTCTTTGCCTTCAATAGCGTCAACGTCGAAGGCTGGGCCCTGTATGCCGAGGCCGAGATGCAGCCCTACGAACCGCTGGATGGCCAGTTGTTCGCATTGCAGGCGCGTATGCAGCGTGCCGCGCGCGCGTTTCTCGATCCCATGGTCAACACGGGGCAGGTCACTCCGGAGCAGGTGAAGAGCTTCCTGATGGAAGAGGTGTGCCTGTCCGAGGGCATGGCGACCCAGGAGATGCAGCGCTATGTATTCCGCGCACCTGGCCAGGCGACCTCCTACTTCTACGGCTATCAGCGACTGATGGAGACCCGCCAGGCAACGCAGCTCGCGCTGCGCGCAGCCTTCAATCGCCAGGCCTTCAACGATTTCGTGCTGGCGCAGGGCCTGCTGCCGCCGAAGTTGCTGCGCGCCGCGGTGATGGACGACTTCATTCCTTCGCAGCTGCACGCGCACTGAGCTGAAGCGAGGCTGGCCGTGCCGGTCGCTGTCGTTACCGGGGCTGCCCAGGGGCTGGGCTATGCCACCGCTGCGCTGCTGGCGCAGCGTGGGCATGTGCTGATCCTGGTCGACCTGCAGTCCGCTGAGTCTGCCGCGGAGCGTCTGCGAGCTGCCGGCGCCAGCGTGCAGGCGCTGCAGGGTGATGTGGTCGACGAAGCATTCGCCGTCGATCTGGCAGCGCGCGTGGCGCGCGAACACGGTGCCGCCGACGTGCTGGTCAACAACGCCGGCGTGAGCCTCATCGTGCCGGCTGAAGACACCACGCTCGCGCAGTGGCAGCGGGTGATGGGCGTCAACCTGCAGGGCCCGTTCCTGCTCTGCAAGCATCTGGGCCAGCAGATGCTGGCGCGCCGCCGCGGTGCCATCGTGAATGTCGCTTCCATCGCCGGGCTCGCCGCCATCAGCCATCGCAGTGCCTACAACGCCTCCAAGCACGGGCTCATCGGCCTGACGCGCACGCTGGCCGCGGAGTGGGGCGGACGCGGCGTGCGTGTCAATGCAGTCTGCCCTGGCTGGATCAAGACCGAAATGGACGATGCGGATCGCGGACCGGGCCGCTACGCCGATTCTGACATCACCAACCGTGTGCCCATGGCGCGCTTCGCGCGTCCCGAAGACGTGGCGGCCGCGATCGCCTTCCTCGCCGATGAGGCACAGAGCGGCTTTGTGAATGGCGTTACGCTGCCAGTGGATGGTGGCTGGAGCAGTGATGCCAGCTGGGAATCCCTGCGCCTGCGCACGCGCACATGAGCTAGCCGGCGGCCAAGCGCACGCTGATGTTGATCGTGCCGCCCAGACGCGGTGGCAGCGTGATGACTTCGCTTGCCGCATCGAACTGGTTCCAGCGCTTGCCATTGACGAGCACCGACTGCATGCGACGCTCGGTGCCGCCGCGAATGCGCAGGCGCGTCTCGGCTGCGATGCCTTGCTCGGGAAAATGCACGCTCGCCGCTATCGTTCCGCGGCCGGCGGCGGCGCTGATCGAGTAGCCGATGCGACCCCAGCGCGTAGGCGCATCGCTCACCTTGGTCGTGCGACCGGCAGACCAGCCAGGCGCTGGGAATGCCCTTTCCCAGCCACAGGGTCTCGGACTCCGGGTCTTCGAACACCAGCAGCCAGCGCAGCAGCAGCGGCACGGCCAGCTGCGCCGGGCTGCAATAGGGCGCGCATTCCGTGCTGGCCATCGGGCGGCGTGTTTCCGGCGCCAGCCAGGTGCCGCGTGTGTACTGGTGCGCCATCAGGCTGTAAGTGAGTAGCAGCGCTTCGCGGATGCGATCGATCTGGATCAGCCCGTAGCCGTGTCCATAAGAGAGAAAGCCAGCCATCTCCCGGCTGTTGTAGCCGTAGGCCGTGGGCACGCCGAGCAGCGTGTCGAAATGATTGGCGCGATAGTCGGCGATCAGACCGATCTGTTCGGTACTCAGGTTGCCTGAGTGCATCATCTCCATGTACGCCCGGTAGCCGCGATATTGCGGGTCGAGCGGATCGCGTTTCACGACCACGTGAGCGGGCTCGGCCACGCCAGCGATCGAGGGCAGTATCCGCTCGCCATCCACCGTCAGCATGGAACGCGCTGTCGCCAGCGCAAGGTCACGACGCAGTGCGGCGGCTTCGGCTATAAGGCGCAGGCCCCACTGCTGCAGCTCGGCATCGCCCTGCTGCTCACCGATGCTTTGCCATACGCGCCCCAGGTCGCGCAAACCGCGCGCCGCTTCGGTGCTGTTGGAGAAATAGGGTTGTACGTAGCGCTGCGGGTCTTTCTCGAGACAGGAATCCGCCTCGCTCCAGCCGGCGATCATGCCGATCGCCGCATCATCGGGAGGTCGTCGCAAGGCCCTGGCGCGCAACTCGAGCAACAGTCGCGTGACCGCATCGAGTCGCGCACGGCAGCGCAGCAGCACGGCGCTGTCGCCGCCTGCCGTGACGAACTGCGCGGCGACCGTGAGCATGCGGCCGTACTGTCCGGTCTCGGGCCCGCGATAGACGATCGAGCCATCGTCGGTGACGAACTGCTGGAAGTAGTTCTCGATGTACTGGCCGGCGCGCTCCGTCAGTCCCCATTCACACATGGCCTCGGTTTCCACGGTGAAGGTGTCCTGGAAACCGTCGTGTTCACTGCCGCCATAGTTCTTTTCGACGGCGCCGTATTTCGGATAGCCGGCCGAGCGCGACATCAGCGCGCGTACCAGGCTGAAGCGCGCCAGATTCTCCAGGTGTGGGTCGGGCAGGCTGATCTTCATCGCCGGTTGCAGCAGCTGGTCCCAGCCGGACTTCAGCCCGGCCAGATCGGCGTAGAAGCGTCGCGGATCATCGCTGGGGCGCGAAGGAAAGGGATGGTAGGAATCGAAGTGCCGGGTCCACTGCAGGGCGCCCGCGACTATGCGACTCACGCGATACCACACCGGCTGGAAGCGCAGGTTGTCGTTGACCACGCGGAAGGGCGCAAAGGCCAGGTATTCGGTCCAGGCCCCGTCCGCGTCCGGAAACACGAAACGCAGTACCGGCAGGTAAGCGCCGACCAGGCCGTTCCACACCTGGCCGCTCTTCACGGCCAGCTCGATCGAAGGCTGGTACACCGCCGGATCAAAATTGGCCGTGCGACCGCCGTAGGTGAAACCGATCTTGTCCTGCGTCTGCGGAGTGCCTACGAAGCTGTAGCAGTCGCTGCTGACTTTCTGGATCGGCGCAAAGGCGCGCTCGACTTCGGCGTAGTCGGGATCGCCACGCTGGCGCAGTATCTGCTCGGCCAGCAGGTCGTGCGCGCTGTCCGTAACCTGCTGGGTGCTATGCCCCAGGTGATCGGGAATTGCGGCTGCGGCTGTCGTTTCGAGCGACTTGGGCAGATCGAGCGCGAGGCCGGTCAGATTCACGAACAGCAAGCGGCCATCCTTGCCGCGGAAATCCTCCAGCACCACGCAGGGGAGCTCGCCGCCGAGAATCTCCATCACTGTCCAGATCCCGAAGCGATCACCGGCACGTACGATCGCGCGCGTCTCGCCATCCTGAAGTTCGGCGCTGTAAGTATCGATGAAGCGCGCCACTTTCAGCCTACCAGGCGGGGTGCCGCCCGGTTCCGGATTGGCCAGGCTGGCAGCGGCGGCAAAACGATCCAGGGCCGCGCTACCGGCAAGTGCCGCGGCCAGTTCCAACAGGTGGCGTCGGTTGATCATGGCGAACTCGTGGCCTGAATGGCAATTTCCAATTGTCTGATAAATCGGTGCAGCTATACTGGAGCTACGGCACTCTTCCGGCGTGCCGCGCAGTTTATACAACTATATTCAGCAGACCAGAAACACCCATGAGCTCAGACACCAAGAAACCCGAGCTATCCGCCACGGCGGCCGACGCAACGAGTGGCCCCCGATTGCGCTCACGCGCCTGGTTCGACAACCCCGCCAATCCGGACATGACCGCGCTGTACCTGGGTTGGTACCTGAACTATGGCCTGACGCGCGAGGAGCTGCAATCGGGCAAGCCGATCATCGGCATCGCGCAGACCGGCAGCGATCTCACGCCCTGCAATCGCCACCATATGCAGCTCGCGCAGCGCGTGCGCGAAGGCATCCGTGAAGCTGGTGGCATTGCGATCGAATTTCCGGTGCATCCGATCCAGGAAACCGGCAAGCGCCCGACGGCCGCGCTCGATCGCAACCTGGCGTATCTCAGCCTGGTGGAATCGCTGTACGGCTACCCGCTCGATGGCGTGGTGCTCACCATCGGTTGCGACAAGACTACTCCCGCCTGCCTGATGGCTGCGGCTACGGTGGATATTCCGGCGATTGCGTTGTCCGTGGGTCCGATGCTCAATGGCTGGCACAAGGGCGAGCGCGTCGGCTCGGGCACCATCGTCTGGAAAGCACGGCAGATGATGGCGGCCGGCGAGATCGACTACCCCGGCTTCGTCGAACTGGTGTCTTCGTCGGCGCCGTCGGTCGGCTTCTGCAATACGATGGGCACGGCTACGACGATGAACTCGCTGGCGGAAGCCCTGGGCATGCAGTTGCCAGGGTCGGCGGCGATTCCGGCGGCCTATCGCGAACGCCCGCAGATGGCTTACTTCACTGGCAAGCGCATCGTCGAGATGGTGCGCGAAGACCTGCGGCCCTCGGCAATCATGACGCGCGATGCCTTCCTGAACGCGATCGTGGTGAACTCCGCGATCGGTGGTTCGACCAATGCGCCGGTGCATCTGGCCGCCATCGCCCGTCACATGGGCGTGGAGCTGGAACTCGATGACTGGCAGAAGTACGGGCACGATGTGCCGCTGCTGGTCAATCTGCAGCCTGCTGGCAAGTATCTGGGCGAAGATTATTTCCAGGCGGGCGGCGTGCCGGCGGTAGTGGCCGAACTGATGGGGCAGGGGCTGATCCGCGAGCATGCGTTGACAGCCAATGGTCGCACCATCGGCGAGAACTGCGCTGGCCGCAAGATCGTGCTCCCGGAAGTGATCCGCAGTTTCAAGCAGCCGCTCAAGAGCAGGGCCGGCTTCATCGTGATGCGAGGCAACCTGTTCGACGCTGCGATCATGAAGACCAGCGTGATATCGGAGGAGTTCCGCCAGCGCTACCTCAGCAATCCGGCGGATCCGGAAGCCTTCGAGGGCCGCGCGGTTGTGTTCGATGGCCCGGAGGACTACCACTCGCGCATCGATGATCCGACACTGGCGATCACTGATCGCGACATCCTGTTCATGCGCGGTGTGGGCCCGGTCGGCTACCCCGGCGCTCCGGAAGTGGTCAACATGCGGCCGCCCGCTTACCTGATCAAGGTTGGCGTCAGCGATCTGCCCTGCGTGGGCGATGGCCGCCAGTCAGGCACGTCGGCGTCGCCCTCGATACTCAATGCCTCGCCGGAAGCCGCTGCTGGTGGCGGGCTGGCCTTGCTGCGTACCGGCGATCGTGTGCGCATCGACCTGCGCAAGGGCAGTGCCAATGTGCTGGTGAGCGATGAGGAGCTGGCGCAGCGCCGCGCCGCATTGAAGCAGGCTGGCGGCTATCCGGTGCCGCCGTCACAAACGCCATGGCAGGCGATGCAACGCGCAGTTGTCGGGCCCCTGGCGACCGGCGCAATCCTGGAAGGCGCCGAGCAGTTCCAGCAGATAGACCGCAGCTTCGGCGTGCCGCGCGACAATCACTGATTCACGCGCGCGCGTCCATGCGCGGCGGGCCAAAGCGCAGCAGTTTCATCAGCGGCGTTTCCACGCGACTTAAGAGTGTCTTAGTATGCCGGCTTCGCTACCAAGGAGCTATCGCGATGCGTTCACGAGTCATGGCCGTACTGCTGGGAGTGGGGATCTGCGCTGGCGCAGCTCAGGCTGCGGACGATTACGCGAAACTGCCCGACTCGATCGAGGTTACAGCCACTCGCGTTCCCGAAGCCATCGAAAACATTCCCGCCTCGATCACGGTAGTGAGCGGCGAGCAGTTGCGGCGAATGGGGGCCAATGACCTGCGCACCGCGCTCTCGCTCGTGGGTGGTGTGGAAGGCACGCCGGGCGGCGATGCAGGGCCCGCCGGTGCAGTGCCGGCGATCTGGGGTCTGCGTGAAGCGGATGCTTTCCTGCTGGTGGTGGACAATGTGCCCTGGGGTGGAGCCTTCAACCCGGCCACACCCTCGGTGGATCTGACTGGCGTGGCGCGCATCGAAATCCTGCGTGGCGCGGCGCCCGTGATGTTCGGGGCCACTTCTTTCGTGGGCGTGATCCACGTGATCCATGAGGCGGCCGGTGATGTGCACGCGGGCGTTGAGCTCAGTGGCAGCACGCCGGGTGGTGGCGGCCTGACTTTCCAGGCGAACCTGCCGACCGTGGGCGGCTATCGGCAATCGCTGAGTGCGAATCTCGAACAGCGTGGTTACCAGGCGGACCGCAGTTCCTACCAGCGCTATCACGCACTTTATCGCGGCGCGCTGGATTTCTCCGGCATGCGCTTCCACGTGGATGGCGACCTCAGCATCCTGCCGCAGAAGCCTGCGGGTGATCTGCTGTTGCGCGATGGGCCGGAGTTGCACACCGAGCTGCCGATCGACGCCAACTTCAATCCAGCCGGGGCCAAGCTGAATCAGGATCGCTACCATCTTGCAATGGGCCTCGACGGTGGCAGCAAGGACAACAGCTGGGCGGTCACACTGGCTGTGACGCGCACCACCGATGACATCCTGCGCGGCTTCCTGCGTGGTGACGCCTTCAACGCACCGCCCGATGCCGGGGTGGGCGATGGCCTGCAGGCCGATGGCTATACGCAGTCGCGCGCCATCACTGATATTTATTTTGATGCGCATGTCAGCCGCAGTTTCGGCCCGCAACTGAACCTGACCTACGGCATCGATCATATGCACGGCGACGGCAGCGAGAACGCCATCAACTTTGGCTATTGCATCGATCAGTCGGGCCACGAGTACAGCTGCGATGGCGCGCGTCACGCGGATGAGATCGTGCAGTCGAGCGACCAGCGCGAGTTCTCGGGTCTGTACCTGCAGATGGACTACAAGCCCAGCGAGCGCTTCGACGTGCTGGGCGGCCTGCGCTTGAACCGCACCCACGAGAGCGCCAGCGGTCTGGCGATCGACAACACCGGGCCCGATCCGGTGGTGGCCTTCGTGGGTTCGGAGTCGCAGCAGAACACGAAGCTCAGCGGTGTGATAGGCGCCAGCTGGCACGCCTGGTCGTCCGGCAAGGATGCGCTGACCTTCTACGGTGACTACCGCAACAGCTTCAAGCCGCTGGCAATCGATTTTGGTCCCGAGGCCGAAGTGGAAATTCTCAAGCCCGAGACCGCGGACAGCTACGAACTGGGTGCGAAGCTGCGCCTGCTCGATGGCGCGCTGGATCTCGACTCAAGCGTGTTCCGCATGGATTTCCGCAACGGACTCACCTTCGCTGACAACGGTGCGGGCGAGTTCGTGCGTACCAATGGCGGCGAGACCCGTTTCCAGGGCTTCGAAATCGAGGCGAAGTACGCGCTCAACGCGTCTTTGCAGCTGCTGGCGCAGTTTGCCGATCACGACGCGAAGTTCAGGAGCTACATCAATGACAATGGCGCCAATGTGGCGGGGAACCGCGTCGAGATGTCACCGCGTACGGTCGCTGGCCTGGGTCTGATCTACAGCAGCCCCTCGGGTGCGGCCACTGCCGCAGTGATTGCCAATGCGATCGGCAGTCGCATGCTCAACAAGAGCAACAGCATCGAGGCGGGTGGCTACACCACGGTCGATGCCAACCTGAGTTACCAGATCGGTCGCTGCAGGCTGCGACTCAGCGGCTACAACCTCACCGACCGGCGCGATCCCGTGTCCGAGAGTGAATTGCAGGAAGGCGTGACGGTCACAGGCACGGCCGGTTACTACCGTTTGCCCGGCCGCAGCCTGTCGCTCGGCATCCACGTGCCGCTGTAACCCATGTGGTCAGTAACGCATCCCGAGCGTCTGCAGCTCTATTCCCTTGCCACGCCCAACGGCGTCAAGGTCTCGATCATGCTCGAGGAGACTGGCCTGCCGTACGAAGTGCATAAAGTGAGCTTCGATGCGCGCGAGCAGCAGTCAGCAGAATTCCTGGCGCTCAATCCCTACGGCAAGATACCCGTGATCGTCGATCCGGACGGGCCAGGCGGACAGGCGCTGACCCTGTTCGAAACGGGCGCGATACTGATTTACCTCGCGGAAAAGACCAGCCAGTTCCTGCCGGCAGACCCCGCGGCCCGCTACCAGACGCTCCAGTGGCTGATTTTCCAGGTGGCCGGAGTCGGCCCGATGTTTGGCCAGGTGGGGTTCTTCCACAAGTTTGCCGGCCGCGAATTCGAAGACAAGCGGCCGCGCGATCGGTACGTGGCCGAGGCGCGCCGCATACTGGCGGTGCTGGAACAGCGGCTCACTGATCGAACCTGGGTGATGGGCGACTACTACAGCATCGCCGATATCGCGATCTTCCCGTGGATCAGGAACCTGATCGGCTTTTACGATGCTGCTGAGCTGGTCGGCTACACGCAGTACCGGCAAGTCGATCGCGCCTTGCAGGCCTTCCTGCAGCGCCCGGCAGTGATACGCGGCTTGAAAGTGCCGGCCTGAGCTGCAGGCAGGCGCTGGCCGGCCATCAGTGGCTGATATGATGGCATCGATGAGTGACAGCCGAACACCATGTTGAATCCTGCTGAGCGTCGTCGCGCCGCGCCCGATGGCCTGCTGGCCGCCGTGCATGCTGTCGTTCCTCGCGACCGCCGGCTTCTTCTACGTCAACATCATGCCGGCGACTGGTCGAGGGCCTGCGCGTTGGCCTGCATTTCAGCGAGCAGGATGCCGGCTTCGCGGGCTCCGCCAACGTCTACGGTGCGGCACTGGGCGCGCTGCTGGCCACGCTTCTGGTGACGCACTGGCCCTGGCGCCCGGCCGCCTATCTGCTGCTCAGCATATTGATCGGGGTCGATCTGGCCAGCATGCTGGTCACCACGCCCGCGATCATGATCGCCGTGCGCGCAATGCACGGACTCGCGGGCGGCTGCCTGGTCGGTTTTTCCTATGGCGTGTTCGCGCGCACCCGCGCGACCCGAACGCACCTTCGGCATGTTGCTGGTGGTGCAGGGCGGCATTGGGCGGCCTCGGCGTCATGGTGCTGCCGCAGGCTGGTGCCGCTGTTTGGCACGCAGGCGCTGTTCCTGGCACTGATCGGCGTCAGCCTGGTGGCCCTGATCACGCTGCCGTTCCTGGCGAGATTATCCGCCGCTGGCCGCAGCCACTGGCGAGGCGACGGCAAGCGCGGCGCACTCGCCGGGCCAACGCGCGCGTACCGGTCGGGGCATGCCGCTGCTGTTGGCGCTGCTGTCGGTGTTCCTGTTCCAGTTCTCGAACATGCTGCTGTTCACCTACATCATCGGCCTGGCGCGTCACTTCGAGCTCGACCCGTCGGCACTCGAGCCACCGTGGTGGGCGTCGCCACCTGGGTGGGCATGCTCGGTTCGATGCTGGTGGTGACCTTCGGCACCCGCTTCGGCCGCGTGCGCATGCTGACGGCATCGCGCTGCTGCTCACGGCGCTGGGCATGTACGATACTGCACGGCTCGGCCAGTCCGCTGATCTACGCGCTCGCCAACGTCGGCACCGGGCATCACCTGGGCGATTCGTCATTCCGCACCTGCTCGGCATGTGCGCGCGCTGCGATCTCACGGGCCGGGCGGCGGCGCTCGGCGGCTTTGCCTCCAAGATGGGCCTGGCGACCGGACCCTTCGTCGGCGCGCTGCTGCTGGGCTCCGATCGCTACGGCCTGCTGATCGACGTCGCGACCGTCGGTGATCATCGTCTGCGCCCTCGCGACGCTCGCTGCCGGCCGCGCGCCTCGATCGGCTCGACGCGCAACTAGCGGCTGTCGATCGCGACAGCCGCCCGCGCGTAGCGCGCGCGGCGAGCGGCGCGAGCTGCGCCGCGTAGTGCTTCCAGATGTCCGATCGAGCGCGCGTGCATGCGGCTCGCGCACCTGCGCCGCGCTCGCGGTCGCGGCCGGCGCCGTGTTGCGGTGGAACTCCAGGCATTGCGGCTCGAAGCGGCAGGCCGCACCAGTCGAGCAGCTCGCGCGTGGTCTCGCCTCCTGCGATTGCACCACGCGCTCGTAGTCGAGATCCAGGAAGCGTCCCGGCAGCACGCGGCGCCAGTGCTGCCATCAGCCGGTCGTAGGCGAGGTAGTAGCGCGCCAGGTCGTCCAGATCGTAGGAATAGGGCGAGCCGGAGCGGAACAGCGTCTTGTAGAGCGCAAAGCAGCTGTCCATCGGATCGCGCCGCAGGTGGATGATGCGCGCGCCGCGGCAGCGCGAGCGCAATCAGCCCGAGGTACAGGAAATTCCAGGGCGTCTTGTCGATGAAGCGCGGTCGGTTGCGCGGATAGCCGGCCACGCGCCGCAGGTAGTCGTCGCCCGAGCGCCGTAAGATCGAGCTGCGCGGATCGCCGGATGAGTTCGAGCGCGTTCGGGCGCCGTGCGGCGTCCGCATCCATCGCAGCGTACGCCTGCGCGATGATGCGCGTAGGCCAGGTCGTTGATCTCGCCCAGGCTCTGCACCGCCGAATGGCTGCTGAGGATGCGATCGACCAGCGTGGTGCCGCTGCGCGGCAGCCCCATGACGAAGATCGCCGCGTCGCGCCACGCTCGTCCGGACTTGCCCGACCGCCGCCAGGCGTTCGCGCGTAGAACTGTCGATGATCGCGCGCATCGCTGCTTCATCGTCGGCGACGCTGGTACGACAGGTTGCGCCGGCGCCGCGCCGCGCCGCGCTGCAGGTAGGCGACGGCCTGCACGGTAATCCCCAGGTCCTCGTATTCCTTCGCCAGCGCGAAGCACAGCGGGACGATGTCGCGGGATTCGACCGGTAGCGCCGCCAGCCGCGCGCTCATCTCGCGCACGTGATTGCGCTCTGCGGACTCTGCCGGCGCAGGATGCTGCGCCGGTAGTAGCGAGCCGTAGTCCTGCGGATGCGCAGCCAGCAGCTGGTCCAGATGCTGCTCGGCCGCCGTCGATCGGCCGCAGGCGGTTTCCGCGGCCGCAGCGCTCGCCAGCAGCTGACGCGTTCGCCGGGCGCCAGTTCCAGCGCCCGCTGCGCGCAGCGCAGCCGATCGTCGTGCGCGCCGGCGGCTGGCGTACAGGTCGGCCAGCGCCGTCAGCAGCGCGCGCATCGTGCTGCGCGCCGCGCTCGAGTGCGGCGCAGTCCGGTGCGCGCCTCGGCGCCGAGGCCGCACAGCAGCTGCGCTTCGCGGAACTTGAGCAGCACCGTGCACGTTGGTCGGCTGCAGGCGCAGCGCCGCGTGCAGCGCCGCCAGCATCGCCTCGTAGCGCTGCTGGCGCTGCTCGGCCAGCGCCAGCAGCAGCCAGCCTTCGGTCAGCCGCGGCTCATTGGCCAGCAGTCGTGCGCGCGCGAGCGCGCCGCGCGGCAAAGCGCCCCGTCTCAATGAGACGCTGGGCCTCGCTGAGCAGCGCGCTGGCCACGGCTGTCGCGCGGCGTCAGAAGCGGTACTTGGCGATCAACCCGATCGTGCGCGGCGTCGTGATGAGCTCGCGGCTGGTGTTGCCGGCGAAGCCGTCGGCGGGCGCGCTGCCGAAACTGCGCTCTCGGGAAGATGCCCGAAATGGCCTTGGCGTTGCCGAGGTTGCGCACCTGCAGCGCCAGGCTCCACTTGTTGGCGTTCAGTGCCAGCGAAGCATTCCAGAGCGTGTAGGCATCCAGCGGGATTGCCGGCGCGCGTCGGTCAGGGCCAGGCGGTTGAGGTACCGCTCTGGTAATAGGCGTCAACGTGCGGCACCAGCGTCCGGCCGATGCCGAGCGTGCAACGGTGTAGTCGAGCGATGCGTTGATGACGCTGGTCGGGCGCCGCCGGCAGCCGCGTGCCGCTGGGCGCGATCACGCGCGGCGGGTTGGGCGCGACCGCGTACGGGCGCGTGGCATCCTGACTGAGCTTGGCGTCCGTATAGGCATAGCCCAGGCCGTAGCTGAACGATTGCGCCAGCTTGCCGCGGAACTCCAGCTCCACGCCCTGCGAGCGCGCCTTGCCGGCATTGGTCGTGACGTAATAGCCCCAGACCGGTGTCGCGGTATTGAGCTGGATGTCCTTCCAGTCGATGAGGAACACCGAGGCATTGTAAGCTGTAGGAACCGTGCGCGCCCTTGATGCCCAGCTCGTAGTTGTTCAGCGTGTCGGGACCGAAATTCAGCCAGCCGGGATTCTCGCCGACGAAGCCGGTGGTCGGAATGTCATTGACGCCGCCGCGCCGATAGCCCTGCGAGGCCGTGAAGTACAGGTTGTCCTGCGGCGTGAGGTGCCAGGACGTAGTTGAACTTGAAGATGCTCTTGCTCTTGCTGATATCGGGCGTGGCGGGCGATGACAGCGCCGACGCGCGTCGGCAGGTCGGGCACCACGGAAACCTGGTTGGAATCCTTGTCCTGGAACCAGCGGGCGCCGCCGGTGATCTGCGAACGTCGGCGTCGAGGTGACAGGTCAGTTCGCCGAACACCGCGGTCTCCTTGAACTGCTCGTCGCGGCTGTAGAGAAAGTCGCGATCGCTGGTGGGTGCCACCGGGTCGTAGTAGGAGCCGAAGCCGGGCGTCACGGCGTCCTGCGCGGCAAACCACTTGCGAGAAGCCGCGCACCCAGTCGGTCTCGCCCGAGTGCAGCTGTTTCCTTCTCGTAGTACAGCCCGGCGATGTAGTCGAACGCGCCCTTGGTGCTTGGACACCAGCCGCAGTTCCTGCGCGAAGCTGCGGTCGCTGTAGTCGCGATACTTCTGCGCCATCAGGCGCGGGTAGAAGTCGTACAGGAAGGGCCAGCCCTTGGCATACAGCCCGGAGTTGTCGTTGGTGCTGGTGCCCGTGTGGTCGGTGTACGAGGTGCTCGGAGGTCAGCGACGCGAAGCCCAGGTCGAACGTGCCTTCGAGGCTCCCGACCGATGACCTCGCGGGCCGAGGGCTCGAGCATCACGGCGCCCTGCTCGATAGTCGCCGTAGACGCCGCCGATGGCGTTGTTCACCGTGCCAGGCGCGGTGATCTGCCGGCGGCCACCGGTGCTGTCCTTCTGGTGCACGACAGCTGAGAACACCAGTGTGCGCGCGCTCGTTGGGTTTCCAGGTGAGCGCCAGGCGGCTGTAGTCGATGCGCGCCCAGTCCGCGTCCTTCTTGCGAGGTGTACTCCGCCGCCGGGTCGAGCACGCCGTTGGGTGCGACCGGGTATGCCGTTGGCTGTCGAGCTTGTAGAGGTTCGGGTAGTCCACGACGCCGCGCGTCGTCGAAGTGGCTGTAGTTGACGCGCAGCGCCAGGGTGTCGCCGAGCGGCACATTGAGCGTGCCGTCGGTGGTCCAGTTCATGCCACCCGAACCGTTGGTGAAGGAAACACCGCCGGCAACATTGGCCGAGGTCTCGCCAATCACCGGGTCGCGCAGCAGGTAACGCACCGTGCCGCCCAGCGAACCGCGGCCGTACAGCGTGCCCTGCGGGCCACGCAGCACTTCGACGCGCTCGATGTCCTTGAGCAGGAAGTTGGCGAAGATCGGCGTGTCGTTGACGTAGCTCGAGACCGCCGCCGCGCCCGCAGGCACGTAGTCGCCGAGCGTGCGCCGCAGTCGACATTGATGCCGCGGATGCGCACGTTGTTGAGCGTGCCGGAATTGCGCACGCCGCGGTCGACCACCGAGACGCCGGGCACGGTGCGCAGCAGATCGACCGAGTTGGTGAGGTTCTGCGCGTCGATCTGCTTGCCGCTGACCGCGGAGATGTTGAACGGCATGTCATCGACGCGTCTGCGCGCGCCGCGTAGCCGTGACCACGATCTCTTCGAGAGTCGAGCCGGTCGTATCATCGGCGGCCCGCAGCGCACCCGAAGCTGCCGCCAGTGCGCTCGCAACGGCCAGTGCAATAGCCGAGTGCTGGCTGATTCTGGGACTAGTCATGTCTGCAACCCTCTGGAGTTTGTTGAGTCAACATCACGTTCAATCCGGACCGGAAAACATCTCAGCGCCCGGGTTCCGTGCTGCGAGCGGGCAGCTGCAGCGGGCCGAGCGCATTGAGCGCCTCGTGCTGGTCGCGGCGGCCGCCATAGATGGAGAAATCCACCTCGCGGTCGCGAAAACTCTTGAGCACCTGACCCAGGCCCTGCCAGCCGCTGCGGCGCACGCGGCGCACATAGTCGAAGTCGACCTCTATGGGCATGAGCTCCCGGCCGCTGCCTGCCTGGTGCAGGATTTCGCCACCGGGGCCGCAGATGATCGACTGGCCGCGCCCCAGGTGTCCCGCGACATTGATGTCGAAAAAATAGCACTGGTTGGTGGCGGCATTGCTGCGTGCAATTGCCAGCTCGACGTCGCGATCGATGGTGTTGGTCATCGTCGGGTGCAGGATGACCTCCGCGCCCATCGCGGCGAGAGTCCGCGTGGTCTCCGGAAACCACATGTCATAGCAGTTGGAGACGCCGAAGCGGCCGATGGCGGGCACGTCGAACACCACGAAGTCCTTGCCACCCCTGACGCCGCGTTCATAGGGCTCGAAGGGAAACATCTTGCGGTGCCGGGCGATGACCTCGCCCTCGGGATTGATGACCGGTGCAAGGTTGTAGACCGCGTCGCCCTCACGCACGTAGAAGGAACCCGGCAGCAACCAGATGCCCAGGGTTTTGGCGAGGCGGCAATATTCCTGCTCGGCCGGCCCAGCCAGTGGTTCCGCGCGAGCGGTGCCAGGGCCGAAACTGGCCAGCTCTCCGAGCAGCACCATCTGCACCCAGGGAAAGCGCGACACGACGCCGCGAATCTCGCTGCGCAGATGGGCGAGGTTGTCACCCGAGCTGAGCTCCAGCTGCAGTGCTGCTATCGAAAAGGTTGCCATGCGTGATCGAATGCTCCCCTGCGGGCCAGTTCGCCCGAAGCTGGTGGTAGTATTCACGCAACAACGGCGTGAACAATATGGCGATTGGCGTAGACGACAACCTCGAAAGCACTGGCGATAAGCGCTGGCTCACGTTGCTGCGCGACAACCTGCCCGCAGTCGCCGAGTCGGTCGGCAGTGCACAATTTGCTGACCGGCTGGTCGAAGCCCTGCAACGCGTGCTGCAGTTCGACTGGTGGATGGTGATGGTGTATCGCCGGCACGCGCATCCCGAAATGCTGGCGGAGAACTTCACCGGCAGCTGGCGCGCCAAGGGGTTGACCACCTACGTCGGCGCCTTCTACGTGCTCGACCCGTTCTTCCTGATGAGCCAGACGCTGGATCGTCCTGAAGTGTGTCGCCTGGGCGATATCACACCCGATGGCTTTCTGGAGAGCGAATACCATCGCGCGCACTATGCCTCCGGGCGTATCGGCGACGAGGTCAACTACCTCTGGCCGCTGGATGCTGGCGTCAGCCTGGCGGTCAGCCTGGAGCGCTCCGAGAGCGGCGCCGGCTTCAGCGATAGCGAAGTGCGTGACATGGAGGCGGTGCAGCCGCTGCTGTATGCCTTTGCGCGCCGCCACTGGACGTCGGTCAAACCGCAAGCGCCTGCCGCACAGGAGCCAGAGCCCGGGCGACTGGTGCAGGAAGCGGCCGAGAACTTTGGTCGACAGGTATTGACGACTCGCGAGTGCGAGGTCGTGAAGCTGGTGCTGCGCGGCTATTCGACCAAGTCGATATCACACGCGCTGGGCATTTCGCCCGGCACGGTCAAAGTGCATCGCGAGAATATTTACGGCAAGCTGGGCGTCTCGACCCAGGCCGAGTTGTTCAACATGTACATCGAGAGGATATCGGCGATGCAGGGGCAGCAGAGCCAGCGTGAGCGCTGAGCGCGGCAGGCACATCGCCAGCCGTGTGCCGGCCTGGACCTGTCTGCTGCTCCTCGCTACCGGTCTGGCCGCAGCGGCGGTACTTCAGGCCGCAACTGTTGCTGAGCGTGCGGCGCTGAGGGCTGACGTGCTCTTGGCCGGGCAAGTGCGGGGGTTCGTGCCCATGGCGGCATTCACGCCGACCGCAGATGCAACGGCTCCGCTGCGACAGTTCAGCGGACGACTGGTACTCGGCGCGGCGGTGGCGGCGGACTTCCAGGTGCGCTTGAACCAGCCGTTCAATATTTCTGTCGATGAGCAGATCAGATCGCTGCCCGCTTTTGATTTCGAATTCCTGCAGGACGGCTCAGCCGTGATCCCGCTGCAACGCGGGCCGATCGAGAACCCGCACGCCAGCTGGGAGTGGGTGCTGGAGCCGGGCCGGGCGTGGAATGAGCCTGGCGACCAGGGGTACACGCGCGTCGCGATACCGTTCGCGTTGCAGGAGCGCAATGCCAATTGCCTGCACAACGGGGTGCTGACTCTGGTCATTGGCGATGAGGGCGCGATCTCCAGGGTGTACTACGAGATTGCCAGCGAGACCTGCGCGTATTTCAAGTTTGACAGCTGGGGTCTGCTCGCCGCCCGCTTCACGCCTGCAGTGCCGGCAAATGCTGGCGAAGTGGCCTCGAACTACCGGACAGAACTCGCAGCACGATTGCCGCTGCGACCACTTGCGGAATTGATCGACAGGCAGCCCGGGCTGCTGGCAGCCGGTCTGGCACTGGCTGCGCCCAAGGATGCCGATCCCGCCACCGCTTACGGAGTGGTGCTGGACGGTGTGCACTACGCCGGTTCCTGTGCCACCCGCCAGGGCGACTATCCGTTCTGCGACGTGCTGGCACTGCCTTCGTATTCCACTGCGAAGACCCTGGTGGCCGCAGTTGGCTTGATGCGCCTGGAGCTGCTCTCGCCCGGTGCGCGCCGGGCACTGATCAGTGACTATGTACCCGAATGCGCCACGCGCGACTGGCGCGGCGTCACTTTCGAGAATGCACTCGATATGGCGACCGGTGTCTATCACCAGCCTGGCTATGAGCAGGACGAGGACGCCACCGACGTGGTGGCGTTCTACAACTACGAAACGCATCGCGAGCGCATCGGCTTTTCCTGTCGGCACTATCATCGACGTGCCGCTCCGGGAACGCGCTGGGTGTATCGCACCACGGATACCTATGTGCTCGGCGCAGCCATGGCGGAGTACGCGCGCCGCAAACTGCAACTGCAGGATTTCTACACCGAGGTGCTGGCAAAGCCGCTCTGGGCGCCGCTACACCTGAGCCCTCTGCTCGCGACAACGCGCCGCACGCGTGATGCCAGTCGTCAGCCCTTCACGGGCTACGGACTTGGCTACCACCGCGATGACATTGTGCGGCTGGCGCAGTTTCTCAGTGTGGGGGAGGGTGAGATCGATGGTGTCCCACAGCTCGATCGCGAAATGTTGCGCGGGGCGTTGCAACGCGACCCGCAACATCGGGGCCTGGACGCAGGATTTCCGGGGCTCGCCTACCGCGATGGCGTGTGGGCCCGCAATATCGCGGGCCTGCTCGGTTGCACCGATCCACTGTGGGTTCCTTTCATGTCGGGGTATGGCGGCATTTCGGTAGTGATGCTGCCCGGCGGCGTCGTGTACTACTACTACGGTGACAGCGGCGTCTGGGACTGGAGTCCGGCGGCAATCGAGCTCAATAAACTGAAGGCTTTTTGCCCGCAGACATCGCGCTAGGCGATTTCGAAGATCTCCCGCGGCGTCTGGTGCAGGCAGACGGACGGACCCTGCGCCTCGATCAGGTAGACCTCGGTGTTGTGCACGAACATCTGCTCGTTGAGCAAGCCTGGATGGCAGACGATGCACATGTGTTCCTCGATGGTCATGTTCTCGTCGTGGCGGATCAGCGGACGCTCCACCATGTCGTAGCCCATGCCGTGCACGCTCAGGCGCCGTTCCTCGGGCAGGTTGCGGCTGCGCAGGTACAGGTTGTGCTTCTCGAAGATCTCGCTGCAGGCGGCGCCCGGCTTCAGCAGCGAGAGCGCGTAGCGCTGCGCATCCAGCACCGCGGCGTGCGCGGCGCGCAGTTCCGGTGCGGCGCGCCCCAGCACGAACATGCGCGACAACTCGGTGTAGTAGCCGCCGGCGCCATTGTTCTCGATCAGCAGTGAATACACATCGCCGGACTGCAAGCTGCGCCCCTGCATCGATCGGGGTCTGAAGGTGGCGGCGACACCCGCTGGCGCCGAGGAGCACAGGAAGATGCCCTGCTCACTGCCGAGCTGTTGCCCGACGTATTGTGCGTAGGCGGCGACCTCGAAATCCTTGAGGCCGGGGCGGATGAAGGCACGCACCTTCGCCATGATCTCATCCTGCATCGCCGCGACTTTGCGGATGCAATCGCGCTCCTCCGCGCTCTTGATGGCCTTGACCCGATCGACCACGTCGGTGAAGTCGACGATCTCCACCGGATGCAGGTGATCACGCAGATGCTGCCCGAAGCTGTGATACATGGCCGCGGGCGCCACGAGTCCAATGCGCCTGACTTCGAGCGCACGCAGCTCAGTCAGCACCAGCTCGGCATCGTAGCTGCCCGAATAGCCCACGGAGGGGTAGCTCGGGGTGGTGAGGCGGCGCGCAATGCCGGTTTGCCGCGCATCCTCGGCGCTGGCGACGCGCAGCCCGCCAAACGGACCCTGTTCGATGAAGGACATACCCGCCTGCAGCGGAAACACCAGGCTGCTCGGGTAGCCGTTGGTCGCCGGCTGGTTGCTGAACCAGCGCAGGTATCCGCCCACCCAGTCGCTGGAGTTCTGCACCACGAGCGCGTCGATGCCCGCGGCACTCATGCGCGTGCGTATTGCGGACCAGCGGCGGCGCAGCTCCGGCGCCGAAACGGCATTGAGCACGCGCCGTGGCGCGGCCTTGTCAGTGGGCGACGACATTGATCAGGGCCTCCGGGCGGCCATCCAGGTACAGGCGCAGATTATCGCGCACCACGGGATAGGCCTGTTCGAAATAGATGTCGCTCATGCCGCCGATGTGCGGCGTGAGCACGACCCGCGGCTCGCGCCACAAGGGGTGCTCGGCGGGCAGGGGAGTGGTGCGATAGACATCGAGCGCGGCGCCCGCCAGACGCCGCTCGCGCAGTGCCAGCAGCAGCGCATCCTCATCGAGTACACCGCCGCGCGCCACGTTGATCAAGTAAGCGCCCGGCTTCATTGCCGCGATCACCCGCGCATCCGCCAGCTTTTCAGTGGCGGGTGAGTGTGGCACCAGCAGCACCAGGAAATCGGCCAGCGTTGCGGCGTAGGCGAGTCTCCCGTAGTCGTGCAGTCCATCGAAATGCTCAAGCCGCCCGGAGCGGCCCGTGACCCCGTGCACCGCCATGCCGAAGGCCTTGCAGCGCAGCGCCAGTGCTTCGGCGATGGCGCCGACGCCGACGATGACCACGGTCTTGCCCTGGAGCAGGGGTTGCGGCCAGCGTTCCCAGCGCGCCGCGGCCTGATTGCGCTGCATGCGCGGGAAGTCGCGCAGCAGCGCCAGCATCTGCAGGAACACCAGTTCGGATACCTGTGGGCCGTGCATGCCGCGGGTATTGGTGACGACGACATCGCGGGGCAGGTTCCGGAGTTTGAGGATCCCATCGGTGCCCGAGCTCAGTGACTGGATCCAGCGCAGCCGCGGCGCGTTGGCCAGCAGCGCCTCGTCGAAGTGGAAATGATGGCCGATGATGACTTCAGTGGTGGCGAGTTCGCGCACCGCTGCCTGTCGATCGTCGCTGGCCAGCAGATCGAGGCCCTCGAAGTCGGCTTGTGCGCGCCGCTGGAACAATGCCGCGGGTACTTCCGGGGCGCCGATGTAGACTATCCGGGCACTCATGTGGCGACTAGGGTCGCCGCGGTCTGCAATGGAGTCAATGGCTTTTACAGGGGGTCGCGATGACATCCACAAATGCATTTCGCAGGGCGTTGATCGCGGGTTGCAGCGCGCTGCTGGTGGGTGGCCTGACATCGGCCGCGGCGCCGCAGCTGAAGGTCCAGGCACCCGGCTACTACCGCATGATGCTCGGCGATTTCGAAGTCACCGCGCTGTCGGATGGCACCAATGCCTTGCCGGTGTCGGCTCTGCTGCAAGGCGTTGCCGCTCCCGAGATCGGCAAGCTGCTCGCGAAGTCATACCTCGCCGAACCCGTGGAGACTTCCTTCAATGGCTTCCTGATCAATACCGGTTCGAAGCTGGTGCTGATCGATACGGGTGCCGGCAAGAGCATGGGGCCGGGCACCGGCCATCTGCTTGCCAACCTGCAGGCCGCAGGTTACCGGCCGGAGCAGGTCGATGAGGTGTACATCACGCATTTTCACGGTGACCACATCGGCGGTCTTCTGAGCGGCGAGCAGCGCAGTTTCCCCAATGCCGTGATCCGGGCCGATAGCCACGAATCCGGGTACTGGCTGGACGCAAAGGCGATGGCCACGGCGCCGAAGGATGTGCGCGAACGCTCCGAGGCAGCGATGGCCCAGCTGCAGCCCTACATCGCTGCCGGACAGTTCAAGACCTTTGATAGCGCGGCGGGCGGCGCGCAAGGTCTGGTGCTGGTGCCAGGCATTCGTGCGCTCGACACCCGCGGCCACACGCCCGGTCACACCAGCTACCTGATTGAAAGCGCCGGCGCAAAGCTGCTGGTGCTGGGTGACCTCGTGCATGTAGGTGCCGTGCAGTTTCCGAGACCTGCCGTGGGCATTCGCTTTGATACGGATGCCAAGGCGGCCAATGCCCAGCGCGCGAAAGTGTTTGCCGATGCGGCCGCGCACGGTTACTGGATTGCCGCGGCGCATCTCTCCTTCCCCGGTATCGGGCACGTGCAGCGCTCAGGCGCCGGCTACAACTGGGTGCCTGCCAACTACGGATCGCGCTTTTGAATCCGCAGGCCAGGCGGGGCTATCTCACGCTGGCCTTGTGCGCGGCTGCGGCGCTGTTCGAGGGCTTCGACACCCAATCGATGGGTGTCGCTGCGCCGCGCATGCTGGCCGAACTCGGATTGTCATCAGCCCTGAAAGGCCTGGTCTTCAGCGCCGCAGCGATAGGGCTGGTGATCGGCGCGGTGACCGGCGGGCGTATCGCCGATGTGTTCGGACGGCGCCGCACACTGGTGGTGTCGCTGACGCTGTTCGGCCTGAGTTCACTGCTGACGGCGCAGGTGGGCAGTGCCACCGAGCTGTTCCTCGCGCGCCTGGCCACGGGTCTTGGGTTGGGCGGAGCCATGCCCAATTTCATTGCGCTGTCTTCCGAGTCGGCGGCGGCGGGGCGACGCTTGCGTACCGTCACGCTGGTGACGGCGATGATGCCGCTGGGAGGCGCGGTCGCTGGTCTGATGGCATTGGGTGAGCGCCTGGGCTGGAGCTGGCGATCGATTTTCCTGGCAGGTGGAGCAGGGCCGCTGTTGGTGGCCGTACTCATGGCCTTCTGGATGCCGCAACCCCAGGCCGATACCGCGCACGAAACTGCAGCGCGCGCGCAGCCTGCGGCTGTGGCGGGCGTTACCGAGGTGCTGTTCGGTCCAGGCCAGCTCGCGACCACGCTATTGCTGTGGGGAGGATTCTTCTTCACGCAGCTCGTGTTGCAGCTGATGCTCAACTGGTTGCCGAGCCTGATCGTGGGCATGGGCTTCGCGAACGCGCAGGCCAGCTGGGCTTCCATCTGCTTCAATATCAGCGGCAGCATCGGCGCCGGCTTGCTCGGCATCCTGCATGCCGGGCGCCGTCGCAGGCTATGGGTAGTGGCGACCTATGCCGGCATGGCCCTGGCGCTGGCGGTGGTGGCGCGTGTCAACGGCAGCTTCGCGTACCTCGCTGGCGCCTGCGCGTTTGCCGGCCTGTTCATCGTCGGTGCGCAGCTGGTGCTGTTTGCGCTTGCACCGCTGTATTACGCCACGGCAACGCACGGCACTGGCGTGGGTGCGGCCGTGGCGGCGGGTCGCGTCGGATCCATCCTGGGGCCGCTCATTGCCGGCGCGCTGTTGACCGCCGGCAGCGGTAGTGCGGCGGTGCTGATCGCGATCGTTCCCTTCGTGGTGCTGGGCGGAGCCTCGGCCTTTGCGCTCAGCTGGCGGCCTTCGCAGCAGGCTTGAGCAGCTTGATCTTGCTGAGGCCGGCCGCGGCACAGACTTCATCCTGGTGACCGATCGGCGTGCCGGCCGCGCCGCTGACGCCGATCGCACCGATCACCTCGCCATTCACTTCAATGGGCAGTGCACCAGGTTCGACAAACATGTTGGGCGTGACACGCTTGAGCAGCGCCGGGTCTTTTGGCACCCGCTCGCTGGCGGCACCGCTGGACATCTTGAATACCACTGCGGCCAGCGCCTTGCGCATCGCCACGAATACGTGGCTGCCATCCGAGCCATCCGCGGTCAGCAGCGCGCGCGCTTCGCCTGCGGAATCGATCACTGCCACGCCGACCCGATAGCCTGCGGCCTTGCAGGTGTTCACTGCGGCGGTTGCGGCCGCCGTGGCCTGAAGCAGCGTAGGGCTGGGTGCTGTGGATTCTGGCGGCGAGCCTGGTCCCCGATGCAGCAAGGCTGGCGGAATCGGCGGCGCAGGCACCAGGTGGCCGGCATCGTCGAGCATGCCAAAGGGCGGCAGGTTGTCGGCAGGGAGGCTGCGCGGTGAAGCCGGCTTGTCATGGAAGGGGCTCTCAGCCGCCGCAGAGGCACTGTCGATTCGACCTGCTGCCAGCAGCAGCGCGGCAGCGCAAATCATCATCGGGTTCAGCAGGTTCACGATGGCCCTCGCATTCAAGCCGCACAGATGCAGCTGTGCGAATGACGATACCACAGCACTCGAACCGCACTACACTATAGAAATTCGTGATGGCAGCAATCTGCACGAGGAATTACTGATGCGCGAATCGATGAAGTACAGATGGATTTTCACGGTTGCCGGTGCGCTCACGATGGGCCTGTGGGTCACGCCCTCCATCTCTGCCGCTGCCTACGCCGCGCCAACCCCGCCCACCGAGCCTGCGCCACTGCATGCGACCCTGCACGCCGACCAGCCAGGTCCGAAAATCGATCGCAATATCTATGGCCAGTTCGCCGAGCACCTGGGCCGCGGCATCTATGAAGGCATCTGGGTAGGTGAAGACTCGCCCATCGCGAATACGCACGGGTATCGCAACGATGTGCTGGCGGCGCTCAAACATATCCATGTGCCGGTGATCCGCTGGCCGGGCGGATGCTTTGCCGATGACTACAACTGGCGCGATGGCATCGGCCCGCGCGCCCAGCGTCCGGTGCGCGTCAATGCGAATTGGGGCGGTGTCACGGAATCCAATGCCTTTGGGTCGCACGAATTCCTGGAATTCACCGAACTGGTGGGCGCGCGCAGCTACCTCAGTATTCCGGTTGGCGCCGGCTCACCGCTGGCGATGGAGCAGTGGCTGGAGTACCTGCTCTCCGATTCGCAGTCGACGCTGGCGCAGGAGCGGCGGCGCAACGGGCGCGATGCGCCCTTCAGGGTCGACTACCTCGGCGTGGGCAACGAAAGCTGGGGCTGCGGCGGCCAGATGCGCCCCGAGCACTACGTGGATGAATTTCGTGACTACACCGCGTTCGTGCGTGCGCCGGCTGAGCAGATGCCGAAGGTCGTCGCCTCGGGCGCTTCCGATGACAACTACCGCTGGACGGAAGTGCTGATGGCCGATCCTGTGGTGACGCAGAAGCCCCTGTGGGGTCACAGCACCGAGGCGATCAGTCTGCACCACTACAGTACGCCCAGTGATGACTGGGATCACAAGGGGCCAGCCACAGGATTCGGTGAGGAGGAGTGGGCACGCACGCTCTCCAAGGCGCTGCAGATGGAGGAGTTGGTCACGAAGCACAGTGCGATCATGGACAAATACGACCCGGAGCGGCGCATTGCACTGTACGTGGACGAATGGGGCGCCTGGTACGACCAGGAGCCGGGCTCGCATCCGGGTTTCCTGTACCAGCAGAACAGCCTGCGCGACGCGCTGGTCGCGGCACTGACCCTGAACATCTTCCATGCGCATGCCGAGCGCGTACGCATGGCCAACATCGCGCAGATGATCAACGTGCTGCAGGCGATGATCCTCACCGACAAGCAGAAGATGGTTCTCACGCCGACCTATCATGTGTTCGACATGTACCAGGTGTTCCAGGACGCGACGCGCCTGCCGCTGGAGATCGAATCGGGCAGCTACACGTTCGGCAAGCTGCAACTGCCGCAGCTCAGCGCGAGCGCCGCGCGCGGCAGCGATGGCGTCGTGCATATCGCACTCGCCAATCTGGATCCGCAACGCAGTGCCAGTCTGTCAATCGCAGTGGCGGGCCAGGCGGTGCATTCGGTGAGCGGGCGGGTGCTGACCAGCGTAGCGATGGATGCGCACAACAGTTTCGATGAGCCGCAGGTGCTTGAACCGGGCGCGTTCAACGGTGCCAGGCTGCATGGCTCGCAGCTGGTGGTGGCAATGCCGGCGAAGTCAGTGGTCGTGCTCGACCTGCGTTGACACTGCGAACGCTAGAGCGGCAGTTCGAAGATGGCTTTCACGGTCCAGCGATCGGCGGCAGAAGTCAGTCCGTAGCCAACCGCGAAATTGAATTCGACCTTCGAGCGTTCGACATCCACGGCCGCGAACAGCCGATGGTCCTGTTGCGACGACGGCAGCGTGTTGTTGAGGCGGCCCAGTTCGCCGTAGTACTCGGCCCCGAGCATGATGCCGCGTGCCACTTCGTGACCGGCCTTCAGGCCGAAGCTGACATCGGGTGTGCCCGAGCGGCCCGGCCCGCCGAAGTCCCATTCGAACACCGGGTTCAGCGCCAGCACCCAGTCCTTGCCGCGCTGCCCCAGCATGATGCGCAGCTCGGCACCGGATTGGGCCTCGTCGAATTTCTTCTGTACCCGCGAGAGCTCCAGGTTGGCGCCCGCGAAGGTGCCGCCCTCTGGTCCGTCGGCATGCAGGCCCATCCATTTCATACGCAGCTTGGCACCGGCCGCATAGGCGTGGCCGCTGGCGTCGGTGGCGAAGGGCAGGTAGAGCCCGGCCTCCCAATCGCGTGACAGGCCCCAGGAAAATTCCGGAGTCACCCGCAGGCCATGATAGGGGGTGACTTCGCCCGGGTAGTCCGGCGTCGAACGGCCACTGGGTGTGGTGTTGACATGTAGTTCGAGGCCGAAATCACCGGGGCGATCGATATCATCCAGATAGACCTGGATTTCATCCTGCAGTGATGCCCGCGCTGCCGGCGAGGCCAGCAGGGCACAGACCGCTACGGCGGCGGCAGAGATGCCGCCAGTCAATGGTACGCGCGATGGTGATGCCATGGCTTATTCTAGCGGAAATGCCGCGCCCGATAATCCCGTCATTGCTGCTGCCGGTACTCGTTCTGGCCCTGGCCACAGCAGGGCTGCGCGCGGCTGAGGCCGAGCCTGGACAGTGCGGGGAATCCGCAGCGCCTGCGGGCAGCTTCTTCTACAAAAAGCACTATGACCCGGCGCCGCTGCCGCAGTACCAGCAGCTGCAGGCTCAATTGCCAGCGCCGATTCTCGATGATCACCCGCTGTGGGTGGAAACCTACTGGAAGGCGTGGCAACTCGCGTTCATGAATTTCAATGAGCCGGCGCCGGGCAGCGGCTTCGTTTCGCAATTCATCGATGCCTCCTTCAACCAGAACATCTTCCTGTGGGACAGCAGTTTCATGAGCATGTTCGCCAATGTGGCGGCGCCGCTGGTTCCAGGAGTCTCTTCGCTCGACAACTTCTACGCCAGGCAGCACAGCGATGGCGAGATCGCACGCGAGATCGTCCGCAAGAGCGGCGATGACTACGAGTACTGGGTCAACGGCGCCTGCAGTCCCCTGTTCAGTCGCCTGGGTTGGCGTGAGTTCTCATGGAATGGCCTGAACAACCACTTGCCTGTCACTTACCAGGGGCGCAGCGCGCCACTGCCAAACCCCGTGCTGACCCTGGATGCGCTCAACAATCCCGTACTCGCCTGGGCGGAGCTGGAGAGTTACCGCTACACCGGCGACCAGCTGCGCTTGCGACAGGTATGGGAGCCCCTGCGCCACTACTACCTGGCGCTGCAGAAGTACCTGCAACAAGGGAACGGCCTGTATCTCACCGACTGGGCCAGCATGGACAACTCGCAGCGCAATCCTTTCCTGCAGGATGGTGGCACCGCGATCGATACCTCGGCGCAGATGGCACTGTTCGCCAGGCAACTCGGCGAGCTGGCGCAAATCCTCGAGCTGCCGGAAGCGCAACGCTATCGCGATGAGGCTGACGCACTCGCGCGCACTATCAACCAGCGGATGTGGGATCCCGCGCGACACTTCTATTTCGACCTGACGCTGCGTGGCGAGCGTGCGCCGGTCAAGACCATTGCGGCCTACTGGACTCTGATAGCGCAGGTGGCGTCTGCGCAGCAGGCGAGGGATCTCGTGGCCGAGCTGCGCGATCCGCGCACTTTTGGCAGACCCAATGCCGTGCCCACGCTGGCCGCGGACGAAGCGCAGTACGACTCCCATGGCGGTTACTGGAATGGTTCAGTGTGGGCGCCCACCACGACGATGGTGATCCGCGGGCTCGAGAACTACGGCTACGCCGCGCTGGCGCGCGAGCTGGCGCTCAACCACGTCGATCTGATCGCCCGTGTGTATCACAGCACCGGCACCATCTGGGAAAACTACGCTCCCGAAGAGGCTGCTCCCGGGAAGCCGGCGCAGCCTGATTTCGTTGGCTGGAGTGGTATCGGGCCGATCCTCTACCTGCTCGAATACGGGGTAGGGCTCAAACCGGATGCAGCAGCCAACGAATTGTCGTGGGCGCTCGAGAGCGAGGGTCGCGTGGGTTGCGAGCACTATCGTTTCAACGGCCATGTGCTCTCCCTGGTGGCGGAACCTGCCAGCGGCGTGCTGCATCTGCGCCGCCTGACGATTGATTCGGATGGATCATGGCGATTGACGGTGCATCACCGGGGGCGCACCAAGCGCTATGAGATTCACAAGGGCCGCCAGCAATTCACGCTCTGGTAAGGGTTTTCTGGTGGCATTGCACTGTCGTATTTCCCTGTAGTGTTAGTCGGCGGGCGCCCGCTCGCTTACTATCCCGCCGGATACCGCAACCGGGGGTCGAACCGTGCTGACGCTCTACAGTTTCGGGCCGCGCGCCAATTCCATGAAACCCTTGCTGGCGTTGTACGAGAAGGATCTGCCCTTCAAGTGGCAGCAGCTCAACCCGGCCAGATTCGAGCACCACGAAGACTGGTTCAAGGCCATCAATCCCAACGGCCAGGTGCCGGCGCTGCTCGATGATGACAAGGTGATCACCGAGTCGACGGTGATCTGCGAGTACCTGGAAGACCAGTATCCCACCGCGGTTGCCTTGCGTCCCGCCGATTCCTTTGGTCGTGCGCAGATGCGCATCTGGACCAAATGGGTGGATGAATACTTCTGCTGGTGTGTGTCGACGATCGGCTGGGAACGCGTAGTCAAGCCGATGGCCCGCGCGCTCTCCGACGCCGACTTTGAAGAACACGTCAAGAAGATACCGATTCCGGAGCAGCAGACCAAGTGGCGCAACGCGCGCAATGGTTTTCCACAGGCGGTGCTCGACGAGGAGATGCGCAAGATCGGCGTTTCCTTCCGCAAGCTCGAGGCGCGGCTGGCGCAAAACACCTGGTTGGCCGGGGAGCAGTACACGCTCGCGGATATCTGCAACTACGCGATCGCCATCGATGCGCCCATTATTTTCCCTGAGCTGGCCAATACGCGCGACACGCCGCACCTGGTGGCCTGGCTCAAGCGCATGGATGAACGTCCGGCCGTCAGGCGCATGATGGCCGACTGCAAACTGGAATTCACACCGCAGAAGGCTGCGGGCTGAGGGAGCTGCCATGAAGAACTTCAAGGATCAGATTGCCTTCATCACCGGCGGTGCATCAGGTGCCGGCTTCGGCCAGGCCCAGGTCTTCGGCCGCGAAGGCGTGAAAATCGTCATTGCCGATGTGCGCGCCGAGGCCATCGCGCAGGCGCTGGCGAAGCTCAAGGCCGAAGGCATTACTGCGCACGGCATCCGGCTCGATATCACCGATCGCGCTGCCTACGCGGCCGCGGCCGATGAGGTGGAGCGCGTGTACGGCGGCCCGCCGACGTTGCTGTTCAACACGGCAGGCGTCAACAGTTTCGGTCCGCTCGAGAATGCGACCTATGGTGATTTCGACTGGCTGCTGGGCGTGAACCTGGGCGGCGTGGTCAATGGCATGGTGACTTTCGTGCCGCGCATGATCGCGGCCAAGCGCCCGGCCCATGTCGTGACCACGGCTTCGGTAGGCGCATTCCTGCCGAGCAACATTGCCGCGCCGTACTCCGCCGCCAAGGCGGCCGTGGTCAGCCTGATGGAAGCCTATCGGCTGGCGCTGGCCAAGTACGATATCGGCGTATCCGTGCTCTGCCCGGCGAACATCAAATCGAACATCGCCGAGGCGACGCGCACGCGCGATGCGCGTTTCGGCGCCACCGGCTTCGTCGACAACGAGCAGTCGATCGCTTCGCTGCACAGCATCTACCGGCATGGCATGGAGCCGGTGGAACTTGCCGGCCACGTGAAGCGCGCGATCGAGGAGAACCAGCTCTATATCATCCCGTATCCCGAAACGCAGCCGCAGTTGCGCCAGCATTTCGATGCCATCGTCGCCGCCGTGCTGCCGATGGAAGCCGATCCCGAAGGCGCCGCCAAGCGCGTGAAGGCCCTGCAGGAGTGGATCGCCGGCGAAGCCAGGGTGTTCATGCCGCCGCCACCTGCCGGCGCGGCGACCGACAAGCGCTGAAGCCTACTGCTCGCCGTAGATCTTCATCAGCCGGTACAGGTAGTCGCGGCACTGGTAAACCACGCTGACGCGCAGGTACTCGTTGAGCCCATGCACGCCGTTGCCATCGGGATCGCCGTAGTCGCCGGAAATGCCGTAGGTTGGAATGCCCACGGGCGTCAGGAAGGCGCCGTCGGTGGCTCCCGCTGACATCAGGCGCAATTGCGGCGTGCCGGGCCACATCTCGCTGGCCAGCTTCTCCGCGGGGCCGAGCACCTTTGGATCCAGCGGCGGCGGCGGGGCAGGGGCATTGCGCACCTCGCGCAGGCTCACATGCACGCTGGCATCGGCGATCACCTGCTCGAGCGTCTGGCGCACCGTCTCGGCACTCGTGCCGGGGAAGATGCGGCAGTTCACGTTCGCGTTCGCACGTTGTGGCAGCGCGTTGGTGGCGTGTCCTGCATTGAGCATGGTCGCCACGCAGTTGGTGTGCAGGATGGAGTTGACGTCCGGATCGCGCTCGAGCAATGCGCGCGCGGGTTCGTTGCTCGGGTCCTTCAGCAGTTCGGCCAGTGCCTTCTGCTCTTCGGGCGTGCGGGTAGGAATCAGCCGCGTGAAATAATCGCGCGTCGTTTCGTTGAAGGTGACCGCGAACTGGTGCGCCTGGATCTTCGCCAGTGCATTGGCCAGGTGATAGATCGCGTTGTCCGGGAGCGGGCGCGAACTGTGGCCGCCGCGATTGGTGACCTCGAGCGTGTAGTTCTGCGAGAGTTTCTCGCCGACCTGGATACCCTGGAACACCGGCTTGCCGTGTTCGTCCAGCAAGCCGCCACCCCCTTCATTCAGTGCGAAGGCCGCATCGATCAGTGCGCGCTCGTGGGTGGCCAGGTACTCGGCGCCGTTGAACGCGCCGCTGGTCTCCTCGCCGCAGGTCAGTGCCAGCTTCAGCGTGTGCTTCGGCTGGTAGTCTTCCTGTTTGAAGCGCACCAGCGTGTCGACCCAGATCGCGGCCATCTCTTTGTCGTCGGCGACACCGCGCGCATAGAAGTTGCCGTTCTCTTCGACCAGCACGAAAGGGTCGCGGGTCCAGTCTTCGCGCTTGGCTTCGACCACATCCAGGTGCGCCAGCATCAGCACGGGCCTCGCCTTGGGATCGCGCCCTGCGAGTATCGCCACTACGCCGCCTTCCTTCGGGTGCTCGGGTACGCTGAAGAAATGCAGATCGCTGTCGCTGAAGCCCGCCGCCAACAGGCGCGCGCCCATCCGCTCGGCCGCCAGGGTGCAGCTGCCAGAGGAGAGCGTGGTATTGGTCTCCACCAGCTCCTTATATAGTGCCCGGAAGGCCACCAGATCAGGCGTCATTGCCGGCGTGTCGGCCCACGCGGGGAGCGAGAGCAGCAGCGCAGCAGTGGCCGCGAGAACTTTGCCTGGTTTCATGTCGATCCCTGGTGATGGCCTGTAGTGGCGCGATTATAGGGGTATTGCGGCCGTGCTAGCATAGCGTGATAAAGAGAAGATCCATCGCTGCAGCAAGGATCTGCAGGAAGTCACCCAGGGAGCAACGGCATGACGAAACAAAAGGCTGCGGGCTCGGCCGACAGCGGCATGGAACATTTCGGTTACCGCGAATCGCTCGATCGCAGCATCGGCGCCTTCGGCAGTTTCGCTGCCGGGGTCAGCTATATCTCGATCCTCACCGGCACCTTCCAGCTGTTCTACTTCGGCTTCGGTACCGCCGGGCCTGCCTACCTGTGGTCGTGGCCGCTGGTGCTGGTCGGTCAGCTGGCGGTCGGTCTGTGCTTCATGGAGCTGGCCGCGAAGTATCCCATCGCGGGCTCGGTGTACAACTGGTCCAAGCTCCTGGGCAGCCGCGTCGTGGGCTGGTCTTCGGGTTGGCTGATGCTCACGGCATCGATCGTCACGCTCTCGGCCGTGGTGCTGGCCTTGCAGCTGAACCTGCCGCGCCTGTGGAGCGGCTTCCAGATCGTCGGCGATGGCAATGGCACGTATGACTTTGCCACCAACGCGGTGATCCTGGGCACCGTGCTGATCATCTTTACCACCGTCGTCAACGCGCTCGGCGTGCGACTGATGGCGATGATCAACAGCGCTGGTGTGTTCATCGAACTGATCGCCGCCTGCCTGATCGCGATCATTCTTGCGCTCAACATCAAGCGCGGTCCCGAAGTCTTCTTCGCTACCAACGGCTATGGCGCCGGGCACAGCGGTGGTTTCCTCGGTGCATTCCTCGTGGCCTCGCTGGCCTCCGGCTACGTGATGTACGGTTTCGATACCGCGAGTTCGCTGGGCGAGGAGACGCACGAGCCCCGGCGCACCGCGCCGCGCGCCATCCTGCGCGCCATCCTGGCCTCGTTCGTGATCGGTGGTGCCATCCTGGTGTTCGCGGTGATGTCGGCGCCCAACCTGCATGATCCGAAGATCGGCGAGAGCAGCGGCGGCCTGCAGTACATCGTCGAGCAGGTGATGTGGGGTCCGCTGGGCAAGATCTTCCTGACCTGCATCGTAGTGGCCGTGACCGTGTGTTCGCTGGCCGTGCACACCGCCGCCATCCGCCTGACTTTTGCCATGGCGCGCGACAACGCGCTGCCGTTCGGCGAACGCCTGGCGCGCGTGAATCCGGAAACGCAGACACCCATCGTGCCGGCGGTGCTGATCGGCGTGATCGCCGAACTGATCCTGGTGGTGAACATCGGCCAGCCGCAGATCTTCACGGTGCTGACCTCGATCGCGATCATCATGATCTACCTGGCGTACCTGATGGTTACCGCGCCATTGCTGAAGAAGCGACTGCAAGGGCAGTGGCCCCCGGCCGACCTGCAGTCCGGCGGCTATTTCTGCATGGGCAAGTGGGGCATGCTGGTCAACATCATCGCGGTCGTCTGGGGCGCCGGCATGGCGCTCAACCTGGCCTGGCCGCGCGTCGCGGTGTACGGCTCGCCCTGGTACAACACCTGGGGTGCCTTCGTGTACATCGGTCTGATCCTGGGGTTGGGGCTGGCCTGGTACGCGCTCAAGGGTCGCCACCACATCGGCACGCTGGCTTCGCACTCGACCGCCGAAGCGGTGCAGCAAAGTCGGGCTGAACCAGGTAACTGTCTCGGGAGTCTCCTCCGTACACGGATGCCGCGTACGGAGGAGTGGGTCAGACCTTACTCGTCCGGGGTTACCCGAATCGCCGTAATCGTGCCACTGAACGAACCCTGGCCGACGGGCAGCGCAGTGCTCTCATCAAACTCAGTCCACGGCGTGGCCGAAGGCGTGCCCAGGTACTGTGTCAGCGTGAACCGGCCCGTGAAGCTGTTGCCGGAAGGATCCACGTTCACGATCTCGCGGATGGCCACGGGGCCGACATACTTGCCGGCATCGGGGCCGCCGAGGGCCAGGCCCAGCGCAACGTGGTTGAGCTTGAAGCGGTTGCGACCGGCCTGCCGCCATGCACCCATGCAGACATCACCAGCGCTGGGCGGACGACCGCCGGAGAAGGTGATTTCGGTGCCGTCGTCGTGCCACGCGGCCAGGCCGTAATCGAGCAGGTCGCCACTGCTGAACGGAAACTGGTCGCTGTCGACGCGCATCTCGAACTTCCACAGACCAACGATGGCGGCATCTTCGTTCTGCCCGTACGAGACCTGAACGATGCCCGCCGCTCCGGCCTGGCCCGGCCGATAGACGGCATTGCTGAGGTGGGCGAGGTTGATTGGCTTGATCAAGCTCGCGGGCCTCATCGGCATCTTGTAATCGGTACAGCCAGCCTGTGCCGCGCCGGCGCCCGCCAGGGCCGCTGCCGCCAGCAATGCCGCGACGGCAAGGCTCCGGTACGCGGGTTTTGCCTTCTGACTACTCATTTTCCCTCTCCTTCTGTAGTTGGAATTTGCCTTAATGTCCGGGCATTGCGTTGTGCAACCCCTTGTTTCGATGGCAATACAGAAATACCTCAGGCATCCTTAAAACTCGTTGGGCGCGCATGAATCCTCGTGAATTGCGCACTACGGCAGCAGGCGCGGGCCAAACTGATGGATAAGCTCAGCAGGTTCGTCTACGAATTCGCCGGCTTCCAGCTGGATGTGAACCAGCAGTTGCTGGTCTCGCCGGCTGGCAGCTCCATCCCCTTGCCCTCACGGGCTTTTGACGTGCTGCGCTACCTGGTGGAGCGCCCAGGCGAGCTGGTGGAGAAGGCCGCGTTGATGAAGGCGGTCTGGCCGCGGGCCGTGGTGGAAGAGAACAATCTCAGCCAGTGCATCATGGCCGTCAGGCGTGCGCTGGGCGACGAAGTGGGTGAGCGGCGCTTCGTGCTGACCGTGCCCGGCCGCGGGTACAAATTCGTGGCGCCCGTGCAGGTGCTCAGCGATTCGCCCTGGCAGACACCCGCGATTGCAGTGCCGCCGATCGAAGTGCCCGTGGCCCGGCCCGGCCCGGCGGCTGAGGCGAGGCCCACAGCGCACGCGCCAGCGCGCGCTGCTGCTGGTGGGCGCTGCCGCCGTGTTGCTTGCCGCTGGCGCATGGCTCTATCGCGCGCACTCGCGAACTGCAGTGCCGCCCGATCAGTACGAACAACTCACGGATCTGCCCGATGCCGCAACTGCGCCGGCCTTGTCACCGGATGGCCACCTGTTGGCTTTCATCCGTGATGGCTCTCTTTTTCTGAGTTCGGGTCAGATCTGGATCAAGCGGCTACCGGACGGCGAGCCGGTGCAGCTCACGCACGAATCCGGCCTGGTGTTTGCGCCTGCCTTTACGCCCGACGGCGCCCATGTGGTGTATTCGCTGGTGCCCGGGCGCAAGGCAGGTGTGCCGTGGGAGTCCTGGATCGTGCCTGGCCGGCGGTGGCACGCCCACGCTGCTGCTGCCCAATGCCTCTGGGCTGAGTTACATCGGCCCGCATGAGGTGATGTACTCGGAATTCAAGACCGGCGTGCATCTGGGCATCGTCACTTCGCGCGATGACCGCTCCGCCCATCGCGAAGTCTATCTGCCCAGCCACGAGCGCGGCATGGCGCATTTCTCGGCGCTGTCACCAGACCGCAAGTCGGTGCTGGTGGTCGAGATGGGGCGCGACGCCAACTTTCAGCGCTGCCGGTTGCTGCCTTTCGATGGCAGTTCGATGGGCTCGGCTGTGGGGCCGCCTGGCGCTTGCCTGTCTGCGGCCTGGTCTCCCGATGGCCGCTGGATGTACATGGTCGTCGGTGCCCACGGGCATTCGCATCTCTGGCGGCAGCCATTCCCGGACGGCGAGCTGCAGCAGATCACCAGCGGCACGAGCGACGAGCAGAACGTCGTCGTCGCACCCGACGGCGCCTCGGTGCTGACATCCATTGGCAGCGAACACGCAACGCTGTGGCTGCATGATGCTGCGGGTGATCGCGCGCTCACCGGAGAGGGCACCGTGTGGCAGCCCTGGATTTCCAATGATGGCAAGCGGCTCTATTTCCTCTCGGGCAGCAATCTGCCCAATGCCACGCCGGTGCTGTCGCGCATGGATATCGGCTCGGGCGCACGTGAAACCCTGTTGAGTGGTTTGCCGATGGACAGCTACGAATTGAGTGCCGATGAGCGCTGGCTGGTATTCACCACCGGCGCACGCGCCGCCCGCGAGATCTGGGTGGCGCCGGTGGATCATCATGCGGCGCCCCGGCGCCTGGCACAGGCCGCGGACGAGATCGCCCTGGATAGCGCCGGCCACATTTACTATCGGCAGCTCGGCGAGCGGGTCAACACGCTGCACCGCATGAATCTCGACGGCAGCGCCGATCAGCGCCTGCTCGCCGGACCGATCGTGGAGTTTCACGCGGTGTCGCCCGACGGCAAGTGGGTTGCGGTGGATCTGGCCTCCGCGGCTCCTGGCAGGGCGTTGTCGTGCAGCAACGAACGGCATCTTAGCCCGCACCACGATTCTTCGGGCGGGCACTTGCTGTGCTGCCTCGCGCATTGGTAAAACGAGCTTTCCAGCCTCGTAGAGTTGCGTGCCGTGCAATAAAATGGTAACAAGCAGCACCGGGAAAAATACCAAATACCCGAATATGGAGAGGTGTAGCTTGATTACCACAAAGACAGTGCATGTGAAGAGCCTGTTGGCTTCCACATTGCTCGCATTGGTAGCGATGAGTTCCGGTCTGGCACAGGCGCAGACCGCACCGGCCGCTGGGGCGAAAGATGCCAGCGATACCTCGAATCTCGAGCAGATCATTGTCACGGGCACACGCCGTGTCGACCGCACGGTCACCGACTCGGCCTCGCCCATTGACGTCATCTCGGCCAAGGAAATTGCCGAGCAGCCAACGTCAAACATGCTCGAGACAGTGCGCAACGTCGTACCTTCATTCTTCGTCGGCCAGAACTCGATCTCGGACGCCTCGACGTTTGTGCGCGCGCCATCGCTGCGCGGCCTGCCGGGTGACGAGACCCTGGTCATGATCAATGGCAAGCGCTTCAACCGCTCGGCCCTGGTGCAGGTGTACACCGGCGGTGACACAGGTTTGTCCTTCGGCTCACACGGATCGGACATCTCCTCGATTCCTTCACTGGCCCTTTCCAGGCTCGAGGTGCTGCGCGATGGCGCCACCGCGCAATATGGCTCGGACGCGATCGCCGGCGTGCTCAACTACGGGCTGCGCGAAGACGCGGGCTTCGAGGTGAATGCGCGCTATGGTCAATACCAGGATCACGGTGATGGCAAGAGCTACCAGATCGCGGCCAATTGGGGCGCGAAGTTCGCAAAGGGCTTCGTCAACCTGACCGGCGAATACGACGACGACGGCCAGACCAGCCGCGGTAAAACGCGACCGAATCGCCTACCAGTTCGCACTGGAAAACCCGGATCTCGCCAACACACTGCCGCACTATCCGCTGCCCGCGCAGATCT
This sequence comes from uncultured Gammaproteobacteria bacterium, assembly GCA_963764065.1. Classification (GTDB taxonomy): domain Bacteria; phylum Pseudomonadota; class Gammaproteobacteria; order Steroidobacterales; family Steroidobacteraceae; genus FEN-1191. Next base: position 23,752 of record CAVXRM010000004.1, on the reverse strand, counting down.
GGGGTAATTCGCCGAGCCACGGCTACAAGTTCGTGCTGAATTCGGGGATCGACGTCACCGATACGAGCAAGCTCTACTTCTTCGGCAATTTCGCCTTCAACCACGCGGACGAGAGTTTCAACTTCCGCTCCTCGTACGGTGGCGAGACGAATCCGGGTGCGTGCTCCAACTTCACCGATACGAATGGCAACACCGAATGCGCGGGCGGCATCGCGTTCTTCCAGGCGCCGTACTACCTGACGCCGTGCCCGACGGGCAACGCGACCTGCCCGCGCGGCGGCTACGTGCAGGATGCCAACGTCTTCTGGCTGGGTTCACTCTATCCGGGCGGCTTCACGCCGCGCTTCGTCGGCGAGACGAAGGAAAGCTATGGCGTCCTCGGCTACAAAGGCACACTGGGTTCGGGTATGCGCTATGACCTCTCGGGCACGCTGAGCCGCAACTCGCTTGGCCTTTCCATGTACAACTCGATCAGCCCGTCCTTTGGCAAGGATTCGCAGACCAGCTTCAACTTTGGCGACTTGATCCAGAAGGAAACGGATGCGAACCTGGACATGTCGTACGACTTCAAAGCCGGGCTCGCAAGCCCGCTGACACTGGCGTGGCGGCGCCGAGTTCCGGCGCGAGACCTATGAAGTGACCGCGGCTGATCCGCAGTCCTACGGTGGCGGCGCCTACTCGGTTGCCCATGAGCTGTTCGCAGAGACTGCTCCGGGCTCGGGCGTGTTCACCGACACGGATACGACCACGGCCGTCCGTGGACCCGGAGGCCAGCGGCTACGCCGGCACGCTGCCGATCTTCGTCGGTTCGCACAGCCAGAGCAGCTACGCCGGGTACCTGGATCTCGAAGGTGACATCACCTCGCGGTTCACCGCTGGTGCGGCTGCGCGCTACGAACACTACGACACCGCCGGTGGCTCCTCGGTGTACAAGCTCAACGGCATCTACAAGATTACCGATGCCGTGAAGATGCGCGCCACGCTCGGCAGTGGTTTCCATGCCGCCTCGCCCGGCCAGGACAACACGCAGGTCGTGACGACGAGCTTCGTGGGGGCCAACACCATTCAGCAGGGTACCTTCCCGGTGACCAGCGCCGTCGCGCAGTTCTTTGGCGCCGTGCCGCTCAAGCCCGAGTACTCGAACAACTACGGCCTCGGTCTGGTGTTCAACCCGTCTTCCGATTACACGCTGACCGCGGACTTGTACAGCATCAAGGTGCGTGATCGCATCATTCTTTCGGAGTCATTCCAGGTCACGCAGGACTTTATCGACAATGCGACCGACCCGGCGCTGCACGAGCAGTTGCACACGGTTGGAGAGGGCGGTACGGTGCAGTACTTCACGAACTCCATGAGCACGCGCACGCAGGGCATCGACCTCGTCTCGACCTGGCGCACGCGCGTCGCGGGCGGCGCTCTCAACGTGACACTGGCCTACAACTACAACGAGACCAAAGTCACCAAGTACAATCCTGCGCAAACCACCTATGACCAGGTCATCACGGCGGAGCGGCTGGCGCCCAACCACCGCGCCAACCTGCAGGCCACCTGGAGCAGTGGGCCGTGGTCGTTGGGTGCCGTCGAGCACTTCTATGGCTCGTGGCGCGACGAAACCGACTATCCGTCGGGAGACACACCGTTCCGGCTCGGGCAGTTGTTCGGTGCGAAGTTCACGACCGATTTCAACGCGAGCTACGAATTCGCGAACCACTTCACCGCGACGGTGGGTGGCGCGAACATCCTCAATACCTATCCGGACAAGCTCCGGGGTGATTCGGCAACGCCGATCTATCCGATCACGGGCGGCGCCGACAACGGCATGGTCTATCCGCGCAATGGCGGTCCGTTCGGCTTCAACGGCGCGTTCTGGTACGCCCGCCTGCACCTCAAATTCTGATCGGGAGCGCTTGGGGCCTCACACGGGCGGGAAGGCTACGGCTTTCCCGCCCGTTTCTTTTCTATAATCCGGATTGCCCTCGTGGTGTCCTTGAGGAAACGACCATGTGCATGAACAAGGCTGCGAGACTGACCGCGACACTGGGCGCTGGCATTGATGAGCGGCACCTGCCTGGCCGCCTCGCCCGTACCCGAAGGCGCGGAACATGGCATGGTGGTCTCCGCTCATCGCCTCGCCAGCAAGGCGGGCGTCGATGTACTGCGACGTGGTGGCAATGCGGTAGACGCGGCGATAGCGACCGCTTACGCACTGGCCGTGACCTTTCCCGAGGCCGGCAACCTGGGCGGCGGCGGCTTCATGCTGATCCGCATGGCCGATGGCCGTGAATCCTTCATCGATTTTCGCGAGACCGCGCCGGCGGCGGCGACCCGCACCATGTATCTCGATGCCAGCGGCAAGCCAGTGCCGCTGCTCTCGACGCGCGGACATCTTTCGGTGGCCGTGCCCGCCACCGTGGCCGGCCTGGAACTCGCGCGGGAGAAATACGGCACGCGTCCGCGCGCCGAGCTCGTGAATCCGGCGATCGCCCTGGCCGCCCAGGGCTTCGTGCTCACCGAGGGCGATGCCGGGTTCCTCGCCGAAGGCGCCGATGATTTCCGCAAGGATGCACCCGCCAGCGCGATCTTCCTGCGCAACGGGCAGCCGTACCTGGCCGGCGAGCGGCTGGTGCAGAAAGACCTCGCGCGCATGCTGCAGATCGTCGCAAAGAGTGGCGCCCCGGGCTTCTATCATGGCGAGCCGGCCCGACTGATGGTCGCTGGCAACAAAAAGGGTGGTGGCCTCCTGAGCCTGGAAGACTTCGCCCGTTACAAGGCCGTGGAGCGCAAGCCGCTCGAGTGCGACTACCGGGGCAATCACATCATCTCCGCGCCACCACCGAGCTCCGGTGGCGTGGTCGTCTGCGAGACGCTGAATCTCCTTTCGGCCTGGCCCGAGACACCGCCCGATTTTCATTCCGCACAGTCGGTGCATTACCTGACCGAATCGCTGCGCCGCGCCTTCCACGATCGCAACCTGCAGCTCGGTGACCCTGACTTCGTGCACGCCGATATCGAGAAACTCATTTCACCGGCGTACGCCGATGCACTGCGCAGTGGTATTGACCCCGACAAGGCCACGCCCTCGAGTTCGCTCCCGGGATTGCCAGGATCTGCCGAGGGCAGCAGCACCACGCACCTTTCTGTCGTCGATGCCGCGGGCAACGCGGTCTCGCTAACCTACACGCTCAACGACTGGTTCGGTGCGCATGTCGTGGCCGCATGGCACCGGCATCCTGCTCAACGACGAGATGGATGATTTTTCGGCCAAGCCGGGCGAGCCGAACATGTACGGGCTGGTCGAGGGCGAGAACAACGCGATCGCGCCCGGCAAGCGGCCGCTCTCCTCGATGGCGCCCACCATCGTCACGCACGATGGCAAGTTGCGGCTGGTGGTCGGCACGCCCGGCGGCAGCCACATACCCACGGCCGTGATCCAGACCCTGGTGAACCTGATCGACTATGGGATGACGGTCACCGAGGCCGTGAGCGCGCCGCGCATACACGCCCAGTGGATGCCCGATACGCTCTTCTACGAGCCCGATGCGCTCAACGCCGATACGCGCAGGCTCCTGGTAGCGAAGGGGCACCATCTCGAAGTGATGGAGTACTGGAATCACGTGGCGGCGATCCTCGTAGGCGGCCCAGCGATCGGCAAGCCGCCGCGCGGTCGCGAGCAGCTCTACGGCGCGATCGATCCGCGCGTGGCGGTCGGCAGCGTGGCGGGGTACTGAGATCGCATGGCGGAATTCAGCAGCCGGCTGGCGCAGCCGGAAGACATGCCCGCCCTGCGCGAACTCATGCGGCGCGCGATCGAAGAGCTGCAGCAGGGATTCCTGACGCCTGAGCAGGTCGTGGCCAGCCACAAGGTCATGGGCATCGACACGCAGCTGATCAAGGACCAGACCTACTTCCTGGTCGAAGCGGGCGGCACGGTCGCCGGCTGCGGCGGTTGGTCGTGGCGCGCCACGCTTTATGGCGGCGACGACAGCGTGGTCGCGCGCGAACCCGTACCGCTGGATCCAAAGCATGACGCGGCGAAAGTGCGCGCCATGTACACCAATCCCGACTACACCCGCCGCGGCATCGGCAGGCTGGTGCTCGGCCTGTGCGAAGACGCGGCCCGCAAGGCCGGGTTCAGTCGCGTCGAGATGATGGCGACCATGGCGGGGGTGCCGTTGTACCAGGCCTGCGGCTACAGGCCGGTCGAGGCCATCGAGTCCAAGCCGATCAACGGCGTGCGCGTACCGCTGATGCGCATGGAAAAACCGCTGAGTGGCGTGGTTGATTCGATGGATCTCTCGCACGCGGCGGTGGCGTCGTTCATCGAGCGCTTCGAGCGCGGCGAAGTCAGGAAGGCCGAATGGACCCACCAGGCCCATCTGGTCGCGGGCTACTGGTACGTGACCAGGCTAGGCCCGGAGCACGCGATCGAGGAAATGCGCCGGCGCATCCGCTTCCACAACGAATCCGTCGGCACGGCGAATACCGACAGCAGTGGTTATCACGAATCGATCACACGCCTGTATGTACACGGCATCGCCGCGCTCAGGGCGCAGCAAGCCGGGGCGGGTTTCGAAGACGGTTTGAGCGACTTGCTCGCTTCGCCCATGACGTCGAGCTCGTGGCCATTGCAACACTACTCGCGCGAGCGGCTATTCAGCGTTGAGGCGCGCTGCAGCTGGGTAGAGCCTGATCTGCAGCCCTGTCAGCACGGGTAGGCTGCTACGATTTCAGGTCGACAATGTTGTAAGCCGAGACCGGGCGCTGCATGCCCTTGAGGCTCAGTTCGCCAACGGCTTCAATCTCGAACAGATGGGCCGTAGTGGCGAGCAGACGCTTGGAAACCAGGATCTGCCCGGGCTTCGCCTCACCGCACAGACGCGCCGCGAGATTGGTCACCGGGCCGATGGCGCCGTAGTCCCAGCGTCCCTCGTAGCCGATCGCGCCGATCGTCGCGTAGCCCTGCGCGATGCCGATGCCGAGCTCGAGCTCGTAGCCCAGCTTGCGCCAGGAGCCGATCAGCTCGCTGACCCGCTCGCGCATCGCCAGGGCCATGCGAACGGTGCGCTCGGCTGCGTTGGGTACCGGCACCGGGTCATTGAAGAAGACCATCATGCCATCGCCGGTGAAGCGCTCCAGCGTGCCCTCGTGCTCCATGACCAGACGGCCCATGTCGGCGTGATACTGGCGCAGCACGCCCATGACTTCCTCGGGCTCGACGCTCTCGGCGAACGCCGTGAAGCCGCGCAGATCGAGGAAACAGACCGTCAGCTCGCGGCGATGGGTCGTCAGCGGATCGTCGGCGCCGCCGGCGACGATGAGTTCGGCCAGCTGCGGCGAAAAGAAGCGCTTGAGCCGCCCGAGCCGGTCGAGCAGCGCCACCTGCTCCTCGACGCGCTGCTCGAGCTTCTGGTTCCACTCGGCCAGCTCGCGCAGGTGCACGGCCTCGCGATCGCGCAGCCGCTTCTTCTCCAGGCAGGCGCCGATGCGCGCCCGCAGCAGCACCGGGTCGAAGGGCTTCGGCAGATAGTCCTCGGCGCCCAGTTCGATGCAGCGCACGACGCTGTCCATCTCATCGAGCGCCGAGATCATGAGGACGGGAATCTCGCGCAACGTGCTGTCCGCCGTGAGCTGCTGCAGCACCTCGTAGCCGTTCATCTCCGGCATCAGCACGTCCAGCAGCACCAGGTCGACGGGCTCCCGGCGCAGCAGCGCCAGCGCTTCCGGCCCACTCGCCACCACCTGCACGTGATGCCCGGCACGTGTCAGCCGGCGGCTGAGCATCTCGCGGTTGGTGGCATTGTCGTCGACGACCAGGATGATGCCGGTCTCCGTCGCGCGCGCCAGGGGCATCGCCATGCGCGCCGTGTCCGAATCGGCGGCCGGCTGTCGCGGGCAGCGCGTTGACCCCATCGGCGATCATGGTCTCGCAGAGTCTGCGCGGCCAGCGGCGATGCGCTCGAGATCCTGGACGGCCTCGGCGGCGTCCATGCTGCTGCGCCTGCCGCTTGAGCTCATCGGTGGCGGCAATGATGGCTGTCAATCGGCGCGGCAGCCCGCGCGCTCAGGCTGCGCAGGTCGATCTCGTTGGACTCCTTGCGCGTGGGCCCGAGCACTTCATCGACCAGCAGCATCAGCTGGTGCGCATTCTCGTGCAGTCCGTGCAAGCCCGGTGTCCAGCGCCCCGAGGCTGCCTTCGGCGGCGCTTTCGAGCAGCATCTCGCTGTAGCCGATGATGTGATTCAGCGGCGTGTGCAGCTCGTGCCGCAGGTGGTTGAGGGTGGCGCGATCCGGACTCAAGCTGTACTATCCCTGTTTGAGCAGCGTTGCAATCTTCTGCAGCAGCCGCGGCAGCTCGATCGGCTTGGTGTCGAAGTCGTCGCACCCGGCCGCCAGTGCCTTGTCGCGGTCGCCCGCCATGGCGTGCGCGGTCAGCGCGATGATCGGGATATGGCGGGTCGCGGGCGAGCCTTCAGCCGCCGCGTCGCCTCCCAGCCGTCGATCCCGGGCAGGCTCATGTCCATCAGGATCAGGGCCGGCGCTTCGCTCTGCGCCTTGGCCGACGCCTCTCTCGCCGTCGACGGCCATCACGATCTCATAGCCTCGCTTCTGCAGACGGCGCGACAGCATGTCGCGGTTCAGTTCGTTGTCTTCGATCAGCAGGATCTTGGTCATGCGCACTCCCAGGTGGTGCCCACTCTGCGAGCGGACATTGCGTCGGTCGGCCGGGCGAGCAGCATCTTTTCGAGCAGCCGCGGCAGCACGATGGGCTTGGTGTCAAAATCGTCGCAGCCGGCGGCCAGCGCCTTCTCGCGATCGCCGCTCATGGCGTTGGCGGTCAGGGCGATGACAGGAATGTGCCGGGTGGGCGCCGCCGCCTTGATCTGGCGCGTCGCCTCCCAGCCGTCGAGCACCGGCAGGCTCAGGTCCATCAGGATCAGGTCGGGCAGTTCGCTCGCGGCCAGCTGCACGCCACTGGCGCCGTCGCGCGCGATCACCAGCTCGTGTCCGTGGCGCTTCAGGCGGGTTTCGAGCACGTAGATATTGTCCTCGTTGTCCTCCACGTACAGGATCTTCATGCCAGCATCTCGCGGATCTGCTGCTGCTGGCCGCGCTCGATGGAGCGCGGCAGCATGCGGCCAAGTTCGCGCAGCAGCTCATCCAGCTCGGAAGCATTCTTCTGCATCACCCGCTCGGCATGGCCATTCAGCTGCTGATGGTCCTCCGGACTCAGGTCCTTGGCGGTCAGCACCAGTACCGGAATGTCCTGCCACTCGGGCCGCTGGTGCATCCTGACCAGGAACTCGAAGCCGTCCATTTCCGGCATCATCAGATCGAGCAGGATCACATCGAAGCCCGTGGAGGCCAGCTGCTCCAGCGCGACGCGCCCATTGGCCGCCTCGGTGACTTCCCACTGCTCCTGTTCGAGGGCGCGCCGCACGCTCTCGCGCATGATGGCATCATCATCCACCAGCAGCACGCGGCGAGCGACCGGGCTGCTGATCTGGTGCAGCAGGCTCGCCAGCCGCTCACGGTCCACCGGTTTGGTCATGTACTCGGTCGCACCCAGGGAATAGCCACGGCTGCGATTGTCCTCGATAGTCACCAGTATCACCGGTATGTCCGCCAACCGCGGATCGCCCTTGATCGCCGCCAGTACCGTCCAGCCGTCCAGATCCGGCATGTTGATGTCGAGCGTGATGGCGGCGGGGTGTACGGCGCGCGCGAGCTCCAGGCCCTCGCGACCACCATCCGCGGTGCGCACCTGGAAACCTTCGCGCTCCAGGTAGCGCGCCAGCACCTCGCGCACCGTCTCGTCATCGTCGATGACCAGTATCAGCGAACCCTGGACGTCGGCGCGCCGGCAGGCGCTCGGGCCGCACGCGACGCGGGAGCGGCGCGGGTTGGGCAGTCTCGATCCGCGCGGGCAGGCGTATCGTGAAGGTCGAGCCCTGGCCCAGCTGGCTTTGCACCGCGATGTCGCCGCCCATCATCTGGCAGAAGCGGCGGCTGATCGCCAGGCCCAGCCCGGTGCCGCCGTACTTGCGCGTGGTCGAGGCGTCGGCCTGCACGAATTCCTGGAATAGCCGGCTCATCTGCTCCGGCGACAAGCCGATGCCGGTGTCGCTGACGGCCATGGTGATCTCATCGATACCCCGGTCTGGACCCGCGCGTGACCGCGACCGTCACCTTGCCGTGCTCGGTGAACTTGCTCGCGTTGCTGACCAGATTGAGCAGCGCCTGGCGAATGCGCGTCTGGTCGGCGTGCATGTCGCCGATGTCAGCCGCGCAGCGCACGACGATCTCGTTGCCGTTCTTGGCCGCAATCGGGGCAATCGTGGCCGACGACCTCGTCGACCAGCGGTGCCACGGCAAAGGTCTCGACGTGGATATCCATCCTGCCGGCCTCGATCTTCGACAGGTCCAGGATGTCGTTGATCAGCTCCAGCAGGTGGTGGGCCGCACGCAGCACGCGCTCCAGCGGCTCGAGTTCCTCGGCACGCTTCAGTTCCTGCGCATCTTCGTGCAGCATTTCGGTCAGGCCGATGATCGCGTTCAGCGGCGTGCGCAGTTCGTGCGACATGTTGGCGAGGAACTGCGATTTCAGCTTGCTGGCTTCCGCCAGCTGCTCGCTCTTGGCCTGGCTTTCCTTGAACAGCCTGGCATTGTCTATGGCCAGCACCGATTGCGAGGCCAGCGTCTGCAGCAGTTTCACCACCGAGGGCGGAAAGTCGCCGGCCTGTTTGCGGCGAATCACCAGCGCACCGTTGACGTGATCCTCGCGCAGCAGGGGCACCGAAATGACCGCCCGTATGCCATCGTGCAGCCACAAGTTGCTGAGCCGGTAGTCAGAGGTCTCGATGTCACTGATCTGCACCGGCGCGCGCTTCAGCGCGCTCATGCCCACCGGCCCGTCGCCCAGCACGATGTGCGAGTCGCGCAGCGTCTCGATCATCTCGTCGCTGACACCGAAGTTGGCACGCGGATCGAATACGCCGTCGAGTTCGTCCAGCTGGTAGAGCGTGCCGGAATCGCCTTCGGCCAGGCGTACTGCAGCGCGCGATGACCGTTGCCAGCACGGTCTCGAGGTCGAGTGACGAACTGACCGCCTGGCCGACCTCATTCAGAACCTGCAGCTCGCCGACCGAACGGGTCAGCTCGCGCGTGCGGGCCTCCACCTCGGCCGTGCGTTCGGCCACGCGCTGATTCCAGTTGTCGCTGGTCTTCCTCGATCGCCAGCTGCGATTGGCGCAGCTTCTCGCTCATCATCTGCAATGAGGCCAGCAGGTTGCCCAGGTCGCGCCGGGGCAGCTGTGCCCGCGGCGGCATCGAAATGGCCCGCGGCGATGCGTCCGGCCAGATCGACGGCGGCATTGAGCGGCTCGGTGACGCCAGTGATCATGCTGTACATGAACCACGCCGCCAGCAACAGCGTGAACAGCGTGGCGGCCGCGACCACGGAACTCTGGCGGCGGGCCGAATCGATCGACAGCGCGATGGTCTGGGTGCTGGTCTTTTCGTAGTCGGCGTCGAGCGCACGAATCTGCTCGCGCAACTGCTTGATGCGGGCCTGATGCGCCAACAGGCGATTCACCGGCATGGCGACCGAGATCTGCGCAGACAGTTCGTCCAGCTGGGCGGCGAGCGCCGCTGCGCGCTGGTCTTTGAGGCGCAGTGCTGCGAGCGAGGTCGCAGCCGCGCGCAGATCATCATCGGCGCGCTGGCCAAGACTGCCGGTATCCACGGCATCGGCGGCGTGGGTAATGAAGGACTCGAAGTGATCGCGGGTCGCCTGCGACAGGCTGTGGCGCTGGACTATGCTGTCAATCGCCGCGGTGCGGCGCAGGTCGGCAACCGCCTGGTAGATGAGCACCAGCGTGATGGGAGCAATGATGAGTAGGAACTGCGCCAGGATGCGCAGTTTCAACTGCTTGACTTTGACCATGTGCGCTGGCTTGCATCCCTGCTGTCAAAACCTGGCCACCACCGCCACGCCTGCGGGTGGAACCGCCTCGACATAACTGCAGGCCCCTGGGGTCTGCCTGACGTAAGCGATCGCTTCGGTATCATTGACCATGACCAGTGGCGGACTGGCGCCGTCACGGAAGGCCTTCTTGGTCCACAGGCTGGCGTACTTGTCCGGCGTGAACTTCACCACCCGGCCCAGGAAGGCAGCCTGCGCCGCAAGATTGTCGGCCGGCGTAAGCCTGACGGAACCGGCGAAGCTCTTTTCGCCGATGAACACCTCGCGTACGTCAACAGGTCGCAGGCTCACATTCGAATTGCAAACCACATACAGGTCACTGGTCACGGCGGCGGACGTGCAGGTGCACAGCACTGCGCCCAGCAGCCAGAAGCGACAATCGCGCAGCCGGTCAGAAGCGAATGGCATATTGCACCAGCCCTTCGCCGTACTGATCGCGGGATCGGTCAGTCTGACGTGTATTGGCAATTTCCAGCTTCAGTGCCGATCTCAGGTCGACGTCAAAGCGCAGGCCCAGCGCAGCGCGGTAGTAGGAACCACCGCCATCGAGCAGGGCAAAATACGGGTCGGACTGTTCCAGCACGGCGCGTTCATAGCGCGCATAGGGCACGCCCCATGGCACGCGGTAGCCAAACTGCACGAAGCCCGCGGTGCTGCGATGGCTGCCACTGCTGCCAGCGAGGTCTTCGTTGTTGAAGACATAGATTTCAGCAATGTTTTCCCACTGGTCGGTGTCGTACACCACGAAGCCGCCGTAGCTGCGCAGGCGGGTGGCGCTGACAGGCTGATCGGAAGTGATGCGGGCAGTGAAGGCATGCAGGCCCAGCGTGAGTCCTGCGAGCGCACCCGTGTTGAACTGGTAGCCCGCACGCGCCCCGCCCATCAGGTTGCCATGGGGGCTGCCGGCATTGCGCATGTCGAGCGCGCCATCGACGATCTGCTGGCTGTTGCCGCCGTAGAGGTCGTACAGCAGCTTGCCGTCACCTACGTGGCGCGCACCACTGGCCCACAGGCCCACGGTATGCGCCGGCACGATGCCGCCATTGTCCTCGAACTGCAGGAAGCGCGGACGGCGCAGCGAGTTGTTGACCCAACTGCCGTGATGCAGCGCTGTGTTGACGTAGCCGTAGGGCGTATGGAAGCGGCCCAGCCACACCGTGGTCTCGTCGCTGAACTGGTAGCCGATCTGGGCGCGCTCCAGGTCGATGTCGACGTTGCCTTCAGAGCCCACTTCAGTATTGAGCTCGAACAGGGCACGGGTGCGATCGCCCAGGCGTGGCGCCATGTAGAAATCCAGATTGCCGACATAGAATCCCTTTAGAGTGGGATTGATCGGGTTGTGGGTACCGGCGCCTACATCCGCAAAGCCGTGCAACGGCAAGCCGCTATCAGCGGACTTGCGGCTCGCATCCGCTTTCTCGAGTTGAGTGACCCGCTGCTCGGTAGCTTCGAGGCGTTGTGCTTCTGGTGGCGCTGGCGGCGTTGCAGCGGTCGCCGCCGGTGTGGTCGGTGCAGTCGAGGTCTGCTTCGCCTCCAGTTCGCGTACCCGCTCCGTCAGTGCCTTGATGGCCAGCAGGCTCTCGTCGAGCTTGCGCTGCATTTCCGCGATGCTGGCGTCCTTCGCGGTAGCGCTCGCGGCCTGTGCAGGTGAAATCGCCGCCGGGCCAGCGCACAGCAACAGCACTACGGCGCAGGGCCACCATGAATTGCGAGTCGTCTTCATACTCTGCATGGATTAGCTTCCGTTGGTCATCTGGACGCCAGCCAGTCGTTGTTGGCGTCGGTCAATGTTGCGCTAAGCGATCCCTCATCATTGAACACGACAATCCGCGGGTCATGAAGCACGTGAGTGTCGTAGATCCAGAATTCAAAACCCAGCTGGTGTGCCAGCTGCCGCACGTTCTGCCGACTCCCGGTGAGGAAGTACCAGTTGGGCCGTTCAAGTCGTCGATTGGCACGATACTGCCGCCAGTTCGCCGGAGTGTCCTGGTCCGGATCGTAGCCGATTATCACGAAGCTGGCCGGTTCATTGCGCTGGTCCAGCGCTTCCTGCATGCGGCGCAGCCGGGCCAAAGTGGTGGGGCAGGTGTGATGGCACTGCGACCAGGACATCGACAGGATCACGCGGTGCCCACCGAGGGTGCTCAAGCTCAGCGCTTGGCCCTGGTCGTCAAGCCAATGCTGGGGTAGCTGTTCGAGGCGGAAGCGGGTGGTGTCACCGGCGTGCGCGCAGGCACCTATCAGCAGGGCGGCGAAAGCCAGCGCCGTCGGCCAACGGCTCCAGACCGGGTATCGAACCAACGCCAAAGTATCTATAGGATTCAATTGACGGCAAGATGTCGATGCGGGAAGCGACAGCCCTGAGGCAGTATTCTGACTTGACACTGGCGGCATCGGCAACCGATAAATTGGCTGGGCGATGCGGCCCGGGTGCAGCACCATGACGGAGCTACCGACAATCCACGCTGTCGAGGGCAAGGCCAAGACCGGCTGGCACAGGATTGGGCCGGCGCTGGCCCGGCTGTGGACGCGCATCGTCGACCACAAGGTCGCCCAGTGGATGCTCGCGTATGCCGCCTTTGCCTACGCCAGCCTGCACTTCGAGCAGATGATCGGGGAGGCGTTTGCCTGGCATTCCGCCATCATGCGCGTCACCACGATCGCGCTGATCGGTGGCGTGCCGGTCACGATTGCCCTGGCCTGGTATCTGCACAAGTCGACACGACCCGCCGAGGCCGCGGCGCACTCCGCGGCCACTGCGCAGGCACCGCCCGAGAAATCGATTGCAGTCCTGCCCTTCATCGACATGAGCGAGTTGAAGGACCAGGAGTATTTCTCCGACGGCCTGGCCGAGGAGCTGATCGCGCTGCTGACCGGGGTGTCCGAGTTGCGCGTGCCAGCGCGCACTTCCAGCTTCTACTTCAAGGGCAGGCAGGCGACCATTCCCGAGATTGCTGCAGCGCTGCATGTGGCCCATGTGCTCGAAGGCAGCGTGCGCAAGGCGGGCAACACCATTCGGGTCACGGTGCAGCTGATCCGGGTCGACACCGGCTACCACCTGTGGTCGCAGGCCTACGATCGCACGCTGGAGGATATCTTCAAGGTGCAGGACGAGATCGCCACAGCGGTGGTGCGCGCGCTGAGTGTTGCACTGCTCAGTGGCGCGCTGCCGGCGCGCAGCGCGGTGCCGAACCCCGAGGCCTATCAGCTGTACCTGCGCGGCCGTTTTCACTGGAATCGGCGCTCGCCGGAAGATTTCCGCAAGGCCGTGGGCTTCTTTCAGCAGGCCATTGCCATCGATCCCCGCTATGCGCTGGCCTACACTGGTCTTGCCGATTGCTACAGCCTGCTGCCGATCTACGATCGCACCGCCAAAGCCACGGAAACCATGCCGCAGGCCAAGACCGCAATCCTGCAGGCGCTGGCGATCGAAGACGGCCTGGCGGAAGCCCACGCTTCGCTGGGATTGATACTCGCGCTCTATGAATTCGACTGGGCGGGGGCGGAGCGCCAGTTCCAGCGCGCGATCGAGCTCAATCCCAAGGCTCCCGCTCCCCACCAGTGGTACGGTGAACTGCTGGTCAACCTGGGCAGGTTCGATGCCGGCCTCGCCGAGAGCCGCAGCGCGGTAGCGCTCGACCCCCTGTCGCAGGTCGCCAACCTCGCTCTCGGCATTGCCCTGAATTCCGCCCGGCGTTTCGAGGAAGCCATTGCGCAGCTGCAGGCCACCCTGAAGATCGGCCGGAAATTCGCCGACACCAATTACTTCCTGTTCGAAGCCCACGCCAACATGCAGGCCTACCAGGAGGCCGTGGCGGTCTACGCGCGACAGAAGAAGCTGGACGGCGAGTCGGCTGCGAGCGTGGAGGCTTTCAAAGCGGCCTTTGCCAATGACGCGTGGCCCGGGTTCCTGCGACAACGCATCAAGGTACTCGAGGCGGAGCCACTGCCGGTATCCGAGGAGATTGCGTCCTTCTACGCGCGGCTGGGTGATGTCGAGCAGGCCATGAACTGGCTGGAGAAGTCCTACGCCGACCGCAGTGCCAGGTTGACGCACCTCAAGGTCGATGCCCGCTACGACAACCTGCGCGCCGATCCACGCTTCGCGCAGTTGCTGCACCGCGTGGGTCTGGCAGGCTGATACTGTTCTGGTCGCCCGATAGCGAGGACCGCCATGGACCGAAGCGAGATCGAGGTGTTCAACGACAGCCTGGCGCGCTGCCTGCGCGGCGAGCAGTTCTTCCAGCGCTTCTACGAACTGTTCCTGGAATCCTCCGCCGAAGTGCGCGAGAAATTCCAGGAGACGGATTTTCGCAAGCAGCGACGCATGCTGCAGAGTTCGTTCTACATGCTGGTGGAGTATGTCGCCCTGGGCTGGCCCGAATGCCAGGCCTATCTCGAGCGCATCGCGGCGGCGCACGGCAAGCACGGCCGCGACATTCCGCCGCACCTTTATGACCTGTGGCTCGACTGCCTGTTGCGGGCGGTGCGCGAGCGCGATGAGTTGTATTCGAAGGAGGTCGAGGGTGCCTGGCGATTCATGATGGGCGCCGGCATCACCTTCCTGAAGTTGCGCTACGATCGACCGCCGGCCATTCAGCCGCCGGGCTGAGTACGCGCCAGCTGCTCCATCACCATGTCGCGCAGATCGTGCAGGCTTACGAGATCCGCGGCGCTCAGGTGGCGCGGTCGCGTGTCGACCACGCACAGGGTGCCGAGGCAGGCACCGTTCTTCAGCATGAGCGGGGCCCCGGCGTAAAAGCGGATACGCGGACCCGAGGTGACCAACGGGTTGTCGGCGAAGCGGTCATCCAGCAGCGTGTCGTCGACCACGACATCGGCGTGCTGCTCGACCGCGTGGGCGCAGAAGGCGAGCTCGCGCGGTGTTTCGCTGACATTGATGCCGACGCAGGATTTGAACCACTGGCGATCCTTGTCCACCAGGCTGATAAGAGCAATCGGCACATCGAAGGTGGCGGCGGCGATGCGCGTGATGCGATCGAAGCGTTCTTCCGGTGGCGTGTCGAGCACTGCCAGTCGGGTCAGCATTTCCAGGCGCTGCGGCTCATCGGCAGGCGGGCGCGCTGGCACCCAGCGGCAGGCGAGGTGCAGGGTCCAGTAGCGTAGCTTGGTGCGCACGTAGCTCAGCGTGAAGGGTGCGATCAGCCAGTCCATGGCGGCGCCGGCGTTGCGAGCCACCTGGTCCGGGTCGGTGGTGACCAGCACGACCGGGAGTCGCTGGTCGGGGTCGACCTGCCTCGCCTGAATCCGGCGCGCGATCTCCAGCCCATCAATGGCCGGCGGGTCGTGCTGGATCAGCGCCAGTGAATAGTGGTCGGTGGATGCCGTGTCCAGGTAGTCCGAGGTTCGCGGCACAATGGGGTCAGGCAGGCCTTCCAGCCGCATGGCTTCCTGCAGCATGTGACTGAGCTTGTCGTCGGCCACGCGCATCAGTACCGGATGCTTGAGGCTGACCGCTTCGATGGTGGCGTGTGCCTCCTGCATTGCCGAGGTTGCAGCCGGGGCGCGCTCCAGGTTGGATGCAATCTGCACGATCTGGCCTTCGGCAGCCGCATGCACCTCCAGGGGCGGGTGAGTACCCGCCACGCGCTCTC
Organism: uncultured Gammaproteobacteria bacterium; assembly: GCA_963764065.1. Lineage (GTDB taxonomy): Bacteria > Pseudomonadota > Gammaproteobacteria > Steroidobacterales > Steroidobacteraceae > FEN-1191. Next base: position 8,155 of record CAVXRM010000004.1, on the reverse strand, counting down.
GCAGGCCCGCGATGACACGATCCACTGCAGCATCGTCCCGCATCGGATCGTGGTGCGTCAGCATCACCTGCTTTACGCCAGCCGCCTGACACACCTGCACGACGTATTCGCCCGGGCTGTGTCCCCAGCCGATGCGCTGCGGGTATTCCTCGGCCGTGAACTGCGAGTCGTGGATCACGAGGTCGGCGCCGGCCAGGAAATCGACGTGATGGCGGTCCGGGCCGCTGAGCTCGAGCGTGCCGGAGCCGGCTGCCGCCACGTGAGGTTCATGATCGCAGCAGTACACCAGGGTTGCGCCGTCGGCACGCACGCGGTAGCCGAGCGTGAGCGCCGGATGATTGAGGTACTGCGTGACGATGCTGACGTCGTCGATGCTGAAGGCGCCCTCCACCAGGTCGTGGTAGCGAATCGTGGCGCCGAACTTCTCCACGCCAATAGGGAAATAGGTGTACTCCATCTGCCCGGCGAGCGTTTCGCGGATGCTCTGCATCAGACCCTTGGGACCATAGATGTCCCACTCGCCACCTGCTTCGAAGAAGGGCTCGAAGAACGGGATACCCTGGATATGATCCCAATGCGTATGGCTGATCAGGATATGCCCGCGAGTGGCTTTGCCGTGCTGCCGCACCAGCTCGCGACCGAGCTCGTGCGCACCGGTGCCGCAGTCGAAGATCACGATGGTGCCCGACTCGGTGCGCAATTCAACGCAGGAAGTATTGCCGCCATAGCGAATCGTGGCCGGCCCTGGCTTGGCGATGGATCCGCGCGTTCCCCAGAATCTTATTTTCATATGGTGTCGGTTCCGGACCGCGCTTGCCTGCCCGTTGAATTCGAGTATACGCCGGGTGACAAGCTTGCCTATCCAGACCACGATATGTTGCGGCGACCTCCCACGGCATGTTGCGGGCGGCAACGGCGAGAGCGCCAAGCAGTTGATTCCTTTCCCATCCGGGGTGTGGCACAGGGTTTGCTTTTCAGTATGCGGGCAGCGAGTCGGCGTTGCGGCAACTGCCCGGCAACACAACACACCAAGGAGCAAAACGATGATCTCGACAAAGACTGCAGTGGCCGCAGCGATCGGCGGACTGTTCGCCCTGAATTTCGCTGCGAGCTCGCTGGCCGATGAGGCTGCCACGACCGCGACCGAAAAGTGCTATGGCATCGCGAAGGCGGGCAAGAACGATTGCGCCGGCGCCGCACATGCCTGTGCTGGCCAGGGCAAGAAGGACGGCGCAGCCACGGAATGGGTCAAGGTGCCCGCCGGTACCTGCGAGCGTATTGTTGGCGGCAAACTCGGCGCCGCGAAGTAAGCCCTGGCGCTGACGCCTTTATGAAGGCGACAAGCACGATGGCAAGTCTGGGCCGCAGGCCGATACCGGTGCGAGCCGGCGTCGGTCTGCGGGCCCAGCACCATGCCGAAGTCATCCGCGAACTGCCGGATATTGGCTGGTTCGAGGCTCACAGCGAGAACTATTTCGGCGCTGGCGGGGTCGCGCGCGACTACCTGGCACGAATCGCCGAGCGCTATCCTGTTTCCCTGCATTGTGTAGGTCTGTCGCTGGGTTCCACGGATCCCCTGGACTTTCATCATCTGTCGCAGCTCAAGGGGCTGGTGGGTGAGATAAGGCCAGCCCTGGTCTCAGAGCACGTCTCGTGGGGCTCGATTGACGGCCGCTGGATGAACGACCTGCTGCCGATGCCCTACACGGGCGAGGCACTACGGCATATCGCCGGTCGCATCGATCAATTGCAGAACTGGCTCGGCAGGCAGGTACTGATCGAAAACGTTTCCAGTTATCTCAGCTTCAAGGGGCCGGAAATGACGGAGTGGGAGTTCCTGGCGCAGCTGGTGGAAGAGTGCGGCTGCGGCCTGCTGCTGGACGTCAACAATATTTATGTCAGCGCCATGAACCACGGCTTCGACGCCCATGAATACCTGCGCGGCATACCTCGCGCCGCGGTCCAGGAAATTCATCTGGCCGGTCACAGCGTGCAACGCAGCGGCGCCACCGAGATTCGTATCGACACGCACGGCGCACCAGTGTGTCCCGAGGTCTGGGCGCTGTACGCCGAAGCGCTGGCATTTGTTGGGAACGTTCCCACGCTGATCGAGTGGGACACGGACATACCGCCGCTGGCTGCGCTACTGGCCGAGGCGGCGCGCGCTGACCAGCTCCTGGAGACCCGCCATGCTGCCGTTGCGTGAACTGCAGCAGCGCTTCGGCGCGGCATTGTTTGATGCCGACAACGAACGTCTCGTGGCCATCGTGCAGGTATCCGGCATGACGCCCACCGCCAGGATCGATATCTATCGCAACAACCTGCAGGTCGGATTCCGCAAGGCCCTGGCGGTGGAGTTTCCGGTAATTGAGCAGCTGGTCGGTGAGGCCTACTTCTCCCGGCTGTCACGCGACTACCAAGCGCGCATTTCCCTCACGATCCGGCGACCTGCACAACATCGGCCGATCGTTTGCGTTGTTTCTGCGCTCCCGCTTTGTCGACGGCGAGTACGCCTATCTTGCCGATGTGGCAGAACTGGAATGGGCAGTGCAGGAGATCGCGATCGCCGGGCGTCCGGCGGCGGCAAGCGTGGAGGATCTGCGCCGCGTGGATCCCGAGTCCTACGATGCGCTGCGCCTGGCCTTGCATCCTGCGGCGCGACTGGTGAGTTCGGGCTATCCCATCGTGCGCATCTGGATGTCAAACCAGCCTGGCGCCACCCCCGAAGTCGTGCGCCTGGATGCCGGCGGTGAGCGGGTACTGGTGTGCGAGGGCCCGGACGGCCTGGAATTCCATCGCCTGCGTGAGGGCGAATTCGCGCTGGTCGCTGCCCTGGCGGCGGGCCTGGCGCTCGGCCCCGCCGCGGAGCGCGCGCTGGCGGCAGGCGATGAACAATTCGACCTCGTTCGTGCCCTGCAGCGCCTGCTTACTGCGGGTGTGCTGGTAGTTCTGACTTGAATCACTTGGGGAGTAATGCATCGTGAAACTGCTTCGCAACCTCGTCGTGGGCCATAGGGTCCTGGGCAGCTGGCTCGATCGACTACAATCGCTTTTATTGCTCGGCACCCGCTGCTATGTGGGATGGCAGTTCAGCAAGTCGGGGTGGCTGAAGCTCAGTTCCTGGGAATCGACACTTGGACTGTTCCGTGACGAATACCATGTGCCGCTCCTGCCGCCGCAGCTGGCTGCAATCGTTGGCACCTTTGGCGAGCTGTTTTTCCCCGTGCTGCTGTACATCGGACTGTTTTCACGCGTGGGTGCATTGGGCCTGTTCGCAGTGAATGCCATGGCGGTGATTTCCTACCGGCAGGTGCTGCTGGCGGAGGGCTCCGAGGCTGCGCTGGGCGATCATGTGCTGTGGGGGTTCATGATCCTGGTGGTGATGCTGATGGGCCCCGGCCGCATAGCGGTGGACAGCTGGCTGCAGCGCCGTGTTGCAACCGGCGGACCGGCGGCTTAGGCTGCGCTGCATCTGTCAGCCAGGGATGAATCATGTCTGCGGTCGGCACGGACGTCGCACCGGTGAGCGAACTCGAGCTGCTGCGCTCTGTGGTGGAGGGCACGGCGCACTCTACTGGCGACGACTTCCTGCGCAACCTGGTACGCCGCGTCGCCGAAGCGATGGGCGTGCATCATGCGTTCGTATCCGAACTGCTGCCGAACCAGCGTATCCGCACGCTGGCCTTCTGGTCCAACGGCAGCATCGTTGACAATATCGAATACGACCTGGTTGGTACGCCTTGCCAGGAAGTAATTGCCGGTGACATCTGCCATATCCCGAACGGTGTGCAGGCGAAATATGCGCCGCGCGAGGCCGGCATAGAAAGCTATCTGGGCGTGGCGCTCAAATCGCAGGCCGGCGAGGTACTTGGGCACTTGTGCGCCTTCGACGAAGAGCCGATGCCCAGTGAACCGCGCCTGCTGTTCATTCTGCAGATCTTCGCGGCCCGGGCCGGCGCCGAACTCGAGCGCCTGAAGGTCGAGCAGCAGCTGCGCGCGAGCGAGGATCGCTTTCGTGATCTGTTCGACGAGGCGCCCATTGCCTACGTGCACGAGGGGCTCGACACACGCTTCATCCGGGCCAATCGCGCGGCACTGCGCATCCTGGGCGTGAAGGCGGAGGACGTGTCGGTGACTTACGGCCGCTCCCTGATTCCTGACACACCGGACGCGCGGCGACGCCTGAACGAGGCCTTCGAGTCGGTTGGCCGCGGCACCGATACCAGCGGCGTGGTGCTGGAGTTGCGTCGCAAAGAAGACGGCCGGCAGATCTTCATCCAGTGGTGGTCGAAGCCCAGCCCGGATGGCACTTACACGCGCACGATGTTCGTCGATATCACCGACCGCATCCGCATGGAGCAGGAGCAGATACGCCTGCAGGCGCAAAACGTGTACCTGCGCGAGGAAATCAAGTCGGTCCACAATTTCGAGGAAATCGTCGGTGCCAGCGCCGGGCTGGTCGGAGTGCTCAAGGATGTGCGCAAGGTCGCGCCGACTGATGCCACCGTGCTGATCCTTGGGGAAACCGGCACCGGCAAGGAGCTGATCGCGCGCGCCATCCATTCGTCCAGCAATCGGGCCGACAAGCCCTTCATCAAGATCAACTGCGCGGCGCTGCCTGCGGGCCTGGTCGAGAGCGAGCTCTTTGGTCATGAACGCGGGGCCTTCAGCGGCGCGATCCAGCGCCGCATCGGGCGCTTCGAGCTCGCGCACGGGGGCACGATCTTCCTGGACGAGATCGGCGATGTCACGGCCGATGTGCAATTGAAGCTGCTGCGCGTGCTGCAGGAGCGTGAATTCGAGCGTATCGGCGGCAACCAGACCATCAAGTGCGATGTGCGCGTCATCGCCGCCACCAATCGCGATCTGCCCAAGGCCATCGCGACCGGCAGCTTTCGCTCGGATCTGTTCTTCCGCTTGAATGTCTTTCCCGTGAACCTGCCGCCATTGCGCGCGCGTACCGAGGATATACCGCTGCTGGTGCGATTCTTCGTGCAGAAATATGGCTCGAAGATTGGCCGCCGGGTGGAATCCATCGAAAGCCAGTGCGATGGAGCGGCTGACGCGCTACGCCTGGCCCGGCAACATCCGCGAGCTGGAGAACATTGTCGAGCGCGCGTTGATCCTCTCTTCCACGAGCACGTTGAACATAGACGCGGATGTGCTGGGGGAGGCCGTGAGCCCCTTCGCCTGCGAGTGCTGCCAGCGAGGACCTGGACGGCGAACCTGCGGGCAGTGGCGGCGGTGCAGAGGACCTGAACAGCGTGCAACGGGATCACATCCTGGCGACGCTCCGCAACGCCAACTGGGTGGTGGAAGGCGAGAGCGGTGCGGCGCTGCGCCTGGGAATGAAGCCAGCGACTTTGCGCCATCGCATGAAGCGCCTGGGTATCTCGCGGCAATCCGACCCGGCCGGCTGACCGCAACCCGTTGTGGCGGGCGGCAACATATGGCGGCCGGCCCCACTACAGCACCAGTTCCATGAAACGGCGACGCCGCTAAGTCGCTGATATCACGTTCATTGCGATAGGGCTGCAACCGGCGGCCTGCTGGTACGCGACTTGCTTTCCACTGATCGAAGACGATCGGCGGCGCTGTGCCGTACCGGGGTAAGCAATGCTGCGAATGACGCGTTCAGCGACCAACAGCGTCGAAACCTTGATCCTGGAAGGCAAGCTGCTCAGGCCATGGGTTGAGGCGCTGCGCAACGAGATCGACTCCATTTCCGGGAAATCGATGCCGGCGCGAATCGATCTCGCCGCCTTGTCGTTCGTGGATGCCGCGGGCGCGCAACAGCTGCGGGAACTCGAGCAACAGGGCGTCGAGCTGGTCGGTGCCTCCGTATTCATCCGCGGGCTGCTCGACCTGCAACGCTGAACATGCACACCCAGCCCGCAAGTTCTTTCGATGCCAGCCACAACGCGTTGTGGCTCGCGATGCGTGGCGCGATAGCGCGCGCCGTGCGCGTTGTAAGTGGAGATTCGCGCAGCAAGCAAAATTCCGCGGCGAATCGTGCAGTTGCACTTGCGACTACGCGCGAGTCGACGCGCTGGCACGACGATTGCTCTCTATCCAGCGTGGTGAATCCAATTGTGGCCACCCACGACAACACGCAAACAAGGAGAGATCAGTGAACAAGAGTGAATCGATTCTGCGCCTGGCGGTGCCGGCATTGCTGGCGCTGACGGGCAGCGCGTTTACGGCCAGTGCCGTGGCCGCAGACAGCGACAAGGAACAGTGTGCGGGTATCGCGAAGGCCGGCAAGAACGACTGCGCGACTACCATGAACGCCTGCCACGGGCACGTCGAAGCAGATGCCACGCCGATGGCGTGGATCTATCTGCCCAAAGGCACATGCGATCGCATCGTTGGTGGGCACGTGGTTCATGTGAAGGACCCGACACCGGCCAGCAAGGCCAAGTAGTACATCAGCCGCCATGCGCCCACTCGGGACAGTGAGTCCCGGGTGGGCGCAGCAGCAGAGGAAAAATCATGCAGCGCGACGAGTTCACAGGTAACCAATACACAGCGGCTCGCGAACTAGCGACTGTGGCCACGGTGCGCGCAGCGCGTAAGTGGTCGCCTGCCGCGCATCGCAGCGCTGCACTGGATACGCGACGATGGTCCACGCGGGCAGCGCGTGGCCTGAGCTGGCAGGGCCACGGCATCGCCAGAGCCTCCAAATCGGCGCACTGAGCGGTGCCGCGAATCAATGAACGCACAAGGGGAGCAGTTTGTGTTGAACAGCAGTCAGAAAGTCTGGTCGATGGTGCTGGCTGCCGGCGACGGCACGCGCCTCGCGGCACTCACCACCGATGCCGCGGGCAACGCAGTGCCCAAGCAGTTCTGCTCCCTGCGCGGGGCGAACTCGCTGTTGCAGGGCGCACTCGGGCGCGGCGCGCATGTTGCGGCGCCGGAGCGCGTGTGCACCATCGTTGCAGAGAAACACCGGCGCCATTGGCGTCCGATGCTCACCGGCATGGCGCCCGACAACATCGTCGTGCAGCCACGCAATTGCGGTACGGCCAACGGCATCCTGCTGGCGCTGCTCTCCATATTGAATCGCGATCCGCTGGCGCACATCGTATTCCTGCCGGCGGACCACTACGTACAGGATGAGGCGGCACTGGCCCTGGGGCTGGAGCGGATGGTCACGCAACTGCAGCAGGAACCCGGCAAGCTGCTGCTACTGGGCATCACACCGGAAGAGGCTGATCCGGAGCTCGGCTACATCGTGCCGGGCGAGCGCGTGGCAGGCGGAATGCATGCCGTAACGCGCTTCGTGGAGAAGCCACCGGTCGAGCGCGCGCAGGCACTGCTGCGCGAAGGTGCGCTGTGGAACAGTTTTATTTTCGCGGCGCAGGGCGCAACGCTCCTGGGCCTGATGCGCGAGCGGCTTCCGGAAATCGTCGATGCCATGGAGACCGCACTGGCGCGTGATGGCATGCAGCCGGGCGGCATGGCATTGCGGACGCTGTATGAACGGCTTCCTGATGTCGATTTCTCGCGGGGCATCGTCCAGGGGGCCGAGCAGCGACTGCGCGTCGTGGGCGCGGCGCCCTGCGGCTGGACCGATCTGGGCACGCCCAGACGCGTAGTCGAGACGCTGCGACGGCAGCGCCCGGCGCCCGCGCCCTGGCGGCGTCCGATTCCTATCGCGCCGGCACTGGTGACGCTTGCCAGCCAGCGCGCATTGCTGCAACTGGCCGGCTAGGAGGGCTGTCATGAAGCACTTTGCCGTCGGGTTCGTATTGATGCTCAGCCTGGGCCTGGCGTCTCAGTCGCCGGCGCCTGCCGCTGATCTCGTGGCCGCACCGAGCCTGACGCTCGAAGGCGCGCATCGCGCAGTGGCTGCGGCTGCGGCCTACGCCCACGCGCATGATGCGCCGGGCGGCGCCATCGCCGTAGTCGATGCCGGGGGCCAGACCATTGTGGTCGAGCGGCTCGACGGCTCCTTTCCGGCGGGTGCCGATATCTCGGTAGGCAAAGCGCGCACGGCAGTGATGTTTCGCCGCCCCACGCGCGGCCTCGAGGAGATCATCAACAAGGGGCGCTCGGCCATGATTCCGGTGGCGGCCGTCACGGCTTTTACGCCACTGCAGGGAGGTATTCCCATCACCATCGACGGTCGGATCGTCGGTGGCATTGGCGTGAG
>CAVXRM010000003.1:0-739034 GCA_963764065.1 uncultured Gammaproteobacteria bacterium | reverse complement strand
GCGATGGTAATGGTTGCCAGCATGTCCCCATCGAATCAACAGCCAGATTCCAGGTAGCTGGCGTACGAAGTTGGCGGTCGTTCTCCGCTGTTACAGCGTTCCAGGTGGCATTTACACCAGGTTCAATGATCTTGCGCCGTGGCTACTGCGGCTGCGGCGCGAGCCGGATCGCCACGAACATATTATTGCGAAAAACCACTTCACGGGTGTCGTCTGTTCCAACAGGCCTAGACATTTCGAAACGCGGATTGCGCTCCGCCCATTGCGATCCGGGCGCTCCGACCACCACTAACCTGGTGTGCATTGCCTTCAGCTTGGACCGAAATGCTTCCGCGGAGTAATCCTGAGGCCACGCCCATGACGCTCGCCCCGCCAAAAGAGCCATGGCCCTGGGTTTTGCGAATGCCACTACCTCTTCTGGCGCCGTATGCGTTCGAACAAAGCTGTAAAGCTCCTGGCACTCGGCGCAGTTCGCCATCTCCTGGGCAGCCAATCTGGGCGCGCTGGCATTGAGCGCCACATAGTAGACCAACAGCACCGCAGCCACGGCCCGTCGGTAGGGCAAGGGCCGCGAAAAGTATCCGGTCAGTGCGATGACTGACACTGCAGCCAGCGCAATCAGTATGGGCAGCACAGGCCACAGGTATCGGGACTGCGGCGCGATCGCCGCAAACAACAAGGCGGCCAGGTACGCCAACAAATAGAACACCGACGCCGGAATCCGCGCCATGAGTGCGCGCAGGCGTCCCGATGTGCTGGCTCCCTCGCGGCGGCTGGCAACTAATGCCAGGCCCGCTACTATCAGGATGGTGACCCCTGCCGCCGCAACGCGCGAAAGCCCCATTGGCACACGGAAGATGTTCGCCAACGCGTCCAGGTAGCCGTCTGCATTACCCCATATGAGCGCCCCTGTTGGTCTGTGCAGCTCGCCGCCATAGGTGGGAGGCGCAACCAGCAACACCTTCTGCAACCACACCAGCGCTGAGAATGACCCCACAAGCCCCGCAAACCAGCTGAACGGCCTGCGTTGTGCAAGGCCATAGACAAATGTGGCCAACACAATCGAGACGCCAATCGATCTGCACATTACAGCCAGATAGCCGAGAATTCCCAGCGACAGACCCGACCAGAATGCCGGTGCAAAGCCAGACCACAGTTCAGCGCGCTCGCGACTCAGGCGCCAAAGCCCCAGCATCGTTACCAGCAGATATGGTGCCTCGGAACTGATGGAATTCCGGATCGCAAAAATCTGAACATGTGCGGCAAATAGCAAGGTCGCTGCAATGGCCACGGTTCGCCCGAAGTCCTGCTCCAACGCCTTGAACATGCAGGGCAGCGCCAGCAGCACACAGATGAAACATGCCGCCTTCAATGCGACCAGGTTCATGCCGAATGCGGCCAACACAGGAACGAGCAGGAGCGGCAGGCCAGGCGGATAAGAAGGCGGACCGACATTGGCCGCTTCCGCATTGAACAGATAGCCGATATTCGCGTACGGAATTCCGGCGAGCAGATTGCGGGCGTGCATCACATACTGGGCCCAGTCATCGCCCCAGGCAATTGCACCGGAAATTGTCGCAAGGCCCGCAATCGCATAAGCGATCAATGACAGCGGTAACCAATAAGTCCGAATCCGCTCATATATTTTGTTCGTCACTGGCCGCTACTCCAACAACTGTCCAGGTACCTTTATCGCGGGGATTGACCGACGGGCTTGCGAAATACGACTCGACTGTACAGGACAAAGTTGATCACCATGCCAGCAATCGATCCGGCTGCCACCGCATAGGTCGGCGTGCGAGCCGCAGCGGGCAAGGTGAAGATGAGCAGCGCAAACACGAGGTAGTTCACCAGCGCACCCGCGACGCTCGCCCAGAAATAGCGAAACCACTCGAGTAGCCAGCTGACATCGCTCCCGGCGCGGAAGGTAAACCGGCGGTTTATCTGCCAGGTCGCAAGAGAGGCGCACAGAAAGCTCCCCACGCGGCCAACCATGGGCGAAAGGCCACACCAGGTCGTCAATCCATGCAATACCGCAGCATCGACGACGAATCCTGCGGTACCGGCAATTGCAAATCGAACCAGCGTGGCCGAGAGCAACCCCCGAGCGATGCTGTGGATCTTCAAAGACCAGCTACCTGCCTAGGATTCCGACTTCATGCGAATAGGCACCCTCAGATAGTGCATGCGCTTCGCCTCAAGCCGCCCCTTCGTGACCGTGTCCAGTATCAGACCGCAGACCACGCAAAGAGAAGCTATGACGCCAAGGCCCATGGCGAGCACCGCGGTCGGTAGGCGCGGTACAAGACCCGTTCTTAGATATTCGGATATTACTGGGTAACCGGCGGCCATCGACAAGCCCAGGAACAGCACCCCGAGCAGACCGAAGAAATAGAGCGGGCGCTCTTCCTTAACCAGCCGGACTATAGTCGAGAGAATACGCACGCCGTCGCTGATCGTGTTCAGCTTGCTGTGCGAGCCCGGTGGGCGATCTTTGTACGGGGTCGATACTTCCGCAATCGGTACGCGTACCTGCAAGGCGTGCACCGTCAACTCAGTCTCAATTTCAAAGCCACTGGAAAGCGCCGGAAATGATTTGACGAAGCGACGCGACATCACTCGGTACCCGGAGAGCATGTCGGTGAATCGATTGCCGAACAGCCAGGCGACGAGTGAGGTCAACATCCAGTTTCCGAACCTGTGGCCACTGCGGTAGGCCTGCTGGGAAACCTCCGTCCGTGCTCCGGTGACCAGGTCCAGGGATTCGGTCAGGAGTTTGCTGACCAGAGCAGGCGCACTCGAAGCATCGTACGTATCGTCGCCGTCGACCATGACGTACACGTCCGCCTCGATATCCGCGAACATGCGCCGCACCACGTTGCCCTTTCCCGGGAGCGGCTCACGCCGGACTATGGCCCCGGCCGCCGCCGCGACCCTGGCGGTCTGGTCCGTCGACGCATTGTCGTAGACGAATACATTGCAGCCTGGCACAGCTTGCTTGAAGTCGCTTACCACCTTCGCTATTGCCTGCTCTTCGTTATAGCAGGGGATCAAAACTGCGATATCGGGATGCATGTGGGGTCACTCGCTCTGGATTGCCTTACTACCGAAGTGTCAATTGCCGGGACGACGGTCGCAAACGATCGCCTGCGCCGGAAGTATGCCTCGGCACCTCCCCCAGGCGGCACGACTGTACGCGCAGTTTTCGGACTGCGCTCCAACTTTCGCCGCACTAAACGCCATGGCTGCGGGTCTTGATCAGTCGCGCCGGATTTCCGACGTACACGCCATAAGGCTGACACGGTTTGACGACCACGGACCCGGCACCGACCACCGCACCATCGGCGATGTCAGCCAGGATCACCGCCGAATTGCCCAGCCAACAGTCGACACCAATCATTACCTTGCGAATTGCCCCACCCTGGTCGTCGATTGGTTTGCTGGCGTCCTCATATTCGTGCGCGCGAACTGGCAATGTGCACGCCGGTGCCGACAAGCGTGTGGTCGCCAATGTGGCGTCGACTCAGGGTGCATGCCACACCGACATAGACCCCTTGGCCAAAGCTGGTATCGCGCCGCGTCAGCAGGGTATCAAATGAAATTCGCGGTCCAGGCCACGGCGCATCGAGGACCATGAAGTAAAAGGCCTGACGCAACCAGACGCCCGAAACGCCGGGAAACAGCGACATGAACTGCGAGGCACACTGGAAGGCGGTGTCACCGCCACGCAGCGACCATAGCCTCACCCAGAGTGCCAGTGGCAGGGTAATTGCTGCCGCTACGACCCAGATGCAGGCTTTAATCAGTTTCTTTAGAGATCGCATGGACTGGTTTCAGTGCGAGGCTTCGGCTGCCAGCAGTCGACGAAACTCGTCCCCGAGACGCTCGGTGTTGTGCTCGAGGTTGTATTTGCTGACAACCTTTTGACGCCCTGCCGCTCCAAGACGCTGTGCCAAATCGGGGTCATCCATCAGGCGCACGATGGCATCCGCCAACGCCGCCGGATCAGCCGGGGGAACCAATAGACCATCGATCCCGTTATCGATCAACTCAGGAATTCCCGCAATCCAGGTGGCGATGCAGGGCAACTCCATGGCCATCGCTTCCATCAGCACTACCGGAACGCCTTCGGCAAAGCTTCCAAGCACGAACGCATCGCTCTGATTATAGAACGCAGCCACCCGGTCGTGATTGCAGGCGCCGGCCAGCTTGACTTCGTTCCCGAGGCCGCGCTCGCTCACCAAGGCTTCAAGTCCGGTCCGTGCTGGCCCCTCGCCCACCAGCGTGAGCATGACCAATCGCCCTCTGGCGCGCAGCAAGTCGACGGCCTCGATCAGCATGAACTGTGCCTTGGCGGGCGCCAGCCGCCCCACGAATACCAATTGATAGGGCTCGCCGACGCCGCGCACCGGAGGTCGTCGCGGCGCAAATGCACTTGGGTCCACGCCCAATCGAAGTGCACGAACCTTGTGCCAGTGGGCGGGGTCGGAAGCCCTCATCACCTGACTGGAAGCGTAATGACTAATCGTCGACACGAAATTTGCGCTGGCAACCTTTTGGGCCAGCTGGAATCCCACCACATCGTCAAATTCGGTCGGACCGTGCAGCGTAATCGAGTGACTAATCGGAAATACACGGCTCAGCAACAGAGCTACTGTGCTCGAGAAGTGTGTATGGAAATGCCCCACTCCTCGTCTTTCGAAATGATCTCCGGCAACCACGGCCTCGACAAAGTAGAACGTGTAATTGACTATCAACCTTGGCGTACCGCGGGAGAGCCTCCATGCGTACGCCAGGCCTTTCAAATACGCGAGCGGACGACGTAATGCAACGCGCACGTTTGCGGCCGCGGCATGCAACCCCCCTGCTCCCATTATCGAAAACGTGCGACCAAACTCTTCCGCTTCGTCGGAGCTCAACATTTCGAGAGGTCGGTCGCTTCTACGGATGGATACGGTATGCAGCTCCAATCCCTGGCTTCGCAGAGCCAGTACTTCTCGCAAAATGAAGGTGTGGTTGACCGCCGGGTACTGGCTAATGAGATAGCCGATTTGCGGCATTACCGGCTTTGGCTCACTCATGACAAAACCTGGACGACATAGCCGTGAACTTCCATTCCTGTCGCACCTTGGTGGTCAACGAGTTGTACGTTTCCATGCCGCCCGTTGCCTGCCAGTCATGAATCTAAAGAACCCCATCAAGAGTGCGTAGTTCATCGCTACAAAGTACTGCGGCACGGTAAACACGGCGCTCCGCCCCAGACCTGTCGCTCCGACGGCCGCCAGGGCGTAAAACAGCAACTGAACTGCGAGTATCGCGGAACTCAAAACACCCGACGGCATCAGCACACTGGCGACCAATGCGCCAAGCATAAAAAATGGACCAAGCCAGCGTAAGACCTTGTGAGACCAGAATGCCCAGGTGTACATTCCTCGCCAGGGCAACAGTGATCGCCAACAAAGCACCAACGACTGATAACCCCCCGCCCCTATCCGCACCCGGCGCGCGAACTCCGCACTGACTTTCTCCGGCATGTCTTCCACTGCCACAGCGTCCGGATCGTATATGACGCGGCTACCGTTCTCGCGCACGCGCATGCCAATCACAAAATCATCAGCAAACGCATTGTCTGGCAGTCCCGGCCACAGCGCTCTGCGGATGGCGTAGATGCCGCCGTTTGCGCCCAGGCATGAATCCAACCTGCTTTCACGAGTCTTCAGAAACGTCTCCAGCCGCCAATAAAGGCTTTCGTCCGTCTCCGACTTCCCCTCCAACTGCAATCGCCCACAGACTCCGCCAATTGCGGGGTTTTGAAAGTGCCGGGCGAGTTTCTTGAGTGCGTCCGCCGCAAACATGGTATTGGCATCCGTAAACACCAGCAGCTCATTTCCTGCAAGACTGACCAGTCGGTTCAAAACACGCGGCTTTCCTCCTCGTGCAGGCATTCGCTCGAAGCGCAATCGCGGATCAAGGCAACGCGAGAGTATGTCGTCAGTCTCGTCGGTGGATCCATCGGAGCCGACCAGAAACTGCAGTCGTGCCGCGGGGTAGTCCAGGGCAAGAAGATTGGCCAGCCGCTCCGCAATGTGTTTCCTTTCGTTATATACGCTCAATAGGATTGTTACCGTCGGCCACTCCTGCGGATTCCCTGGCGCCGTAGGCACGCGTCGCGTAACCATTGCGAGGAACAGTGGGTAGAAGACGTAAGAGTAAATCAACGCGCCTGCGCAGGCGACCAATACCAAATCAGTGATCACAATGGGTTTCCGTACAGTCTCACGACGCGCGCAGGAACTCCTACCACCGTGGCTCCATCGGGCACGTCGCAGGTGACTACGGCATTGGCTCCAACCTTCACGTCATTTCCGATCTTCAGGGAACCCAGCACTTTCGCGCCCGCGCCAACGAAGATGTCATTGCCCAATATTGGCGCCTGGCGCTTTTCAGCTCCAATTGTGACTTGATGCTCAATTGCGATTCGCGCGCCGCCTCGAACCCCGCTGTTGATCACCACGCCCTGGCTATGCACCAGGACAAATTCCTTGTCGAACTCCGCGCCTCTTCCAATGATACATTGCCCCACAAGCACGTTTACCTTGTTGAAAAACATGGTTAGCGGCGTTAACCGGCAACGCTGGCTGGCTTGCATGAGCCGGTACACGATCATCGCAAACGTCCCGTCCGTCAAAAGCGTCTTGCACACCTTCGCGAAAGTGTCCTCGCCATAGAGCCACCGAGACTTGGCTTTGATGTCGCCAGCCATCAAGAAGATAGGGAAAGTCATCTAGGCGATATCCGATGCCACACGACACTCATGTCTCGCGCAATGCAACTATTGCTGTATTCTGTCTTTGACAAAGACGTATTCCACGCATCCAAATCCCGCGCCCTTGCACTTCAACCACGACAGGGAAAATCCACGGACTCTATAGAAATCGAATATTTCATCAGGCGCAGCGTATTCGTATGGATAGCCCCCAACCCAATCAATGACATCCCGCCAGCGGTTCATGCCCCTCGACGGGTCAACCCGAAACCAGCCCTGCAAATAGCTGCCAATCCGCCCTTGCAGCAACGCCGATGCGGCCGCCTTGAATTCAGTGGGCATGATGACCAGCAGTGCCCACGGTGTCTTTAGTAGGCGCGGAAGTCGATTGTAAAGCCTTTTCGCGAGGAGCCACCGTCTGCTGCGACTCCCCTGATCGTTGTATATCGCGATGAACAGCTTGCCACCGGGAACCACAAGGTGTTCGACGTTTTCAAGCGCCGCCCACATCTTGCCCGTATGGTGTAAGACTCCCCAGGAGTAGACGATGTCAAATTTCCCAAGTGAGCCGACAAAGTCGAGGTCGAGGACCGAACCCTCATTCACCGACCACGCATGATCATCCGGAAAATAGCGCCTGCGCAGCTCCGCAGTGCAGGCGACGGAATTGGGGTCAAAATCGAAAGAGTAGACTTTTGCACCCAAACGACGCGCCGCCAGGCTAAAAAGCCCGCTACCTGAGCCAACGTCTGCGAAGGCCTTGCCTGTGAGCGACTCCGACCCAAGCGCCCTGCGCAATGATGCTTCCGCAGCCGCTATGCGGTCCTCATTGACGCCGGCAAGAAACCGGACCCAATTCCGTCCAAACTCAAATCGCTCGCCACGTTGCACTTCTGTCAAATGGGTACTTGCTGATGCGTTTGTCAAAGCGGGCTCCATGTCGGTCGGCATACGGCTTCACGTGCCACTTAGGTGTCTGCAGATGTCCAACAGATAGAATACACATAACAACTCGAATTCGCGATGAGCGCCCGGCCGGGGTTGTGCTCGGTCAAAATCCCTGCGATTTCTGGGGGCCACCGCACGTATTTGCATCTGAATACGATGGAGGTCGGCGACGGCACCACATCAACGTGCAGGTGTCGTAACGCAGCATCGACCAGAGTCTTGACCTCCAGGTCTTCATGTCGACACGGCAACCACGCGCCGTATCAACTCACGACAATTCCTGGAGACCAGTCACACGACGAACATATTAAGAATTCTTCAGTATATGCGGTGATCATATTTATGTGGCATAAGTGCACGGCATTGACAGCAGAATTCAGCCGTAGACGATTTGGTAACGCATCGCTGCGAACACATCAGAAAGTGCCGAGCCGCCAAGAAAAATCTAAGGATTGATCGGGAAGGTCAGGAGTGACCCTATGGGCGTCATTGGAACGCGTCTCAGCTATCGATTTCTAAAGCGCCGGTATCCGGGTGGCCGCGGGGTCCCAATGAGCGAGGGAGATCCCTTCAAAGAGCGTGGAATTAGCAAGCTTGCACTGTATTTTGGCGATGACCAGTTAGTCGGGCTGCGCGACAAGATCGTGGTTGATTTCGGCTGTGGCTCCGGTAGCAATGCACTCGAGTTGGCCGAGCTGGGTTGCAAGCGCGTAGTTGCGGTCGACATTCAGGAGAACCTGTTGGCCGTTGGTCGTCGTGAAGCCCAGCAGCGAGGACTGTCACACAAGGTGGAGTTTGTTACCTCGTTCGAAGACACGGCCGATGTCGTACTCACGACCGACGCGTTCGAGCATTTCGCCGACCCGGGGGCAATTCTCAGAATGTTTGGCAGGATGCTGGCGCAGGATGGCTATGCGATGGTGCAGTTTGGCCCTACCTGGTATCACCCACTCGGTGGTCACCTGTTTTCAGTGTTTCCTTGGGCCCACCTGGTATTTACCGAAGGCTCTCTGATTCGCTGGCGATCCGACTTCAAGAACGACGGCGCCACCCGATTTGAGGAGTGTGCTGGCGGCCTGAACAAGTTGACTATTGCTCGCTGGGAAAAGCTGGTCAAGGAAAGCGGCTTTGTACAGTCGCATTTTGAGTTGCGACCCGTGCGCGCGGTGCAGGCACTTCACTGTCGACTGACGCGAGAGCTCTTCACCTCGGTGGTCATCGCACGCCTCACGCGCGCGTAGGCACACCAATCACTACTGGCAGGCGCTGTTCATGCCTGAAATCCACGCGCGCAGCAGTGTTACTCCCGCCGTATCGACGAGATTGGTCGCGATCGGCGGCATCTGGTTGGCTCCCCGGTGGCTCATGCGCACGAAGAGAATAGAGGCGTCCGGGTTCGCCGGCGCGATCACCGCGGCGCCCGCAATACCCAGGCTATCGGCGGGCGTCGCGTTGCAGGTGTTGGTGGCGGACATCGCGGTCTGGTAGCGCAGATCCAGGTTCACCGGCGTGCCACCGCCCGGGCGGTGGCACTGCGAACAATTGGTGTGCAGGTAGGAGCGCGCCCGCTGGGCCACGGTGCCGCTGCTGCCATACGGATCCGGGTAGGCAAGCAGCGTTGCCGGGTCGGCAGAAATTGCCGGGCTGAACAGGCCAATGCTGTTCAACGTGAAGAGCTGGTTGGCCGTGTTGCCGGTGAACGGCGGCGATGGCGCCGCGGGATATGCCAGGTTGCCATTCTGCTGCCCCGTCTCCAGCCCAAGGCTGTAGCCGGCGGCCTGGGTGTGGCAGCGCATGCATTCCGCTTCGCTCGGAATGTGCCAGGTCTGCCCTGCCACGCTTACGTCCATGCCATTCGCGACACGCGTGGCCTCGGTTTGGGCCGCGTCCCAATGATAGGTGTAGCCGGCCCACACGCCATCGGGGTGCCGCATAAACAGCCGGGTCTCGATCAGCTGATTGCCCAGCGAGAAGTCCTTGCGCAGCACGGTGCCCAGCGGAAAATTCCAATCGCCGCTGGCGGCGGAGGGATTGACGGTCAGCCCATCGGGCACGGCGAGCCAGCGCTTCTTGATCGCGCCGTCTGACCAGAATGGCGCATTGGGCACGTAGGGAATCAACCCCGCACTCGGCAGCACCGGATTCGAGGCGTCGGCGCATCCGGTCGCACTCAGCTTGTCTGGAATCGTGTTCGTGCCTGTGCCGCCCGAGGCCAGCAGGTTGTAGAGCTTGCCGTTGTAGTCCACCACCAGCAGCTCGCCGGCCTGGTCCTCGGCAAAGGCGGCCACGAAGATCCCGGCGAGCGGCGTCAGGTTGGTCGCGGTCACTGTCGGGGTTGCGTTGCTATCCACGGTAAACAGGCCGCGGATGAAATCGGCGAACACGTATTGGCCCACCAGGGCGGGATACGCGCGGCCGCGATACACGTAGCCACCTGTGATTGACGAGCCGCCCGCGTTGGCAAACTGCACCACCGGATCGATCAGGTTCTGTGCAGGCCCGCAATTGGAGTTGTAGACACTCGCGCCCTCGCGGCAGCGCCAGCCGTAGTTGCCGCCCAGATTGACGCGATCGGCCTCCTCCCAGACGCTCTGGCCGACGTCGCCGACCCAGAGCTGACCGGTCTGGCGATCCCAGCTGCCCTTCCAGGGGTTGCGCAACCCCCAGGCATAGATCTCCGGGCAATTCGCGGAGCTGGTGCCATTGATATTGCAGGCACTGTTACCCGAGAACGGATTCGACGACGGGATGCGATAGGGCACTGCGCCGCTCGCCGCCGAGACATCGATGCGCAGGATCTTGCCGAGCAGCGTCTGCGTATTCTGGCCATTGCCGATCGTGCCCCACTGGTCGCCGCCGCCGCCACCATCGCCATAACCAAAGTACAGCAGGCGATCGGGCCCGAAGCCTATGAAGCCGCCGTTGTGGTTGTTGGCCGGTTGATTCACGGTGACCAGCACGGTCTCCGTCGCGGCATCGAGTGTTGCGCCATTGTCCGTAGTTCGGAATTGAGAAATACGCGACTGCAGCAGACCGTTGATGTAGGTCGTGTAGGAAACGAAGGCTCGCGGATCACCGGGGAAATCCGGGTGGAACGCGATACCAAACAGACCCAGCTCGCCGCCGGAAATGACGTGCCCCGAGATATCCAGGAACATGCTGCTCTGCGTCGTGCTGCTGTTGTTCGCAAACACGCGGATGTGTCCATCCAGCTCCGTGACGAACCAGCGACTGCCATCACCCGGCGCCTGGAATGCTCCCGAAAGATTGCTGAAGCTCAGACCCGGAAAGGCGGGCTGCACGCTCAGCGTGACGGCGCCCCCTCCGGAGCCCGGGCGCGGCGGAGCAACGCAGGTCGTATTGCTCGGGCGTCTGCTCATGCCGCTGACAGGCGTTGGCGGCGTCGTGGCGCTGGCTGAGTTCGAGTCGGCCGACATGTTGCCGGCCACATCGACCGCGCGCACCGTATAGGTGTAGAGCGTGTTGGCGCTGAGCCCGATGTCGGTGTAGAACAATGTGCCCGCGGGCACTTGCGCCACCTGGACGCCAGCGCGAAAAACCCGATAAGTGGCCAGCCCCGAGCCGCCGGTGTTGTCGGTCGATGCCAGCCAGTTCAGGTGAACACTGGTGCTGGATGCCGCACTGGCGATGAGGTTCGTCGGCACCGAAGGCGCGGTCGTATCGCCCGCGCTCGACGCGTTGGTCGTGGCGGTCGCGGTATTGGAGTTTGCCGAAGCATTGCCGGCCACGTCGACAGCCCGCACCGCATAGGAATAAAGCGTGCTGGCAGCAAGGCCGGTGTCGGTGTAACTGCGCGTGCCGGCGGCAACCTGCGCCACCTGCACTCCGCCGCGCAGGATGCGATACGCGGCGAGTCCCGATCCGCCCGCATTGTCGGTCGAGGCTCCCCAATTCAAGGCAATGCTCGAACTCGACTGGGCCGCGGCAACCAGATTGGCTGGCACGGAGGGCGGCGTGGTGTCGGTGGCTGTGCCTGTTGCCGTGGTAATGGTTGCCGTATTGGAGTTAGCCGACATGTTGCCAGCGTTGTCGACGGCGCGAACCGTGTAGGCATACTGGGTGTTGGCGCTGAGGCCGGTTTCGGTAAATGTCAGTGTGCCTGCCGGTACCTGCGCCACCTGCACGCCGCCACGCAGCACGCGATAGCTGGCGAGCCCGGATCCACCGGCATTGTCCGCCGAGGCGCCCCAGGTCAATCGCACGCTGGTGCTCGAAGGCGAGGTCGCGGCGAGGTTCGAGGGAATCGAGGGCGCGATCGTATCGCCGCTCGAGGCCGGTGGCGTCGTAACGGAAGCGATATTCGAATCCGCCGAGACATTGCCAGCATTGTCGGCAGCGCGGACCGTGTACGCGTACTGGGTGTTTGCTGTCAGCCCGGTCTCGGTGTACGAGAGCGTGCCGGCGGAAACCTGCGCCACCTGGATGCCACCGCGCAGCACGCGATAGCCGGCGAGACCGGTGCCACCCGCGTTGTCGGTGGACGCCGACCAGGCCACATGCACACTCGTACTCGATGGCGCCGTCGCCACAGCATTCTGCGGAATCGTTGGCGCGGTCGAATCAGCGTTGTTGGTGGGCGGTGTGGTGACCGTCGCGGTGCCCGACTGCGCAGAACTGTTACCCGCGTTGTCCACGGCCAGCACGGAAAAGGAATACAGTGTGCTGGCGGCCAGGCCCGTATCGAGATAGGTGAGCGTGCCGGCGGGCACTTGCGCGATCTGCACGCCACCACGCATGACCCGATAGGTGGCGAGCCCCGAGCCATCCGCGTTGTCCTGCGATGCTGACCAGGTCAACTGCACGCTGGCGGCAGACTGCGCCGTCGCCACGAGGTGCGTGGGTACGGAAGGCGCGGTGGTGTCGTTGGCCACGCCCGGGGGCGGGTTGGTAGAAGTATCCGTTCCTGGAGTAATCTGGACGCCGTTGCAGGCCGCCAGGAAGAATGTGGACACGGCCAGCGCGCGCCACAAAATGACAAACCGCATGACTTACTCAGACACCGCCGATGACTCATCGGCCTCTAGACGCAAATCATTGCACGCCCACTGCCGCGCGCACCAGCGCCGGGCCTGATTTTTTAGGCATTTCGCCGTCGCTACGCAGCGACACATGACTTAATATTCCGACCCTGAACCACTACCCGGCGCTGCGTTGTATGGATGGACATTCGTGATCAATCGGTATTTCCTGCATTCGAACAACTCAGCGCCAAAACTGCGTATTGGTGTACTGGCCAACGGGCCCGAGCTGATCAAGCCTCACACCGCAGTGCTCAGTTCAATCAGCCGCTCGGATTTTGCGCAGGTGGTTGCCTTGATCTGCCCCGACGGCAGCGGCGGCAGCACGGCACCAAGGCGCAAGGCGCATCCGGCCGTGCGCCTGTGGCGCGTCATTGCCGATCCGCGCAAGCGCCGGCAACTGGGATTCACGCTCTACTCGAGCTGGGATGCACTGGCCCACCCGGCCATTGCGCGACTCCTGGGAACCGAAGATCTGCGTCAGTACCTGTCGGGCGCGAGCACCCTGCAGATGACGCCGCAGCGCAGTGGCTTCGTCGATCGTTTTACCCCCGAGCAGATCGCCGCGATCCGCGAGCTCAAGCTCGATGTATTGCTGCGTTTTGGCTTTGGCATCCTGCGCGGCGAGATCCTGCAGGCGGCGCGCTACGGGGTCTGGAGTTACCATCATGGCGACAACACGTTCTATCGTGGCTCGCCTCCGCAGTTCTGGGAGATGTACGAGGAATCGGTGATCTCCGGGGCGATGCTGCAGGTGCTGAACGAGTCGCTGGACAACGGGCTGGTGCTCGCCAAGGTTCACACGGCGATGGGTTCGAGTCCGTCGCTGATGGTCAACCGGGTTGCGCCGTACCTGACGGCGGAGCCCATGGTCATCCAGAAACTGAAGCAGCTGCACGAACTGGGCTGGGAAAACGTGTGCGCCAACGCGGTACCCGAAGAACCCTACCGCGGTCGACGCAAGCTCTATCGCGCGCCCAACAACCTCGAGATGCTGCAGTTCGTGCTACGCCAGGCACGCCGTCGGCTGCGCAAGTCAATTGCGCGTTTGCAGGGCCAGGGCGCGGGTTCGTGCGAGTGGCGCACTGGCATACGGCTGCGCATGGCAGGCCGGGCCTGGGAAGGCGACTGGAATCGCTGGCGCTGGATCAAAGCCCCTGCCGGCCACTACTACGCCGACCCGATCCTCTGGGAACACGCGGGGCGAACCTACCTGTTCGTCGAGGACTACATCGAGGCTGAAAAACGCGGCGTCATCGCCGTGGGCGAAATCAACAGCGATGGTTCGATCGGCCCCTTTGCAAGAGCCCTTGAGGCGCCGCACCACCTGTCGTTCCCGCACATTTTTTCGCGCGATGGCGCCATCTTCCTGCTACCGGAGAGCAGGGCCGGCGGGCGCGTCGAGATCTTTCGCAGCATCGACTTCCCGCTCAAATGGCAGAGCGAGAAAGTGCTGCTGAATGTTCCGGGCTCGGACACCGTGCTTTACCGGCACACCGACAATCGCGAGTACCTCTTCACGAGCATTGCTCATCGCCCCGAAGCCCAGCCGGGCCTGTGCCTGTTTCACGCCGATACCCTGTGGGGCGATTGGGCGCTGCACCCGATCAGCCCGCTGTCGGTCGACGTTCGTGTCTCGAGGAATGCCGGACCGGTGTTGCTCGATCCGGAACTGGGGCCAATACGCGTCAGCCAGGACGATTCCATTTACTACGGCCGCCAGATGCATTTCCATCGCATCGACAGACTGGATGCGGGTGGCTATGCCGAGACCCGGGTGGGCACGCGCTCGCCGGATTCCATAGCCCGCGCGCTTGGCACGCATACCTACAGTCATAGTTCTCAATTTGAGGCGACCGACGCATTCATGCCCGAAACTGCGGGCTGGGACGCGCAATAGACGCCCGCTCGTGGCATTTTTGAGGCTGCACCACGGAATTCTCAGATTAAGTAAAACCGGGGACGACGGCGTAACCCACAAGCTATGCCAGACATGCCACTCATCGCAGGCCTCGAGCCCTTGCCAGCGCTGCCCGACCTGCAGCGACTCTGGGAGGGACTGTCGACAGTGGCCAACGCCAGCTTCTTCACGAGCTGGGATTGGATCGAAGCCTGGCTGCAGGAGCTGCACGTAGACGCCGTCTACCGCCTGCTGCGTGTGCAGCGTGGCGATACCACCGTTGCGGCCGGAATCTTCGTGTTCGCCAGCGTGCGCCGTCGCTTCCGCCTGCCGCGACGGGTTGTACACCTGCACGCCACCGGTGACCCGCAGTGCGACTCCGTGCATATCGAACAGAACGACCTGCTGGTCGCGGGGGCCGCGACCCAGGAAATCTACGATGCAGCTCTGCAATGCCTGATGCAATGTGATGAGCCCTGGGATGAGCTGGATCTGCAGGGCGTGGCCAATGGCCACCGGTGGGTAAACGCCGCACGGCACTTCGGGCTGCTGACCGATGTGGAACGACTGGCCGCGCCGCGCGTGGTCCTGAACCAGTTGAGCGCTGGCCAACCATTGTGGCACTCGGTGCACAACAAGAAGGCGCGCTATGAACTGCGCCGGTCATTGACGGACTACGCCCAGGAATTGGGGCCACTCGGTGTAACCGAGCCCGGCACTGCAGAAGAAGCACTCTCGTTTCTCGCTGAGCTGGCCCACCTGCACGATCTGCGCTGGAATGCCCAGGGAATCGTTTCGCCATTCACCGCCGCGCGCGCGATGAGTTTCCACCGGAAGCTGGTCGCGGCGGGATTCACCAATCGGCGCGCGAGGGTGTATCGCGTGACGGCCGGCACCAACACGGTCGGCTATCTCTACCTGCTGATACACGGCGGCGTCGCCAATTTCTACCAGAGTGGCTTCGACTATCAGCTGCTGAAACGCCACAACCAGCCCGGCTGGCTGTGCCTGCAGCTCGTGATCGATCTGATGCGCAAGGAGCAGGTGAATCTGTTCGAGTTCCTGACTGGCAAGGAAACCTACAAGCATCGCCTCTCCAACGATGTGGCCGCGAGATCCTGGGTGCGGCTGACCAGGCCCAAGGCGCGCTATCGCGGTGAGCGCTCGCTGCTGTGGCTTGCGCGTTCGGTGCGCAAAGCCTTGCGACTCCAGATCACGGCGCCGTTCGGAAACCTGCTGTCGTGAGCCTGAATCCGTCGGGGTTGAAGCTCGAGGCCCTGACTCGCGCCGCCGCCATTGCCACCTTGCCTCCAGAGCTCGATGCCCTGGCGACCCGCGCACTGGAAGACAATGTGTTTGCCGAAGCGCTGATGCTGATGCCGGCGCTGGAACTCATTGATCGCGACGTGGAATTGTGCGTGGTCAGCCTGCGCGATCAGGCTGGCGTGCTGGTGGGCGTGGTGCCCCTGGTCGTCGAACCACTGAAGCCTGGCCTGCCGTTCAAGGTGCTGCGCAGCTGGTCACACCGCTATAGCTTCCTGGGCACGCCGCTGCTCGATGCCGCCGTCGCGCGATCGGCGCTTGAGGCGCTGGCCCACTGGATCGCGTCGGGCGCGGCGCCCGCCGGCGCCATCGAGTGGGCCAAGATTTCCTGGGACGGCCCGTTCGGCCAGCTGCTCGCCGACATCTTCGCCACTTCGCGGCACTGGATACTGGACAGCACGGTGGTACGCCGCGCGGTGCTGGAGCGCTCCGCGCCCCCGGTGAGCGCTACCTCTGGGAGGCATGCGAAGGAACATCGTCGCCTGGAACGGCGCTTGGGGGAACGTGGTGCACTGACGTACGAGGTACTCGCCCAGCCGAGCGATTGGCCCAGCTGGTTCGAAGAGTTCCTCGAGCTAGAAGCCAGCGGCTGGAAAGGTGCAGAAGGCTCGGCCATCAGATCGAAACCCGAGGATCGCGAGTTCTTCCGGCGTGTGGTTGAGCAGGCAGCTGCGAATGGACAATTGCAAATGCTCGCAATGCGGATCGATGGCAGGGCCATTGCGATGAAACTGAACCTGCGCGCGCGCAGCACGTCGTACTCGTTGAAGATCGCCCATGATGAAAGCTATTCGCAGTTCTCGCCGGGCGTGTTGCTGGAACTCTTCAACATAAAATCGTTCGGCACCGAACCTTCCGCAATACTACGTATGGATTCCTGTGCCGTTCCGAACCACAGTATGATCGATCGCTTGTGGGAAGGTCGCCGCGAAATCGCCTTCATCACGGCGGCGCGACGCGGAATCCTGGTACGTACCTTCGTGCGCCTGCGGCCGCTGGTGCGACGAGCACGCAGCAGGCTGCGCACTCGGGCGACCGCCGCTACCGGAAAGAGAGATGCCCATGCCTGAGCTCCTATTGTCGAAATCTTGCCTGAACCTCGATGCCAACGAGGTCCGCAACAATTTCGAGCGCCGGCCATTCCTGATCCACCACAACCTGTGCGATCACCCGCTGCTGCAACTGCCCAGGCTCATTGCGCTGGCCAAGTCACTGCCTGAAGGCAGCGCGGAATTCAACCGGGCCGACCTGCGCCTGGACCAGGAATACCTGAAGACGCCGAAGACCGGCTTGTCCATTGAAGAAACGCTGTACCAGATCGAAAGCTGCAACTCCTGGATGGCGCTCAAGAACGTCGAGCAGGATCCTGAATACCGGGCGTTGCTGGCGGCCTGCGTCGAAGAGCTGCGGCCATACACGGAGCCGATCGCGCCAGGCACCTTCCAGCGCGAGGCCTTCATCTTCGTGTCTTCACCGCAAGCCGTGACGCCTTACCACTGCGACCAGGAACACAACTTCCTGCTGCAGATCCGCGGCAGCAAGCGCATGGCGGTGCTGGATCGCGAAGACAGCGAGGCCATTACCCAACCGCAACTCGAGGCCATGGCCAGCGGCGCGCATCGCAATCTGCCGTTTCGCGAGTCACTGCACACGCGCGAGCAGGTATTTCACCTCTACCCCGGCGATGGCCTGCACGTCCCCGTACATTGCCCGCACTGGGTGCGGGTCGATGACCAGGTATCGATCTCGCTGAGCATCACGTTTCGCTCGCGCGTCAGCATGCGGCGCGATGCGGCGCTGCGTTTCAATGCCCGCCTGCGCCGCCTGGGACTCAGCCCCACCAAGCCCGGCAAGTGGCTGGCCGCCGACGGCCTGAAGCAGTACGCCGAGCGCGTGATCGAGCGGGTCGAGCGGCTGCGCGGCTCTGGCGCCTGATCTACCAGCAGATGCCCTGATACTTCGAGTCGGACACGCGGCCTTTGATGGCCCGCGCCAGGTCGATGATCATCCGGCCGTCGAGCGCGGCACCCAGCGTCTGGTATTCCTTCGAGGTGTTGCCGATCACGACGGTATCGCTCTGGGCAATCACCTCGCCAGTGGTCTCGCGCATCAGCGACCACAGATGCGGAATCTCACGCTCCACGTATTCGCGATTGGCGCCAATGATGTTGGCGCGCGCCACGTCACGATCGTGAATCGTGACCTGGCATCCTTTGCCCAACAGCAATTCCACCAGCGCCACGGTGGGTGACTCGCGCAGATCGTCGGTGCCGGCCTTGAAGGCCAGACCCAGAATGCCAATGCGCTTGGAGCCGCCCGCCATCACCATGTGAAAAGCACGTTCGATCTGACGGCGGTTGCTGTCCAGCACGGCCTCGAGTATCGGCATCGGCACGTCTTCCACTCGACCACGGTGCACGAGCGCACGCAGGTCTTTCGGCAGGCACGAGCCGCCAAACGCAAAGCCCGGACGCAGGTACACCGTGGAGATGTTGAGCTTCTTGTCCTCACAGAACAGTCGCATGACCTCGTGGCTGTCGACACCCATCACCTTGCACAGGTTTCCGATCTCGTTGGCGAAACCGACCTTCAGGCCGTGGAAGCAGTTGCAGGCGTACTTGATGGTTTCGGCCACGCGCAAGGCCACCACATGGCAATTGGCCTGCACGTTCTTGTAGAGGTTGACCACGGGCTCGGCATGCCTGGGGTCGACCGAACCCACCAGCGTAAAAGGCGGATCGCGGAAATCCTTGATGGAGGTGCCCTCGCGCAGGAACTCGGGATTCGAGCAGACCGCGAAATCCGCGCCGTGTTTAAGGCCCGATGCGGTCTCGATTGCCGGAATGACGTGCGTATCGATCGTTCCGGGCATCACGGTGCTGCGAATCACCACCGTGTGCCATTTGCCTTTCACCTTCAGCGCTGCGCCGATCTGCTGCGACACACGCACCACGTAGGCCAGGTCGATGCTGCCATTGGGCCGGCTGGGCGTGCCCACGCATACCAGCGAAATATCGCTGGCCAGCACGGCGGCCTGCACATCGGTAGTGGCGCTCAGTCGCCCGGCAGCCACGCCCTGTGCAACCAGCTCGGCGATGCCTTCCTCGACGATGGTGCTGCGCCCGGCGTTGATCTGATCGACCTTGGCCGTAGACACGTCTACGCCAATGACTTTGTACCCTTCGCCGGCAAAGCAGGCTGCCGAGACGCAACCGACGTAGCCCAGTCCAAATACACTGACCGCAGTAGTCATACCAACTGTTCCTCATGAGATCTTGCGCCCACGGATCGTGCCGCAAGGCATTGTGAAATGAATTGACGGGTCACCGCATCCCAGCTGCAGTGTTGCTCCACATACGCCCTGGCGTTCAACGCGAGGCGGCGCGCCTCGGTAGGCTGGCGCAGTAGTTGCACTATGGCGGCGGCCTGCTCGGCCGGGCTATCGGCCAGCAGCAGATGCTCGCCGTGCAGAACGGGCAGACCCTCGGCGCCGATGGTCGTCGAGACGATGGGCGTACCAGCGGCCATGGCCTCGTAGATCTTCAGGCGCGTGCCGCCACCGATGCGCAATGGCACGACACTGAGCGCGGCGCGCTGCAGGTAGGGTCGCACGTCCGGCACTGTCCCGGTCACCTCAATGGCCGGGTTTTGCGCCGCCAGTGCCCGCATGGCCCCCGAAGGAGAGCGGCCGACGACCGTGAGCCTGGCGCCAGGAATCTGCTGTTGCACCAACGTAAACACTTCGGCGGCAAACCAGCGTATGCCCTCGTCGTTGGGCATCCAGTCCATGGAGCCCACGAACATCAGCTCCTCGGGATTGCGCGCGCTCTCGGCACCAGCCGAGAAATACTCCAGATCGACACCGGTGGGCACATCGGATGCCGACGTGACGCCGTAGTCATCGCGAAAGACCTGCGCGTCAGACTTGGAGACCGCCACCACGTGTGCAAATCGTCGGCATGCGGCAGACTCGAAGCGCTCCATGCGTTTCCATTGCACCTGCATGTAAATTCGTCGTAGCAGGTTCTGCGGCACCATGGCGTGCCGCTTCCAGATCATTGCTTCAACGTTGTGCTGGAACAGTACAGCACGCTTCTGCAAGGCCTCCTCGACATTGATCAGTGGAGTCAGAAAATCGCAAATTACGAGATCCGCAGTAGCCGCCAGGCGGGTCACCTGCTGCCTGAACGCAGTCGATTTGTAGCGCGCTATGGCATAGGGCAACGGCGAGAACAGGTTGGCGAAAAGAGCGCAGTAGAACGACAGGCTACCCTTTACCGTCGGCGCAAATGGCACAGCGACGGTCTCCTGTGCATATTCACGCGAGCGATCCAGCGCGTCGGGTGCTGCGCAACCATCGTCCAGACAAAGGTAGGTCACTGTGTGTTCGCGCGCCAACGCGCACAGCATCTGATAGGTACGGATTCTTCCGCCCTTGTCTACCGGATGCAGGAGTTCCGATTTGAGCCACAGGATGCGCATTGTCTAGGCAGCCTCGCGCGCTTGCATCGGCATGGTATGCGGCACGTCACCATCCAGGTGAACGCGCGCCCAGATTTCAAACGTAAGCAAGGCCCAGAGCCGCTCAGCATGATTTACACCAGCGAGGTGCTCGCTCACGAGCCTGCTAACGTAGTCGCGGTCAAACAGGCCACGCTCCCGCGCTCGCCCTCCGGTTACGTATTCGTCCAGCAGTGGCCGCCACCTGTGGCGTAACCAGGCACCAACCGGCACAGGGAATCCCATCTTCTTTCGATCGAGAATTGCTGGCGGCAGTTGATCCTTCATTGCGGCACGCAGAATCCACTTGGTCGTCGTGCCGCGCAGCCGCATGTTCTCGGGCAGCGCCGCCACCCACTCGGTGAGCGGATGATCGAGGAAGGGAACACGACTTTCTATGGAGGCTGCCATGCTCATCTGATCCTGCTTCATCAGCAACTCGTGCAGGTACGTCTTTACGTCTGCATACAGCAGCTGCGAAATAAGCGGCTTACCCACCACCCTGCTCAATGCGGCGTGGTAGGCCGCATAGGGATCAGTTCCCTTGAGCTGGTCGCTCACCTCCGGCAACAGCAGTTGACGTTGAGCCGCGCGACCAAATACCGCGAAATTGTCGAAGTAGAGTTCATCAAGGCCGGCACCACGAGTCAGGAAGGTCCGCGACGCCAACTGGCCGAATCTTGACGTGGCTGGCAGCGCAGCGAGCGCTCGAGCAACGCCTGAGCGCGCGAACGCGGGCAAGTATTTTTCATAGGCCGCGCCGAAGCAGGCGTTATAGGCCGTGACGCGATAGCGGTTGTAGCCGGCCAGGGTTTCATCGCTCCCCTCCCCGGTCAGGACCACCTTGACATGCTCGGAGGCCAGCTTCGAAACGAAGTAGAGCGCGACGCTCGAAGGGTGTGCGATCGGTTCGTCTTCGTGCCACACCAATTGCGGCAGTTCGGCGAAGAACTGCTCGGGGCTGACGACGATTTCGCGATGCTGCGTCTTGCAGCGCTCGGCCACCATCCGTGCATACATCAGCTCGTTGGCTTCGCGCTCGGCAAAGGCCACGGAGAAGGTCTGGATCGGCTCCTTCACCAAGCCGGCCATCGTGGTCGTGATGGCCGCAGAGTCGATGCCGCCGGAGAGGAATACGCCAAGCGGTACATCGCTCATCAGGCGGATGCGAACGGCCTCGGTGAAGCGCTCGCGATACTCATCGACCAGCGCGCGCTCTGCAGCCGAGCCCGGCTTCGGACCGCGCAGTGCGTCGCTGTAGTTCAAATCCCAATAGCGCTTGATCGAGATCTTGCCGTCCTGCCAGGTCAGTGTATGCCCTGGCGGCACTCGCATGACGCCCTGAAACAAGGTCTCATCGCCAGATGGGGCATGGTTGGCCAGGAAATCGGGCAAGGCCGCGAGATTCAGCCCTGGGCGGCTGCCGAGCGCCGGCAACAGTGCCTTGATCTCGGAGCCGAAGATCAGCGTGCCGTCGGGCTGGTGGATGTAGTACAGCGGTTTTACGCCGAAGCGATCGCGCGCCAGGAACAGGCGGCGCTCGCGTGTATCCCAGATCGCAAATGCAAACATGCCACGCAGCCGCTCCACGGCCTGTGCGCCGAAGCGTTCGTACAGGTGCAGCACCGTCTCCGTATCGGCCCGCGTGCGATAGTGCACGCCCGCCGCCTCAAGCTCTGGCTTGAGTACCGGATGATTGAACACCTCGCCGTTGTAGACGATGACGTAGCGCTGATCTTCGCTGTACATGGGCTGCTGCCCGTGCGCGACATCAACGATGCTCAGTCGGCGATGACCCAGCCCTACTCCGGGCCCCATGTGGGTGCCGGCACCATCTGGCCCTCGATGGGTAATGGTGTCACGCATGCGCTCGATCAACGCCCGATCAGGCCACTGACCAGCCCTGGTCGTGACGATTCCGCAAATCCCACACATTTAACGCGACTCGCTGCTGCTCGAAGAATTTAACCCCGGCAGGATAGCCCAATGGCCCGCGGTGCTACCGGCAACTACGTCACCTACCGCACTATCAGCAGCTTCAGCCGCGAAAACCGCGGCCTCACCCAGCGTCAGTGAACTGACGCCCAGGGCAGCCGCCCACTTGGGCTCAGGCGCGTTGCCCGCGGCATTGGGCGGCCGAGCGCACAGCCAGAGCGCCTGAGCCACTGCGACCACGCCTCCACTCGCCTGTATCGACGCTCCTGCAGCGTCTGGGGCCCAGAGCTGATGAGCGCCAGCATCGTCCAGCCACTCGCAGATCGTGGCACTGGCCCCATGTCTGGCGGTCAAGCGAGTTGCCGCTCCGGGGTCACGGGCAGGTATGACAAGCGTGACCACTGGCGTGCCCGGCTCGGCGCTCGCCTCGATGAGCGTTGCGGCTGCGTGGTGTCCGTAGCGAAGTGAGACTTCGCGCACACTTTGTGTGACCGACCTCGCACCTGCGATCGTCACCTCGGCGATCAGTCTCCCCGTGCGATCGTGGATGTCCAGCACAAGGCCTCGACGGGTGGCCGTCAAGCCAGGCGCGAGTTGCCAGCGCACTACCGCCTTGGTCAGGCTCGGGCGCTCGGCGACATCAAGCACCACCCACGCGCCGTGCGGAGCATGCGCGATTGCGCGCCGGTGGAGCGATGGGCGGTCGGACCCCGCATGCCCCGGTGCCTGGGCACGAAACAACGCCAGCTGCTCAAAGACGCGCAACTCGCCGGCGGCGCGGGCGGGCCTTCGGCCCCACTGGAATGGGCCCAGCGGCGTCACCGAGGATTCGTCATCGAATTCCAGCGTATTGTGGGAATGCGTGCACCTGAACTCGTTACGCTCCGCACCAACATAGGTCAGCGTGCCGCGATCGATGAAAAGCGGCTGCGCCCCCAGCGACATCGTCATCGACAGCGCATCGGCATGCGCATGACCACAGTTGAGCACGCCGTGTGGCCCCGCATCGATCACGGCCACCGCGGCATCAGCAGACCAGTCATCGCGCAGCACTGCCAGGCCACCCTCGGGAAAATAACGGTCGCGCCAGACGGGCAGGTGATCGCGTGTCGCCTGCGCCATCATGGCGTTGGTGCGCTCGACACCGCACAGCGTGTAGGAGAGTGCCGGCAGGCAGGCGCCACCCGGAATCAGCTCGAGTCGTCCCAGGGCCGCGGCTCCTGCGACCAGCACGCCGGTGACCTGCTCGGGTGAGCGCTGATCGAGCGGCAAAAGCTGCCCACCGTCGTCATCGCCAATCATCGGCAGGCTGCTGTCGGCCGAGGCCACGCTGCGCAGTACGTCGAACTGCTGGTTGAGCGAGCGGGTCAGCGCTGCGGATACAGGATGTCCGCTGGCCTGCGCCAGCAGGAAATAGTGCAGATAGATTTCGGCCGTGTAACGCTGGTACAGCACGGCCTGTTCGGTATACACACCATCGGCATACACCTGGCGCGCGAGCCAGCCCTCGAGTATCGAGGCGCCCTTCGCCCGCCAGCGATCGGTATGCGCGGATCGGGGCAGGAGCGCAGCCAGATAGCAGAGGCTCAACGCTTCACCGGTCAGATGCGTGTTCGGACTGAAATACACCGACAGGTTGCGCTCGACATGCAGGCCGCTGCGCAGCAACGCATCGCCCATGCGGCTCAGCACCGCAGGCTTCCAAGGGGCCTTCTGCAGGAACCAGAGCAACCAGCACCAGGTAATCGCGCGGTAGGCCACCTCCAGGCTGCTGGCCCAGTTGACACCGATTGACGGTGGATTTTCGGTCAGCCAGGAATCCAGGTGCCTCTGCACGAGCTGGAAGTCGGCGTCATTGCCATCGGCCAGCCAGGTCAGCGCAGGCGCGAACAGGTACTGGTGCCGATTTACCTCCCACAGCGACTTGTGATCGCCGACCACTGCAGCATCGAGGTAGGGAACCCGGCTCCAGTGCAATCTAGGGGCGATGAGGCCCGAGACCGGATCACGATGCCAGTTGGGAGTTGAACCAATCGCCAGTTCCGGGAGTCCGAGTATCTGTATATGGCCGGCGTGCAGCTGCCGCGTGCGTTGGCGCAGCACCGCGAGGGTCGCCTCGTCGTATCGAGTGAGGGCAGCAACGATCGATGCCGGCTCCTGCCGCACGCCACTCAGCACCGCCAGCGTGGCATCCACCGCGGAAAGCAGCTCATCGGGTACCACCTGGTCGTGTCGGAACGCTGGCAGCGGGCCCCACTGCAACTGCAGGCGTTGCGATTGCGCGGCGAGCGCCTGGATGGCCCGAAATTTCAACTCCGCCGCAGATCGCCCACGCAGACGCTTGATGATCTTAAGCACAATCCCTCAATGTTTGCCCGCCAGTCATTGCGGGCCATGCTGCGCATTCTATCGCCTGCACGCGTACCCCGTTGGCGACAGTTATCAATGGTGCAATGTATTGGTCAGGATCGCGCCCTCGCCGCGCTGAGCGCGCCAGGTATCAGGAGATTTGCATGAATGAACCAAACCCCAGGCCGACAGGCTCTCGTCACTGCAGCCGCCCGCAGGCCTGGATCGCCAGTGCCGCGCTGCTTGCGACTGCTGCCGCGGCGCACGCCGTCACCCTCCCTACTCTGCCCAAGACCTTCGACGCCAGCTACGCCGCCCCGAGCGGCCACACGATCAGTGTGAACGCTGGAGAAGATCTGCAGGCGGCGCTCAACCAGGCACAGCTCGGCGACACCATTGCGCTGCAGGCCGGTGCCCATTTCACCGGCCCATTCACGCTGCCGAACAAAGTCGGCAGTGGCTGGATCTACCTGCAGTCGAGCAAGTACACCAAACTCCCGGCGCCGGGGACCCGCATCAAACCGTCGGACGCGGCAAATATGGCGGTGCTCATTGCGCCGGCAAATGGCAGTGCCATTGTTTCCGAAAAGGGCTCGCACCACTTCCGCTTCGTGGGCATCGAGTTCAAGACCGCTCCTGACGTGTATTCAACGAATGTTGTCCAACTCGACAATGACGACAAATCCACAGGTACGCTCAGTCACCACATTACCTTCGATCGATGCTATTTCTACGCCGACACTTCGGTAGGCGCCCGACGGGGTCTGCTGGGCAACGCCGCCTTCCTGGCAGTTGTCGATTCGTATTTTGACGGATTTCGCGAACACGGCGCCGATTCGCAAGCGATTGTCGCCTATAACACGTCGGGCCCAATTAAGGTTGTCAACAACTACCTCTCGGGTGCCGGCGAGAACCTACTATTCGGCGGCGCGGATTCGGCCGACCCAACTCTCGTGCCCTCAGATATCGAGATACGAGGAAACTACTTCTTCAAACCCCTTTCGTGGTTGGGATCAAAATGGGTGATTAAGAACCTGCTGGAATTCAAGAGCGCCAAGCGCGTACTCGTAACCGAAAACAGGTTTGAAAACATCTGGGCAGCAGGGCAGTCGGGCTTTGCCCTGTTGATCACGCCGCGCAATCAGGATGGTCGGGCAAATTGGACTGTGGTGGAGGACGTGACTGTTTCGAACAATCGATTCATCAACATTGGATCCGGAATCAACATCCTTGGCACGGATGACATACGTCCGAGCCAGCACACTGCTCGCGTACTCATCAAGAATAACCTGCTGAGCGCCAATGGCCTGAACGGCGCGCATGGTTGGGCAGTGATGGTACTCGACGGGCCAAGTGACGTGACGATCGATCACAACACGATTTTCTCGTCCAGCGCCTTTCTGGAAACGGAGAGGGCGGCTTCCCGCCCGCTGAACGACAATTTCGCATTCACCAACAACATCGTGATTTCGACAGCGGGCCTGATCGGCGGTGGCACCGGCGCAGGGCTCGATACACTGAAGAAGTATTTTGCAAACTTCGCAATGGCGAAGAACGCGTTGACCAGCGGACCTGCATCAGCCTATCCGACGGGCAACTTCTTTCCTGGCAACGAATCCGACATCCATTTCGTCAACGCCAGTGCCGGCGACTACACGCTGGCGGCAGCCAGCCCGTATCGCAGTGCAGGAACAGACGGAAGGGACCTGGGCGCGGACATGAGCCTGGTGCCCAACGCAGCTGGTAACTCGCCTGCCGTCGCGCCGCCTCCCGCTGCCGCAGTGCCCGATGCACCCCAGGCCCTGAACGTGCAGTGACGCACGGGCGGATATTCGGAAACGCGATCTACATTGACGGTAGTTGCGGCGGCCGCCCGAGGCGGCCGTCGCGCCATGAAGCCAGCCAGAATTCGAGCACCATGAGGCGCCAGAGCATGACGCTGTGGTCACGGCGCGCAACCGCGTGTTCCTTGACAAGGCGTTCAACCGCCGAGCGCTCGACGTATGAGTCGATGGCGGCTGACTCCTGGCGCAGTGCTTCGATACGGTGGCGCAACGGCCCACGAAACCAGCTCGCCAGCGGAATACCGAATCCCCGTTTTGGGCGAGTCAACACCGAGTCGGGCACGATGCCGCGGATGGCACGGCGGAACAGCCGCTTGCTCTCGTCCCTGGTAACCCGCAGCTGTCCGGGAACCGAGAGCGCAAAATCCACGAGCTCGTTGTTGAGCAGCGGCACGCGCGCCTCCAGCGAGACGGCCATGCTGGTACGGTCAACCTTGGTGAGAATGTCACCCGGCAGGTAGGTATCGAAGTCGACCTGCATCATGGCGGCGGCAAAATCGCCGCCGTGCTGCGCGGCGAAGTAACCCCCGAGCATATCGTCCATGCGGACCCTGCCCGCGGCATGCTGCGCCGAAGCCACGCCGCCCTCGTCTACACGTACCGCCTGCAGCACAGTGGCCGCATAGCGCCCTTCGCGCGAGCGACCGAGATCGATGAGCCGATTGCGACCCGGAAAGGCATGCGGGAGCATCAAGGCCGCCGCGGTGAGCAGCTTGCCCGCCGCGCTGCCAGCACTGTACCCGCGCCGCAGGATCTCGCTGTAACGGCTGTATCCGCCGAACAATTCATCGCCGCCGTCACCCGAAAGCGCCACGGTCACCGATTGCCGGGCCAGCTGCGCCACGAGAAAAGTCGGGATCGCGGATGAGTCGGCAAACGGCTCGTCAAACATGGTTGCGATGGTCTCGAACATCATTTCCACATTGGGGCTTACGATGAGCTCGCGGTGTTCCGTGCCCAGCTGGGCCGCCACCTCGCGTGCGACCGCCGACTCGTCGTACTCGTCTTCGGCAAAACCGATCGTGAAGGTCTTTACCCTTCCCGTGGCGT
This sequence comes from uncultured Gammaproteobacteria bacterium, assembly GCA_963764065.1. Lineage (GTDB taxonomy): Bacteria > Pseudomonadota > Gammaproteobacteria > Steroidobacterales > Steroidobacteraceae > FEN-1191. Next base: position 711,380 of record CAVXRM010000003.1, on the reverse strand, counting down.
GGCGGCACATCAGCGCCACCACGGTAGAGGAGTCGAGCCCTCCCGAGAGGAAGGCACCCAGGGCGACTTCCGATTCCAGGTGCGATTTGACGGCCGTGTCCAGACGAGTGCGGATCTCAGCAACGATGTCCGCTTCGGACACGCCAGCAAGCGTCGGCGCCGGCTGCGACCAATAGCGCTGCACCTTTACGCCGGCGCCCGGACTCCAGGTCAGGTAGTGCGCCGGGGGAAGCTTGCGTACACCGGCAAAGATGCTATTCGGATCCGGCACGTACCCGAACGCGAGGTACTGCATGACCGCATCGGGCGCAATCGTTAGGGCCGTCGAGTCGAAGGCGTAGAGCGAGCGCAGCTCGGAGCAATACACGATGCCGCCGTCGCGCTCCATGTAGCTCAGGGGCTTCATGCCCGAGCGGTCACGCGCAATGAACAGCCGCTGCCGCGGAATGTCCCAAATTGAAAAAGCGAACATGCCGTGCAACTGGTTCAGCATGTCGACGCCGTATTCCTCGTACAGATGCACGAGCACTTCGGTGTCGCTGCGGGTCGCAAAGCGGTGTCCGGCGGCCTCGAGTTGGCGCTGCAAATCGTGATGGTTGTAGATTTCGCCGTTGAAGACGACAACCACGCTGCCATCCTCGTTGGCAATGGGCTGACGTCCGCCGGCGACGTCGATAATGCTGAGCCTGCGCATCCCCATGGCTACGGTCTGATCGACGAAATAACCGTCCGAATCGGGCCCGCGGTGTGCAATTGCATCGCACATCGCCTTTACCCTTCCGCCAGCCAATCGTGAAGCAAGTCCATGGCCAGCAAATCCAGCTATTCCGCACACTTCTTAGCGCGACCCTCCGCGCGGCTTGCAGCGAGCGACGCCTTACCCAGGCTCAGCGAGCTGCATGGAGTCAGCGCCGCCGCGCACCAGAGGATTCCCAGCAGCAGGTATAGCATCGTGATCCCAGAGTAGCTGCCAAACACGGCGGACACCAGAAAGCCAATGATGACACGCTCGATCCACACTGCGCACGTCGGATAGCCGCCGTCCTGCGTTCGGCATTGACCTCGCGGCCGTCCTCGGGCACGCCGCCACGGCGGAAGACCGAGAGCGATCAGGCCGAGCCACAGCAGCAGACCCGGCAAGCCCAGTTCGGCGGCCAGATTCAGATAGGTGTCGTGGGTGTCCCTGAGCCCCAGTCTTCGGCGAGTAGAGGTTGTTGGCCCATCGGATAGCAACCCAGGCCAATGCCTGCGAGGGGTGGTCCCGGAACACCCGGAATGCCGTCTTCTGGATCTCCCAGCGCTGGCCCGCAGAACCCTCCGGATCAGCCTGGGCAATGGTCGAGGTGCTCGGTCAGCTTGCCGATGCCGGACAAGCGGGTCCAGACGGCAGCTTGGCACGAAGCGCGGCCCCCAGTACCCCAACACGCACCAAGGTCGCCAGCACCTTGGGTCGCTTCCGGGCGATGTCCGAACGCGCTCGGCGTCCAATTCCGATGACCATCCCGATGAAGGCGCCGCGCGATTGCGTCAGCAGGATGACGGCCACCAGCGATATGGCACCGACTGCCGCACAGCACTCCAGCGCAGAAACCTGCCGCTCGGCGACTGATTCGCCAGCGGCCGCAATGCGCCAGACCCAGTGCCAGTAACGACATGCCGCCAGGATCGTTGGGATTGCCATAGATCTCGTTCCACAACGTCGCGCCCGAAAGACTGTGTAGCCGCCAACGTAGTTGATGAGCGCGCCGCGGACCGGCGCGACAGATGAAACAGGCCAGCATGAACAGAATGTACAGGCGCAGGTAGCGCTCGGTCCGCAGCGTATTGATCACCACCAGAAAACCACGAAGACCTTTAGCCTCTCGACGGCGGTGGATTGGGCGATCTCCGGTTCTATCGCCCAGGGAGCCGTCAGCAAAGGCCCAGGCAATGAGGGCCAGCGCCCACCAGAATGGCGCCGGGAACCGCAGTGCTGCGGGCGCACAAGCAGCCCAATCAGTGCGACGATGATCTCCGGCCTCTGCCAGACCCAGTCGCGCTCGTAACCACGACGAAGAGTGAAGAGCGCCAGGCCGAAACCACCACGGATTGAGGGAGCCCGCGTCGCCGCTGAGCGCGACTGTCGGCTTCTAGTGTCGACCATAACGCGCCATCTCCACGTATAGATCCTGCAATCTCGCGATCACCTGCTGCTGCGAAAACCCGGTGACGAACCCGCTGCTCGCCCGCCGCGCCCAAGCCTGCACCCAATTCGCCGGTCAGATCTCAGTCTACGTAGAGCGACCGCGAGCCCGTGACACGTCTTCGCTCTCTACAAGCAATCCCGTCTCGCCGTCCGTGATCACGTCCACTACACCGCCCACTCTCGTAGCTACAACAGCACGCTTTGCAGCCAATGCCTCTATGATGCTGTTCGGGAAGCCCTCACTTCGCGAACACAAGGCACTGACATCAAAAAATTGGTGCAGGTTTTCAGCCGAAACCAGTTCACCTATGAAGTGCACACGGGTTCCAAGCCCCAAAGTAGTCGCCTGCGCCTGAAGATGGTGTCGCTCCGGCCCGTCGCCGACGAAAACGATGTGGGTCTCGTCGTTCATTGCGCTAGCTGCATTGAGCAACATTGCGTGATTTTTTACACTGGCCAACCTTGCCACTGTGCCTACGACAAATGCGCCGTCTGGAACGCCCCATTTCTGCCGCTGCTCCAATCGTTCTTCTTCAGGTCTATGGGCAAACGCCTGGTCACCGAGAAAATTGGGGATCTCCACAATCTTGCTAGCAGGAACATGCTCTTGGCCATTAAGCAATCGCGCAACGCTACCGCTATTGGCTAGTACTCGATGCGCGAATCTATAACTCCAGCGATTAAGTGGATTTAGCGCCCGCCTGGGAACCTCAAAAAACCAGCGGCGACTTGCAATTACTCCGCAGCGACCGATAAGACGCGCCCAAGGCGCGGCAAATATGTTGGTATATACATCATGGCTGTGAACGACCTGAATGCGCATTCGCCGCAATAGCATTGCGAAATGAAAGGCCTGTCGCAGCGTTCGCAGTGAGCGAAACCCGGCAACAGGCACGTGTATCATCCGTACGCCGAGCGCAGCATAGCGTGCGCGCAGCGGCCCGTTCTCGTGCAAATGGAAAACGGTAACGTCGAACTGGCCGCGATCCAGAGCTTCAAGGGTACGAATCGCATTCAACTCAGTGCCGCCAACATTGAAGGTATCGATTACATATGCGACGCGAATTGGGTCCGCGTGCTTTCCTGCACTCGAGGCCATGACTACAGGTTGTCCCTATCGGTATTGATTTCGGTGATAAACCACTGAGCGTGCGCCAGCAGCCGATGCAATCGCGCTGTATCGGTCGAGTGGATCGCAATCGTCTCGTAATTGTCGAAGCGCGGCACGAATCCCATGGTCTTAAGAAGGCGCTCGGAGCGCGCATGATAAGCGGTCAGGCTGACCGATTCCGCACCTTCATGCAGCGCAGTTCGCACTGCACCGCCACACAGCGCCCGGAAAACGGAAGCGTAGCGAGTTCTATCGATCGCCCAGTCCACCAGCAACACGTTGGTGGCGCCGCTCCGGTCTTTGCGCCGCATCGTCGCCAGATAGCCGACCAGTGTTCCGTGCACATAAGCGCCGACCACGCTATAGCTCACCCGCGGATTGCCGAACAGCCGCCAGTTGAGAAACTCAATGCTGCGGGCAACCTGCCATTCCTCCGGATCATTTGCCCACAGCAGCAGCTCCGCAGCGTCGCTGCCAAAATGGGTAATGGGACGCAGCTCGACGTGGCCGCCCGCGGCAGGCAGCGCGGCCACGCGGTACAGTGCCGCGAGTGCCTCGATGACTGGAGTGAGAACGCGCGCACCAGCCCAGGATCCGAGTCGCTTGCGCACCGCGCGCTGAAAGCGGATCGGCAGCACATAGGAACGGCGGTCGGGCAGACGCTGGAACATGCGGGTGATCATGTTGCGCGATTTCGCGTTCGAGCCGATGGTGAGCGCACAGCCGGCCTCGGCGCACAGGCGCAGGTTCATCCAGCTTCCGAGGCCACTGCCTTCGAATCGCTGGTCAATGGCGATATCCATGGTTGACCAGGCCGGGATACGCTCTTCCCCGCGCTGCAGCTCGATCTCCTCGGTGCCCACCATGCCGGCGACCTGGTCTGCCAACACCAGCACCCAGCATTCGCCGCGCCCCTGGGTCTGAGATCCGAAGCGGTAGCGCCAAGTGAGATAGGCGGCATCATCCCAATGGATGTCGGCACCGAACAGCGCGTGGCGCAGGGCCACGACGCCAGCCAGGTGTTCGGCCGTGGCGGGAATGAAGGCCTGCAGCAGCTGCGATGCAGACAGCCCGAGCGCACGCGCGACCAGGCTCGTCATGCGCTCGACGGAAAATGGGGTGGCTGGGCTCAGTTCTGCAGCGCTCCGTGCTGGCGCAGGAAATCCAGTACGTCGGCCACGCACTGCATCTTCTTGGACGTATCGGCCGTGAGTTCGAGTGAAAAGCGCTCGTCGAACTCGGCCATCAGCATCAGGGCACCCATGGAGTCCCAGCCGGCGATGTCGGCGCGCTGTAAGTCGGGCCGCATGTGCTCCAGGGGCTCGGCGAAGGTCTCGGCGAGCAACTGTAGCGCTTCGCGCTCGCTGATTTTTTTTGTAGCCATGAGCGCATCAACCTCGCGGCAGCAGGCCGCTGTATTCAGCATGCAGTATCGGCGCATTGGCGGCCAGATTGAATATCGCGGCGCCCCACGACAGCCCGACGCCGTAGCCGAGCGCCATGAGGCGCCCCTGCGGCGCCGGCGCCTCGCCCCGGCCCTGCGTCAAGGCCAGCGGTACGGAAGGTCCCCCGCAGTTGCCAAAGCGATCGAGAATCAGCGGGACGCGCTCGAGGGGCAGCTCGGCCTTCTTGATCAGGTGTTTCATCATGAACTGATTGGACTGGTGAAACAGGTAGGTGTCGATGTCCTGTACGCCGAGGCCCGCGAATTCCAACGTCTCGCGTATCAATGCCGGCACCCGTTTGATGGTGAAATTGAACACCGCAGCGCCGTCCATGCTGAGAAAGTTGTCGCGCGGATTGCTGGGGTGGCGATCACGATACCCGCCGCCACGCACGATGAGGCCCTCGTATCCCGAGCCGTCGGTGTGCAGGCTGAAGAACGCGGGCGCCGCCTGCTCGTCGGACTCGAGCGCCGTGGCAGAACCGGCATCGCCAAACAACAGGGTCGTGGCGTGATCATCGGGGTCGGTGAACAGGCTGGGCGTTTCGCCATTCAACAGCAGGATGCGGCGCTGCCCGCCCGCCTGCAGCATCGTGGCGGCGAGGTAAAGCCCGTAGGGATAGCTGGAGCAGCCAAGGCCCACATCGAAGCTCGCACAATCGCTGCTGAGTCCCAGCCACTTGTGGGCCATGCAGCTCGATGAGGGCAGCAGGTAATCGGGCGATTGCGTCACCAGGATCAGGCCGGATATCGATTCGCGCTCCCAGCCCAGCCTGTCGAGTAACGCTGCGGCGGCCTCGAAGCACAGATCGGTCGCGGTGACTCCGGGGGCAACCAGGCGGCGGCAGCGCACGCCGGCCATGGCCACGACCTTGCGTACCTCGACCTCGCCGAAGTCCTTGGCGCGCTCGAGATTGTCGAACACCCGTGGCGGCACGCAGGTGCTGACCCCGGCGACCCTGAAATGCGGAGCGCGCGTCTGGCTCATCAGCGCAACCCGGTCTTGCTGATCTTGCCGGTATCAGTGCGTGGGAGCGAAGGCACGATGGCCACGTACTTGGGTGTCATGAAGCTTTCCAGCCTCGCGGCGCAATGGCGGATGACATCGCGCTCAGTACAGCTCTGGCCGTCGCGCAGCACCACGAAGGCCTTCACGGCCTGGCCAAGCAGCTCATCGTCGACACCGATCACCGCGGCATCCTGTACGGCGCTCATGCCATAGATCACGTTCTCGACCTCGCGCGGGCTCACCTTCTCGCCGCGCGACTTGATGATGTCGTCTTTGCGCGCCACAAAGTACAGGTAACCTTCCTGATCGGTACGAAACAGGTCGCCCGAATACAGCAGCATCTCGCCCGGCAACGCACCGGGTTTTAGGCGCTTGGCTGTGGCCTCGGGCTTGCGCCAGTAGCCGCGCATCACGTGGCTACCGCGGATCACCAGCTCGCCCACGTTGCCGTTGGGCAGTCGCTGGCCGGCTTCATCCACCAGCCACACTTCTTCGTTGGGCATGCCGCGGCCGACGCTGCCCGGCCTGCTGTCGAGCTGCTCGGGCGGCAGGTAGGTTACGCGCTGGCATTCGGTCAAACCATACATCGAAAACAGCCGGGCCTGCGGGAACAGCGCCCGCAGGTCACGGATGTGGGTTTCCGAGAGCGCCGCCGCGGTATTGGTGATCAGGCGCAGGCTCGCGAGATCGTAGCGGGTCACGCTCTTCAGGTTCATCAGCATGGAGAACATCGTCGGCACGCCAGGAAACACCGTGACGCGCTCTGCGGCCATGCGCTCCAGCACCTTCACCGGAAACGCGAACGAGCGTTCCAGCATTACGGTGGCGCCCACCATGAAGCCCATCAGCACCTGGTAGAGGCCATAATCGAAGGCCAGCGGCAGCGTGCACATGATGATGTCGTCCTGGCGCAATCCCAGGTACTGCGAGACCGAACGGGCCGCGCTGATCATGTTCAAGTGCGTGAGCATCACGCCCTTGGCCTCACCCGTGGAACCCGACGTGTAGATGATGCTGGCCAGGTCAATATCGATCACCTCGGCATCGCCCGACGCAAGGGCTTGCGCGACAGGCAGTGCCTCGACTTGGCACTCGGCGCCTTCGGTCTCGGCCACGAGGCAATGACGCACTGAGGGCGCGCGGGCCGCTGCCGGTGCAAATTCCGCACGCAGTGATTCCTGGGTGATCAGCGCACTGGCTTCTGCATCGTTGAGCAGGTAGCCGAGCTTGTCCGATTTGGTGAGCGGGTTGACGGGTATGAAGACTGCGCCGCAGCGCAGTGCCGCGTAGACCGCGACTACGGCATCCAGGCCGTTGTCGACGAACGTGGCGACGCGTTCACCGCGCACCACGCCTGCGGCGCGCAGGCGCGCCGCCATCACTTCAACCAGTTGCTGGATGCGCGCGTAACTGTAGCGCTGCTCGCCGACGATCAGCGCGCAGCGATCGGGGACTCGGGCAGCGGATTGTGCGAGCGACTCATGGAGCAACATGCGTTGCAGCGGGCGCTATTTCTGCTCGGCGCCGGCGAGTAGTGGTGCGTAGACCAGCCGTAGCCACAACGCGGTCTCGTGGAACGGACCGATGACAGCCTGGCGCTGCTCGTGGACCAGATCGGCAGTAGTCGCCATCACGCGCGAAAAGCGCAGGCGGAACTGCAGGCCGTAGGCCGTATCGGTAGAGCGGAAATCGCCTTGCTGGAAGCCCGGGAAGATCGCGTCGTACAACGTGTCGCGGGTCCAGGTGGCATAGACACCGGCCTGGGCCAGCGGCGTCAGCTTGTGCATGAACTTGCCGCCGACGCTCTGCGCATTGCGATCGGGGCGAATGTCGCGATGATCGGTCTCACGAAAGGCAGCCACGGACACATCAAAGGTATTGCGCGGGCGCTGCCAGTGGTACGACAGGTCGGCCGAGTCGGAGAAAAAAAGGCTGCCGGTAAGCACTTCGGCGGCCGGCTGATTCACGACGCCGGGCAGGAAATCGGAACCGCGTGATCCAGGCCCGACGGTATCGAGCATGCGGCGCACGCCCAGCTGCACGCGCCCCGAGCTGCCGATACGGCGATCCAGTTCCACGTGGCCGGTGGCCCCGCGCAATTGCGCCAGGCCGCCCGAGCTTTGCGCATAGCCGCCCTGGATATTGATCGAGGTACGCAGGCCCGACACGCGATAGCCGGCAAAGTAGCGGTTCACCTCGAAATTGCCCGGCTTGGCGGCATCTTCCTGGTATTGCACGCGCTCGTGACCGCCGCCGAGGCTCAGCAGCGTGGCCTGCGAGGGCCGGCGCTCGAAGGCCGCCTCGCCGCTCACGCGGTTGGCGCTGTACGGGCTGGTCTCGTAGTCATCGCGGCCATAGCGGGCGCTCACGCGCAGCGCCATGACATCGCCCAGGCGCAGGCGAAAATCGGGGCCGGTGCTGAACAGGTTCAGGTATTGGCGATTCTGCGGGCCGGGCGCCAGGAAAAAATCGTTGGTCACCTGCCCGAAATGCTCATCGGTCACCCACACGAAACTCTGCGGCACGAAACTGTAGGAAGCCGTGGCGGTTAGCTGGCCCAGCAGTTCGTCGCGGTAGTCCTGGCTGAAATAATGAATGAGATCGAGATCCGCGTTGGCATCGTATTGCAGGGTGCCGGTCTTGCGTTCGGCCAGCAGCAGTACACCCAGCGTGCCAGTAGTGCCCGAGCTGGCATCGGGCACACGTGCCACGTTGTCACTGGCACGAGCGCCCACATTGACTTCAAAGGTGTTGACGGTCTGCGGTGTCGTCTGCTGATCGGCCTGCTGCGCCCAGGCCGTGCCCGCCAGCAACGCGCCGACCACCGTCCGTAACAAGAATCTAGACACCGGAGACCTCGTGTGGTCGTTCGGTTTCTGCAGCCTGCTGTCCGTAGCCATAGTCCTGACCGTAGCCATAGTAATATTTTTCCAGCTTGCTGTCGGTTGCCCCATTGAGCACCAGGCTGACGCCGGTGTGCTCGCCGAGCATGGCAAGCGACTCCTGCACGGCACGCTGCGGCGTCACCGCCTCGCGCACCACCAGCAGCACCTGGCCGGCAAACTGGGCCAGCACCGCGGCCTCGGAAGTCTGCAATAGCGGTGGGGAATCGAGCAACACGATGCGATTGGGCACCGAAACCAGACGCTGGATCACCCCGCGCATGCCAGTGCTGGACATGACTTCGGCGGCTTCCACGCCACCGCGCCCGGCGGACAAGAGGTCCAGGCCCGGCTGGTCGGTACCGATGATCATCTGCTCGACATCGAGGTTCGAATCGCGCGCCGCATCGAGCAGGCCGGGCGCGCTGTCGATGCCGAAGAGCTGCCCTACATTCGGCTTGGGCACATCGCCATCGACCAGCAGCACATGGAAATCACGTTCGGTGGCCAGCGAGAGCGCAATGCTGATCGAGCTGAAGGTCTTGCCATCACCCGACAGCGCGCTGGTGACCATGATGACCCGATCGCTCGCATTGCCGCTGGCGAGCGCCGTGCGCAGCAACCGGTTCTTGATCGAGCGTATCTGCGATACGTGGCGCCGCTGCGCGTCATCCGGCGGAATCATGCCGCGCAGGCGCAGCCAATCCAGGTCGAGCTTGAGCCGCCGCGCCGGCGTGCCACGCGGCGCGCCCGGCGGCGCGCCCGGCGGTGCGGCAGGCGCCGCGCGCTCATAGGCGCCTGCGGCCGCACCAGGTATGGCATTGGCGATGGGCTTGCCGCCCAGTTCACGCGTCTTGCGCAGTGCTTTTTCGATAAGGCTCATGGGCGTTTCTCAGCCGGTCAGGCTATGCAGGAGTTGCAGCAGCGGCCCCTGCACGATGACGAACACCACGCACACGCCGAAGAGCGACGCGCCAGCCAGCATGAGCCTGCGCCGGTCGGCAGCTTCCCGGCCACGGTCTTTGGCATCGACGATGCGGCTGATCAAACCGATGATCGGCACATCGGTCATTGCCGTGAGCATGCGCGCGCCGGTGACCGTCGGCCGCAACTTCGACATCAACCATGCCAGCGCGATGCCGCCCAGCACGCCGATCAGCAGCACCGGGATGCTCAGCAGCCCGCGATTGGGCCAGGTGGGCCGTATGTCTGCAGCCGGCGGATCGATCACTTCGAATTTTACGATGCCGGTATCGTCGGCATTGTCGGTCACCTTGGCTTTTTCCAGGCGCGCTGCGAGCGCGGTGTACTGGTCCTTGGTCACCGTGTAGTCGCGATTCAGCTGCGCGTATTTCTGCTCGACTTCGGGCGCCGTGTTGACCACCTTCTTGAGCTTGGCGATCTCCTCGTTGTGCTGCACGATTTCGCCGCGCAGCGAGGCGCTCTCCACGTCGGCCTGGTTCATCTGCATCTGGATTTCCTGGTAGACCGGGTTGGTCGCCAGCGTGCGGATGGCACCGCTCCCCGTTCCGCCCTTGGCGATGTCCGCCATTTCCTTGGCTTCCTGGCGCTTGAGCTCCACTATCTGGGCGCGCAGCGCTATCACCTCAGGGTGCTTATCGGTAAAGCGCAACAGCAGCTCCTGGAGCTTGCCCTCGCTCTCCTGCACTCGCACGGAGAGGTCGGTTTGCGATCCGGCCGCCTGGGTCGTGTTGGAGGACGAGCCGGCCAGGTACGGGCGGGTCTTCTCGAGCTGGCGCCCGAGCTCCGCGCGGCGGCCACTGGCTATGGCCAGCTTGGTCTCGGCCTGCTGGAGTCCGAGCATCTCGGCGTTGAGCCGCGAGAAGTAGTCGCTCTTGTCATCGCCCGGCACCAGACCGAGGTTGTTGCGCTTGAATTCCGCCAGCCGCGCTTCCGAGGCCGACAGGCGCACTTCGTAGTCCTTGATCTGCTGGCGCAGGAAATTCTGCGCCTGCTCGGAGCCGATGCGCTTGTTGCCGATGGTGCCATTGACGAAGCCATCCACCAGCGACTTGACGACCAGCAGCGCCTTGGCGCGATCGGAATCGGAGTAACTGATCGCGTACAGGCTCTCGCCCGCAGAAGCCGCGCTGTCATCGGTGGTCGAAGAAGTGATCGTGATGGATTTTCGCAGGCCCGAGAGCAGCGCATCGAGATCGGCGGGGCTGCGCACGCCGGTGTCGAGCCTGGCGGTCTTCGCAACGACCTCGAGGTTGGGGCGCGAGAGCAACGCCTCGCGCACCTGGTCGATGGCCGAGCGCACGTCTGATTCCACCGAGATACCCTCGAGCACCGGGCTCAGGGCAGTCTTGGTGTTGACGTAGACGCGGGCCGAGGCCTTGTACTGGTCGGGAAGCACCAGCAGCACCAGCCAGCCCAGGCAGCACAGCACCCAGGCACCCAGCACCGCTTTCCAGCGCAACGGCCACAGCGCGCGCACCTGCTCGAGAAACTGCTGCATCAATTCGCTCATGGGTGCATCAGCCTCAGAACAGCGAGCTCGGTACGATGAGCACGTCGCCGGGCTTGAGCTCCAGGTTCTGCTTCATGTCGCCGCGGTTCATCAGGTCGTTGAGCTTGACGCGCAGCTCCTGGTGCACGGCGCCGGTCTGGCGCACGATCTTGGCGCGATTACCGGCGGCATAATCCGTGAGGCCGCCCACTGCCAGCACCAGGTCGAGCACGTGCATGCCCTCGCGGAACGGCACGGCCTGCGGCGTTTTGACCTGCCCGAGCCCCTTCACCTGGCTGTAGGTGCTGATGGCGTTGCTGACGATGACATTGACCTGGGGCGAGCGGATGTACTCGACAAGTACCGCTTCGATGTCACGCGACAACTGCGTCGGCGATTTGCCGACAGCCACCATGTCTTCGACCAGCGGCGTCGAGATCTTGCCGTCGGGGCGTACTGGAACGGTGACCGACAGCTCTGGATTGCGCCACACGAAAATCTGGATCGTGTCTCCCGGCCCGATGATGTAGTTGGAATCGGCCTCGGTGGCGGGCGGCTTGACGGCGGCAGGCACGGGCGCGTCGGTCGCACCCACGATCGGCGACCAAACCAACTGGCTCAATGCCAGGAAGACCATCCAGATAGCTCGCTTCATCAATCACCTAGGGCGCCAAACTCGCCAATTGTCTCACATTCCCGGGGAAGTCCCCCGATTGACCATTTAGTTCGGCACTACAAACCAAAGTTCATTCAGGTAGTGGAGCGCCCCTCCAGTCGAATCGTAGCCATATCCGCCGAATAGCCAGAGCGTGTTGTTTGCATCTACCCACGTTGCACCAAGCTGGCGTGCGCCGGGCACGTTGTTCGCTGCGGCAGCGCCTCGCGTGCCATATACACCAGGCGCGTCAGCCATCGTTGAGCCACTGACCCAGGTCCATTGGTCAGACATGGCATCGTATTTCCAAAGATCGTTTAGCGACGAATGTGCCCCAACAGAATCGAGACCGTTGCCTCCATAGAGCCACAGTATGCCGGCACTGTCGCGCCAACCCACTGCCTCATCACGGCCACCCGGAAAGTTGGTGGCAGAAGCCACGCCTTTATTACCATATATGCCCGACGCATCGATTGCGTCTGCGCCACTCACCCAAGCCCACTCGAGGCTGACCGCGTCGAGTTTCCAGAGATCGTTTAACGCTCCGTTGCTAGCCGACGAATTACCGTTGCCGCCAAAGAGCCAGTAGTTACCTGCAACATCCTTCCATGTCACGCTCCAGGCGCGCGCCCCAGGATGATTGGCGGGCGCTGCATTTAAGCGCGTGCCATATACACCAAACCCACCTGCCTGACTATCGCCGCCCATCCAGGTCCACTGTCCGGATTGCGGGTCATACTTCCACAGGTCGTTGAGCACATTGAGTACACCGGCCGAGTCGTAGCCGTAGCCGCCGAACAGCCACAGCACTGAGCCGTTCACCCAGGCAGAAGCGCCTTCACGAGCGCCGGGCATATTTGTGTTGGCGGCAACATTGAGCGTGCCATAGACACCTTGCGTATTGCCGGTATTTGAGCCGCTTACCCAAGTCCAGGTGCCACTGCCAGGGTCATACTTCCATAGGTCATTCAGATCGACCCTTGCCGCCGAGCTGGAACCGTATCCCTTGCCGCCAAAGATCCACACGGTACCGCTTGAATCGGTCCACGACGCTGCGTAGTTTCGTCCACCAGGCGAATTACCCGGATCCGCGGTGCCCTTCGTGCCGTACGTGCCAACAGAGTCGGCCGTCGAAGGACCTCCCATCCAGGCCCACTGGCCTGACTGCGGGTCGTATCTCCACAAGTCGCTCAAGTACCCCGTACTGGCGCTATCATTACCGTAGCCACCAAAAATCCACATTTTGCCGCTGCTGTCGGTCCACCTGACCCCCGCTGCACGGGCGCCAGGTATGCTGGTTGCTGATGCGACGCCCTTGGTACCGTAGACCGACGGGGCATTGGGCGTATTCGAGCCACCCAACCAGGTCCATTGAATACCAGCGCACGAGACTACGATGGTCGCCGTCGTAACCCCGCTCATTCCGCTGCCATTGCTGACCTGACAGGACTGCCCGGCAGGTTGCTGCTGCACCGTCACGGCATAGGCCGTGTTGTATGGCAACAGCGTCGTGAAACTGAAACTGGTGGCATTAGCGGCCGGAGAAATAGTCTCAGCGCCATTCTTCAATACCAGGCCGATCTGCACCAGGCCGTCGATCGTGCCGCTCAGCGCTGCAGGCGCAGGCGGCGGAGGCAGCGGGCTGGGACCACTGGCGCCACCGCCACCGCATCCGGTAAGTGCCGCAGCGGCGCCCAGCAGACCGATCATCAGCGAATGTCGCCGGTGAGTCCGTCCATAAGCAATGCATTGGTAATTCATAGGGATCTACCCGGTGCCCTTAAGTAGGCACGGTCAAGTGTGCGTGTGCGTCACACGCGTACGCACAGCGTAGGCGCACAGCGTGCCTACGTATGTGCGTCAACATACCGAGCATTTCGTAAAATTCAGGCCGGTGATGAGCGGTCCGTCACAAACCGGCCAGGAGAGCCGCGCCAGGCACTGCTCAGCGTGCGCCTTTGCCAAACAGGATCACTTCGCAGGTCTGCAGCAGGATCAACAAGTCGAAGGCCAGGTTGTGGTGTTTGACGTAGTACAGGTCGTACTGCAGCTTCTCGATCGCGTCCTCATCGGAAGCCCCGTAGGGATAACAAAGCTGTGCCCAGCCGGTGATGCCGGGCTTCACTGAGTGGCGCTCGTCGTAGTACGGCACTGACTGGCCCAGGTGCTGCACGAACTCGGGGCGCTCAGGACGTGGGCCCACGAAGCTCATGTCACCGCGCAGCACGTTGTACAGCTGCGGCAGTTCATCGAGGCGTACCTTGCGGATGAACGAACCCACGCGCGTCACGCGCTTGTCATCGGCAGTCGCCCAGCGTGCCTGGCCATCCTTTTCGGCATCGGTGCGCATGCTGCGGAACTTGAGTACGCGGAACACGCGTCCGCCCTGACCCACGCGCGGCTGGCTGTAGATCACCGGTGCACGCAGGCCCTCCTCCAGCTTGATCGCGAGGGCCACCAGGATCATGAAGGGCACTGTGAGGATCAGCAGGATCAGGCTCGCGATCAGGTCAAAGCCCCGTTCGGTCACCTGGCGCAGGCCATCGCGCCGGAACCCGCCGCCGAAAATCATCCAGCTCGGGCTCAGCATATTCAGGTGCACCTTGCCGGTTTCGCGCTCGAGGAAGGTGATGGGCTCGGAAATCTTGAAGCCGGCGAGGCGGCACTCGAGCAGCTGCTTGAGCGGGAACTGCTGGCGCCGCTCGTCCATGGCGACGACGATTTCATCGACTTCGTGGTCGGTGGCCAGCTTGGCCAGTGTGGAGGATTCCTGCAACAGACGGTCTTCGCGCACCTTGACCGGCTCGCCCGGTATGGGCACGAAGCCGATGACCTTGAAACCGCGGCGATCCTCACGGCGACGCAGGTTCAGGATGCGCGCTGCATTGACACCGGCGCCTACCACCAGGATGCGCTGCTTGAAGATATCCTGGTTGATCAGCGCGCGCGCCACGGTGCGCACTATTACCAGCAACAGCCAGACGATCAGCTGTGCCGCCAGGAATTGCCGCAGCGACACGCGGTAGCGATCTGCCCAGGCCAGCAGCAATCCGGCCGCCACACCGCCGGCGAGCACGCTGACCGTGATTCGCAGCACGATGCCGGCCGTGCGATCGCGCAGCCGGCGGCTGAACAAGCCCATCGCCACCATCACCAGCACGATGCAGAAAGCGTAGCCACCCGCCTGGACCCAGGCGGTACGCGAATCGACCTGGGGCTCGTGCAAGACGTAGCGACTCAGGTGCATGGCCGACAGCACAGCCACCGACTCTGCAATCCATAGCAGCATCAGCGGCACGTGCCAGCCTAGACCAAATACCCGGACTCTCATGCCGGCAAGGGTAATATGTTTAAGAAGCGCAGGTTTGGTACGAATTCACAGGCCGGCAAATTGGCGTCCCCAAGGGGATTCGAACCCCTGTTACCGCCGTGAAAGGGCAATGTCCTAGGCCTCTAGACGATGGGGACGTTATCCGCTTTATCTGGTCTGGAATTCAAGTTTGGTGGAGCCAGGCGGGATCGAACCGCCGACCTCTTGCATGCCATGCAAGCGCTCTCCCAGCTGAGCTATGGCCCCGTCCAAGGGGCCGGAACGGTAAGCAAACAGTGCCGGCCTGTCAAGGAGTTATGCGGGTGTTGGGGCCTGGTTCCCAGCGCAGCTGAAAGGCGCGCACGACGCTCTGTGTATCCTGCACACGACGGATTTCGCAATATCCCGCATTTTGCGCCACCCTGCTCTCCACGATGGGTTGCTGGCCCGCGCCGATCTCGAAACACAGCCACCCGCCCGGCAGCAGGTACTGCGGGGCCTCGCGGATCAGGCGCAGCACGATTGATAGCCCGAATGGGCCGCCATCGAAGGCGGCCACGGGCTCGGATCCGGCGACCGCCACCGGCATATGGGTCGCGTGCCGGCTGGCCAGGTAGGGAGGGTTGCAGGAAATCAGCGAAAATTGCCGGCCGGCCTCCTCCCCCTGCCCCAGCGCCCCGAACAGATCGCCCTGCAGCAGGCGCACGCGATCAGCCAACCCGTGACGCTCGAGGTTTCGCGCCGCCACCGCGAGCGCCGCGGATTCCAGGTCCGTGGCGTACACCCGCGCCTGAGTGGCCTGCAGGGCCATGGCAATGGCCACGTTGCCGCAGCCCGTGCACAGATCGAGCACGTCGATCGCAGCGTTGCGGGTAGTGACTTCCTGCAGCACCGCAAGGCAGGCCCGGCCCAGCAGTTCGGTCTCGCGGCGCGGAATCAGTGCGCCGGGGGCCGCGATGAAATCGAGTCCCAGGAATTCCTGCACGCCCGTGAGATAGGCGAGCGGCTCGCCCGCAAGGCGACGGCGCAGCAGCTCGCGCAACGCCTGGCACTGCGCGGCGCTCAGCACCGGCAGCGGCGGGAGCGCACGACTGAGCGCGCGCGGATCGCCAGCGGCCCTGAACCAGAGCGCCGCGGCCGTGGATTCGACGGTTTCATCGGGTTTGTCGGGAGCGCTGACAAATCCGCTGCGCAGTGCTGCCAACAGCTCGTCGTAACTGCAGTCTGCGCCTGGCATCGCGGCGCTCACGCGAGCTTGAGGATCTGCGTCACGGGATCGAGCAGCAAAGCGCTGCTGTGCAGGTAGGCCGTGCTCTGGCGCTTGGATTCGATGTCGCGATAGACACGCGCGGCAGCCTCGGCGCTCAGCGACAACTGCGCGGCCAGCTCGGCGACCGGCACACCGTGGTTGTGGCTCCAGAGGGCGAGATCCATCTTGTCGTAGGGCAGGCCGAAATAAAATTCGTCCTGACCCTGCGCGAGCGTGTAGGTATCGGTGGTCGGCAGCGCGTTGCAGACCTCGTCGGGCAAGGCCAGGTGGCGCGCGAGCGCGTACACCTGCGTTTTGTACAGATGGGCAATGGGCTTGAGATCGGCGAGCCCGTCGCCACCCTTGACGAAGAAGCCCTGGTCATATTCGAGCCTGTTGGGCGTGCCGATGACGGCGTAGCCCAGCCGATCGGCATGGAAGTATTCAATGCTCTTGCGCATGCGCTGCTTGTAGTTCGTCGCCGCGACGATCTGCAGGTACTGGCGGGCCGGCAGGCGCTGTTCGCTGATCTCCCCCTCAGGCGATTGCACCACCAGCTTGAAGTAGGACAGGCCCAGTCCCGCGGCGGGGACGATGGCAATCTTGCTCTTCCAGCCGGCGGCGTATTGCGGCACCACTTCGGCGATCGCCTGATCCCGCCAGCGGTAGCACCCGAGGGCGCTGAGCGCGGGGCCAATGTTCTCCGTGATATGGGGAATGCCGAACTGCGTAGCGACACGCGCACCCAGGCTTTCGCTGCTGGCCGAAGATTCCAGCTCCGGCAACAGCAGGCCGAACACGCGCTCCTTGCCGAGCGCAGTCACGGCCAGGGCTGCGCACACGGAGCTGTCCACGCCGCCCGACATCGCGACGATGACTCCGCGACGGCGCAGCCGGCTGGCTACGCTGCTGCGCAGCCACTGGGCGATGCGCGCCACCTCATGCGCCGCATCGATGGCCAGCACGCCAACAGGCGCTGGCGCGGCGCCGCCGTCAGACATTGCCCGTCACGGGGCCTGCCGCGGGCAGCTTCAGCTTGCGCGCGACATAGGCGCTGATGCTTCCCAGGCTATCGAGATTCTCCGGGATCATTTCATCGTCAGCGATCTGGATGCGGAAAGTCTCCTCAAGGAAGCTCACCAGCTCGATGAATCCGGTTGAATCGAGGATGCCACGACCCAGCAACGATTCGTCTTCGGCCAGCGCGTTGATGTCACTGACGATGAAATTGCTGGCGATGTATGCCCGCACCTGCTGCCCGATATCGCTCATGGGAATGCGCGTCTCCGTGGAAATCCTAGGCCTGAAAACTGCTCCAGCTCGCGCCGTTAATATACATCTCGTGCAGCAGCATCGTGGAGACGACGCTCACAAAAGCCATGTTGTCGGCAAAGCCGACGATCTTGCCGGCGCGGCCTTTCGCCAGCAGCAGGTCTACGGCCTGCGGATTGAAATAGCCGGCGCGCTCGATCGAGCTGCTGCTCAGCAGCTGCGCCACGTAGCGCAGCGGCTCGCCAGCCACCACGAAACTCGCGCTGTCCGGGCTGCGGTAAGGCTGCTTGACCCGTTGCGCGATCGCCGGCGGCAGCATGCTCGCGAACGCGGCGCGCAGCACGCGCTTCTCGCGCAACGCCCCGAGCTTGAAGCGCGGCGGCAGCCGCCCGGCGAATTCCACCACGCGATGATCGAGAAAGGGATAGCGGCCCTCCACCGAGTGCGCCATGGCCACTCGATCACCTTGCGAGGCGAGCAGGTAGCCGGCCATCAGCACCTGGGCCTCCACGTATTGATCGCGCCCCAGACTGCTCCAGCGCTCGCTCCCGGCCGGCAGCAAGCCGGCCAGCGTCGCGCAAGGATCCCACTCGCCGATCTGCGCGCGCAGCGCCGGCGTCAGGAAGCGCCAGATGCGCTGCGTGCTGTTGATGCGCGGGTAGTGCGCATAGGCGGGATGACTCACCGGCAGGTTGCCCTGCGCGAAGAAACTCTGCGCCATGGCGTTGGCAGCACCCGGGCTGTTCTTCAGATAGGGATACAGCCTTTCAATCAGGCGCCGGCGCGCCACCGAATTCGGCGCCGCCGCGATGAAGCGGCGCACCTTGGCTTCCTTGAACAGGTCGTAGCCACCGAACATCTCATCGGCGCCCTCGCCGGTGAGCACCACCTTCTGGCCATTGCCGTGCACGGCAGCCGACAGCAGCATCAACGGCGTCGGTGCCGTGCGCACCAGCGGGGTCTCGGTGTGCCAGATCGTTTGCGGAAAGGCTGCACCGATCGCCGCCTGCGTGCAGATCATCTCGTGATGGTCGGTGTGCAGGTGCGCGACCATGGCGCGCTGGTGTTCGCGCTCGTCGAATTCCGGATCGTCGAAGCACAACGAATAGGAAGTCAGCGGCGCACGGCTGATGCGCTTCACAATCGCGGTGATGATCGAGGAATCGAGGCCGCCGCTGAGATACGCGCCGACCGGCACGTCGGCGCGCAATTGCAGGCGCGTCGCATCGGTCAGCAACGCTTGCAGCTGCTCGCCAGCCTCGGCGAGCGAGCTGCTGTGATCGATCTGCTCCGGATCGAAGTCGTAGTCCCAGTAGCGCTGCAGCCGCGTGGCGCCCTGCTCCACGATGAGCATGTGACCGGGCGGGAGCGAGCGCACGTCGGCGAATACCGTCTCGCCGGGCGGCGCGCTCCACAGTGAGTAGACCCCGGCCAGGCCGCGCGCATTCAGTCCCGCGGTGCTGAATCCGCCGGCGCGCAGTGACTTGATCTCCGAAGCGAACGCCAGCGTGCCGGCTTTGTCGGTGTAGAACAGTGGCCGGATACCGACCCGATCGCGGCACAGCAGCAGGCGCTGCGCGCGCTGGTCCCACAGCGCAATGGCAAATTGACCGTTCAGGTGCTCGACGAAGCGATCGCCGTGCTGTTCATACAGGTGGACGATCACTTCGGTGTCTGATTGCGTGCTGAACACATGGCCGTCGGCCAACAGCTCGGCGCGCAGCTCCACGTAGTTGAAGATTTCGCCGTTGAATACCACCCAGACCGAACGATCTTCGTTGTGTATGGGCTGCTCGCCGGTGGCGAGGTCGATGATGCTGAGGCGCGCGTGCGCAAGCCCAACCGGCGGCGCCAGATGGTATCCGAAGCCGTCAGGACCGCGGTGGCGCAGCGCCAGGATCATGCGCTCGAGCAGTTCCTGCCCGCTGCGCCGCGCGGCGCCGGCGGCAGCGCTGCGATCCAGGTATCCGGCTATGCCGCACATGGGTGAATACCTTCTGCGGACGCAGTCGCAGCGCGGCGACGTGCGCGCGCCGCGACAGATTTGCCGCCCATCGGTGCGCGCCTATTCTCGCGGCACACCAGGCCAATCACGACGGAGAATCCATGAACCCGCGATACTTCAAGCGACCTGCCCATCCTGCCATCCTGATCGTGAGCGCAATTCTGCTGACGGCCTGCAACGACAACGCGACCGTACAACGCTGGACGGATGCCATGGCGGCCAGCGCAAGTACCAGCGCCAAGCTGAGCTGGCTGGCGCCCCGACAGAATACCGATGGCACGCCACTGACCGACATTTCCGGATATCACGTCTACGTGGGCACCGACCCCAACAGTCTCTCCACGGTGCTCGACGTGACCGACGGCAGCGCGACATCGTACACCGTCAGCAAGCTGACGCCCGGCACCTGGTATTTCGCCATCAGTGCCTACACGAACGATGGCGTCGAAGGCGAACTCTCCGCCACCGGCAACAAGACCATTGTCTAGCGACAGAGCAGCATGGCCCGATCGAGTCGCCGCAGGGTCTCGGCGGGATCAAGCAGTGCCACGGTTACGTCTATCGGCGGGGAAACCGTGGCGCCGGTCAGCGCCACTCGCAGCGGTTGCGCCACCTTACCGAGCCCCACGCCATAGCGATTGGCCACTTTGGCAATCAGGTCGTGGATGGCGCCCGCGTTCCATTCCGCAGCCGGCAGCGCCGCCAGCGCAGCCCGCAGTGTTTCGAGCAGCGGCAACGCGTCGGGTGTCAGGTGCTTTTTCGCTGCAGCAGCATCGACCTGTTCCACTGCGCGGAAGAAAAACGCGCTGTTGGCAGCCATATCCTTGAACGTGCGGGAACGCTCGCGCTGTGCGTTCGCGACGCCCTCGAGCAGCGCCTGGTCATCGCTGGCGATGCCGAGGAGCGCAAGCTGCGCGCGCAGGCCCGCGGCCAGCACCGCCACCGGCGCCTTCATCATGTGCTGCTGGTTCAGCCACAACAGCTTTTCGGCATTGAACGCCGAGGCGGCGCGACCAACCTGCGCAATGTCGAAGGCCGCGATCATCTCCTCGCGCGTGAACACTTCCTGGTCGCCGTGTGACCAGCCCAGGCGCACCAGGTAGTTGAGCAGCGCATCCGGAAGGTAACCCTCCTCCTGGTATTGCAGCACGCTCACGGCGCCGTGGCGCTTGGAGAGCTTGGCGCCATCGGCACCGAGGATCATCGGCACATGTGCGTAAACCGGCGGCGTGGCACCGAGTGCCAGCAGCATGTTCATCTGCCGCGGCGTGTTGTTGAGATGATCGTCGCCGCGGATCACATGGGTAATGCCCATGTCCATGTCGTCGACGACGACGCAGAAGTTGTAGGTCGGCGTGCCATCTGAGCGCGCGATGATCAGATCGTCGAGCTCGGTGTTCTGGAAGACTACGCGCCCGTGCACCTGGTCTTCGACCACTACTTCACCGGCCAGCGGATTCCTGAAGCGCACCACCGGTGCAACGCCGGGCTTGGGTATCTTGAGATCGCGGCAGCGGCCGTCGTAGCGCGGCTTCTGCTTGGCGGCCATCTGCTGGGCACGCAAGGTGTCGAGTTCTTCCTTGCTGCAATAGCAGTGGTAGGCGTGCCCACTCGCGACCATGCCGGCCAGCACTTCGCGATAGCGATCGAAGCGCTGCGTCTGATAGTACGGGCCCTCGTCGGCGCTCAGGCCCAGCCACTCCATGCCGTCGAGGATGACTTTCACCGCTTCGTCAGTCGAACGCTCGCGATCCGTGTCCTCGACGCGCAGGATGAACTTGCCGCCGTGATGGCGGGCATACAGCCAGGAAAACAGCGCCGTGCGAACGCCGCCGATATGCAAAAGGCCCGTCGGGCTGGGAGCGAAGCGGGTGACTACCGCCATGGTTGATTTCTGCCTAATCGACTGATTTCTAAGGGTCGGGCATGGTAGCCGGGAAGGCCCCGCACTGCCAACGGCGATTGCCTGCGGTGATTGATTTTCCGCCCGGCTGACGCTTACACTCCCCGCCCCTCGAGTGCTTCAGGCCAATTCCGGGGACGGTTAGCTCAGCGGTAGAGCACTGCTTTCACACGGCAGGGGTCACTGGTTCAATCCCAGTACCGTCCACCATTCTCATAGCCGGCCATCGACCTCTTTGGCCGGAAACACATACTTGATGTCATAAAGCACATGCTGGCGCTTGCACAGGCGCCGCACGCCCGCCACGCCCATGGCCTTGAACTCCTTGTGCCCGACCGCGACCACCGCAGCGTCGTAGTGGCTGCGCTTGAGCGTGCGCACCGGACGCAACCCGTACTCGTGGTGCGACTCGGCGCCGTCGACCCAGGGGTCGTAGACGTCGATCTTCGCGCCGTACTTCTGCAGCTCGCGGATCACGTCGATCACCTTGGAGTTGCGGATGTCGGGGCAATTTTCCTTGAAGGTGAGGCCCAGCACCAGGATGCGCGCGCCCTTGATGTGGATGCGCCGCGCGGCCATCAGCCGCAGCACTTCGGTGGCGACGTACTGACCCATGCTGTCATTGAGACGACGGCCGGCGAGGATCATCTCCGGGTGATAGCCGATCTCCTGCGCCTTGTGCGTCAGGTAATACGGATCGACGCCGATGCAGTGGCCGCCGACCAGGCCAGGACGGAATGGCAGGAAGTTCCACTTGGTGCCGGCGGCCAGCAGCACTTCTTCGGTGTCGATGCCGAGGCGGTTGAAGATCAGCGCGAGTTCATTGATCAGTGCGATGTTCACATCGCGTTGCGTGTTCTCGATCACCTTGGCGGCTTCGGCCACGCGCACGCTGCTGGCCTTGTAGGTGCCGGCGCGGATGATCGAGCCGTACAGCTTGTTGACGAACTCAGCGGCTTCGGGTGTCGAGCCCGAAGTCACTTTGCGGATGCTGGGCAGCCGGTGTTCCTTGTCGCCCGGGTTGATGCGCTCGGGGCTGTAGCCGATGAAGAAATCGCGATTGAATTTCAGGCCCGAGACGCGCTCGAGTATCGGCACGCAGATCTCTTCGGTGCAGCCCGGATATACCGTGGATTCATACACCACCACGTCGCCCTTCTTCAGCACCTGGCCCACGGTGTTGCTCGCGCCCACCAGCGGCGTGAGATCGGGCCGCTTGTACTCATCGATTGGCGTCGGCACCGTGACGATGAAGATACGGCAGCGGCGCAGCTGCTTGAGCTCGGTGGTGAACTTCAGGCCCGTGGCAGCGCGCAATTCCTGCGCCGTGGTCTCGCGCGTGCTGTCGCGCCCGGCACGCAGCTCGCGGATGCGATCGACCTTGACGTCAAAGCCGGTGGTATCGAAATGCTTGCCGAATTCCACCGCGAGCGGCAGCCCGACGTAACCGAGGCCCACCACACCGATGCGGCAATTGCGCAGACTGAACATGCCCTGTCACCTGGAAAGAGACCGAAGAACTGCCGAGGATAGCAGGCCCGGGCGCCGCCCAAGCGGGCCGGCCTCAGGATTCGCGACCGGGTTCGCGCAGCTGCGCCTGGCGGGGCTCTCAGCCGCGGGTCGCGGCCGCCAGCGCCTTGACCACGGCATCGATATGCGATTCCGTGAGGTCGGCACTCATTGGCAGGCTGATCACCTGCCGGGCCAGCAGCTCGCTGACCGGCATCGGCTTGGCATCGCACAACCCCTGGTAGGCCGGCTGTTGATGCAGCGGCCGCGGATAATGCACGGCCGTGGGCACGCCGGCGGCACGCATGCGCTCCTGCACGCCGTCGCGATCATCGACCATCACGGTGTACTGCGCGTAAACGCTGGTGCGTCCGGGACGCACGGCCAGCAAGCCGGCGCGCGCACCGCTGGCGGCGATGCGTTCGGCGTAAATGCGCCCCAACTCGATGCGGCGCGACACTTCCCAATCGAAGCGCGCCATCTTGGCCAGCAGGATCGCGCACTGCAGGGTATCCATGCGCCCGCCGATACCGATGCGCGTGTGATAGTAGCGAGCGCTCTGACCGTGCACGCGGATCTCGGTGCAGGCCTTGGCGATCTCGGCATCGTCGGTGAAGATCGCGCCGCCATCGCCATAACAACCCAGCGGTTTGCTGGGAAAGAAGCTGCTGCAGCCTATTCCCGAGAGCGCGCCACTGCGGCGGCCATGATAGAGAGCGCCAAAACTCTGCGCGGCATCCTCGATGACGACGATGTTGCCGTGTCGGGCCGCCACGGCGCTGATTTCGTCCATGTCGCAGGGCTGGCCGTACAGGCTCACCGGCATGATGGCGCGGGTTTGGGGCGTAATCGCCTGTTCCAGCAACGCAGCATCCATGTTGGCCGTATCGGGCTCGATGTCGACGAACACCGGCTTGGCGCCCACCAGCGCGATCACCTCGGCGGTCGCGACAAAAGTGAAGGGGCTGGTGATCACTTCGTCGCCTTTGCCGATGCCGAGCGCCATCAGCGCGATCAGCAACGCGTCCGTGCCACTGGCCACCGAAATGCAGTGCGCGCTGTTGACGTAGCGCGCCAGGCGCTGCTCGAGCTCGGCGACCTCCGGCCCCAGGATGTACTGGCCGTGATCGAGCACCGCCTGGATGCGGCTATTGATATCCGCACGCAAGGCGCGGTACTGGGATTTCAGATCGATGAAGTCCATGTCGTTACCTTCAATCGCTCAAGGTGCGGCCGCGCGTCTCGATGATCAGCGGCGCCAGCAGCAGGCCGATCAGCGGCGCAAAGCCTACGTAGAAGATGGTCTGCATCGCCGTGCCCTTGGCCGCCGCGGCGCCGACGATGAACGGGCCGACCGAGGCCAGCACGCGACCGATGTTGTAGCAGAAGCCGGCGCCGGTGGCGCGCAGCCGCGTGGGAAACAACTCCGGCAGGTAGAACGGGAAGGCGCCGAACACGCCGAACACCGGTACGCCGATCAGGAAGAACATGTAGAGCCGCGATTCGGCCGGCATGTCGAGGCCAAAGGTAGCAAGGATCGCGGCCGCCGAAGCACCAAAATACAGTGCGAACATCATGCGCCGGCCAAGGTGCTTCGCCAGCGGTATGGTCAGCAGGGTGCCGACCAGACCGCCGAGATTGAAGGTCACCGTTGCGGTCAGCTTCCAGTTCTCGATCAGGTTTTGCGTGGCGCGCGCCGCGAGCCCCTGCGCCTCGGCGCTGGCGCGGGCCAGGCCGCTGGCCACCACCGGAATGAAGGCGTTGCAACTCCACCAGCCGATCAGGGCCACGACCACCGTGAAGGCGCCCATGATCGTGGAGTGGCGGTGTTCGCCCCTGAAGATATCGCGCAGCGCGACGTTGCTCGAGGCGCGCGCCTTCTGCCAGCGCTCGGGCTCGTGTACGAAGAAGCGCACGATGAAAGCCGCTGCGGCCGGCAGCAGGCCAAACAGGAACACGTAGCGCCATGACTGCTCGGTATTGCCAGCGAACCAGACGCCGGCGACCTGATAGTTCAGGAACGTAGCGAGGAACAGGCCGAAGGGCGCCGCGGTATACAGCAACGCGCCGGCTTCAACGCGGCGCTTCTCCGGCATGACCTCTGCCACCATCGATGCGCCCGCGGCCCATTCACCACCGATGCCGAGGCTTGCCACCAGCCTGAAGATCACCAGCATCCACAGGTTCGTGGCCGCGGCGCAGGCTGCCGTGCCCAGCGCGTACAGCAGCATGGTGAGCATCAGCGTGCGCATGCGGCCGATGCGATCGCAGACGTAGCCGAACAGCACGCCGCCCAGCGCCCAGCCGATCAGCAGGAGCGAGGTGAGTACGCCGGTCCAGTAGAGCGTGGCCGCGCGGGCAGCGGCGGAGCCGACGGGCAGGTGCAGCAGTGTCGGGATGCAATTGGGTGCAACGTAGTTGAACAGCAGGCCGTCGAAGACGTCGAAGCCCCAACCCAGCCAGGCGGCGAACAGCACCGTCCACTGGTAACGCGTGATTCCCCACATGGTGGCGCAGCCTACTGGAGCGCCCTTCAGGCGTCGAGCCGCGACTGCGCCAGGGTGGCCAGGCGCACCGTGATCAACACGCTGACCGCGAGCAGCGTGGCGCAGCTGCTGCCCATGACCAGATAGGCGAGCCGCGTTACTTCACGGCTGAGGCTGAAGGCTCCCTGATGGTGGTACACATGCCAGGCAGCCGCCAGCGACAGAATGCCCAGCGGCGGAAGGATGTAGGCGGCGAGCCAGGCCATGCGTTCGCGCCGTGACAACAGCGTGATCGGCGCTATCTGCCGCGCGGCGGCGGGCGCGCTGGTGTCGCGTTGGCATTGGCGAAGTCAGCGGCGCGAGTCCACTGGCGCGCAGCCCAGAGCACCGCAAATAGTCCGACTACGCTGCTGCTGTGCTGCAGCCAGCGGTACAGCGGCAGCACGTGGCCCGCGATGTCCGGGCCGGTGTCTTCGAGGAACGGCAGCATGCGCACTCCCCGGCCGTCCTCATGCGTGAAGCCATCCCACACCAGGTGCGTGAGCGCGCCCACCAGGATGGCGCAGGCGGCATACAACCAGATGTGCCAGTGATTGAGCCGCGCAGTCGGATGTTCGGCCAGCAATCGCACCCGCCAGCCATCGGGCAGTACAGCGCCCCAGGCGGGTTTCACCAGCGCCTGGAATATGAGCCAGGCCACGAGCCCCATCGGCAGGCAGAATTCCAGCAGGGCCAGTGCGCTGTGGGTCTGGGCGCGCGTGAGATGGCCGGGAAGCAGGAATCCGAAATCCGGCACCATCGTGCCGATCATCGCCGCGGAAAACACACCCCAGCGTCGCAGCGGTTGGTGTGCAGGCAGGATCGCGGCGATGTGTGAAACGGTGAACGGCATTGCCGGCTGTCAGCCGCGCCATTCTTCCACGAAGGGCGCACGCGCCACGCGCGCCAGCGCTGCCGGTGCCTGGGCACTGATCGTGCCCACGTACATGAAACCCAGCAGTCGCTCATTGGGCTGGCAGCCGAGCGCGGCGGCCACTGCGGGATCGCCGCTGCTGGGTCCGGTGAGCCAGATGGCGCCAAACCCCTGCAGATGAAAGGCGTTGAGCAGGTTCATGGCCGCGGATCCCGCAGCCAGCAGTTGTTCGATCTCGGGCACTTTGGGATCGGGACGCAATACTGCGCTCAAGGCAATCACCAGCGGCGCCTGCAGCGGGCGATTGCGCAGCTTCTCGAGCTGCGGCGCCGGCGTCGCCGGATCTCGCGCCAGCGCGCACTTGACCAGCAGCTCGGAAAACCTGGTGCGCGCCGCGCCGCGGATCAGCCGGTAGTGCCAGGGTTGCAGGCGACCATGGTCGGGGGCGCGCAATGCAAGTTCGAAGGCTGCGGCCAGCTGGGCATCATCAGGGCCAGGATCAGTGAGGTACTGGACCGGTATCGAACGGCGCGTCAGCAGCGCATCGAAATTGTTCAAACCGCCTCCATCAGACTCAGCACTTCGGCAGTCTTTTCCTGCATCAGGCTCTCGCTGCCGCGTGACTCGACATTCAGGCGCACCAGCGGCTCGGTGTTCGAGCTGCGCAGGTTCAGGCGCCACTGTGCGAATTCCATCGACAGGCCATCGGTGAAATCGACATTGAGTGCCTGCGAGGCATAGTGCTGCTGCACGCGCGCGGTGGCCGCGCGCGCGTCGCCGATCTCGCGGTTGATCTCGCCGCTCACCGGGAACAGGCGCTGACGCTCACCGACCAGCTCGCCCAAAGTCTTGCCGGTCTCACCCATCACTGCCAGCACCAGCAGCCAGGGAATCATGCCGCTGTCGCAGTAGGCGAAGTCGCGAAAGTAATGATGCGCGCTCATTTCGCCGCCATACACGGCGTCGACTTCGCGCATGCGCTGCTTGATGAAGGCGTGACCCGAGCGGCACAGCACCGGCTCGCCACCACAGCGGCGCACGATATCGATCGTATTCCAGGTCAGGCGCGGATCGTGCACGATGCGGCCACCCGGAAAGCGCTTCAGGAAAGCCTCCGCCAGCAGGCCGACCAGGTAGTAACCCTCGACGAAGCCGCCGTGCTCGTCGAAGAAGAAGCAGCGATCGAAATCGCCATCCCAGGCCAAACCAATATCCGCGCCGCTGCTGCGGATCGCATTGATGGTGCTGGCGCGGTTTGCCTCGATCATCGGGTTGGGCACGCCGTTCGGAAAACTGCTGTCCGCCTGGTGATGCACCTTGATGAACTCGAACGGCAGGTGCGGCTCGAGCTGATCGACCACCATGCCGGCGCCGCCGTTGCCGGCATTCGTCACGACCTTGAGCTTGCTGAGTTTTGCGCCCTTCACGTAGCCGAGCAGGTGCGCGATGTACTTGCTGTTGATGTCGAGCGCGCTGGTGGCGCCCTTATTCGCCGCCGGCCCGGGCAATCTGCCCTGCTCGATCAGCGCCTGCATGTCCTTCAGACCCGTGTCGGCGCTGATCGGGCGGCTCTGCTCGCGCACGAACTTCATGCCGTTGTAGTCCGGCGGATTGTGGCTCGCGGTCACCATGATGCCGCCGTCGAGTTTTTCCGAGAAGGTGGCGAAGTACACGCCCTCGGTGCCGCACAGGCCGATGTCGGCAACGTTCACGCCCGAGTCATTGAGCCCGCGGATCAGCGCTGCCGACAAGGTGGCGCTGGTCGCGCGGATGTCGCGCCCCACCGCCACGCGGCCCGGCTTCACGAATGCGGCGTAAGACTGCCCGATGCGATAGGCCAGGTCTTCGTTGAGTTCACTGGGAATGCGGCCACGGATGTCGTAGGCCTTGAAACAGGTCAATTTGCTCATGCTGCAACTCCCGTGCGCGGCTTCGGGGCCCGCTACTTGTTCGATCCCTGGCGGCCGTACTGGTCTTCGAAGCGCACGATATCGTCTTCGCCCAGGTACCCGCCCGACTGCACCTCGATGATGTGCAGCGGAATCTTGCCCGGGTTCTCGATGCGATGGCGCACGCCGATCGGTATGTAGGTGGACTGGTTTTCCTCGAGCAGGAACACTTCCTCGCCGCGCGTGATGCGCGCAGTGCCCGAGACCACCACCCAGTGCTCGGCGCGATGATGATGCAGCTGCAGCGAGAGCACGCCACCCGGGCGCACCACCAGGCGCTTCACCTGGAAGCGCTCGCCGTTGTCGAGGCTGTCGTAGCTGCCCCAGGGGCGGAACACTTCGCGATGCAGCAGGTGTTCGCTGCGGCCGCGCTGCTTGATCTGCGCCACCAGGGCTTTGACATCCTGCACGCGATCGCGCGGCGCCACCAGCACGGCGTCCTTGGTCTCGACCACCACGTGGTCGCGCAGGCCCACCGCCGCCACCAGCCGGCTCTCGGCATACAGATAGCAGCCTTGCGTATCTTCGGTCAGCACGTCGCCCTTGCGGACGTTCCCATCGGCATCCTGCTGGCAGGCATCGTGCAGGCTGGCCCACGAGCCCACATCGCTCCAGCCCGCATCCAGCGGCACCACCACGGCGGCGGAGGTCTTCTCCATCACCGCATAGTCGATCGATTCGCTGCGGCATTCGGCAAAGGCCGCGGCATCGACGCGCGTGAAATCCAGGTCGCGCGCGGCCGCACCGCTGGCGCGCTCGCAGGCAGCAGCAATATCGGGGGCCAGGCGCTGCAGCTCATCCAGGTAACGGCGCGCAGCAAACACGAACATGCCGCTGTTCCAGTAGTACTCGCCGCTCGCAAGAAATTCCTCGGCGCGCGCCTGCACCGGCTTCTCGACGAAGCGCTCGATGCGCCAGGCCTGGCCCGCGGCCGCACCGCGACGGATGTAGCCGTAACCGGTCTCGGGTGACCTGGGCACGACGCCAAAAGTCACCAGGTTCCCGGCGCGCGCCGCCACGATCGCAACCTCGACCGCCTTGCGAAAGGCCGCCGCATCGCGAATCACATGATCGGCAGGCAACACCAGCAGCAGCGCTTCGGGCCCTGCGGCGGCCAGCGCGGCATGCGCGGCCAGCGCGATGGCCGGCGCAGTGTTGCGGCCCGCAGGCTCCAGCACGATGGCCTGCGGCGTTGCGTTGATCACGCGCAACTGCTCGGCCACCAGGAAGCGATGCGATTCATTGCAGACCACCACCGCCGGCGCGGCATCGAGGCCGGCCAGTCGCAGCACGGTGTCCTGCAGCATCGTGTGCTCGCCCACCAGCGGCAGCAGCTGCTTGGGATACAACTCACGCGAGAGCGGCCACAGCCGGGTACCGGCGCCGCCAGAGAGGATCACGGGTACGAGCATGGTGGGCAATGTCTCCGTCGATGGATCAGCGCGCGAAGGCCGGGCGGCCACGCCCGATGGCGTAGTACTCGAAGCCCTGGCGTGCGAGCGAGACCGGATCGTACAGGTTGCGACCATCCAGAATGCGTGGCGCACTCAGCAGATTTTTCAGGCGCTCGAAATCGGGGCTGCGAAATTCCTGCCATTCAGTGGCGATCAGCAGCGCCGCGGCGCCGCTGGCGGCCTCGTAGGCATCGCGGCAGAACGTCAATGCGCTCTTGCCCTGCCCCTCTTGATAAAGCCGCCGCGCTTCATCCATCGCCACCGGATCGTAGGCGCGCACCGTGGCGCCCTCGGCCAGCAACTGATCGATGATCACGCGGCTCGGCGCTTCGCGCATGTCGTCGGTGTTGGGCTTGAAGGCCAGGCCCCAGAGCGCCACGCTCACGCCTTTGAGCTTGCCACCGAGCAGGAGCTTCAGCTTGCGCACCAGGATGGATTTTTGCAGCTCGTTGACCTGCTCCACCGCATCCAGGATCGGCGTCGCCTGCCCGACATCGTGCGCCGAGCGGATCAGCGCCTTTACGTCCTTGGGAAAACACGAGCCGCCGTAGCCCGTGCCCGGATAGATGAAGCTGTAGCCGATGCGCGGATCGGAACCGATACCGATACGCACCCGCTCGATATCGGCGCCCACACGCTCGGCCACGCCGGCGAGCTCATTCATGAAGCTGATCTTGGTCGCCAGCAAGGCGTTGGCGGCGTACTTGGCGAGCTCCGCTGAAGGGACATCCATCACGATCAGGCGATCGTGGTTGCGCGTGAAGGGCTCGTAGAGCGCGCGCATCAATTCCGTGGTGCGCGGCCCATCGGTACCGACCACGACGCGATCGGGCTTCATGAAATCCTGGATGGCGGCGCCTTCCTTCAGGAATTCCGGGTTCGAGACCACATCGAACTCGATCGGCGCCTGGCGCTGCGCCAGCGCTGCCGTGACTTCGGCGCGCACCGTATCGGCGGTTCCGACGGGTACTGTCGACTTCGTGACCACGATCGCGTAGCGCTGCAGGTACTTGCCGATGGTGCGCGCCACATCGACCACATGGCGCAGGTCGGCCGAGCCGTCTTCATCGGGCGGCGTGCCAACCGCGATGATCTGGAACAACCCGTGGTCGACACCGCGCGCCGAGTCGGTGGTGAACTCGAGTCGCCCGCTGGCGTGATTGCGCTGCATGAGCGCCGTGAGCCCGGGCTCGTGGATCGGCACTTCGCCGGCGTTGAGGCGCGCTACCTTGGCAGCGTCGATATCCACGCAGATCACGTGGTTGCCGGCCTCGGCGAGGCAGGCGCCCGTGACCAGGCCCACGTATCCGGAGCCGAAAATCGTGACTTTCATGACTTTGAAAGCCTAAGGGATTCGGCTCACGAAGACAAAGCGCTGATGGAGAATTCCACCCGACGGTTGAGGTCACGCCCCTCGGGGGTATTTTCCGCCGGCAATGGCGCCGACTCGCCTCCGCCGCGCGCGATGATGCGATGCGCAGGGATGCCATGCGAGGCCAGGTAGGTGGCGATTACCCCGGCGCGCTTTTGCGAAAACTGCTGGTTGTAGGTCTCGCTCCCGGTGGCATCGGTATACACGCTGACGGTCAATTTGAGCTGCTCCTGCCGGTGCAGGGCACGGGCGAGTTCGTCCAGGGCGCTCGCGAACGCCGGCAGCAGCGTGAACTGGTCTGGTGCAAACGCCGCGTGGGCCGGGAATCGCAGGTGCACCGCCGCCGTCTCACGCTCGATGATCGCGCTGCCGCCCGACAGCGCCGCGCGCAGGCGCACCTCGAGGGCACCGAGTGATTCCTCCACCACCACGCCGCTGGTCGGTGGCGGCGTGGCGGCCGTGGCCTTGATCGCCGGCGCACGCGTAGTGCTGCAGCCCGCAGCCAGCAGGCAGGCCATGGCGGCCAGGGCGGAGTGACGAATTTGCAATGCAGGCATGGTAAACAGGGTCTCGCAGCAGCCCGGCGACTTGAGCGCCACGTCGGCTACTTTACAGAGCTGCACCGTCATTGGTGTGTAAAATCGGGCTTTGGTTCCGGAGGGGTTGCCGCTTGAGCAAGACCGCGCTGATTACCGGCATCACCGGGCAGGATGGCGCCTACCTGGCCGAGCTGCTGCTGGCGAAAGGCTACGAAGTGCACGGCATCAAGCGCCGTGCCTCCAGCTTCAACACCGACCGCATCGATCACCTCTACCAGGACCCGCACGAGCGCAACGTGCACCTGCGGCTGCATTACGGCGATCTTACCGATGCCACCAACCTGATCCGCATCGTGCAGCAGGTGCAGCCCGACGAGATCTACAACCTTGCGGCGCAGAGCCACGTGGCCGTTTCCTTCGAGACGCCCGAATACACCGCGAACTCCGACGCGCTCGGCACGCTGCGCCTGCTCGAGGCGATCCGTATCCTGGGGCTGGAAAAGAAAACCCGCTTCTACCAGGCGGCCACTTCCGAGATGTTCGGCAAGGTGATGGAAACCCCGCAGCGCGAGACCACACCTTTCTATCCGCGCTCGCCTTATGGCGCGGCCAAGGTCTACGCGTACTGGATCACCGTGAACTACCGCGAGGCCTACGGCCTGTATGCCTGCAACGGCATCCTGTTCAACCACGAGTCGCCGGTGCGCGGCGAGACCTTCGTGACGCGCAAGATCACACGCGCGCTGGCACGTATCAGCGAGGGCCTGCAGGAGTGCCTGTATCTGGGCAACCTCGATTCGCTGCGCGACTGGGGCCATGCGCGCGACTATGTGCGCGCCCAGTGGCTGATGCTGCAACAGGCAACTCCCGAGGACTACGTGATCGCCACCGGCGAGCAGCACTCGGTGCGCGAATTCGTGACGCTGGCCGCGGCGCATGTGGGCATGCAGCTCGAGTGGCGCGGCAAGGGTGTGGATGAACAGGCACTCGAGCGCAGCAGCGGCAAGGTGATCGTCAAGGTCGATCCGCGCTACTTCCGCCCCACCGAAGTGGATACGCTGCTCGGCGATGCCGGCAAGGCGCAACGGCAGCTCGGCTGGCGCGCCGAGATCGACTTCGCCACGCTGGTGAAGGAAATGATCGAGGCCGATCGCGAACACGCGCGCCGTGATGCGCTGGTGGCGCGCGAGGGCTTCAAGACCTACACCCGCCATGAGTAGACGCTCATGACCGTTGGCTCCAATCCTGGTGCTGGCGCGCTGACGCCGCAATCGCGCATCTTCGTGGCCGGGCACCGCGGCCTGGTCGGCAGCGCGATCGTGCGGCGCCTGCAATCGCAGGGCTACACGCAATTGCTGCTGGCCGATCGCGCGCAACTCGACCTGCGGCAACAGGGCGCAGTGAATGAGTGGTTCGCTGCGCAGCGTCCGGAGGTGGTGATCCTGGCGGCCGCGCATGTCGGCGGCATCCTCGCCAACGACAGTTTCGCCGCCGAGTTCCTGCACGACAACCTCGCGATCCAGACCAACGTGATCGACGCGGCCTGGCGCCACGGCACGCGCAAGCTCACGTTTCTCGGCTCGAGCTGCATCTATCCGAAGCTCGCACCGCAGCCGATGAACGAGGACTGCCTGCTCACCGGTCCGCTCGAACCCACCAACGAGTGGTACGCGATCGCCAAGATTGCCGGCATCAAGATGTGCCAGGCCTACCGGCGCCAGTACGGCTTCGATGCCATTGCGCTGATGCCGACCAATCTCTACGGGTCCGGCGACAATTTCAGCCTGCAGAATTCGCACGTGCTGCCGGCACTGATCCGCAAGTTCCACGAGGCCCGCGAGAGCGCGGCGCCCGCAGTGACCATCTGGGGCACGGGCACGCCGCGCCGTGAATTCCTGTACGTCGATGACCTGGCCGACGCCGTGGTGTTTCTCACCGAGCGTTACAGCGCCGCACAATTGCTCAATGTCGGCACGGGCACTGATGTCAGCATCGCGGAACTCGCAGCGCTGGTGGGCCGCATCGTGGGCTACAGCGGCACCCTGCAATACGACACCTCAAAGCCCGATGGCACGCCGCGCAAGCTGCTCGACGTGGGGCGCCTGCATTCGCTGGGATGGCAGGCCAGCACGCCGCTCGAGGCAGGTATTCGCCGCACGTATGAATGGTATCTGCGCCACCAGCAGGATTTGCGCCGCTGATCTCGCGTTGCCGGGAACGGCCAGCTAACATACCGCGCGGCGATCGAGCGCCGCGCGCAGCCGGCGCAACAATACCAACCTGAAGAATCGGCGAGGGGCCATGATGTCAGCGAACGCGGCGAGCTTGGGCCGCCAGCCTGGCTTTTTGCAGGGCATGGCGCTGCTGCTGCCCATCACGCTGGCCGTGATCGGCGTATCGGTGTTCACTGCGACCGGCGCGCAGATGACCGATCACTTCCGGAACGTGCCCAGGGGCGACTACCTGGTCGACCTGCTGCAGACCATGCCGGGTTTCTGGATCGTGTTCTTTTCGCCGGTGGCCGGCTGGCTCGCCGATCACTTTGGCCGGCGCCGCATTCTCATCGTATCGATGTTCGTGTACGCGGTGGCGGGCGTAGCGCCATTCGGCATGGAGAACATCTACGCCATCCTGGTCACGCGCTGTTTCGTAGGCATGTGCGAATCGGTGGTGCTGACCATCACGACCACGATGCTGTGCGATTATTTTCGCGGCGGGTCACGCGAGCGCTGGCTCGCGGGCCAGACCGGCGTGGCCTCGCTCTCGGCGCTGGTGGTGATACCGCTCGGCGGATACCTCGGCGCACGCTTTGGCTGGCAGGGGCCGTTCCTGGTGTACCTGTACAGCCTGTTGCTGGTGGCGGGCGTGATCGCCTTCACCTGGGAACCCGAGCGCGAAGCAGCGCCGACCACTGCAACACCCGACCCCGATGCCTGCTACCAGAGCATGCCCTGGGCCCGCATGATCGGCATCATCGCGATCACGCTGCTGGGCTCGCGTGTGCTTCTACTCCACGATCACCAAGAACGCCGCGGCGCTGGTGTCGCTCGGCGTCACTGATCCGAATCGCATCGGGCAACTCTCGGCATTGGCGAGCCTGGGCGTGCCGATCGGCACGGTAGTCTTCTGGGTGCTGGGCCGGCTGCCCATCGGCTGGCTGCTGTTCATCGATTTCCTGCTGATCGGCACCGGCTTCACGCTGATGAGCCACGCCGCTACGCCGATGTCACTATGCCGTCGCCGCCAATGTGCAGCAGATCGGCTGCGGCATGGTGCTGCCGACACTGCTGGTGTGGGCCACGCGCGGCCTCGCCTATGCGATCCGCGGCCGCGGCAACGGCCTGTGGCAGGGCGCATTCGGCGTCGGCCTGTTCATCAGCGCCGCGCTACTGACGTTCCTCGGCAAGCAGCTCGGTGGCTTGTTGCCCACCTTTGGCATTCTGGGGATGGTGTGTTTTGCGGCCGCGGCGCTCGCGGCAGTCGGTGGATTGACCTGGGGGAAGGCGCGATGAAACTCTACGGCTCGGACAACAAGGAACTGATGAGCGTCTCGAGCCTCGCGCGCGACGGCAACAACCTGGTCATCAAGGGCAAGATCTTCGGCACCATGCCGCTGACCGCGAAGCTCAAGCCAGAAGAAGCGCGCGCAGCCCTGAAACTAATGGACTTCAAGACCATCCTGTTCCTGCTGACGATCATCTTTCGTCGCGCCAAGAGCTGACGCGCAGGCACTCGCCCGCGTCAGGGCACCAGGATCGACGAGCCGACGGTGCGCCGCGCCTCGAGCTCGGTATGGGCCCGGGCCGCCTCTGCCAGCGGAAAGCGCTGGCCGACATGCACACGGATCTTGCGGCTCTTCATCAGCGCAAACAGTTCCTTCGCCCCCTGGCTGCGCGCACTGGCTTCGCCCAGGTAATCGCTGCCCGCGGTGCGCGTGAAATAAAGCGACCCACGACGCGCCAGGTCGAGCGCCGCGAATGGCGCCACCGGACCCGATGCATTGCCGAAACTCACCATCAGGCGGCGTGGCTTGAGGCAATCGAGCGAGGCGTTGAAGGTGTCCTTGCCGACGCCGTCATAGACGACATCGACGCCCTGGCCCTTGTTGAGTTGCTTCACGCGCTCGCCGAGATTCTCGTAACCGACCAGCACGTGATGGCAACCGTGTTTTTTGGCAAGCGCCTGCTTGGCTTCGCTCCCTACGACGCCAATCACTTTTGCACCGAGCACGCGCGCCCACTGGCTCAGGATCAGGCCCACGCCGCCGGAGGCGGCCGGCAGCAGGATCACATCGCCCTGCTTCAGCTTGTAGGTCTGGCGCAGCAGGTACCAGGCGGTCAGGCCCTTGAGCAATGCGGCCGCGGCCTGCTCATCGCTCACGCCCGGCGGCAGCTTGATCACGCCTGAGGCCGGCAACACGCGCCGCTCCGAATAGGCGCCGTTGAACGACATATACACGACGCGATCGCCGACCTTGAGGCCGCGTACCTTCGCGCCCAGGGCCTCGATCACGCCTGCGGCCTCGCTGCCCACGCCCGAGGGCAAGGGGCGCGGATAGAGCCCCGTGCGCACGTACACGTCCATGTAGTTCAGCCCGATCGCGGTGTGACGGATCAGCACCTCGCCCTCTACGGGCGCCGGCACCGGCATCTCTTCCCACTTCAGTTTTTCCGGGCCGCCGAATTCATACAGTCGAATGGCTTTGGACATGGCATGCACTCCACGATTACCAGGCGGTGGCACCACCATCGATATGATAGTCCGCGCCGGTGAGCCAGCCAGCTTCATCGGAAACCAGGAAGGTGACGAACCAGGCGATGTCTTCGGGCTGGCCAAGTCGCTTGATCATCATCTTGTCGAGCACGTTGTTCCTTGAACCCCGGCTGCTCGAGCACCGGCCTGGTGGCCGCGGTGACGATCAGGCCCGGTGAAATGCTGTTGGCGCGTATGTTGTGCGGCCCGCCTTCCATCGCGAGCTGCCGCGTCATAGCCAGCACCCCGCCCTTGCCGGCGCAGTGCGCCAGCGCCCCGCTGCCCTTGAGTGCCTGGTAGGCATTGGCCGACGCGAAATTGACGATCGAGCCGCCCCCACGCTGCTTGAGATAGGGCCACACGGCCTTGCAACCGTTGAACACCACGTCGAGCTCACCCTCGAGCGTGCGCTTCCAGTCGTGGTGGGTCAGGTCCTCGATCATGCGGAAGGCGCCCCAACCCCCGGCATTGACGAGCGCGTCGATGCCACCGTAGCGCTGCGCCGCGCCGTCCATCAGGCGCTGTACGTCCTCTGGCTTCGTCAGATCGCAGGGCTGCAGGCTCTCGAGCGACAGGCCCGCTGCGCGGGCCACCTTGACCGTGGCAGCACCCGCGGCCACGTCGATGTCACAGCCCATCACCTGCGCGCCGTGACCCGCCAGCATCAGGGCCACACCCTTGCCGATGCCGTTGCCGGAGCCGGTGACGACGGCGACCTTGCCTTTGAGGCGCGCTGAGAGCATGGGCAATGCGTTGTCCTCGGGCGAACGAAGCTGGAAGCATACCCCAGAAAAAAGCAGGGCCGCCCGAAGGCGGCCCTGCCGGTCGATCTACGGCCTCGTGCTCAGAAGCCGGTGCTGAACCGCAGGCCGACATAGCGCTTGGCATCGCGTGCCGGCTGGCCGACGACTGCGCTGGTGCCGCCCCACGGGCCGCTCCAGAAGTCCTCGAGGTCGGTGTAGTACACCTTGTTGGTCAGGTTGTTGACGAACAGCGTGAACGAGGTCTTGCCGCCGGCAGCGTGGAAGCCGACGCTCAGATTGAGGATTCCGATCGAGGGCATCACGGTATCCGGATTCTGGTCGGCGAGCATCTGCGCAGCATCGCGGTAGGAGTAGCTCGCGCCCAGCACGATGTCGCGCTCACCCAGCGGTATGCGCTGGTCCAGCGCTCAGCGTGTACTTGAACTTCGGCGCGTTCGGCATCGGCTTGCCGGACACGTCCTGGGATCACCGTCGGCGCAGTACGACAGGGAAAGTGCCCGGCGCCAGCGGCGCTTCCGGCGAGTAGCAGGGTGCGTCCTTGAAATCCTTCAACACGGCATCGATGTATGCGGCATTGAGATTCACGCGCAGATTGTTGGTGGCAGCGAATGCCAGATCGACCTCCAGGCCCTTGGTCTCCGCGCCCGCGTTCACCAGCGTCGAGGGCGGATTGATGGAACCGTTCGGAATCACGGCCTGTACCTGGAAGTCCTTGTATTTGGTGTAGAACAAAGCAGCATTCAAGGTGAGGCGCCTGTTCAGGTAGGTGCCCTTGGTGCCAAGTTCAAGGCTGTCGATGTTGGTCTTCTTCGCGGTGCTGACGGGCAGGTTCTGGCCAGGATTTGCTGGATCGGGGATCAGTGGCTCAGCCAGGTTGAACACGGCGGGAGCATAGCCGCGCGCGTAGGTCACGTAAGTCATCACGTCCGGCGTGTAGAAGTGCTGCAGGCCAATATCGCCAACCATCGTGGACTCGGTATGGCTGCGGTACCTGGTTGAGATTGGGAGGCACAAAATTCGGTGGCGGAAAGCTGGCCACGTACGAATACTGGGTGTAGTTATAGGACACGTCGTCGTTGTTGTAGCGCAGTCCGGTCACCAGTGCATTTTCCGGCGTGAACTTCCACGTGCTGCGCGCATAT
This sequence comes from uncultured Gammaproteobacteria bacterium, assembly GCA_963764065.1. Taxonomy (GTDB): domain Bacteria; phylum Pseudomonadota; class Gammaproteobacteria; order Steroidobacterales; family Steroidobacteraceae; genus FEN-1191. The sequence goes on along the minus strand of CAVXRM010000003.1, from coordinate 673,002 downwards.
AGGGCCGTGGACTTGGTATCCGGCCGCACGCTGGAGTTGGCGAGTGCAGCCAACAGCTCACGACTTGAATTCCAGGTCAACCTTGTTGTCGGAGTAGAACAGGCCAATCAGGTAGCTGAACGGTCGATCGGTCGGGGATACCAGCTTGAATTCCTGGCTCACCTGTTTCACGTCAATGTGCTGCGTCTGCGTGTTGTCAAACGGGGGGAATCCCGGCGGCGGCACCTGTCCGATGGCGACCAGCGCATCCGAGAACTGATTGAAGAAGAAACTGTCGACGGCGAACAGGTCCTGCACGTTGGTCTGAACTTCGTGCTGGTAGGCCGTGGTTGATCCGAGCGTGAGATCACCGATGCGATACTGCATGTCCACCGAGAAATCACGATCACTGACGTCCGAGTAGACGTCGATCGGACTGCTGTACTTGAGATTGTTGAAACTGGGCGTGATGCCCGGCAGCAGAGCAGCCTGAGTCAGGAACGGAAACGGCGGCGGGCAGGCGCCGGTCAGCAGGCAGACACCGGGCGCCAGGTGCGTATAGACAAAGTTGAAGCCCGTCGAATTGTCCTTGCCGATACGTGCGGTAAGCGTGATGTCCAGATTCTCGGTCGGCTTGAACAGCAGCTTGCCGCGGGCGCCGTAGACTCCCTCTTCAGTGTCCTTGCCCAGATGCATGTTGGTGATCGGGAAGGTGCGGCTGCGTGAAGTAGGCTGCAAGGCTGTAATCGACCTTGCTGCCGATCGGACCCGAGATGAATCCATTGGCGCGATATTCATCGTCGCTGGTCATCGTTGCGCCGACGCTGCCCGTGAGCGTGTCGCTCGGCTTGCGCGTGACGAAGTTGATCACGCCCTGCGCTGCGGCGCGGCCGCCGAGGGTGCCCTGCGGGCCCTTCAATACTTCGATGCTCTGAATATCTTCGATTGCGTTCGCGGCGCGCGAGTCCGAGGGCACCGGCACGCCATCGATCTGGATTGCGACGCCCGAGGCCAGGCCGACGTTGAATTCGCTCTGCACCGTGGAGATGCCGCGCATGCCCAGGGGCACGCGGCCGTTGATGGTGCCGTTTAGGTTCACCGAAGGCACCAGGCGGTTCAGGTCGGAGATGTCGCCAGCGTTGTACTTGCTTATCGTGTCGGCCGAGATCACCGCGGCCGAGACCGGGATGTCCTGCAGGCGCTCGGTGCGCTTCTGTGCCGTGATCACGACTTCTTCCAGGCCACCGCTTTCGGCGGCCGCTGTGGTCTTCGCCGCCTGTTGCGCCAGCGCCAAAGGTGCGCCCAGAAACAGAGCGGCAAGACTCGTGAGCGCCAGTGGCGCAGCCAGTAATCTCATATTGGACCCCTCTCGCACCGGGAAATTTAAGATGTAGGCGCCGCCCGGATCCCGCGCGCGCCGGAGAATAGGACATCTCAGGCATTTGAAGAAATTATCATTTTGGATTATATGTATCCGGGGCATGGATACCTGGGCACCAGACCCGGAGGCCTTTATGCGCATGAAACAGTTCGACCTGAACCTGCTCGTGGCGCTCGACGCGCTGCTCAGTGTCAAAAACACCACACACGCCGGACGGCGCATCAATCGCAGCCAGCCGGCAATGAGCAGTGCGCTCTCCAGGCTGCGTGATCATTTCGAAGATGACCTGCTGACGCAGGTGGGGCGCAACCTGGTGCCCACGCCGCTGGGCGAGAGCCTGGCCACGCAGGTGCGCGACATTCTCACGCGCGCCGAGGCGACATTGGATGCGCGCTCGGTATTCAATCCTGGCCAAGCGCACCGGCAGTTCAAGCTGATGATGTCGGACTTCGTCTCGACGGTGCTGATGTCGCAGGTGGTACAGCGCGCGGCGGCGATTGCCCCGGGCGTGGGTTTCGACATCCTGCCGCACGAGATCCTGCCCTGGGAATCGATCGAGCACGGCGAGACCGAGCTGCTGATCATGCCGCAGGAGTACCTGCCCGAGGGCCTGCCGCGCGAGGTGCTGTTCACCGAGCAATACGTGTGCGTCACCTGGCGCGACAATCCGCTGGTGGGCGATACGATCAGCGAAGAGCAGTACCTGAAGCTGGGCCACGTGCTTTCGCGCCCCGGCAGCCATCCGCAGCGACGCATCAGCGCCGACGAGCGCTACTTCGAACAATCGGGCCAATTGCGCAGTGTCGAAGTCGTGGTCTCGGAGTTCGGCAACATTCCGCATTACCTGATTGGGACTTCACGCATCGCCACGATGCATAGCCGGCTGGCAGCGCTTTATGCGCGGCTACTGCCGCTGAAGATACTGCCCCTGCCGCTGCCGGTGCCGGCCTTGCACGAGGCCACGGCCTGGCATCCGCATCGCGAGCGCGATCCGGGGCTGCGCTGGCTGCGCGAACTGATCAAGGAGACCGCGGCCACGATCTGAGCGCGGGCGCGCACGGAACTGCCCTCGCGCCTACTCGAAGCCGCGCACGCGCTTGCTGCGCAGGCTTTCCTTGGCGCGCTGCAGTCGCACCAGCAGCTCAGGGCCCTGGCGCAGTGCCACGCCCACCGCCAGCACATCGACCACCGCAAGCTGCGCGAGCCGCGTGGTCATCGGCGTGTAGATATCCGTGTCCTCATCGATGAGCATCTCGAGCGCGACGCTGCAGCGCGCGGCCAGCGGCGAACCGAGCGCCGTGATGCCGATGACATCGGCGCCCGATTCACGCGCCAGGTCTACGCTCGAGAGCAGATCGACGGTGCGGCCGCTGGCCGAGAAGGCCACCACCACGTCGCCCGGATGCAGCATCGTGGCGGCCATGCCGTGCACGTGCGCATCGGAATAGGCGGCCGAAGGAAGCCCGAGGCGAAAGAACTTATGCTGCGCATCAGCGGCGACGATGCCAGAGCTGCCGAGGCCATAGCACTCGACGCGGCGCGCTTTCGCCAGCAGGTCGATGGCGGCCTCGAGCCGCGCGGGATCGAGCTGGCTGCGCACCTGCAGCAGCGTGCTGGCCGCCTTGCCGAACACCTTGGCGGTCATCTCGGCGACGGAATCACCAGGCCCGACATCGGCGTGCACGAACTGCGGGCTGCTGGCGAGCGACTGCGCCATGCGCAATTTGAAATCGGCGAAGCCGCTGCAACCGAGCGAGCGGCAGCAACGGATCACGGTGGGTTCGCTGACCTGTGCCTGCTGCGCCACCGAGCTCAGCGACAGCGACAGCAACTCGTGCGGGCGTTCGAGCACCAGGTCGGCGACGCGCCGCTCGGCGGCCGGCAGCCGCTCACGCGCGCTGGCGAGAAACTTCAGCCAGCCGCCGCCCAGGGGCGCCGTGACCACGGCGTTCACGCGGCGCTGCCCTCGGGGCACCAGTACACATCGACCGGCACGCCGGCCTGGCGCAGGATCGCACGCACCGGCATCGCCTCGACGTCGCCAGCTGCACTGGCCTGTTCGTAGACCTGCCATTTCTGTGCGCCGACGATCTGGATGCAGATGTGGCGCGAATCGAGCAGCGCCGCCAGATTCAGACTCAGTCGCGTGAAGGGCGCTGCCAGGGGGCGCACGCCCAGGCACCCGGGCGCGACGCGCAGGTCGAGGGCGGCAGCGAGCTCCGCGCTGCCAGGAAACAGCGAGGCCGTGTGGCCGTCATCGCCCATGCCCAGCAGCACCATGTCGAAGGGCCGCGGCATTGCGCTGATCATCTGCCACGCCTGCTGTGCACCGGCGTGCGGGGTCTCGGCCTCGTTCTTCATGCCGATCAGGCGCGCGGCGGCCGCGCTATCGCGCAACAGATCAGCATGCACCAGGCGTTCGTTACTGGCCGGATGATCAAAGCCCACCCAACGCTCATCGGCCAGCGTGATCTGCACGCGCGACCAGTCGAGCGCTTCGCGTGCGAGGCGCGCAAACATCGCCGCGGGCGTGCGACCACCCGAGACCACGAGGCTGGCGGCGCCGCGCGCGGCAATGGCGCTGCGCAATTGCGCCGCGACCGCGGCGGCCAGCGAGGCGGCCTGCGCCGCGGGGTCGGCATCGCGCAGCACGCGCAGCGTGGCCGGCAGACTGACCGGTTGATTCCCGGTGGCGGCGCGCGGATCAGAGTTCATCGCGCCACGCATAGCCATCGCGGCCGATCAATGCAGTTGCCGCGGCAGGACCCCAGCTGCCGGCCGCGTAGGTCTTGGGCGCGTTGCCCGATTGCGCCCAGCCCGCGCGGATCGGATCGATCCAGCTCCAGGCGGCGTCGAGCTCGTCGCGGCGCATGAACAGCGTGAGATTGCCCCTGCACCACATCCATCAACAGTCGCTCGTAGGCGGACATCGGCCGTTCCTTGAACGACTCGGCGAGATCGAGCGCCAGGTTCACCGGGCGCAGGCGCATCGCATCGCCCGGCGCCTTGGCGAGTATCGTCAGCGTGACGCTCTCGTCGGGCTGCAGCCGGATCACCAGTTGGTTGGGCGCATCGGTGGTGCGATTGGGGAAGATCGAGAGCGGCACATCATCGAAGGTGATGGCGATCTCGGCCAGCTGCTGCTGCAGGCGCTTGCCGGTGCGCAGGTAGAAGGGCACGCCGGCCCAGCGCCAGTTGTCGATCTCCGCCTTGATCGCGACGAAGGTCTCGGTGTTGCTGCCTTCGGGCACGCCCGGCTCTTCGGCATAGCCCACCACGCTCTTGCCGTCGATGGCGCCGGCGCGGTACTGGCCGCGCACGGTTTTCTGCTCGACGTTCTCCGCATTGATGGGGCGCAGTGCGCGCAGCACCTTCAGCTTCTCATCGCGCACCGTGTCGGCATCGCTGCTCGCCGGCGGCTCCATCGCCAGGATGCACAGCAGCTGCAGCATGTGGTTCTGCACCATGTCGCGCAGTGCGCCGGTCTCGTCGTAGAACTTGGCGCGCCCCTCGACGCCGAGCTGTTCGGCGACCGTGATCTGCACGTGACGGATGCGCCCGCGGCGCCACAGCGGCTCGAACAGCGCGTTGCCGAAGCGCAGCGCCAGCAGGTTCTGCACCGGCTCCTTGCCGAGGTAGTGATCGATGCGATAGATCTGCGCCTCGCTGAAACTGCGGCCGATCTCCTCGTTGATGCGCGCCGCCGATTGCCGATCGGTACCGAGCGGTTTCTCGAGCACGACGCGCGAGTTCGGCGTCACGACGCCCGCAGCGGCCATGTTGGCGCCGGTCGCGATATACAGGCTCGGCGACATCGACAGGAACCAGACGCGCACCTGCGCATCGCGTTCGGCGATGCGGGTCTTCAGCGCCTTGAAATCCTCGACACGCGTGGCATCGACCTGCTGGTAGTCGAGGCAGCCGGCGAATTCCGTCCAGCGCGCTTCGTTGAATTCCATCCCATCCAGGTGGGCACGACATTGCTCGGCGGCGCGGGCGACATATTCGTCGCGCGACATGGCGGAACTGGCACAGGCGAGGATGTGCGCCCGCTTGTCGAACTGACCGGCCATGTAGCGGTGAAAGAGCGCCGGCAGGAGCTTGCGCATCGCCAGGTCGCCGGTGCCACCAAACAGCACGATCTCAAAAGGGTCTAGCACCTGCACAGAGTACCTCCGGTGCAATAAGTGAAGCCGAACCTGTAGCAAAACTACTTGTCGGGCCGTAGTTTGAACCTGAATTTATCCTTTGTCTTGGTTTTTTATGGGGTTGAGACCAGATTCGGATTATGACAAATAGGTCTTGCGAAAAATTGATCGTGGAGTTTTACTACGTCGAGTGAACAAGACCCCCTGCACTCCACCCCATCATCATCGACGTCACGCAGCGCATCCGCGAGCGCAGCGGCGCGACCCGCCACGACTACCTCGAACGCATGCGCACGGCCGGCCACGAGGGCACCACGCGCGCGCAATTGAGCTGCACGAACCTGGCGCACGGCTTCGCGGCCTCCGCTCCGGCGGACAAGGATGCGCTGCGCGCCCTGCGCTGGCCCAACATCGCGATCGTCAGCGCCTACAACGACATGCTCTCGGCCCATCAGCCCTTCGAGCGCTACCCGACGCTGCTGCGCGCGGCGGCGCGCGAGGTCGGTGCCACGGCGCAGGTGGCCGGCGGCGTGCCGGCGATGTGCGATGGCGTCACGCAGGGCCAGGCCGGCATGGAGCTCTCGCTCTTCAGTCGCGATGTGATCGCGCTCGTCGACCGCGGTGGCGCTTTCGCACGCGATGTTCGACGCGACGCTGTGCCTCGGGGTCTGCGACAAGATCGTGCCCGGGCTGCTGATCGGCGCCCTCGCCTTCGGCCAGCTGCCGACCCTGTTCGTGCCAGCCGGCCCCATGACCTCGGGCCTGCCCAACCAGGAGAAGGCGCGCATCCGCCAGGCGCATGCCGAGGGCCGCGTCGATCGCGGCGCGCTGCTCGAATCCGAGGCGCAGAGCTATCACGCGGCCGGCACCTGCACCTTCTACGGCACCGCCAACAGCAACCAGATGCTGATGGAGATCATGGGATTGCACCTGCCGGGCAGCGCCTTCGTGAATCCGAATACGCCGCTGCGCGATGCGCTGACACGCGCGGCCGCGCAGCGCGCCGCGAAAATCTGGGCGCGTGGCGATGACTACCGGCCGCTGTCGCAGATCGTCGATGAGCGCGCGATCGTCAACGCGATCGTGGGCCTGCTGGCCACCGGCGGCTCGACCAATCACACCATCCACCTGGTCGCGATGGCGCGCGCCGCGGGCGTGCTGCATCGACTGGGATGACTTCAGCGAGCTGTCGGCGGTCGTGCCGCTGATTGCGCGCGTCTATCCGAACGGCGGCGCCGACGTGAATCACTTTCACGCCGCGGGCGGCATGGCCTTCGTGATCCGCGAGCTGTTGCAGGCCGGGTTACTGCACGGCGACGTGCGCACCGTGGTCGGCGACGGGCCTGTGCGGCCTACACGCAGGAACCCTGGCTCGATGAGGGCAAGCTCGCCTGGCGCGAGGGCGCCACGCAGAGCGGCGACGCCGAAGTGCTGCGCAGCGTGCGCGAACCCTTCAGCGCCGATGGCGGCCTGAAGCTGCTGCGCGGCAACCTGGGTCGCTCGGTGATCAAGGTCTCGGCGGTCAAGCCCGATCGGCGCGTCGTAGAAGCACCGGCACGCATCTTCGAATCGCAGGAGGCCGTGAGCGCGGCCTTCAAGGCCGGCGAACTGCATCGCGATGTGATCGTGGTGGTGCGCGGCCAGGGGCCGCGCGCGAACGGCATGCCCGAGCTGCACAAACTCACGCCGGCGCTCTCGGCGCTGCAATCCAAGGGTCATCGCGTGGCGCTGGTCACGGATGGGCGCATGTCTGGCGCCTCGGGCAGCGTGCCCGCGGCCATCCATGTGTCGCCCGAAGTGTTGTGCGGTGGGCCGCTGGGAAAATTGCGCGATGGCGATGTGGTGCGACTCGACAGCAACAATGGCACGCTCGAAGCGCTGGTCAATGAAGAAGTCTGGAACCAGCGCAGCATTGCCAGCCTGGCGCCGAAGACCTCATACGGGATGGGTCGCGAACTGTTTGCGACACTGCGCACCCACGCGGCCAGCGCTGAGCAGGGCGGAGGCTTCACTTGAACATACGCGAGATCATGGCGCGCGCGCCGGTCATTCCGGTGCTGACGATCGAGCGCGAGAGCGATGCCGTGCCGCTGGCGCGCGCCCTGTGCGCCGGTGGCCTCACCGTGCTGGAGGTAACGCTGCGCACGGCGGCGGCACTGGGCGCGATCACAGCGATGCGCAAGGCTGTACCGGAGGCGATTGTCGGTGCCGGCACGCTGACACGACCAGAGGATTTCAAGCGGGTCGCCGAAGCCGGTGGCCAGTTCGCGGTCACGCCCGGCCTCACCGATGAGCTCGCCCAGGCCGGCAAGCAGGCGCCCTTTCCGTTGCTGCCCGGCATCGCGACAGCCTCGGAGCTGCTGGCAGCGCGCGCGGCGGGCTACTCCGCACTCAAATTCTTCCCGGCCGAACCGGCAGGCGGCACAGCGATGCTCGCGGCATTTGCACCGGTTTTCCAGGACGTGGTGTTCTGCCCCACTGGCGGCATCACGCGCGAGAGCGCGCCGCGCTATCTGGCGCTGGCCAATGTACTGTGCGTGGGCGGCTCGTGGATCACACCCTCGGCGGCCCTGAAGAGCGGCGACTGGAGCCAGATCGAGACTCTGGCCCGCGACGCCGTAGGCCTCGCCCGCCGCAGCTGACTCGCGCCCCCGCCTGCCCTCCTGTAGGCTGCGCTAAAACAGCGAGGGGGTTGCATGGGTGCCTGGTCGAAGAAATCCATCGAGGTCATGCGCGCCGAGGCGCACGGCGGCGATCGCCCTGCCCTGAAGCGCTCCCTGGGCGTCACCAATCTCACCGCCTTCGGCGTCGGCAATACGGTCGGCGCGGGCATCTTCGTGTTGACGGGTACGGTCGCAGCGCTGAACGCCGGCCCCGCCGTCACGCTGTGCTTCCTCTTTGCCAGCCTGGCCTGTTTTTTCGCAGGTCTGTGCTATGCGGAATACGCGGCCATGGTGCCAGTGGCGGGCAGCGCCTACTCGTATGCCTATGCGACCTTCGGCGAGCTCATTGCCTGGATCATCGGCTGGTGCATCATGTTCGAGTACCTGTTCTCGGCTTCGCTGGTCGCGATCAGCTGGTCGGGGTACGTGACCTCCGCGATCGGCGATCTGGGGATACACCTGCCGGCGGTGCTGACCAGCGCGCCATTCAAGGCTGACGCCAACGATCATGTCGCCCTCAGCGGCGCGTTGATCAACCTTCCGGCAGTGCTGGTGACGCTGGCCTGCACAGCACTGCTGATCGTGGGCACGCAGAAATCGGCCTTCGTCAATTCGGTGATCGTCGTCGCCAAGGTGCTGGCGATCCTGATCCTGGTTGCGGCCTGCATCCCGCACATCAACCCACAGCTGTGGCACCCCTATGTGCCACCGAACAGCGGCGAGCTGGGTCACTTCGGCTGGTCCGGCGTGCTGCGCGGCGCGGGCATCGTGTTCTTCGCCTATATCGGATTCGATGGTGTATCGACGCTGGCGGAGGAAGCCAAGAACCCGCAGCGCACGATGCCGATGAGCCTGTTCCTGTCGTTGGCGATCTGCACCACGCTGTATGTGGCCGTGAGCCTCGCGGTCACGGGCATCGCCGACTATCACCTGCTCAACGTGCCCGATCCGCTGTATCGCGCGCTGAGCCTCGCGCATGCGAACCTCGGCTGGCTGAAGGTACTGGTCGCCGTCGTGGCCGGATTCGGCCTGATCCCGGTGATCCTGCTGAGCCTGCTGGGCCAGGTGCGTATCTTCTATGCGATGGGACGCGATGGCTTGCTGCCACCGGTGCTCGCGCGTTGCAGCGAGCGCTACCAGACGCCGCACATCGGCACGCTGATCACCGGCGGGCTCGCGGCGCTGACTGCCGGGCTGTTCCCGCTCGACCTGTTGGGTGAACTCATTTCGATCGGCACGCTGCTGGCCTTCGCGATCGTGTGCGCGGGCATCATCATCCTGCGGCGCCGGATGCCGGATGTGCACCGGCCGTTCCGCACACCGCTGGTGCCGCTGGTGCCGATCCTCGGCGTCATCTGTTGCCTGGTGCTGATGTACTTCCTGCCGATCAGCACCTGGGTACGGCTCGCGATCTGGCTGGCGATCGGCTTCGCGGTCTACTTCGGCTACGGCAACAAGCACTCGAAGTTGCGCAGCAGCGGCTGAGTCGGCGTGAAACGTGCGCATGGCGTAGGCCTGCTGGTATTGACCACGCTGATCTGGGGCACGACCTTTCCCTCGATCAAGGTGGCGACCGCTTACCTCACACCGGGCCAGATCGTCGCCGCGCGATTCGCGGTCGCGCTGCTGGCGCTGGGCTGGTTCCTGCGCAAGGCCACGCGCCTGACGTGGTGGCATGGCCTGCTGACGGGCTTCCTGGCGGCGATCTCCTTCCTCTCGCTGGCGCTGGGCATGAAGACCACGGGCAGCGCACGCTCGGGATTCCTGATCGGGTTGAACGTGATCCTGGTGCCGCTGGCGATGCCATTCCTGGGCAAGCGGCTCACGCCTGGTGCGATCCTCGGCGCTGTACTGGCGGCGGCAGGCATGGCCGCCCTTGCCTGGGACGCCAGCGTGCTGAGCTTCAGCCCCGGCGACTGGTGGGTGATCCTCAGCGCCGCCAGCTTCGCGGCCTATATCCTGGTGATGGACCGCTGCGTGGCGCTGCACGACTCGCGCGCCTTCACTGCCGCGCAGATCAGCTGTGTGCTGGTGATTGCGCTGCTGTTCAGCGCCCAGCAGGGCGATCATTGGCCCGCACTGCACGGCCCCTGGCCGTGGGTGATCATCTACCTGGGGCTCGTGGCCACCGCGTTCGCGATCTGGCTGCAGGTGAAGGGCCAGCAGGTGGTGACGCCGGTGCAGGCAGCGATCATCTACTCGCTGGAACCGGTCTTCGCCGCGGCATTTTCGGCGCTGCTATTGCATGAACGCCTGCGCGCCCAGGATTTCCTCGGCGGCGCACTGATCGTCAGCGGCATGATCGTGTGCATGCTGCCGCAGCGCAATCAGGGCTGAACATCGGCATCGGTCAGCGTGGCGATGAAGGCCACGAGATCATCGATGTCAGCTTCGCCGAGTAGTGGCGCATCGCCCGGGTGCAACTGCATTGGCACTTCGCGGCGATTCACGTTGCCGCGCAGCGCCTCGGGCAGGTCATCGAACTTCAGCACCACGCTCGCGGTCGGACCAGGCAGCAGCGCGCGCGGATACCAACGCTCGGGATGCGTGTCACGCTCGGCGTAGAAGCGCACCGCATCGCGCAGCGTGTGCACGCGCCCGTTGTGGAAGAACACGCTGCGCGCCGCGGCATTGCGCAGGCTCGGTGTCTTGAACATGCCGCACCAACGCTGTTGCTTGCCAAGATCGGTGCGCAGCGGGCCGCACAGGCCCAGATCAGAGTAGCTGGCATCGGCATTCGCCGGAATTTCCGCGTTGCGCGGCACGCCGAGCGCGGCGTAGGTGAAATCCGTGAACAGCGGATGCGAACCATCGGCGCCGAGGCTCGAGGTGTGGCAAGCGTTGCAGTTGCCCTTGTGCGGATCATTGAACAGCTGCAGGCCGCGCAGCTCGGCCGCACTCAATGTTGCCTTGTGTTCCAGCCAGGCATCGTAGCGACTGCTGTAGGGGCGAAACGAGGGGTCATCGAGCTCGAAGCGCTCGATGGCCTGCAGCACGGCGGCCAGCAGCCGCGGCGGATCATCGAAGAGCTGTGCGCCGAACAGCTCTCGCAGGCGATCCGCATAGGCGGCGCGTTGCACCCGTGCCGAGAGCTCGGCCACGCTGGCGTTGCCCATCTCGAAATCCGTCAGCAATGGTGAAGCCGATTGCGCTCGCAGCGTGTCGAAGCGGCCATCCCAGGTGAAGCCACCCACCGGGGCGCTATCGGTCTCGGTGACGCGCTCGACGGCACTGGCCTGATACTGCTTGGCCCACAGTGGTGTGTGGACCAGCACGTAGCGCAAGGATGGCACGGCGCGCCGGCCCGGCAGGCTCAGTTGGGCGCCGCCCAGTTGCACGGCGCGTGCATTGGGCGGCCCGTAGGCGTGGCGCGGATCGTGGCAGGTCGCGCAGGCCATGCGCCCGGAGGCCGACAGCGAAGCATCGAAGAACAGCTCACGGCCGAGCGCGGCCAAGGCCGCGGGCTCTGCGGGTGCTGCAGGCGCATCAATCGACGCCGCCAGCAGCGCAAACCCGAGTAGCGCGCCGCATCTGACAGCTCTCACCGGCCGGCGCCTCAATGGCGTGTGAAGATCTCGGGACCTAAGGGTGCGAGACCCTCTTGCGCGGCGTAACCCAGGTGACCGAGTCCGAAGATGTCTTCGAGGCTGCGCAGCAGCGCATAGTGGTTGTAGGGCACATCCGAAACCGTGTTGGGCTCGATGAAGCGCGACAGCAGTACCGCGCCGATGCGATCGCCACCGACGCCCGCGACCACCACGCGGTAGATCTCGTGCTCATCGACGTAATCGATGTTCGACGGCACTGTCACGTTCGGGCCGGGTTGCTGATTGCAGCAGGAAGCGCCAGCGTAGGTGGCGAGCGTCAACTTCTTGCCGGTGGCGGGATCGCTCGTATTCCCGATGCTGACGACATTGCTCTCATCGAAAGTGATGATCAGCAGGCCATCCTGCTGGTAGGCCGGCGAATCGAGGATGCGCGGCACCCAGTTGCGCAGGAATTCATCGGCGGAGCGCAGACCGCCGGGTTCGCCATTGACGCATCCCCTGCCCGGCAGGCCGCTGCCATCGCCGTCATGGCCGTCATGGCAAAGATTGGGCGTGATGAACGCGAAGTTCGGTGTGGTGGCGACCGTCGCCAGATCGGCCGGCAGCTTTTCCAGGTTGACCACCTGCTGCGCGCAGCGTGGTGTATCGATGATGGAATGGAAATACACGAAGGGATTGTGGCGCGCCGCATACTGGTCACCCGCCGGCACTGCGGCGCTCGGTGGTTGCGGATTCTGCGTGCGGTCGAGGTCGTCAATGGCAGGATGTCCGCAGGTGGCCTGCTCGCGCGCCGGGTTGTTGCCCATGTCTTCCATATAGCCCTTCCAGCTCAAGGCTGCGGCGTCGAGCTGATCGGCCAGCGTCTTCACGCTGGCCGGATAGACGCAGCCGTCGCCGATCGCGAGGCCGTCGCTGCTCGTGCCGGTCGCCTGGAAATCGCTGAAGCGCTCGCAGTCGGCCTGGGTCTGCTTCGAGGAGGGCTGGCCGCTGAGCAGCGCAATGTAGTTGTCGAGGCTCTGGTGTCCGGTGGCGTAGTACTGCGTCAGGTGCGCACCCATGGGGCGCAGCGTGTTCATCAGGTAGGGGTCGAGCGCAGCGTTGCCGAAAGTGTCCTTGTAGTCCTGGTTTTCAAGCACGATCAGGAAGACGTGGCGCACGGGTGGCAGATGCCGTGCCGACTTAGGACCCGTGCTCGCGCAGGCCGCGAGCAACGTGAGGGCAACAGATAGCAGGCCGATGCCTGCAGCGCGCAGCATCGACCGGCTGCGAAGACACGTTGCGAGATCCATGCTCAAGGCGCACTCCTGAAGGCTAGCGGCGCGGCAGCACGAGGCTCGGCCGTGCGGAAGTCGGCGCCGAGCAGCGCGGCAATGGTCGCAGCGATCTGCGCCTGCTGGATGGGCGGCACATCGTGCAGTTCGCCCAGCGGCGGCGTATCGGGTCCGATGATGCCCAGCCAGATATTTTCCGAGCCCGGCTGCTCGACGCGGCCGTGCTCCTTCCAGTCGACCAGCCCGCTGCCGCGACCATGATCGGTGGTGATGATGAAAGTGGTCTGGTCGCGATACTGCGGCATGGATTGCATGGTCTCCCACAATTCCTGCGCGAAGCTGTCGGACTTGTGTGCGCTCTCGAGCAGCTGGTCGTAGCGGCCGCTGTGCGCCCATTCATCTGTATCGCCGTAACCCACGAACAGCACGCGCGGATGAGCGGCATGCAGGTAGTCGAGCAGCGTGACCTGCACGAAGGAATCGGTCACGTCACCATCCTCGAGCGCCAGCGTGGTCTTGTAGAGCCGCGTCAGCAGCTCTTCGCGCGGCGTGGGCGGTGAACTCATCGGCGGCGGCGTCGCGCCCGCCTGTATGAACAGCTTGCCGCGCGGCGTGTTGAAGATCTCGCGATACAGATGCCAGCTGCCGACGATGCCCACCTTGCCCTTGAGATCGGGCTGCTGGTTGAGCCACTCGAATACGTTCAGGTTTGAATTGAAGCGCTCGGCATTGTCGATGATGGTCGGGTCGGCATGTCCGATCGACATCTCGCTGTAGCCGGGGTACGAGGATGCGTAGGCGTTGCTCACCTGGGCCACGCTGCCCAGCTTCTGGTTGCCGTAGATCTGGCCCTGCTTCGCAACCACCTTCCAGAGGAAGGGCATCAATTGCTCGCGGCGCTGCTGCAGATCGGGATTGCCGAAGCGCGTAGCCAGCTGCTCGTCGCTTTCCCAGCTGCCGCCGTACTTTTCGTTCATCAGCGTGGCATCGGCGCCCGAGAAGACCTCCTGCCAGCGCAGGCCATCGAGCACGATCAGCACCACGTTGCGGGTTTTCAGCGGTGCGGCTGCGGTGGCGGTGGCGGCGGCGGGCGCCGTAGCCGCTGCGCAGATCGAGGCGAGGGCAATGAGCGGCAGTGCGAGCATGGCGGCGATACGCTTCATGATGGGTTCCTTCAGGTTGCCGGAGTCACCGGCGCGCAGGCCGGAAACAGCTCATCGACCGCGGCGGTCAGCAGTCGATCGTGCAGCGCCACGTCCTGTGCGGTAGTCGTGGGTGCAATCAGGACCATATTGTGGAACGGCGTGATCAGCACGCCGCGATTCAGCAGATACAGGTGCAGGAAGGTTTCGAGCTCGCGATCGGCACCAGCGTGCGCGAGCGTGCCGTTGGCGGGTGGCTGCGGCAGGAAGCCGTATTCCACCCGACAGCCGAGCTGCACCACGTTCCAGGCCAGGCGCCGCGACTGGATCAGGCGCTCGATCGAGCGTCGCAGTTCGGTCGCCAACGCAATCGTGTGCTCGAAGGCGGCTGGCGTGAGCACCCGCTCCAGCGTGGCACGCATCGCCGCGGCCGAGAGCGCATTGCCGGCCAGGGTGCCACCGACACCGCCCGTGTCCTCGTAGTCGGCATCGCGCTGCAGGCCGAGTCGCTGCACCACCTGCGCGCTCAGGCCGAAGGCGCCAGAGGGCACGCCACTGCCGATCGCCTTGCCGATCGTCACGATGTCGGGCTCGAGATTCCAGGCCTGCGTGCAGCCGCCGGGGCCGGCGGAGAAGGTGTGGGTTTCATCGATCACCAGCAATGTGCCGAAACGCCGCGTCAGTTCGCGCAAGGCCTGGTGATAGCCGGGTTGCGGCAGGACGATGCCCATGTTGGTCATCGCGGGTTCGGCCAGCACGCAGGCGATGCTCTTGCTCGCCAGCGCCTGCTCGAGCGCGGCAAGGTCGTTGAATTCGATCGCGCAGGTGGTTTCGGCCGGATCCACCGCCGGGCCGACATTGCCCTCGCGAGCCCGCGTGGCGCCGCTGGCATCGCGCACGGCGAAAGCCTCATCCACCGTGCCGTGGTAGCAGTAGCTGTACACCAGCACCTTGCGACGCCCGGTGATCTGGCGGGCAACCCGCAGCACGCTGCGGTTCGCATCGGTGGCCGACAGCGTGAACTGCCAATACGGCATGCGAAAACGCTGCGCGAGCTGCTCGGCCACCACGGTGCTGTCTTCCGTGGGCAGCATCATGGTGATGCCGCGCGCCACCTGCGCCTGCACGGCGCTGACCACGGCCGGCGGACTGTGGCCGCCCATCGCTCCGGTGTCGCCCAGGCACAGATCGACGTATTCACAGCCATCGACATCGGTGATGCGCGCGCCGACGCCCTCGCGCACATACACCGGAAAACGCCCGGCCCAGCGCGCCATCCATGGCATCGGCACGCCGGCCACCATGGACGATTTCGCGCGCTGATGCAGCGCCGCCGAGCGCGGATGCCGGTCGATGAACTGCTGCAACTCCCTGGCGTGGAGCTCGGCCAATCGCTTGCGATCGAGTGTTTGCATTGAATTCACTGCCATCGTACCGTAACAGCCCACCCTAAGGTCAGGCAGCATACCGCAACGGAATCGCATGGACGACGCGAGGCGCGCAAGTGCAGCAGGCCTGTGTCTGCTGATGCTGTTTTCCGGCAGCGCACTGGCCCGCCAGGCGAACTATGACCGGCACGTGGTGTTCGACTACAGCGCCGACAGCCACGCGTATTACTACAGTCACGCCACTGTCACACGGCCCAGTGAACTGGAAATCGCCGACGCCCGGCTACCAGTGGAAACGCACAATTGCAGAACGCCCCCCAATTGCCTGCGGCTGAGATACGCCTCGCATACGGGCGGCGACTGGCACGTGGGTCTTGAACCCGCCAAGAGTCGCTATGGCGTCGACTTCAGCGGCGATGCACTGGCGCTCTGGGTCTACAGCGAATTTGCGATCGATGCGGATGCCGCGCCGCGCATTGCGGTCACCGATACCTCTGGCCGCAGCACGCCCGCCATCGAACTGACTACCGGCATCGCGCGGATTCCCGCCCGGCAGTGGATCCGCATCAGCCTGCCCTTCACGGCGTTTCGCCCGGACTTTGGCCTGACCAGCAGCACGCCGGCCGACATGCTGCATCCGGCCACGATCAGCTTCTACCAGGGACTCGATGATGGCAAGGCACACACCCTCTATGTAGACGAGGTGCGCATCGAAGACGCGCAGCCTGCGTCGGACGCGCCAGCAGCCGCCCACCGGGCTCAGTGCACGCGGCTACGATCGGCACATCGACATCAGCTGGCAGGCCGACGCGTCGCGCGCTGTCGCCTATTACAAGGTGTATCGGTCACAGGACGGCGCATCCTGGCAGGCCATTGGCACGCAGAAGGATCACATCCACCGCTACACGGATTTCCTGGGTGCCAGTGGCCGCTCCGCGAGCTATCGCGTGACGGCGGTGAACGCAGCAGGGCAGGAGTCGGTGGCATCCGCGATCGTCTCGGCGCAGACGCATGAATTATCCGACGATGAACTGCTCAGCATGGTTCAGGAAGCTGCGCTGCGCTACTACTGGGAAGGCGCCGATGACAGCTCTGGCATGGCGGTGGAGGCACTGCCGGGCGAAGTGAACCAGGTGGCGGTGGGCGCCTCGGGCTTCGGCATCATGGCGCTGGTGGTCGGTGTCGAGCGCGGCTTCATCACACGGCAACAGGGCGCTCTGCGGCTGCAGAAGATCGTGCGCTTCCTGGATCGCGTGCCGCGCTTCCACGGTGCCTGGTCGCACTACATCAACGGCGATACTGGCCAGGTGATGGCCAACGACTACGACAACGGCGGCGATATCGTCGAGACCGCGTTCCTGATGCAGGGCCTGCTGACGGCGCGCCAGTACTTCACCCGCAAGGACCCGACTGAAAGCGCAGTGCGCGCGACCATCACCCGCTTCTGGAACACAGTGGAGTGGGACTGGTATCGCAGGCAGCCCGACAGCGGTGTGCTCTATTGGCATTGGTCACCCGACTACGGCTTTCACATCAGCCATCCGCTGATCGGCTGGAATGAAACGCTGATGGTCTACCTGCTGGCGATCGCCTCGCCGACGCACGCGGTGCCCGCCTCGCTATGGGATAGCGGCTGGGCCGGCGACACGCCGCAGGCCATCGACTACCGCCGCAAGAACTGGGGCCGCACGCTGGCCGGCGTGCACTTCGTCAACGGCGAGAGCTATTTCGGCCATCGCCTCGCGATTGGGCCGGCCTATGGCGGCGAGATGTTCTTCATCCACTTTTCCTTCCAGGGATTCGACGCGCGCGGCATGCACGACCGCTACGCCAACTACTTCGACAACAACCGCGCCATCGCACTGATCCAGCACGACTACGCGCTCGCCAATCCGCTGGGCTACAAGGGCTATGGCGACGCCAACTGGGGCACCAGCGTCGGCCTGCACAACGGCGGCGGCCGCGGCATGCCCAACAGCGACAACGGCACCATCACGATACCGGCAACGCTGGCTTCGTTCCCCTACACGCCCGCCGAATCGATGCGCGCGCTGAAGCATTTCTACCGCGACCTGGGCGCGAAGACCTGGGGCATCTACGGCTTCCACGACGGCTTCAACCAGAGCGATGACTGGTACGAAGAATGCTACATGGGCCTGAATGCGGCGCCGATGATCGTGATGATGGAGAACTATCGCTCGGGCCTGATCTGGAAGCTGTTCATGTCGAATCCGGAGATTCCGAAGGCCATCAAGGCAATCGGTTTCAGGAAAGACTGAAGCAATGACTGGCGTTCGCTACTGGTCGAGCGCCTCGAATCCATCCTGCACCCACTGCGCGGGATCGGGCTCGCCCTTGGGCGGCATGCCTTGGGTCAGGGACCAACGGTGTATCCAGGAAAACCCGCCGCGGCCCACGTAGGTCTCGGGCAATTGGTAGGCCGGATCCTGCAATGCCTGCTCCAGGGTTATAAACGTGTAGCCGCGCCGGCGAAACATGGCGAGCAGTTCCGGCATCAGATCGGCGTTGAGCCGACTGGCATGGATCAGCAGGATCTGCGGTATCTCATGTCCGGTCACTTCAACGGCGCGTGATTCAAAGAACGACACCACGGATTCCATGTAGGGCAGGTATTCGCGGCGCGCGCGAGCCCGGAATTCCGGCCTGGTATATAAGGCCGCGAACTCATAGTCCCCATCATCGATCGTGACCGGCGCCACACGATAGCCATGCTGGTCAAGGAAAGCCTGCAAGCCCGTCTTCTTCTCCGTCGTGTCTCCCGCATGCAGATAGGGGTGCCGGTAGAACACCAGCTGCTTGCCTCGCGGCTCAAGGACCTCGCGCAGCGCGGGCTCACCCTTGAGAATGTCGGCGGTATACAGATCCAGGGTGACTTCATTGATGTCGATGTGTGAAAAGGTGTGGTTGCCCAGGTCCGCGCCGGCATCCAGCCACAGATTCAGGATCTTGCGCAGCTCCGCGGAGTTCTTCACATTGCGTCCCGCGTTCACGAATCCGATGACCGGAATTTTCTGCTCACGAAAGGGTCGCAACAGTTTCACGGTCATCGCGCGAACGGCTGCCGGATCGTACGGCCCACCGTCACCACCGCGCTGCAGGTCGTCGATCGTAATCGCCACCTGTCGACCATGACCCTCGGCGACGCCCGCGCCGATCGTAATGCCTGCGAGAATGGCCAACAACACTCGACGCGATGGCCTGGGGAGTGTCATCGCGCCGGCACCAGCCCCTGCGCGCGCAGGCGTTGCAGTGCCTGTCGCTCGGCTTGGGTGTGGGTGCGCAATTGCGCGCGCAGGGCCGCGAAGCGTGGGTCGCTGCGTAGCGATGCAAACGCGGGCTCAAGGTCCAGGCGATACCACGCGTCCTCGTAGGCGAGCCCGCTGCGCACGGCGGTCTGCAAAACCGCCAATGCCGCATCATTGCGTCCGAGCAATGCCAACGCCACCGGTCGCATGATGTAGTACCAGTTTTCGCCGCGCTGATACTCGTGCACATCTCGATCCATCGCCGCCAGGCTGGCTTCCAGCAATTCAGTGGCGCGCGCACGCTCACCCATCTGCAACAGCATGTCCGCCACGCAAACTGCATTGAGTTGAATGCTCGTGACATCGCCCTGGAGCAACCTTCCCGTTGCGTCCCATTTGATGGCGCCGCGCTGGGTAAAGAATGCGGCCGCTCGCGCGTATTGCCCGTTGCTGCGCGCTGCGATGCGAATGGCGCCGGTGGCCGCCACTTCGGAAGCGGCCGACAGCGTGTTGCTGGCGGCCGCGGCATAGGCCAGCGTCGCGGCGCGCTGGAAATCATGCTGGTAGAGCCGTATCACAGTCTGCAAGCCGGGATTGTCACTACCTGCCACGGCCTGGGCTGCTGCCATGTCATCCAAGCCCAGGTAGGCATGCGCCAGGATGACTCGCGCCTGATCCGCGTGCGAGTCATTGGCGAGCACCTGCTCACCCAGGTTGATCGCCTCCGCGTCGTGGCCAGTGGCGAGCCGCAGTTGCTCCAGACGCGCCAGCGCCGGCCCATAGAGGGGATTGCGATTCAGCGCCGCCATCGCCAGCTCGACCGCGCCGTCGATATCACCGCGACCGTAGTAGATCATCGTCGCCTTCATCACATCGAGTCGCGGCTCCAGTGGGTCGAGCTTGCGCGCCTGGTCGATCGCGCGCACCGCGTCGGCGCGACGTTCGGGTTGATCGGCCAGTATCTGGGCCAGGCCCTCGTAAGCCTCGGCCTCATTCGGATTGAGCTCGAGCGCGGTGCGGTAGTCCTTCTCGGCTGCCACGGCGTCACGGAAAGCCGTGACATACGCACGCTCGACATAGGCACGGCTGTCACGCGCATCAAGCTGCAGCGCCTTCTGCAGGAGCTGCTGCCCATCCTGTACGGCAGCGGCCAGGCGTTGCGGCCGGTCGGCGGTCACATTGAATTCCGCAAAGCGCACTCTGGCCCTGGCCAGCAACACGTAGGCAGCCGCAAAGCTGGGATCGAGCTCAACGGCCTTCGCGGCGCGGGCAGCTGCCGCCTGCATATCGGCCAGTCGCCAGGTGGCCAGCAGCGTGCCGGCCTGCAGGTACTCCAGATAGGCATCGAAATTGGCCGTGTTGCGCGCAGCCAGCTGCTCAGTGGCCCCGGCATCGAGACTCACTTGCAGGGCGCGGGCTACCCGCAGGGCGATCTCGTCCTGCACTGCGAAGATATCGTCCGGCGTCTTGTCGAACTGCATGGACCAGACGTGATCGCCGCTGGCAGCGTCGACCAGCTGCGCCGTGACCCGCAGCCGCGCGCGATCGGTCTGGACACTGCCCTCCAGCAGATAGCGCGCGTTCAGATCCCGGCCGATGGCGCGAACATCGATCTTGCTGTCGCGAAAGGCGAACGAAGACGTGCGCGCGATCACCTGCAGGTTCCTGAGCGTGGCGAGCTGGTGCAACACGGCTTCCGGGATACCCAGCGCCAGCAGGTCGCTGTTGTCAGCCTGGCCGAGATTGACGAACGGCAGCACGGCGATGGACCGTTCGGGCAGGGCCACCACTTTCGCCGGCGTCGTGGCGGTCGCAGCGCTCTTCGTGGCCCGCTGAGCCAGCACGGCAGCGATCACAACGATCGCCAGTATTGCGCCAGCCACAATAAACGCCATTGGTCTGCGTGGCTGCGGGCGCGGCTCTGCTGTTGCGGCGGGCGGGTGCCCTGGCTGCGCAGTTTGAGACTCCTGGGATTCCGCCGCTGGCGCAGGCGCGGGCGCAATCGCTGACGGTGACACTGACGCCTGCTCATACAAACCGGTGACAGGTGCAATCAGCCGATATCCGCGGCCGCGGACGCCGACAATGTAGCGCGGTGTCTTCGAGTCATCGCCCAATGCGGCGCGCAGCAGCTTGACGCGTTGACTGATGGTGTCGGGAGCAATGACCAGGCCGGGCCAGACCTGGTCCATGAGTTCGTCGAGCGTCAGCAGGTTGGGCGCGGCGCGTGCCAGTGCCACCAGCAGATCAAAAGAGAGCTTGGGTAAGGGAACGGCCAGGTCGCCACGCTGAACCAGGGCACGGCCCAGATCGACACTCAGGTCATCGATCCGAAATCCACCCGGGTGCGGCGCTACGCTTCGCGCCGCGCCAGATCCAGCGTGCGGTGAATCAGATTCCGGGGTGGCCACTCGCCGCACAGGAACTGTCGCCCGCCGAACCGCGCCTGGCGACAATGTCATCGACGGTACGAACCAGACTCCCTGCCTTCCGCTTGGCAGGACTGATGACGCAACGGGCATTGAGGGAAGCCAGCGCAGGCGCCGCGCTCACATTCACATCGGCCAATACCACATCGACAGGACCCGCATGCAGGGCGTCCTCGAGTTCCACCGCGCTGTGCACGACGCTGACATGGTGACCGGCCCGTTCCAGCGCCCGCACCAGGCGGCTCTGGGCTTCATCCCCGGCGTTGCTGGCGGCAGCGGGATTCGTGAACACGACCACACTGCCATTGGCGTGGTGCGCAATCACCCGTTCAAAGGGTACGCCACTGCCCAGGGCGGCGACTTTGTCCCCGCAGGCTTGCGCCGCCGTCGCTGCCATGGCCGTCAGGCTCAAGACCGCCAGCTTGGTACGAACCGAGGTTGTCATAGGTAGCACTCCCTGTGATGACACGAGTATACGCCCTCCCTCTCGAAGCCACGAAAGGGTGGTGCTGGATGGGATTCGGCGAATCTTCAGCATTCCTACCGCGGGGCTTCATGCCCGCGGCCGACAGTTGCTCCAGATTTCCCATCGCCGGGCGTTTCGGCGCCCGGATCGAACCACTACCTTCTGAATACTGGAGACACGCATGAAAACCATCGCCGTAACCGGGGTGCTGATCGGCGCCCTGCTGGCGCCCTTTACAGCCGCCCATGCCGATATGGTCACCGACTGGAATGAAATAGGCACGAACACGGTGCTGGCCTCGCTCCCCGCGGAACGCGGCTCTGCCGGCCTGGATCTGAGCCTGGTGCATATCGCGATGTACGACGCGATCAACGCCATTCGTCCACGCTATCGCTCCTACCTCCCCCAGCAGCCTGCCACCAATCCCAGGGGCGCTTCACCCGAAGCGGCCGCTGCTACCGCCGCCTATGGAGTACTGCGCTATAACTTTCCGAGCCGTACGGTGGCACTCGATGCCAGCTATGCCGCCTCGATAGCAGCCATTCCGGACGGCAGCGCCAAGAGCCTGGGCATTGCGGTGGGCAATGAAGTCGCCCAGAACGTCATCAACTGGCGGATGAATGACGGGCGCTATGCTGTTGTCCCCTATACCTTCGGCAGTGGCCCCGGGGTCTACCAGGCGACGCCGCCGGGGCCGCCGAGCCCGGTCAACACGGCAGCTCCCCTGCTGCGTCCACTGGCGCTGAAAGACCTCGGCCAGTTTCGCGCCTACGGACCGCCCGGCCTGCGCAGCGAGACCTATACCGAGGACTACAATGAAACGCAGCTGATGGGTTCCCTCACCAGCACGGCACGGAGCGCGGCGCAGACTGAAATCGCCCTGTTCCACACCGAGAACCCCAACCTCTTCTGGCCGCGGAATCTGCGCAACTTCACGGCCGGACTGGGCCTGAACCTGCTCGATCATGCCCGGCTGATGACCCTGTTATTCGTGGCCCTCGGTGATGCCGGCAATGCCTGCTTTGATTCCAAGTACACCTACAATTTCTGGCGTCCGGTGACGGCGATCAGGGCCGGCGACACCGACGACAACAGCAACACCGTGCAGGACGCGGCCTGGTTTCCGTTGGCGAACACGCCTCCGCATCCGGAATACCCTGCCGCCCATGGCTGCGTCTCCGGTGCCGTCGCGCAAGTCATCGAGCGCGAATTCGGCGAGCGGATAAGCTTCACCTTCAACAGCACGGTTCCCAATACGAATGCGCACCAGTTCGCGGGCCCGGACGCGCTGATCAGCGAAATCATCAATGCGCGGGTCTACGGCGGCATGCACTTTCGCAATTCCGTACAGCAAGGGGTGCGACTGGGCCGCAAGGTGGGCGCCTGGGTGGAGGACAACTACCTCCAGTCCCTGCACTCCAATCACTGATCGGACGGTGGAGCGGCGCCCGCGGCCGCTCCACCCGGATGGGTGAGCAGCGCGACGGCCGGCGAACAGGGCTCTGCGATCAGCCCGGCGTATTGCAAGCGAGGGCGGTTCCCGACTGGCGGGCACTGACAAAGGATTCCACTTGTTTCACGAAATGACGGCTATTCCTGGTGGGCGCCTGCACGCGGCATTGCCCGCCCGCTGGCGCCTCGACGGCGCGCACGTCTGGCCCGACCGACAGCACCAGGGGACCGGCGCTGCTGCCCGCCAGGCGTTCGCGCAACGGCGCTGCATCGGCGCCGTCGGCCAGCACGACGTCCACCGCAGTGTCGTTCAGCGCCAGATCGAGCGCCTGCTCGCTCGCGACGATCTGCACCGCGAATCCGGCCCGTTCAAGGGCGATGCTGAGCTTGTCGTCGTCATTGAGCGCATGCAGGCCCGATCCCGGCGGCGCCAGCAGGACGATCAGCACACTTGGACGATGGACATGCACGCGATCGAAGGGCACACCGTTCGCGCCACCGCAAGCTTCGCACTGGATGGCGTAGCGCGGCTGGGGGGCATCCGCAATTGCCACGGCATCAACGGGAGCCGGCCGCGTGTACACCGAGGCGTTCCCAACGACAGTTGCGAGCGCCATCACACCCAGGAACACTCCGCTGATTGGGGTCAACCGTGACATCGCCTGTCTCCCAGCGTGAGGGGTTGAAGACTACCGCCGGGCGGATAGCAGAGCAAATAGCGTGCTATAGAATTGCCCGACGATTGCATAATCTGCCCGTTGGTCGGAGAAGTCCGTGCGTACACACCTGCGAAATCTAGTGGCTGCCCTGGCGATTGCCGCAACTGCCACCGCACAGGCTCAGGCCTGGTTGCCGCCCGCCGGCAGCGTCAACCTGGGATTCGTTTACAACGACACCTTCAACAGACAGCACTACCTTCCGAATGGCGACACGATCGATGTCGGTCATACGCGCACCTACACCGACAGCCTCACGGCGAGCTACGCGCCCGCATCGCGATGGCTGATTGCAGGCACGCTGCCCTATGTGAGCTCGCGCTACATGGGCACGCATCCGCATCCCGGATCCGTGGTCGATGATGGCCGTCTGCACAGCAGCATCACTGACCTGCGCGTGCAATTGCACTACCAGTGGATCGATGGGCCGTTTGCGCTCGCGCCGTATATCGGCGTGGTCTATCCGCTCTCGGACTATCCAACGCTGGGCCATGCCACGCCCGGGCGCGGACTCAGGGAACAGATCGTGGGCTTCTACGTGGCCAAGAGCCTCGATCGCTGGTTGCCACGCACCTATCTGCAGGCGCGCTATGCCTACTCCTCGGTCGAGCGGCGGGCCAATCTTGCACATGACGTCGCCAACATGGATTTCGAGATCGGATATTTTCCGGACCGACGCTGGAGCGTGCGCGCCCTCGCCTCATGGCAGCACACCTATGGCGGCATCAATGTACCGGTGGCGGTCACCAGCCAATATTTCCCGTACCACGACCAACTGGCCCGTGAACGCTATATACAGATAGGCGGGGGCGCGGCGTGGTCCGTCACCAACCGCTTCAGCACCAGTCTGCTCTACAAGAAGAGCGTCAGCGGCGCCAACGGGCACAGGATCAACGACGGATTTACTGTTGGCTTCGGGTATCTGGTCAGGCCGGGCGGGTAGTAGATCCGCGCATTGCTGATGGTGGGTCGGGTGGGGCTCGAACCCACGACCAACGCCTTAAAAGGGCGCTGCTCTACCGACTGAGCTACCGACCCGGGTGCCTTGCGGAAGGGCCGGCATGATACCGGAACCGCGAGCGCATCGCGCGACGTCTCAGGCATAGCGGGTCGGATCCGGCACACCCGCGGCCTCAAAACCCTCGCGCCGCAGCCGGCAGGCATCACAGCGCCCGCAGGCCCTGCCCTCACCGTCCGCCTGGTAACAGGACACGGTCAGCGCGTAGTCGACGCCCAGGCGCAGGCCCTCGCGCACGATCTCGGCCTTGCTCATGTTCAGCAGCGGCGCCAGCACATTCAGTGACTGGCCTTCGACTGCTGCCTTGGTCGCCAGGCGCGCCAGCTGCCCGAAAGCGGCGATGAACTCGGGCCGGCAATCCGGATACCCCGAGTAGTCGACCGCGTTGACGCCAATCACGATCGCCATCGCGCCCAGCACTTCGGCCCAGGCCAATGACAGCGACAGCAGCACGGTATTGCGCGCGGGCACGTAGGTGACCGGAATACCGGTGCCACCGTTCTCGGGCACCGCGATGGCGGTATCGGTCAATGCGGAGCCGCCCAGCGACCCGAGGTCGACGTGCATTACTCGGTGCTCCGCCGCTCCCAGCACGCGCGCAACGCGTGCCGCCGCGGCCAGCTCGGCATCATGCCTTTGTCCATAGGCGACCGAAAGCGCGTAGCACTGGTAGCCGCGCTCGCGCGCCCAGGCCAGTGCCGTGGCGGAATCGAGCCCGCCGGAGAGCAGTACTACAGCGCGGCCACTCTCAGCGGCCACGCTCTTCACCCCAGAGTATCTTGTGCAGCTGGATCTGGAAGCGCACTGGCAGCCGGTCTGCGAGCACCCACTCGGCCAGCTCGCGCGCCTGCAGTTGACCGAAACTGGGCGAGAACAACACGCCGCAGCGCTCGTTGAGTTTCAGTTCCTGCAGCTTCGCGCGGCTCCACTCGTAGTCCGCGCGCGTAGTGATCACGAACTTGATCTGATCCTGTGGTGCCAACGACTGCAGCTGCTCATAGAGATTGCGTGACTCTTCGCCAGACCCCGGCGTCTTCACATCGACCACGCGGATCACGCGCGCATCGAGTTCGGTGACCGGCATGGCGCCACTGGTCTCGAGCGAGACGCGATGACCCTGATCGCACAGCGCCTCGAGCAGGCCCACGCAGGCGCGCTGCGCCAGCGGCTCGCCGCCCGTTACGCACACATCGTGGGTCTGGTAGCTCGCAACGCGCTCGAGAATCGACGGTATTGTCCACCACTCACCGCCATGAAAGGCGTAGGCGGTATCGCAGTAGTGGCAACGCAGCGGGCAACCGGTGAGACGCACGAATACCGTGGGCACGCCCGCGAACTGCGCCTCACCTTGCAGCGAGTGGAAAATCTCGGTGATCTTCACCCGCTCGTGGCTGCGCTCGGCGCTGCTCAACGGGCCTCGGCCGCCGGGAGCTTCTGCAGGCGCTCGCTCGCGAGGCGCGCGGCATCGGTGCCGGGAAAACGCTGCACCACATCGGTGAGCGTGGCACGCGCATCGCTCAGGTGCTTCTGCTCGTATTGCGTGAAGCCCAGCTTGAGCAGTGCATCGGGCGCCTTGCGCGAGGAGGGAAAGTGCTCGCCCACGGCGCGAAAGGCCTTGGCGGCCATATCGTAGTCGCGCGTCACGTAGTAGGCCTCGCCGATCCAGTACTGCGCATTGTCGAGCAGTGAACTCTGCGGGTAGCTCTTCATGAAGTTCTGGAACTGCGTGACGGCCGCGCGGTATTCGCCGGATTTCAGCTGGTCGAAAGCGCGCGCATAGGCGGCCTGGTCATCGATCGGTGTCGTGGGTTCGGCACCACTTGCAGCCGCGGAGCCGGTGCGCGCCGCGACCTCGGCGCTGCCTGCGCCGCCCCCGGCCGCGACCGTGCTGCCGGCCGCTGCATTGCCCGCCTCAGCCCCACTGCCGCCACCGGCACCGGCAGCGGCGCCGCTCGCCACGCCGCCACCGGGCATGGCGGCTTCCATCCTGGCGATGCGTTTTTCCAGGTCGGCATACAGGTCGCGCTGCTGTTTGCGCAGCGCCTCGCTGCCGTTCTGCAGCACTTCGCTGGTGCCGCGCAGCTCGCGCAGCTGCGCCTCGAGCGTGTCGAGGCGCCGCGACATGTCGACCAGGCTCTGGTTGCTGACCACGCGCTCCACCGTCCCCAAGCGCGAGTCGAAGTCGTTGAGCTTGATCTGCAGCGGATCTTCAGCCGGATTGGTCGCGCAGCCCGCAAGCAATGCCGGAGCCAGTGCAACAAGCAGCGTGCTGGTTTTCATGGTGTCAGTTCAGATAGATGAATTCGACCCGGCGGTTCTTTGCCCAGGCTTCCTCGGTCTCGCCCGCCACCGCCGGGCGCTCCTCGCCATAGCTGACGGTGCTGAGCTGCGATTCGGCCACGCCCTGCAGCATCAAGGCCCGGCGTACCGCCTGCGAACGGCGCTCGCCGAGACCGATATTGTATTCGGGAGAACCGCGCTCGTCCGTATGGCCTTCGAGACGCACGCGGATGCTGGCATTGGCGCTCAACGCCTTGGCATGCGCGGCGATCGCGCTGACGAATTCCGGCCGGATCTCGCTGCTGTCGAAATCGAAGTAGATCAGCCGCGCTACGCCCACGGGGGCCGAAGCGCCTTCTTTGCCGGTACCTGCACCCGCACCGCCCGTCTGGTCGCCGGCCCCATTGGCATTGGCGCCAGCGCCATTCTGACCGGGGCCAGCAGCACCAGGCACGGCAGTACCCGCCGCGTCGCCCGACGATTTCAGTACTGGCTTGCTGGGGCAACCCGCCAGCGCCATCAATACGGCCAGGCCTGCGACAGCCATCATCAACTTGCTCTTCATGAATCGGTACTCCTGCATTTCAATTTCCGGTGAAGGGGCCCCAGACGGGTTCCCGCACATCGCCATGGTCCGCCTTCAAACGTTGCGTCACCTGGCCATCGACTGCCACTGTCGCCAAAGTGCGCCTACCGCCGACCTTGCCGGCGTAGATCAGCGTGAGGCCATTGGGAGCGAAGGCCGGCGCCTCATCGAGGCTGCCGCGCGTCAGCACCCGCACTCCGCCATTGCCGAGATCCTGCACGGCGATACGATAGTCGCTGCCTTCACGGGTCACAAACGCCAGCGTACGCCCATCCGGCGCCAGCCGCGCGCGCGCATTATAGGAAGAACCAAAAGTGATGCGCTGTACGTGCTCATGCGTAGCCACATCGGTGCGATAGATCTGCGGACCGCCGGACCGGTCGGAAGTGAAATACAGCTCCTTGCCATCCGCGCTCCACGCCGGCTCGGTGTCGATCGCCGGATCGCTGGTGATGCGCACCAGGCCCTGGGTCGCAAGCTCGAGCACCCAGATATCCAGGTTGCCGCTGGAGCCCGAGAGCGTCAGCGCCAGCTTCTTGCCATCGGGCGACCAGGCGGGCGCGCCATTCACGCCGACACGCTGTGATACGCGCTGGCGTTGGCTGCTGCGCAGTTGCTGCACATAGATCGCCGCGACGCGGTCTTCAAAGGACACGTACGCCAGCCACTGGCCATCGGCCGACCAGGCCGGCGACATGATCGGGCGGCTGGAATCGAGCACCACCTGCGCGCTCTCGCCATCGGCGTCGGCGACGTAGAGGCGGTAGCGCTGCGCGGGCGGCTCGCCTTCCACCGCCACATAGGCGATACGCGTCGCGAAAGCACCGCGCGCACCGACGATCTTCTCGAACACGAAGTCGCTGACCTGGTGGGCCACGTGGCGCATCGTGGCCGCGCTCGCATCAAAATGCGTGGCGCCGACGACCTGGCCGGTGAGCACATTGAGCAGCTCGCAGGCGACGACGAGCTTGCCGCCCTGCTCTGTCGTGGTACGCCCCACGAGCACGTAGTCTTCGCCGGCCGCGCGCCAGTCGGCCACGACTACATCGACAGCGTGCTGCGGCAGCGCGCGCATGGCAGCGCGATTCATGGAGCGGAAACGCCCGCTGCCATCCAGGTCGTGCTGCACCACCGCGGCGAGATCGAGACCACCATCGGCCGGCGACGCACTGGCAAAGGGCACGATCGCTACAGGAATCGGATCGGTCACGCCCTGGGTGATATCGATCTGCAATTCAGCCCGTGCCGCGGGCGCCAGCACGCAGGCGAGCGCGGCGGCGAGCCACGACAGCGAGGCTGGTGCTCGTGCGGAGAAATTACTGTGGATTCGTTGCATCGACTGCTCACTCATCCGGGTGAAACCGGATCACAAGGTTACGATCAAACACGTCAGGATTCGAGGGCGACGGCAGGGGTGAGGCACGATAGACCGCCGCCTCGATCGACTCGCGGGTCGCCTGGTCGCCATTGCAGCTGGCGATCTGTACCGCCGTGACCTCTCCACCCGGCACCTGGGTGACATGCAGTTCGCAGCTCAGGCCGGCGCGCGCGCTGGGCGGGCGGATCCAGGCGCGATTGATGCGCCCGGTGATCATCGCGATATACGAGGCCATCTCCGAGCTGCTGCGCGCGGCGTTGATGCGCTCCTCACTGGCCAGTTGTGCACGCAATTCCGCTTCTCTCCGGGCCTTGTCCTGCGCGGCCTGCGCCTTGAGTTTCGCGGCCTTGTCTGCCGCCGCCTTGTCAGCCGCCTCTTGCGCGGCCGACTTCGCTGCCTTTTCAGCCGCGGCTCGCTCAGCCGCCTCGCGCTCGCGCTGTTCGGCGGCGCGCTGTTCCCGCACGCGTTCGTGCTCGCGATCCGCCTGCGCCTTGCGTTCGCGCTCGGCGTTCTCGCGCCGTGCGGCGGCAGCCTGCGCGGCCTTGTCGGGCTGCGCCCGCTCCGGCACGGGCGGCGCGGGTTCCGGGGCAGGCTGCGGCGGCGTTGCAGCGGCGGGCGGCTCGGTGGCCGGCGCCACCGGCTGCGGGGTCGGCGCCGGTGCAGGCGTCGCGGTGTTCGCCGTCACCACCGTTGCCTCGATCGCCAGCTGCCGAGGTGGCTCGGGCGCTTTGCGATAATGCCACCAGCCCCAGCCCAGCACCCCCACCACCGCGGCGTGCAGCAGCACGGAGAGCAGTACGGCTACAGTGCGATCGCCTCGCGCCTCACTCACGGCGCAACAGGCAGCCGCGGCTGCGGCGGCGGATCGGTCAGGAACCCCAGCTTCGTTGCCCCGGCCTGTTGCAACATCACCATCGCCGTCACGATGCGTCCGTAGTCTACTGCGTGATCGCCCTTCACCAGCACCACGCGCTGCGGTGCGCGGCGCAAAGCAGCGGTAGCGCGCGCCAGTGCCGTGGCGTCATCGATCGCTTGTTCCGGGCTCGCACCCAGATTCAGAAAGAAGCGCCCACGTGCATCCACCGACAGCACCAGCGGTTCAATGTTGTTGACCGCCTGCGCATCGATCGGTTCCGCGTTGGCCTTGGGCAAATCAACCTTGATGCCCTGCGTGAGCAGCGGCGCGGTGACCATGAAGATGATCAGCAGCACCAGCATCACATCGATGTAGGGCACGACGTTGATCTCGCCCATCAGGCGGCGCTTGGGCCGCGCGCCCGAGGCACTCATGTGGCCGCCTGGGCACCCGCGCCGCGCGCGGCGTGACGTTGCAGGATGGTCGAGAATTCTTCCATGAAGGCGTCGTAGCGCAGTTCCAGCCGGCTCACCTGGTCGGCGTAGCGGTTGTAGGCCACGACCGCCGGAATGGCCGCGAACAGGCCAAAGGCCGTGGCGACCAGGGCCTCGGCGATACCTGGCGCCACCGAAGCCAGCGTGGCCTGCTGCACATTGCTGAGCGAACTGAAGGCACTCATGATGCCCCAGACCGTGCCGAACAGGCCCACATAGGGGCTGGTCGAACCGACCGTGGCCAGCGTCGCCAGGTTGTGTTCGAGCCGCTCGATCTCCTTGAGCTGCGCCACGCGCATCGCGCGCCGCGAGCCTTCGAGCATCAGGTCGGTGGCCAGGCCGCCCTGCTGGCGCATGCGCGCGAACTCGCGGAAACCGAATTCGAAGATACTCTCCATGCCGGTGGCGCCACCGCGCGCTTCGATCGTGCGATAGAGGGCCGAGAGATCGCCGCCCGACCAGAAACTGTTCTCGAAGCGATCGGCATCGCCGCGCGCGCGACGCACCATCATGCGTTTGCGGAAGATGATCGACCAGGAGATCAGCGAGGCGGCCAGCAGCAGCGCCATCACGAACTGCACCACGGGGCTGGCCTGGATCATCAGCCGCAGTATCGACAGGTCGCCGTGCATCAGCTGAATTCCCTGAGTAACGCCGGCGGCAGGCGCCGCGGCTTGAAGGTGCTGGCGCCGACACAGGCGATGCGCACTTCGGCCTCGGCCAGCAGCTCACCGGTCTCGGAGCCGCGCAGCATGCGCTGCTTGAAGATCATGCAGGCCGCACCATCCTGAGTCGGCACGGAGCTGATAAGCAGCAGGTCATCGAGGCGCGCGGGGCGCCGGTATCTGATGTTCACTTCGACCACGGAAAACAGGATCCCCGGATCAACAGCGAGCTCGCTCTGTGAAAAGCCGTGCGCACGCAGCCATTCGGTGCGCGCGCGCTCGAGGAA
Source organism: uncultured Gammaproteobacteria bacterium (assembly GCA_963764065.1). Lineage (GTDB taxonomy): Bacteria > Pseudomonadota > Gammaproteobacteria > Steroidobacterales > Steroidobacteraceae > FEN-1191. The sequence goes on along the minus strand of CAVXRM010000003.1, from coordinate 641,589 downwards.
GCGCAGGTAGTTGGCGTAGTAGACCACTCCACCGCCATCGGTATCCTCCCAATACACCCGTGTCGGCCACACGAAGACGCTCATGCGCCATCTCCGAACAACGGCAGGTTGGCAGCCGCGCGTTCCGGCATCTTGAGACCGAAGTGCTGCCAGGCACCACGTGTCGCAATGCGGCCACGGGCAGTACGTGCCAGGAACCCCTGCTGGATCAGGTAGGGTTCGATGACGTCTTCGAGCGTGCCGCGCTCCTCGCCGATGGCCGCCGCCAGGCTCTCGATGCCCACCGGGCCGCCGTCGAACTTTTCCATGATGGTGAGCAGGAGCTTGCGATCGAGCGCGTCGAAACCCAATGGATCGACTGCCAGCAGGTCGAGCGCCGCCGCCGCCGTGTGTTCATCGACGGTGCCGTTGCCGCGCACCTGCGCGTAGTCGCGCACGCGGCGCAGCAGGCGGTTGGCGATGCGCGGCGTACCGCGCGAGCGCTGCGCGATGCGCGCGGCGCCACCGGCCACGATCGGCACCTGCAGGATGCCGGCCGAACGCTGCACGATGCGCTCGAGTTCGGGCACCGTGTAGAACTCGAGCCGCTGCACGATGCCGAAGCGATCGCGGAGCGGTGAAGTCAGCAGGCCGGCGCGCGTGGTCGCGCCCACCAGCGTGAAGGGCGGGATGTTGAGCTTGATCGAGCGCGCCGCGGGGCCTTCGCCGATCATGATGTCGAGCTGGTAGTCCTCCATCGCCGGGTAGAGCACTTCCTCGACTACGGGACTGAGGCGATGGATCTCATCGACGAACAGCACATCGCGCGGCTGCAGGTTGGTGAGGATCGCCGCCAGGTCACCGGGCCGCTCGATCACCGGCCCCGAGGTCTGGCGCAGGTTGACGCCCAGTTCCGCGGCGATGATCACTGCGAGCGTGGTCTTGCCCAGGCCCGGCGGCCCGAAGATCAGCGCGTGATCGAGCGCCTCGCCGCGCTGGCGCGCCGCCTCGATGTAGATCGCGAGCTGGCTCTTCACCTGCTCCTGGCCGACGTAGTCGTGGAGCGAACGCGGGCGGATCGCGCGCTCGAGTTGCTCGTCCTCGCCGCGATTGGCAGGATCAATGACGCGCTCTTCGTTGATCACGGGCTCACGCAGGCCTTCACTCACGCGCCGCACTCTGCAGCGCGCGGCGGATCAGATCCTCGGTGCTGCCGCCCGAACCGGCGCTCTTCAGCAGCCGCACCGCCTCGGCGGGCTTGTAGCCGAGCGCGACCAGCGCGCTATACGCTTCGGCCTCGGCGCCCACCGGCGCCTGTAGTTGCGGACCACCGGGTTGCGATTCCGCATTGCTGACCAGCCGGTCGCGCATCTCCACGATCAGGCGCTCGGCGATCTTGCGGCCGATGCCGGGAATGCGCGTCAGCGTGGTCACATCCTGCGCCTGCACGCACAGCGCAAAGGCTTCGACCGTGACACCCGAGAGGATCGCCAGTGCGATGCGCGGCCCGACGCCGCTGACCTTGAGCAGATTGCGGAACAGCGCGCGCTCGGCGGCGCTGCCAAATCCGTACAGCAGCTGCGCATCTTCGCGCACCACCAGGTGCGTCAGCAGGCGCGTGCTCTGCCCTACCGCAGGCAGGTTGTAGAAAGTGGACATCGGCGCCTCGAGCTCGTAGCCCACGCCGCCGACCTCGATCATCAGCGAGGGAGGTGCCTTCTGGGCAATGATGCCCGCGAGTGAGCCGATCACGGCCGCGCACCGCCACGCGTTGCGCTGGCACGTGTCGCACCACCGCTGGTCGCGACGCGTACGCCACGACGGATGCCCGCTGCTGGCGCCGACACGATCGATGCCAGACGCCGCGTCTGCGCATGGCATAGCGCCACGGCCAGGGCGTCGGCCTCATCGGCACCCGGACGCTGCTTCAGTTGCAGCAGCATGGTGACCATCTGCGCGACCTGGTCTTTCTCGGCGCCGCCATAGCCACTGACCGCGAGCTTGATGGCGCGCGGTGCATACTCATGCGCCGCGGCGCCATGCGCCACGGCGGCACACAATGCCGCACCACGCGCCTGCCCGAGCTTCAATGCACTGTCGGGGTTGCGATGCACGAACACGCGCTCGATGGCGATCTCGTCGGGACGGTGTTCCGCCACCAGGGCCGTGACCGCTTCGAAAATGCGGCGCAGCCGCATCACGAAGTCGACGCCAGCCACGGCGATGCAGCCACTGGCCAGGTGGCGCTCGCCCCCGGCGCTGCAGTCGATCAGGCCATAGCCGGTGCGGAGCGAGCCGGGATCGAGCCCGAGGATGCGACAGGTGGGCGCCACCGCGACGCGGGCTGCGCTCGCCATCTCGGGTCTGAAACTGCGCCAGGAACCGCCGGCGGCGCGCTTCATGCCGATGACTTGCCGAATGTCTTCATTACCAGAATGATAGCCGGAAGCGCCCGCCCCCACACACTCAATCCGTAAGATATCCAGGGTGGAAACCGTCCCCACAACTGCTGCCGCGCAAGGCAGCCCGCAAGCCGCAGTGCTGAACCGGGCGCTGGCTGCGGCACGGTCGCAACTCGCCGCGCAATCGTGTCAGACGCCTGAGCTGGATGAGGGCGAAGCGCTGGCCCGCGTCGTGGGCAGCATTGCGGAAGACCCCGACATCGCTGTCGCCGCGTGGCTGGCACGGGCGCGCAGCGCTGGGCTCAAGCTCGATGATGCTGCCGCGACGCGCCACTTTGGCGAGCACGTAGCGCGACTCGCCCGCCAGCTCGACAAGCTGGGCGATATCGGACTGCCCGCGGGCTGGAATGCCAGCGTGGGCCTGACCACGCAGCAGGCCGAAGCGCTGCGCAAGATGCTGCTGGCAGTGGCGGCCGATCCGCGCCTGATCGTTGCGCGGCTGGCGGCGGTGCTGTTGCGATTGCGCGGGGCACGCGAGCTGGCCGCGGCCGAGGCGCAGCGCCTGGCGCTGGAGACCCGCGAAATCTACGCGCCGCTGGCCAATCGCCTCGGTATCTGGAGTCTGAAATGGGAACTCGAGGATCTGGCCTTTCGCCAGCTCGACCCCGACGACTATCACCTGATCGCGAGCCGCCTCGCCGAGCGGCGCGTCGATCGCGAGCAGTATGTCGCCGCGCTGTGCGTGCAGCTGGTCGCGGCGCTGGCGCAGGCCGGCATCAAGGCACAGGTGCAGGGCCGCGCCAAGCACATCTACAGCATCTGGCGAAAGATGCAGCGCAAACACCTGGCCTTCGAGCAGCTCTACGACGTGCGCGCGCTGCGCATCATTGCGGATAGTGTGGGCGACTGCTACGCCGCACTCGGTGTGGTGCATAGCCTGTGGCGCATCCTGCCGGGCGAATTCGCCGATTACATCGCGACCCCGAAGGGCAACCAGTACCGCTCGATCCACACGGCGGTGCAGGGTCCGGAGGGCAAGTCGGTCGAGATCCAGATCCGCACCGCCGAGATGCATCGGCATTCCGAGCTCGGGGTCGCGGCGCACTGGCGCTACAAGGAAGGCAGTGGCCGCGATGCCAGTTACGAGCGCAAGATCGAGTGGGCGCGCCGGGTGCTCGAACCCGCGCGCGCGCAGGGCGAGCGTTCGGGCGAGGATGCGGAAGGCGGCGATCTGATCGACGCCGTGCGCGGCGACCTGTTCGCCGACCGGCTGTACGCGCTGACCCCGCGCGGCGAGATCGTCGACCTGCCCCACGGCGCCACGGCGCTCGATTTTGCCTATCACCTGCACACCGACCTCGGCCACAGCTGTCGCGGCGCGAAGATCGACGGGCGCATCGCGCCGCTCGACCAGCCGCTGCACAACGGCGCGCTGGTCGAGATCATCGGCGGACGCAAGGGCGGCCCGAGCCGTGACTGGGTAGCGGCGGGTAGCACCTTCCTGGCCTCTTCGCGCAGTCGCGCCAAAGTGCGTGCCTGGTTTCATCAGCAGGAAGCGGCCGCCGCGGCGAAAGTGGCCAGCAGCAAGGCACCGCCTGTCGAGACGCCGCCCCCGCCTCCGCCCGCGGGCACTGCGCCGCTGGCGCCGCGCACTGCGCGTGCGGCGCCGCGCGGCCGCTCGGCGGTCGAGATCGAAGGTGTGGGCGATCTGCCCACCACCATGGCGCGCTGCTGCGCGCCGGTGCCGCCCGAGGCGATCGCAGGCTATCTCACGCTCGGTCGTGGCGTGACGATACATCGCGCACAATGCGGCAGCCTCACGCGCATGCGCGCGCTCAAGCCCGAGCGTGTGCTGAGCGTGGACTGGAACACGGGCGGCGAGCTGATGATGCCGGTGCAGATCCGCGTCGAAGCCTTCGACCGGCGCGGGTTGCTGCGCGATGTCTCGGATGTAATGGCGCTCGAGCGCCTGAGCATCAACGGCGTGAATTCCAATACCGATCCCGCCGATCGCATCGCGACCATCGTGATGCGCACGGCGGTGCGCGATGTGGCGCAGCTGCGGCTGGTGCTCAAGCGGCTGCGCTCGGTCGCCAATGTGCTGAAGGCCGAGCGCGCGGGCTGAACCGCCGCTGGCTTCAGGGCAGGTCTTTGCCGTCCTCGTCGGGCTCGGCAGCAAAATGATCGGGCGCGGGCAGCACGATGGCCTTTTGGCCCGCGGCCTTGAGCTGCTTGTTGAGCGCCAACAGCGTCACGCCACGCAGTGACTGCCAGCGCTCGAGCGCCTGGTGCAGGCGCGCGCGGTAGTCGTCGAGGCCGGCACGCTGGCCCGGCGTCGGCGCGTAGTCGGCGCCTTCAACGCCGGCGGCTAGCGTCGCGATCACTTCACTGATCCTGCCGAAATCGGCATCCGCGCCCTCGGGTGACTCGGTGAGCGGCTGGGTCTGTTCTTCCAGCGATTTCACGGCCGCGAGCGTCTCGCCCTTGAGCGTGGGGCGCAGCTGCGCCAATTGCTTGCGCAGCGCCGTCACTTCACCGTTGGCCACATAGGCGGCATCCAGCGCCTGGGCTGCGTCCATCGACCAGGCCAGCGAACTTTGCAGTTCAGCGGCTGTGGTGTTGAGCCGGGGGTCGAGCTTCACGGTCAGCGGCTGCCGCCACTGTTTTCCGCCCACCTTGAGCACGAGATCGTAAACACCCGGCAGTGCGTACGCCCCGGCGGGCAAGCTCAGCGTATTGGCGCCATACACCGCACCGATGCTGTATTCGTAGCCCACGGCGCGTGCCTGCGGATAGCGCAGGTTCCAGATGAAACGGTGCAGGCCCGGGGTCGCCGCGAGGCGCGGCTCGGGCTTGAGCCAATCGGTCGAGAAATAGCGATGGGCGCGCGACGGACCTGGCTGCTCATCGCTCGAGTAGCTGCGCACCAATGCGCCCTGCGCATCGCGGATCTCCAGTACCACGGGCCCACGCACACCAGCGGACAGCGCATAGTCGATCACGGCGCCGGCCGGAGGATTCATCGCTACCGCGGTCTCGAGCGGCAGTGGTGTGTCGCGATTGCTGTTGGGCTGCAGGCGATAGGCAGTGGCCGGCGGGAACAGCTGCGTTGCCTGCTCCGCTCCGCTCTGCGAACGCAGCGGACTCACATCATCGAGCACCCATAGCGCCCTGCCCTGCGTGGCGGCCACCAGGTCGTTGTCGTGCACCAGCAGGTCACGCACCCAGGCCTGCGGCAGGTTCAACTGCATCGACTGCCAGTGATCGCCGTCATCGAGCGACACATACACGCCGGCATCGGTGCCTGCATACAGCAGGCCCTGCTTCTTCGGATCGCTGCGCACCACGGCCACGAAGTGACCGGCGGGCAGCCCCTGGGTGATCGACTGCCAGCTCCTGCCGCCATCATGCGTGCGCCAGGCGTAGGGCGCGAAATCGTCCTGGCGATGATTGTCGGCCGCGACGTAGGCAGTCTCGGCATCGAGCGCGGAAGGATCGACCGTGTTGACGCGCGCCCACTCGGGCATGCCCGCAGGCGTCACGACCTGCCAGTGCTCGCCGCCATCGCGCGTGAGCTGCACCAGGCCGTCATCCATGCCCACCCAGATATCGCTGTTGTTGAGTGGCGAGGGCCCGATGTTGAAGATCACGCCGTAGCCGCAGGCCTTGGCATCGGCCACCTGTACGTCGCCCTCGCAGCGCTGTGCGCCAGCACGCTTGCCGCTCAGGTCCGGGCTGATGATCTGCCAGTGTTCGCCGCGATCGACACTGCGCCACAGCAGCTGCGAGCCCACATAGAGCGGATAGGGCTCGCGCTGCGATACCGCCAGCGGTGTGATCCAGGTGTAGCGGTATTTCACCGCGGTCTGGCGCATGCCGTAACTGCTCACGGGCCAGGGCGTGATCTCGCGCGATTGCCCGTGCCGCTTGTCCCAGCGCGTGACCTTGCCGCCGAGTCCGGTCGCGTAGACGATATTGGCGTCGGAGGGTTCCGGCAGCACATCGTCACGCTCATCGCCGCCGACCGGATTCCAGTCACGGAAATTCAGCGCGCCAAAATCGCTGCGCGTAGCGAGCGACACGGTTCCGCTGTCCTGCTGGCCGGCGTACACGCGATATGGGAATCCCTGGTCGGCGCCGAGGTGATAGAACTGTCCGGTCGGCTGGTTGTACCACTCGCTCCAGCTGTGCCCGCCGTCGACACTGATGGCCGTACCCTGATCGCTCGCGGTGACCATGCGCTCCGGATGAGCGGGGTTGATCCACAGGTAGTGATAGTCATCGCCGCCGGGCGCGCCGCGGATGATCGTGAAGGTCTTGCCCGCATCGTGCGAGTAGTGGATCGACTGCCCGACGTAGTAGATATCATCGGGTTTGCCTGGCGCCACCGTGAGACGGCTCACGTACCAGTTGGTGACCGGCGCGGCGTCATTCACTTTCTGCCAGTGGGCGCCGGCATCGTCGGAGCGATACAGGCCACCGGAATCCTTCGAATCGATCGAAGCGTAGATGCGCGTACCTTGCGCCGTGTGCGCAACCGCAAGGCCGATGCGGCCAAGTGCGCCACCGGGCCAACCCTCCCCGCCGAGCTTCGACCAGGTCTTGCCCGCATCAGCGGAGGTATAGATCGCGCTGCCCTCGCCGGCAATCGGCTTGAAGTAACTGAGCCAGGGGTAGTTGCGCGCTTCCCAGGCGGCGGCGTAGATGCGATCGGGGTTGGAGGGATCGGCCGCGAGATCGACCACGCCGGTATCGGCGCTGATCGCCAGCACGTGGCTCCATGTGGAGCCGCCATCGACACTGCGATACACACCGCGCTCGGCGTTGGCGCCAAACATATGCCCGAGCGCGCCGACCAGCACAATGTTCGGATCGCGCGGATCCACCAGGATTGCGCCGATGTGGCGCGTCGCCTCGAGGCCGACATGCGTCCAGCTGGTACCGCCATCGACCGACTTGTACACGCCATCGCCCGAGGCAATGTCATAGCGCGGCTCTGGCTGGCCCGTGCCGACGTAGATCACCTTGTCATTGCCGGGCGCCACCGCCAGCGCGCCTATGGACGAAGATGGGCCGGTGCCATCGAATATCGGCGCCCAGGTACGACCCGCGTTCACGGTTTTCCACACGCCACCGCCCGCGGCACCGAACAGGAAAGTGTCGGGTTGATCCGGGATGCCGGTGGCCATCGTGCTCCAGCCGCCGCGGAAGGGGCCGATCAATCGCCATTGCAGGTCAGGCAATGGCGCCGCCGCCAGCAGCACCGGAAACAACAGCGCCACGGCGGCGCTGCGCAACATCAGGCGTTGACGCAGGGACATACTGACTCCTCAGGAAAGCGCGCTGCGATACAGGCGCAACAGATGGGTCCAGGCACGCTCGGCGGCGTTTTTGTCGTAGATCGCCTTGCCGTTCTGCGCGGGCATATCGGGCACGCACCAGCCATGCTGTGCGCCGGCATAAACCTCAATCTCGGCGCGCACCCTGGCGGCTGCGCAGGCGGCGCGCAGCGTGTTCTTGTCGTTCGGTGCGCGCGCGTCGTCGTTGGCGGCAATCGCGATATACAGTTGCGCCTTGATCTTCGGGATCAGCAGATGCGCGCTGTCGGGTTTGTCGGTCACCAGGCCACCGCCGTGGAAGCTGGCACCGGCACCGAAGCGCTCCGGCACCGCGGCGGCACAGCGCAGCATCAGCGGCCCGCTCATGCAATAACCCTGCACACCCAGCCGCTTGGCACGATTCACCGCCGGCTGGGCGTCGAGGAATTCCACATACGCGTGGGCATCGCGCTCGACCGCGCCGGTGGCAGTCAGTGGGCCCACCAGCGGCGGGAACCTGGCGCGATCGGTTTCGCTCTGGAAATTGAAAGTCGAGATGTCGCCGAATACTGGCGCCTTGGCGCTGCGATAGAAGGGGTTCGGCACCAGCACCGCAAAACCCGAAGCCGCCAGGCGGCGGCCAAACTCACGGAATGCCGGGCGCAGGCCGAAGATGTCGGTCCAGAGCAGCACGCCCGGGTGTGCACCCTGGTCGGGATGGAAGAACGCGGCATCGCAGTCGCCATCGGCCGTCCGCAACTGCACGTCTTTTTCGATAACTGCCGGCGGCGCGGCAGCCACAGTTCCTGCTGCCGCCATCAATCCGGCTGCGGCGCTACCGCCAATGAACTCACGCCTGGAACTGTCGTGATCGCCCATGGCTCACTCCTGGCTCAACGGTTGATATTGTCGATCGCGCGCTTGTCAGCCGCCAGTGCCGCCTCGTGCAGCGCCTCGGAGAGCGTCGGATGCGCATGGATCGTGCGCTGCAGATCCTCGGCGCTGCCGCGAAACTCCATCGCCAGCACGGCCTCGGCGATCAACTCGCCGGCCATCGGCCCGATGATGTGTACGCCCAGCAGCTCATCGCTGGCCTGCGAAACCACGACCTTGACGAAGCCGGCACTCGATTCCATTGCGCGCGCGCGCCCACTGGCGGCGAAGGGAAACACACCGATCTTCACGGCCACGCCGGCGGCTTTGGCCTGCGCTTCGCTCTGCCCTACCCAGGCGATCTCGGGCGCGGTATAGATCACCGAAGGAATCAGCGCGTAGTTCATGTGCGCATATTTGCCGGCGATGCGATCGGCCACCGCGACGCCCTCTTCCTTGCCCTTGTGCGCGAGCATCGGTCCGCGCACCGCATCACCCACTGCCCACACATTGGCGACGCCGGTGGCGCAATGATCATCCACCTTGATGAAGCCGCGCTCGTCGAGCGTCACACCGCTCCCCTCGCCCAGCAGGCCCTCGGTGTACGGGCGGCGACCCACGGCCACCACCACGACATCGGCCTGCAGCGCTTGCTCGCCCTTGGCGTCGCTGTAACGCACGCTCACGCCATCCTTGGCGGGCTTGGCGCCCGTGACTTTGGCGCCGAGGCGGATGTCGAGGCCCAGTTTCTTGAAGTGCCGCGCCGCTTCAGCGGCCAGCTGCGCATCGGCCATCGGCAGCAGCGCATCGAGCGCCTCGAGCACCACGACCTCGGCTCCAAGGCGTCGCCACACGCTGCCGAGTTCCAGGCCGATCACGCCGGCGCCGATCACGCACAAGCGCTTGGGCACGGCGGACAGTTCGAGTGCGCCCCAGGAATCGATGATCTGCTTGCCATCGAAGGGGAGCGACTTGAGTTCGGTCGGAATCGAGCCGCTGGCGAGCACCACATGCTTGCCGCGCAGCAACTGGCGCGACTTGTCGGGTGCCGTGACTTCGACCACGCGGCCCGCGAGCAGTTTGCCGCGGCCGAAAATCGCCGTGACGCCGGCGGCCTTAAGGAGCGAGGCGATACCGCTGGTCATGTTCTTCACGATGCCCGCGCGTCGCTTCTGCATCGCGGCGAGGTCGAGCGTCAGAGCGCCGGCCTTGATGCCATGCACCGCGAACTCGCTGTGCGCGCGGTGCCACAGCTCCGAGGATTCCAGCAGCGCCTTGGAAGGAATGCAGCCCGCGTTCAGGCAGGTGCCGCCAAAGGCATAACTGCCATCGCGATTCTGCCAGGCATCGATGCAGGCCACCTTGAGGCCGTTCTGTGCGGCACGAATCGCGGTCGGATATCCGGCCGGACCACCGCCGATCACTACGACATCGAAATCCTGCGGCTCAGGAGCGGTGCTCGGGCTCATGCGCTCAGACTCCCAGCAGCATGCGGCCCGGATCCTCGAGGCAATCCTTGACCGTCACCAGGAACTGCACCGCCTCGCGTCCGTCGATGATGCGATGATCGTAGCTGAGCGCGAGATACATCATCGGTCGCGCCACCACCACGCCATCGACCACCATCGGCCGCTGCTGCGTCTTGTGCATGCCCAGGATCGCGCTCTGCGGCGCATTGACGATCGGCGTCGACAGCAAGGAGCCGAACACGCCGCCATTGGTGATGCTGAAGGTGCCACCGGTGAGATCGTCGAGTCCGATCGTGCCATTGCGCGCCCGCTGTGCGTAGTCAGCGATGCCGCGCTCGATGCCGGCAAAATCAAGTGCATCCGCATCCCGCAGCACCGGCACCATCAAGCCGCGCTCGGTGGAGACCGCAACACCGATGTCGAAATACTCGTGATAGACGATGTCGGTGCCTTCGACCGACGCGTTCATCACCGGATAGCGCTTGAGGCCCTTCGATCGCGGCCTTGACGAAGAAGGCCATGAAGCCGAGCTTCACCCCGTGCTGCTTCTCGAAGCCCTCCTTGTAACGCGCACGCAGTTCATTCACATGCGTCAGGTCGACCTCATTGAAGGTGGTCAACAGGGCCTGCGTCGATTGCGCCTGCACCAGCCGCTCGGCAATGCGCTGACGCAGCCGCGTCATCGGCACGCGCTGCTCGGCGCGTGCACCGCGCACGAGCGCTGGTTTCGGCGCCGCGCTCGCGGGTTTGGGCGTCGCGCTCTTGGCCTGGGCGGCCGCGCCGTTGCCCGCCGCCAGCAAATCCGACTTCGACGCGCGGCCACCTTTGGAAGCCGCGAGGATCGTCGTGTTGCTGAGCCCGAGCTCCTCGGCCACGCGCTGCGCAGCGGGGCCGAGCTTGGCCGCGCCGGTAGCCGGCGCAGGCACCGATCCAGCAGCGGCCGGCGTCGCAGCCGCGCTCGCACCAGCACTCGCAGCAGCCCCTGCGCCCGCAGCAGCGCCCGGCGCGATGATCGCCAGCAGCTCGCCACTCTTGACGCTGGTGCCCGCCGCCACGCGTATCTCCTGCAGCACGCCGGAGACCGAGGCCGGCACCTCGAGCACCACTTTGTCGGTCTCGAGATCGGCGAGGTTTTCGTCGCGGCTGACACTCTGGCCGGGCTGCTTGCGCCAGGCGACCAGCGTGGCATCGGCCACCGACTCGGGCAGCTGCGGTACTCGGATTTCAACGCTCATGAACTTTTCCTCTTGGGCAGCGCGGTGCGCGTCTGCGCCCGTGCCGCGTGCTCGGCCGTGTCGCCGCTGAGTGCGGTCTGCACCAGCTGGCGTTGTTCACTCTCGTGGATGCGCGCCAGGCCCGTGGCCGGCGCCGACGCCGAAGCGCGCCCGGCGTAATACACCGGACGCCGCTCACCCGCCAGTTCCTGCAGGCGATGGCGGATCTGGTACCACGCGCCCTGGTTCTGCGGCTCTTCCTGGCACCAGACGATGTCGACGGCGTTGGGATAGCGCGCCAGCGCTGTCTGGTATTCCAGTACCGGGAAGGGATAGAGCTGCTCGATCCGCACCAGTGCCACGTTGTTGTTGCCCTCGGTGCGGCGCGTGCGCAGCAGATCGAAATACACCTTGCCGCTGCAGAACACCACGCGTTCGACCTGCTCGGGGTTAAGCGGATCGAGTTCGTCGATCACCGTGGCAAAGCCGCCGCCGCTGAGCTCGGCCAGACTCGAGACCGAGAGCTCGTGCCGCAGCAGGCTCTTCGGCGTCATCACGATCAGCGGTTTGCGCAGCGGGCGCAGCATCTGCCGGCGCAGCATGTGGAACATCTGCGCGGGCGTGGAAGGCACGCACACCTGCATGTTGTTCTCGGCACAGAGCTGCAGGAAGCGCTCGAGTCGCGCCGAGGAATGCTCCGGCCCCTGGCCTTCGTAGCCATGCGGCAGGAACAGCGTCAGGGCGCTCAGGCGCCCCCACTTCGCTTCGCCCGAGGAAATGAACTGGTCGATCAGCACCTGCGCGCCGTTCACGAAATCGCCGAACTGCCCTTCCCAGATCACCAGGCAATCGGGACTGGTGCTGGAGTAGCCGTATTCGAAACCCAACACGGCTTCTTCCGAGAGCACCGAGTCGATGATGCTGACGCGCGGCTGGCCTTCCTTGATGTGCTGCAGCGGAATGTAGCGGCGTGCCGAGCCCTGATCGTGCAGCACCGCATGGCGGTGGAAGAAAGTTCCGCGGCCCACATCCTGCCCCGAGAGGCGCAGCGCGATGTCACTATCCACGAGCGAGGCGTAAGCCAGCGTCTCGGCGCAGCCCCAGTCGAGCGGCAACTCGCCGGCCAGCATCTTCGAACGGTTGACGACGATCTGCGCCACGCGCGGATGCAGCGTGAAACCTTCAGGGTACTGCAGTATGCGTCGCCCCAGGCTCGCCAGCTTGGCCGCCGGCAATGCGGTGCGCACCGGTTCGTGGTTGTCGACGCTCTGGTAACGCGACCAGTCCACGGTGAACTTGTTGCCGATCATGCCGAGTGAGGGATGCAGCTGGTGCCGGCCCTCATCGAGCGCGCTGCGATACTGCTCGACCATGCGTTCGGCGTCGGCCGCCGTCAGCACGCCATCGGCGACCAGTTGGTCCGCATAGAGCTTGCGCACCGGCGGATGCTGGCGGATGGTCTGGTACATCTGCGGTTGCGTGGCGGCCGGCTCGTCGGCTTCGTTGTGGCCCAGACGCCGGTAGCACACCAGGTCGATCACGAAATCCTTGTGGAAGTGCTGGCGATACAGCAACGCAAAGCGCGTCGCGAAGATCACCGCCTCGGCATCATCGCCATTCACGTGCAGGATCGGCGCCTCGATCATCTTGGCGACATCGCTGCAATAAAGCGTCGAGCGCGCATCGCGCGGATCGCTGGTCGTGAAGCCCACCTGGTTGTTGATCACCACGTGGATGGTGCCGCCCGTGGAATAGCCGCGGGTCTGCGAGAGCTGCAGCGTTTCCATCACCACGCCCTGGCCCGCGAAGGCGGCGTCGCCGTGGATCAGCACCGGCAGCACTTTGTCGCCCACGGTGTCGCCGCGCCGCTCCTGGCGGGCGCGCACCGAACCTTCGACCACCGGATTCACGATCTCGAGGTGCGAGGGGTTGAAGGCCAGCGCCACGTGCACATTGCCACCTGGCGTGCGCAGATCAACCGAGAAACCCTTGTGATATTTCACATCGCCCGAGCCAGCCGGCTGGTGATGCTTGCCCTCGAACTCCGAGAACAGTTCACCAGGCGATTTGCCCAGCACATTGACCAGCACGTTGAGGCGGCCACGATGCGCCATGCCGATGATGGTTTCCTCGACGCCGCCGCGGCCGCTCTCCTGCACCAGATCGTCGAGCAGCGCGATCAGCGTTTCGCCGCCTTCGAGCGAGAAGCGTTTCTGGCCAACGAAGCGCGTATGCAGGTAACGCTCGAGGCCCTCGGCCGCAGTGAGCTGCCAGAGGATATTGCGCCGCGCCTCGGCGGAGAATTTCTGGCGCACACGCCCGAGCTGGAACTCATCCTGCAGCCACAGACGCTCTTCGGTGTTCGACACATGCGCAAACTCGGCGCCGATCGAACCGCAGTACACCTGCTCGAGGCGCGCGAGGATCTCGCGCAGCGGCGCGCGGCGCGGCAGCCATTCATTGCGCGCGCTGGTATAGAACTCGGTATCCATGTCGGACTGCGTGAGACCGACGTACTCCGGGTCGAGCACGTACGGACGCTCACGCTGCATCATTCCCAGCGGATCGATGTGCGCGATCAGGTGGCCGCGATTGCTGTAGGTCTGCACCAGGCGCGAAACCGCGCCCTGCTTCTCGCTTTCGGCATGCGACTCGGCCGGCACTGCGTGAGCCGCGAGCGGTGCGCGCATGCGCTGCGCCAGTTGCTCCACGATCCCGGCATGTGCAACATCCGCATGCGCACCCGGCGGCAGCGCATCGAACAGCTCGCGCCACTGCGCAGCCACCGAATCGCGATCTTCCAGGTAGCGCTCGTAGACCGATTCGACATAAGCGGCGTTGCCGCCGGAGAGCGGCGTGGAAGCAATCAAATCAGCCAAACTCGGGCCCATCGGCGATCGGTCCTCAAAAAAAGACTGTTGGCTCAACGGTATAGACATGACATAAGCCAACGTCTAGTGTAGCCCAAGAGGGTGTAATTCGCCCCCACAAAAACTCATCCGGAGGGTTCCATGAAGCGCAGCGCATCGGCTATCTGGCACGGCGATCTGAAGCAGGGCTCGGGAGCGCTGGCGACGCACAGCGGCGTGCTCAAGGAGACCCCCTATTCCTTCGCCTCGCGCTTCGAGGCTGCTGCCCACACCAACCCGGAGGAATTGCTGGCCGCCGCGCATGCCGGCTGCTTCACGATGGCGCTGACAGCGGAGCTGGGCAAGGCTGGCTTCACGCCCAAGCGGCTCGCCACCCAGGCGACCGTGACCCTCGAGCAGGTGGCCGGCGCCTGGACGATTTCCACCGTGCACCTGGAGACCGAGGCCTGGGTGCCCGGCATCGCAGCCGCTCAGTTCGAGCAGATCGCCACGGGCGCCAAGAGCAACTGCCCGGTCTCGCGGCTGTTCAACGCGGCGATCACATTGCACGCCAAACTTGAACCCATGTAAGGATTCCGAATGATCACGGCACTCGAGGCACTCGAACGCCTGCGTGAAGGCAACGCCCGCTTCGTCGCCGAAGTGCGCAACGACGCGCAGTCGCAGGGCCGGCTGCGACGGCACGCGCTGATGGCGGGCCAGGAACCCTTTGCGATCATCCTGGGCTGCTCCGACTCGCGCGTGCCAGCCGAGATCGTGTTCGACCAGGGCCTGGGCGACCTGTTCGTGATCCGCGTGGCCGGCAACGTGATCGCCGCCTCGCAGATCGGCAGCGTCGAGTTCGCTGCCGAACGCTTCGGCACGCGCCTGGTGGTGGTGCTCGGTCACTCGCAGTGCGGCGCCATCCAGGCGACACTCGAAGACCTGCAGCGGCCGCGCGACCAGCGCTCACGGAATCTGCGCTCCATCGTCGATCGCGTGCGCCCATCCATCGAAACGTTGCTCGACACCGAGTTGCGGCACGACCATGAAGCGCTGCTGCGCCATGCAGTGCGTGCCAACGTCCGTGTCTCGGCCTATCACCTGCGCCACGGCTCGGAAATCCTCGAGCAATTGAGCGAGGATAACGGCTTGCTGGTGGTTGGCGCCGAGTACTCGCTCGAGACCGGCGTGGTGGAATTCTTCGACGGCGTGCCGGCGGCGTAGCAGCCGCGCTACGAGATCACGCTGCGCAGCAGTTTCATCATCAACGAGATCACGGCGCGCAGGTTGTTGAACAGCACTACCATTTGCTGCAACAGCAGGAAGAAACACAAGTAGAAGATGCCGCGGTGCCGCTGCTCCAGGTACAGCACGCGCACCATCACCGGCCGCGACACGACTTCGAGTGTCAGCAGCCTTACAGACACGATGCCGATCAGGGCGCCGCCCAGCAAGTCGCTGGGATGATGCAGGCCGTAGTACATGCGCGGCATGCAGATGATCAGCGCCGCATGGATGAAGGCGAAGGTGCCGGTGGGCCGCGAGACCAGCCAGAAGCCGGTGGCCAGCGCAAAGGCCAGCACGGCGTGATCGCTGGGGAACGCGCTCCAGGTACGGAGCGATGATTCATAGCCGACCGGAAAATGCAGATGCAGTTCGGGACGCGCCAGCGGCCGATCGCGAAATGGCAGCAGTATGACCAGCACGCGGGTTACCAGTACGGCCACCAGGCTGCCGAGCGCGGTGGTCGCCAGGATGGCGCGCTTGCGCTGATCGGGAGGGTCGTAGCGAAACCAGAGCCAGTAGAAGATCGCCACCAGCACGCCGAATTTCAGTTCATCGGTGCCCAGCAGGTGGGCGACGATCTTGTCGAACAGCGGCCAGCGACCCACCAGGCTATTGAGCCAGATCAGGCATCGATCATCGAGCGCCGCAATGGCCGCTAGCGGGTGCATGTGCAGGAATCCCTCGCCAATCCGGGTGGCGATCGGCAACTCACTTTAGCATCACCGCGAGGCCTGGCAGACCGGCACGATGCGGTACCAGCTCACAGACTGGACTATTGGCCGGGGAATTGCCGCCGTTCGTTGGCTCGCACGACCTCGGTGAGACGTACTCCACAGCGATCATTCACCACCACGGGCTCGCCATGCGCGAGCAGGGTGCCATTGACCAGCACGTCAAAAGCTTCGCTGGTACTGCGTTGCAGCTCGAGCACCGAGCCAGCCGTCAACTGCAAGAGTTCGCGCACGGTGATGGTGGTGCGCCCCACTTCCATCGCCAGCGTGACCTGCAGATCCTGTAGTGCCGCAAGGCTTCCGGACTCGGCGCCCGCGGCGCCCGGCGCGCCAGCGCGAAAATTCTCCATCGGTGGTGCGGCCGCAGGGTTCATCATGTTCATGCGGCGTGATCAACCGAATCGTCGCTGCCAGAGGATGGCGGTCGCAGCAGCTGCCCGACCACCTTGATGGCCTGCTGGCCGCGCGAGGCGCCCAGCGTGCCGCGCAATAGTGGCAGGCCATCGGCCAACAGCGTGGCGTGGCCATCGAAATCGCAGGGAATCACATCGCCCGGCTTGAGGTTCAGCAACTGACCGACAGTCAGCACGGTCTGGCCGAGGAAGGGCACGACCTCGACGCTCACTTCCTTGATTTCCTCGCGCAAGGCCTGGGTCCAGCGTTCATCGCCAGCGCCGCGCTCGCCCTGCGCGCTGCCGCCCTGCAGTTCCCTGACCTGCTCGACCATCGCATTGGGCAGCACCACATGCAGCTCGCCACCGCCACCTTCCAGTTCGATCTTGAAGCTGCTGACGATGACGGTATCGGCGGGGCCAACGATACCCGCAAACTGCGGATTGTTTTCCGAGCCCTGGTACTCGACCTCGAGCGCGCGTAGCGGCGCCCAGGCTTCCTTGAAATCGGCATACACCTGGCGCAGCACCATCTGCACGATGCGGCTTTCGGTGCCGGTGAAGTCGCGGCCTTCGATCTTGGCGTTGCGCCCCGTGCCGCCGAAGAAGTTGTCCACCAGCGTGAACACCAGGCGCGCATCGAGCACGAACATCGCATTGCCGCGGAGCGGTGCCAGCTTCACGATGTTCAGGCTCGCGGGCACATGCAGGGTCTGCAGGTACTCGCTGTATTTCAGCACCTGGAGCGTCGCGACCGTGATCTCCGGATTGCGACGGACCATGTTGTAGAGGCCCGTGCGCAGCAGGCGCGCCAGGCGTTCGTTGATCAGATCGAGCGCTGCCACCCGGCCGCGCACGCCACGCACCTGGCTGCCCAGGTCATAGGTGCGCACTTCACCAGGCACCGAGGCTCCGGCCTCGACCTGCACGGCACTGTTGTCGACTCCCTTGAGCAGGGCATCGATCTCTTCCTGGGCTAGTACTTCCGCACCGGCGCTCATGGCATGACCATCCTCGTGGCAATGGCTACGTTGGTTGCCTGAAACAGTGCAAATCGCGTGCCGGAGCACTAGTGAGACGCGCGTCACGCTTCGCGGGCCGCCGGCAGCAGGAAGCGTCGATTTTCCAGCGTTTCCGCCGGCTGCGGCGCCAGCCCATAATGTGCGGGCTTCATCGGGGGACGAACGGCACAGGGTAAGAAGGTAATGACGCGCATTCTGTTGATCTACGGTGGACACGCGGGCGGACGCACCGCGACGCTGGTGCAGGCGGTGCGCGCCGGCATGGAGCTGGCCGAAGAGCCCTTCGAGTGCCGTGCACTGTCGGCGCTGCAGGCTGGTGCCGATGACCTGCTCTGGGCACAAGGGCTGCTGATCGGCACGCCCGAGCATTTCGGTTACATGTCGGGGGCGGTCAAGGACTTCATGGACCGCACTTTCTATGCGGTGGAAGGCAAGGTCGAAGGCCTGCCATATGCGCTGTTCGTCAGTGCCGGGAATGACGGCAGCGGCACCGTCAATTCGGTCGAGCGCATTGCGCTGGGTTATCGATGGAAGACGGTTGCCGAGGCGATCATCGTGCGCGGCGAGCCGCAGGCAGAGGACCTGCAGCGTTGCCGCGAGCTGGGTCAGACTTTTGTCGCGGGACTGGCGCTGGGCGTGTTCTGAGCGCGCGCGTTGCGGCGACCTGCGCGGCAGCAGGCGCCTCAGCGGCGCATCAAGGTGCTCTTGCCGAACAGCGAAGCGACCAGATCGACGGCCACTTCGGCGGTGCGATTGCGCAGGTCGAGCGCCGGGTTCAATTCCACGATGTCGATCGAAGCCATGCGGCCCGTGTCGGCGATCATTTCCATGCACAGCTGCGCCTCGCGATACGAAGGGCCGCCAGGCACCGTGGTGCCCACGCCCGGCGCGATATCCGGATCGAGAAAATCCACATCGAAACTCACGTGCAGGTGCGCATCGCGCGGCAGCGATTCGAGCGCGACTTCGAGCGTACGGCGCATGCCCACTTCATCGATGTAGCGCATGTCGAAGACTTCGAGGCCTACCTCGTGCACGAAGCGCTTCTCGCCCTGGTCGACGCTGCGGATGCCGACCTCGCGTATCGAACCCGGCGCGAGCGCCGGCGTTGCACCGCTCATGGCGGTGAGCACCGCGGGGCCAAAGCCGTACAGGCAGGCCACCGGCATGCCGTGCAGGTTGCCGCTGGGCGTGAGTTCGCTGGTGTTGAAGTCGGCGTGCGCATCGAGCCACAGCACCCGCAGGTTCCTGCGCTGCTCGCGGCAATGCCGCGCCACCGCACTGATGGAACCGATGCTCAGGGCATGATCGCCACCCAGCAATATCGGCAGCCGCTCGCCACGCAGTTCCGCGTACACCGCATCGTGCACGCTCTGGCACCAGGCCTGCACCTGCGGCAGATGGCGGTAGCCACCCTGCGGCGGCAATTCGGGATTCGCGGGGCCAGCCAGATCGCCGCGATCAACGACCTCGACGCCCAGTGATTCCAGGGTGTCGCGCAGTCGCGCGACCCGCAAGGCCTCGGGACCCATCGAGGCGCCGCGCATGCCGGCACCGATGTCGGTGGGCGCGCCGATCAGCGAAACCTGGGCAGCCACGATGCGCCTACGAGACCCGGCGCAGCGTCGCGCGACGCTGGCCGCCGAGCGTGCCGCCGAACAGGTCCTTCGGATTCTCGAGCGCCGGCACCAGATCGATCTGGCGGGCGCTGCGCTGTTCCTGGACCAGCGCATGCAGGAAGCGCAGCACCGAGTAATCCTCGAGCGCAAAGCCCACCGAATCGAAGATCGTGATTTCATCCGCCGAGCTGCGCCCGGCGACCTGCCGGCTGCACACCTGCGCGAACTCGGTCACCGGGTAGTCGGCGGGCATCTGCTGGATCTCTCCTTCTATGCGTGACTGCGGCTCATATTCCACCACCACGCGCACCTCGGGCATGCGCAGCACATCGGCATGCAACTCGGTCTTGCCCGGGCAATCACCGCCCACGGCATTGATGTGCACACCAGGCCGCACCATCGGCGGCGTGAGGATCACGGCATTGCACTTGTCCGCCGTCACCGTGGTGATGATGTCGGCGCCGCGACAGGCCTCGGCGGTGGAGGACGCGCGGACGATTTTCAGGTCGTCGAGCTCTGGCATCGCGCGCAGGTTCCGCTCCAGCTTGGCGGTGGCGAGCGCATCGACATCGAACAGCCGCAGTTCGCGGATGCCCAGCATGCGATGGAAACCGATGGCCTGGAATTCACTTTGCGCGCCGTTGCCGATCAGCGCCAGCACGCGCGCATCGGGGCGGGCCAGCCACTTCGCCGCCAGCGCCGACATGGCAGCCGTACGCAAGGCGGTGCTGACGGTGAGCTCCGAGAGCAGCAGTGGGTAACCGGTGGCCACATCGGCCAGGACTCCAAAGGCCGTGACCGTCAGCAGTCCCTCGGCCGTGTTCTTCGGATGCCCGTTCACGTACTTGAAGGAGTACAGGCTCCCATCACTGGTCGGCATCAGCTCGATCACGCCCACCGGTGAGTGACTGGCCAGGCGCGCCGACTTCTCGAACTGGCCCCAGCGCTGGTAGTCCGCCTCGATATGCTGTGACAGGCGCTCGATGAACTCGCCCGCGCCCATGGTGTTGATTATTCGTGCGACGTCGCTGACGCCTATGTAGTCGACCATGGCGGCTCTCCTGTTGGGCAGCCATGATCACCCCGGCCAGCGCTAACAAGAAGACAGCAAAGTGCCATATTGTTCACATATACTGATCACTATGGCATAGTAAATTGGCGTTTTGACCGGAAATAGCACGATGGACGACCTTGACCGGCACCTGATTTCGCTGCTGCGCAGCAATGCGCGCAGCACCATTGCGGCGCTCGCCAAGGCGCTGAAGGTCGCGCGCGGCACCGTACAGAACCGCATCGCCAGGCTCGAACGCGATGGCACGATCGCCGGCTACAGCGTGCGCGTGCGCCCGGAGGTAGCGGCCCACCGCATCGCTGCACTGATGACCATTGAAGTCGAAGGCAATCACCTGGAAAAGGTGGTGCGTACACTGCGCGGCGATCCCGAGGTGCATACGCTGCACACCACCAACGGCCGCTGGGACCTGATCGCCGAGGTCGGCGTCGACAGCGTCGAGGCGCTCGATCAGGCGATCAGTCGCATCCGCCGCATCGAGGGCATCGTGCGCACCGAGACCAGCCTGCTGCTATCGACGCACAAGCTGTAGGCGCGCGCGCTCAGAATCCGCCCACCGCGCGCGCCAGGTCATCACGCGTCGACTTGATGTGCGCATGCAGCGCCGTGCGCACGCGCGCGCTCTTGCGCGCGGTCCACTGCTGCAGCAGCGCGGCGTGTTCGCGTGCCGCGCGCTTCACCCGACCTTCGGGCTGCAGGTGGCTCTGCACGTAGCGCTGCGCCAGCGTGTGCAGGCGCCCGAGTATCTCGGCCGCCACCGGTTGCACGCGCGGCACCAGCAGCTGCAGGTGAAAATTGCGATTCAGCTGCCCGGCCGCCGACCAGTCTCCTGCCACCAGCGCCTTGTTCAGGCGCTCGAGCGCCGCGCTGGCCGCCTGTTGCTCGGCTTCGGTGGCCAGACGCGCGCCAGCAGCCGCAGCGGCCGGCTCCATCATCAGCCGCAGGCTGAAGATTTCCTCCAGCTCGCTGGTGACGAGCGGACGCACCTGGAAGCCGCGGTTGGGAAAGATGTTCACCAGCCCTTCCGACTGCAGACGCACCAGCGCTTCGCGCACTGGAATCTTGCTGGTGCCGAATTCCGCGGCCAGCACATCCTGGCGCAGCGCGGCGCCCGGCGCGTAGGCGCCGGCGAGAATGCGATTGCGCAGGTGCACGATCAGCTGGCTGGTCATCGACTGCAGCAGGGGCTGGGTCAAGCGCGTATGCCCCAGCAGAACGGATCGCGTGGATCAAAATGCAGTGTGGCTTCGCCCGTCACGTGCGCCGTGCCGCTGATGGTCGGGACGATGGCGCCGCGCTCGCGATCCTGCCAGCGATAGCGCCCTGTCATGCTGCTGCCGATCAGGCTCTCCTGCATCCAGGCTTCGCCCTCGGCGAGCTTGCCGTCGGCCGCGAGGCAGGCCAGCTTGGCGCTGGTGCCGGTGCCGCAAGGTGAACGATCGTAGGCCTTGCCCGGGCAGAGCACGAAATTGCGACTGTGTGCGCCCGGCATCCGCGCCGCGCTGAACAGCTCGATGTGGTCCACCAGCGGATAGCCCTGCGCATTGACGGCCGCGCGCAGACGCCAGCTGAAATCGGTGAGCGCTTCCACGTGCGCGAGATCAATGGTCTGTTCATGTTCCGAGACCAGGAAAAACCAGTTGCCGCCCCAGGCCACATCGCCCACCACGGTGCCGATGCCGGGCACGTTCACGGCCTGGCGATGGGCACTGCGGTAACTCACCACGTTCACCACGCTCACGGTGCCGTCTTCAGCCAGCTGTGCTTCGATCGCGCCGACCGGTGTATCGATGCGGATGCTGCCCGGCTGCAGCTGGCCGCTGTGATGGAGCGAGGCGATCAGGCCGATGGTGCCGTGCCCGCACATGCCAAGGAACCCGACATTGTTGAAAAAAATCACGCCGAGCTGGCAGTCGGGACGGTGCGGCGGCACCAGCAATGCGCCCACCAGCGGATCGGAGCCGCGCGGTTCGTTGACGATGCCCGAGCGATAGTTGTCGAACTGGGTGCGGAAGCGCTCGACACGACGCGCCAGCGGACCATCACCCAGATCGGGCCCGCCCTCGACCACCAGACGCGTGGGCTCGCCGGCCGTGTGCGAATCGATGACGCGGATCGCCGTCATCTACTTGGGCCGGTTGTGGCGCGCGGTTTCGATCATGGCCAGCACCTCGGCGCGCCGCGCGCCGCGTCAGCAGCAGCCGTGGCGGCCGCACGCGCTCCGAGCCGCGACCCATGACCTGTTCGGCGAGCTTGATGGATTGCACCAGATCGTGCTCCGCATCGAGGTGCAGCAAGCGGCATGAACCAGCGATAGACGCGGCGCGCACGCTCGAGATCGCCGGCCAGCAGCGCTTCATAGAGCATCAGCGACTCGGCCGGAAACGCGTTGGTCAAGCCTGATACCCAGCCCTTCGCGCCGAGCACCAGGCCTTCGAAGGCGATGTCGTCGAGCCCCGCGAACAGCACATAGCGCTCGCCCACCGCATTGTAGAGATCGGTGAAGCGGCGTGAATCGGGCGCCGATTCCTTGATCGAGACGATATTGGGTACGTCGGACAGCGCTACGGAGCGTAGGCACGTCGATGTTGACGCGATACGAGGGCGGATTGTTGTACAGCATGATCGGCAAGCCGGTCGCCGCCGCTATCGTCCTGAAGTGATACTCGAGCTCGGCCGCCGTCGGCACATAGACCATGGACGGCAGCACCATCAGGCCGTCGGCGCCGAGCCGCTCGGCATCGCGCGACGAATTCCACCGCCAGGTCGGTGGTGAACTCGGACACACCAGCGATCACCGGCACCTTGCCAGCACTGACCTCGACCGCGGCGGCGAGCACGCTGACGCTTCTCGGCGGCGCGCAAGCGAGTTGCCTTCGCCCACCGTGCCCATCAGCACCAGGCCGTGGACACCGTCCTTGATCAGCGCCGCCTGCACCTTTTGCGTCGCGGGCAGGTCGAGCGCCAGCGCGGCATCGAATTGGGTGGTAGCGGCCGGGTAAACCCCGGACCAGTTGCAGGGCATGGGATTCGGCATGGCAATCGCACCGCTAGTCATTGATTGACAGGATCGTAGATCGTATACGGTATGGCCATGGCCCAGCAAGATAGCATCGCCGTGATCGGCGCCGGCAGTCATCGGCTCGGCCGTGGCGCTGGCGCTGGCGCGCGAGGGCCGCCGGGTGCTGCTCTACGATCGCGCCGAGCCGGGCGTCGCCGGCGCCAGCTACGGCAACGTGAGCCATATCGCCGCCGAACTGGTGCAGCCGCTCCCCTCCCCGTCGCTGTTGTTCGGCTTCTGGCGCGAACTGATGCGCTTTGGCGGACCGCTGGATATGCCGCCGCGCCAGGCGCTGCGCATGCTGCCGTGGATCCGGCGATTCGCGGTGGCGGCATTCCGGCGCGATACCCATACGCGCGCGCTGGCGCCCCTGGTTCAACCCGCCGCGGCCACCTGGGAGCGCTGGCTGACCGGGATCGGCCGGCAGGATCTGCTGCGGCGCCACGGTCACTACGAGATCGGCTTCGGCGTACGCAGCCGCGATGTCATGCAGCGCCAGGCCGCGAACATGCAGCAACTGGGCATCAGGACTGCAACCGTGCCGGCCGAGCAGATGCTGGCGCTGCAGCACGCCGCGGGCGCGCCCATCGCCAACGGCCTGTGGTTCCAGGACTCGGCTCACCTGACCGATCCACTGGCCGCGGTGCAGGCCTTCGCCGGCGCGGCATGCGAGCACGGCGCGCAGCTGATCCGCGCCGAAGTGCGCGCCTTGCAGTCGAGCGGCGGCGCACTCGCCGTGGTCACGGAGTCCGGCTCACAGCCGGTCAGCAGCGCGAGTCGTGTGCGCCGGGATGGATGCGCAGGCGCTGCTGCGGCCCTTTGGATGTGCGCGCACCGCTGCAGTCGGTGCGCGGCTATCACGTCGAACTGCCCGGGCAGAGCGCGTTCATCGACGCGCCACTGCTGTACACGAACCATCATCTGCTGGTCACGCCACTCGCAGGGCGGCTGCGGGCCTCGAGCTACATGGAGTTTGCGGACCACGATGCGCCCGCCGACGCCGCCAAGCCCACACTGCTGCGCCGCAGGCTGCGCACGCTCGGCTATCAGTGCGCGGCCGATGGCCCGAGCTGGGTGGGTGCGCGGCCCATACTGCCGGACTACCTGCCTGGCATCGGCCGCGCGCCAGGTACCCACCAGCTGTTCTATGCCGTAGGCCATCAGCACATCGGGCTTACCATGGCGCCCGTGACCGGCGATCTGATGGCTGATCTGGTGGCGGAGCGGCCCACGCGGCTGCCGGTGGCAGCATTTGACCTGCGCCGCTTCGGCAGGGTCGCAACGAGTAGTTGAATCGAATGATTGAAGGAGCTTGCATGCAGTTGATCAAGCGTAGCCCTGCACTGGGCCTGTTGGTACTCGGCCTGGCGCTGAGCGCAGTTGCAGACGCGGCGAGCGCGCAGCGCGCGACTGCTGCACGCAGCGCCAGCGCCGCCGACCGCAAGCTGCAGGCGCTCTACAACGCCGAATGGCAGTGGCGCAACCTGCAGTACCCCGACTACGAAGACACCCACAAGCCGGTCGAAGATCACCTGCCGAAGGTGGATCCGGCCGCGCAGCTCGAGCGACTGCACTACTGGCAGGGCGTGTTGCAGCAGCTGCAGGCGATTCACCGCTCCGAGCTCTCCGCGGCCGAGCGACTCAACTACGATATCTACAAGCCGCAGATCGAAACGCTGATCAGCAGCCAGCAGTTCCGCGAATATGAAATGCCGGCGAACTCCGACACCACGTTCTGGACCGAGCTCGGCGCCTCGGCGCGACGGCCCTACCGTACGGCGAAGGACTACCACAACTTCATCGCGCAGATGCGCGACATACCGCGCTACTTCCATGAGCAGATGGATGAGATGCGCGCCGGCATGCGCCGCGGCTTCACGCCGCCGCGCGTAACGCTCAATGGCCGCGACGGCTCCATCACCGCGGTCAGCGATGCCACGCCCGAGGACAGCCTGTACTACACGCCGTTCAGGGAAATGCAGGGCATTGCGGCAGCCGATCAGCAAGGCCTGCGCAGCCAAGCGGTGGCGGTGATCCGCGATACCGTGCAACCCGCCTATCGCGAGCTGCTGAAGTTCATGCGCGAGGAGTACCTGCCGGCCACGCGCACCACGCTCGCGGCCCACGATCTGCCCGATGGCAAGGCCTACTATCGCGCCAAGATCCGCGAGTTCGTCACGCTCGATCGTGACCCGGCCTCGATCCACGAGTTCGGCGTCGCGGAAGTCGCCCGACTGCACCAGCAGATGCTCGATGTGATGCGGGAGACCGGCTTCACGGGCGACTTCCCCGCGTTCCTCAAGTTCCTGCGCACCGATACCCGCTTCCAGCCGACCTCGGCCGAAGACCTGCTGATGCATGCGGCCTACATCGCCAAGCGTTTCGACGGCAAGGCGCCGCAGTACTTCGGCATGCTGCCGCGCCAGCGCTTCGCGATCGTGCCGGTGCCCGATGACCTCGCGCCCTTCTACACGGCCGGCCGCGGCGGTCCGGGCCAATACCTGCTCAACACCTACAATCTGCCGA
This sequence comes from uncultured Gammaproteobacteria bacterium, assembly GCA_963764065.1. Lineage (GTDB taxonomy): Bacteria > Pseudomonadota > Gammaproteobacteria > Steroidobacterales > Steroidobacteraceae > FEN-1191. The sequence goes on along the minus strand of CAVXRM010000003.1, from coordinate 615,772 downwards.
GCCGCCCGATGTACAACCTCACGGCACTTACGCTGCATGAGTCGGCGCCGGGGCACTGCTTCCAGATTCCGCTCGCCGCCGAGCACAAGGATCAGCCGGAGTTTCGCCAGCACACTTATATATCGGCCTACGGCGAAGGCTGGGCGCTCTACAGCGAACTGCTGGGCGTCGAGATGGGCATGTACGCCACGCCCTACGATCGCTTCGGCATGCTCAATTACCAGATCTGGCGCGCAGTGCGCCTGGTGGTCGATACCGGCGTCCACTCACAAGGCTGGACGCGCGAGCAGGCGGTCGACTACATGCGCGAGTACACCGCGCTGGCCGAGCATGAGATCAACACCGAGGTCGATCGCTACATCGCCTGGCCCGCGCAGGCGCTCTCCTACTACCTGGGCGAAGACACGATCCTGAAAGCGCGCGCCCGCGCCGAGCAAGCCCTGGGTGCGCGTTTCAACATCCGCGCCTTCCACGACACGGTGCTGGAGCTGGGCTCGGTGCCACTGCCGGTACTGGATGAGCGCGTCGATCGCTTCATCGCCGACGGCGGTGTCGGTCCCTACCCGGACATGGAGTAGAACGATGGTTACCAATCGCGGTGCACTTGCGCTGGTCCTGTTGCTGGCCGTAGTCGGGGTCGCCTACATCCTGCGCTGGTGGTGGCTGGAGCGCGCGCGCGCACAGGCCGGGCAAAAGCGCCTGCCGCGCGCGAGCGACCTGGTGGTGGGCTTCATCACCAACTTCTTCGATACCCTGGGCATAGGCTCGTTTGCACCCGCCACCGCCTGGTTCAAGTTGCGCGCGCGCATGCCCGACGAGCAGATACCGGGCACGCTCAACTGCGGACAGGCATTGCCGACGATGGCGCAGGCATTGATCTTCATCGCCACCGTGACCGTCGATCTGACCACGCTCGTCAGCATGGTCGCGGCGGCGGTGCTGGGTGCCTGGCTGGGAGTGGGTCTGGTCTCAAAACTCTCGCGTCGGGCCATTCAACTGGGCATGGGCGCCGCGCTGCTGGTTGCGGCGCTGCTGTTCCTGGCCAAGAACCTGCACTTGATGCCTGGCGGCGGCAACGCATTGGGCCTCACTGGCCCGGTGCTGGTGTTTGCGGTCGTGACCAACGCGCTGCTGGGTGCCTTGATGATGTTGGGCGTCGGACTGTATGCACCCTGCCTGATCCTGGTCAGCCTGCTGGGCATGAGCCCGCTGGCGGCCTTTCCGATCATGATGGGTTCCTGCGGGTTGTTGATGCCTGTAGGTGGCGCGCGTTTCATTCGCACCGGTCGCTACAACTTTTCGGCAGCCCTGGGCCTGGCACTGGGCGGCATCCCGGGTGTGCTGCTGGCTGCCTATGTCGTCAAATCGCTGCCGCTATACTGGCTGTACTGGCTGGTGGTGATCGTGGTGTTGTATGCCGCCATCCAGATGTTGAACTCGGCGCGCAGGAGCAAGCAGACATGACCCAGAAGAATATCCATCGCGGTCTGTTGGCCGCGCTGTTGTGTTGCCAGTTCACGGTTGCGGGATGGGCTGCCACGGCGCCTGCCGCTGTCGCTGCGGGCCCGGCCAGCTATGGCGCATTGGCGCAGTTGTTCAGCCAATGGCGCGAGTTCGAGCATCCGACGCTCGCGCACGGCATTCCTGACTACTCGGCCGCCGCGATGGAGGCCAAGGCCGTCGCATTGGTGCAATGGCAGAGCCGCCTCGAGGCGCTCGATCGCAGCGGCTGGAGCACGGCACAGCTCAACGACTACAAGCTCGTCAAGGCCGAGATGAACGGCCTCGATTTCAACCTGCGCATACTCAGGCCCTGGGCGCGCGATCCGGCTTTCTACCTGACCGTGCTGCCAGAGCGTTCCGATGTGCCGCTGCGCGAAGGGCCGATCGCCTACCCGAGCATCGAGCTCTACAACTATCACTTTCCCTTGTCGGCGGCTGCACAGCAGCAGCTCACGAACGCGCTCGGCACCATTCCCGGCCTGCTCGCGCAGGCCAAGGGCAATCTCAAGGACAGCAACGCGCGCGACCTGTGGGTCTATGGTCAACAGGAACTGCGCAACCAGTCCACGGCGCTGGCGGAATTGCAGGAGGGCAAGCTGAGCGTGATGACGCTGGAAGGCATACAGCATGCCGACCTCGCTGGCACCTCGAAAGCGCTGCGCACCGCCGTCGGCCAGGCCAAGGCTGCCACCGACGATTTCGTGGCCTGGCTGGTGCAGCTCGCGCCAGGCAAGAGCGGGCCTTCCGGCGTCGGCAAGGAAAACTACAGCTGGTATCAGCAGAACGTGCACTTCATCCCCTACAGCTACGATGAAGAAGTCGCGCTGCTGCGCCGTGAGCTCGAACGCGCGCAGGCTGCACTGCGGCTCGAGGAACACAACAATCGCGCGCTGCCGCCGCTCGATCCGGTGAGCACTGCCGCGGCCTTCGATGCGATGACGGGCGCGCGACTCAACAAGTTCGTCGACTATCTCGTCAACCACGAGATCATTCCGGACAAACCCTACCTGAAGGCGGCGCTGGAACCACAGCGTGGCCACTTCGTGCCCGAGGAGCAGCGCGTGTTCTTCTCGCGCGTCACCCATCGCGAACCCATGCTGCTGATGTCGCACCAGTATCACTGGTTCGACCTGGCGCGCATGCGCGATGAGCCCAACGCGAGCCCGATGCGGCGCGTTGCCGCGCTCTCGAACATCTGGGACAACCGCGCCGAAGGCTTCGCCACGGCTTTCGAAGAACTGGTGATGCATGCGGGCCTGTACGATGACAACCCGCGCGGCCGCGAACTGGTGTGGATGATGCTGGCCAACCGCGCCGCGCGCGGGCTCGCCTCGCTGCAGGTGCAGGCCAACGAAATCACGCTGGAACAGGCTGGCAAATTCCACGCCACCTGGACGCCGCGCAACTGGGCGGTAGCCAAGGACCAGCTGACCACGTTCGAGCAGTTGCTGTACCTGCGTCAGCCCGGCTACGGCACCAGCTACATCACCGGCAAGCTGCTGTTCGATCGACTGCTCACCGAGTATTCACGTCAGCAGGAAATCGCCGGCAAGCCGTTCGTGCTGCGGGATTTCATGGACCTGTTCAACAACGAAGGCATGATTCCCGTGCCGCTGATGGAAGCGGAACTCATCAGCGAGGCGGCGCGCGATCACTGAGCCGGCAAGGCTGCTGCAATCGTTGTGAATGGCCTGGCGGCTGCATGCGAAAGCGCCTTCATATAGACTCCGCGCAGTTTAGAATCTGTCTACGCCGCAACGCGGCAATTGGCTAGATTGACTGTCAAGTGGAGTCCATGTCTGAAGTGCTGGTGAATTCAGCCGCTGCCCCGCGCGTGCAACGCCGCCAGTTCCTGCAGGGGGCCATCGCGGCCACGCTCCCGGCTGGCCTGCTCTCATGCGCCGGCGGAAGAAGCAGGCGGCCGTCGCTGCATGGTCGGTGGCCTGCCGGTCACCTGCAACCTGACGCTGCCGGTCGCCTGCGTGGCGCGGGCCACGCGCAACGCCGCCAGTCAGGCCGGCGGTCCGCATTCGCCTACGAGTACAGCAAGTACAGCGGCTGGCCCGAGATCAAGGAATCGCTGATGGCCGGGCGCATCCAGGCCGCCTACATGCTGGCGCCGCTGGTGATGGACCTGGCCGACAAGAAGATCCCGGTCAAGATCGTCTCGCTCGGCCACCGCTCCGGCGCCGTGATCATGGTGCGCACCGATTCGCCGTACCAGCACTTCAAGCAGCTCACCGGCAAGCGCATCGCGATTCCCAGCCGCTTCGCGGTCGACTTCCTGTTCCTGCGCAAGATGCTGGCGCAGGAAGACATGACGCCGAAGGACATCCAGATCGTCGAGATGCCGCCGCCCGACATGCCGGCGGCGCTGTACGCGAACGCGGTCGATGCCTACTGCACCGGCGAGCCGTTCGGCGCGGCGGCGCAGCGCGCCGGCTACGCGCGCCCGCTGCGCATGACGCGCGACGAGTGGCGCAACTACATCTGCTGCGTGCTGACGGTGCGCGAGGAGCTGATCGCCGACGAACCGCGCCGCTGGTGCAGGACCTGGTCAATCACGTGCTCGGCGCCGGCGTCTGGCTCGACGCGCAGCAGGAGAACCGCGACAAGGCGGTCGCGATCGCCGCCGGGCGCGAAGTTCTTCAACCAGGATCCGAACATCCTGCAGTTCGTGATGGAAAACCCGACCGACCGCGTGACCTACGGCGACCTGCGCATGATCCGCGCGGAGTTCGAGGAGCTGATGCAGCTGTCGATCGAGGCCGGCACGATCAAGCATCCGATTGCGTACGAGACAGTACGTGGACGAGAGCTTCGCGCGGCGGCGCCAGCGCCGCCGCGATTCCGCTCTGAGTGCTCGACTGCGTGCCGCGCTGATCGCGTCGCGCTCTGCTGCTGCTGCTGCGCTGCTGTGCCAGCGGCGCCGCGCAGGCGGCCGACGAGCGGCGCTGAAGGCCGGCGTGTTCGATCCGCCGCGCGCGGCGCCCGACTTCGCGCTGCGCGGCTCCGACGGCGGCGACGCTGCAGCTCGGCCGCTACCGCGGCAAGGTCGTGCTGCTGGCGTTCGGCTTCACCTCCTGCCCCGAGGTGTGCCCGATCACGCTCGGCGACGCTGGCGCAGGCGCGCAGCAAGCTCGGCGCGGCAGGCGAGCGACGTGCAGGTGGTCTACGTCACGGTCGATCCCGAGCGCGACGACGTCGCGCGCATGCACGAGTTACCTGGCGGCGTTCGACCCGAGCTTCGTCGGCGGCACCGGCACCGCCGACGCAGCTGGCGGCGGTGCGCAAGCGACTACGGCATCGCGGCCGACAAGACATGGCGACGGCCGACGGCTACGCTGATCGCGCACTCCTCGTTCGTCTACCTGATCGATCGCGAGGGCAAGCTGCGCGCGCTGATGCCCTACGGGCACGACGCCGACGACTTCGTGCACGACGTCAAGCTGCTGCTGCGAGCGCTGAGCGCGGCGGCCATGCCCAGCGCAGCTGCAGCGTGAGCTTGCGCTGGCCGGCGCTGCGGCTGCTGCTGGCATCGCGGCTGCTGGGCATGGCCGCGTGGGCCGCGCTGGCGCCGATCCGCTCGGCGTCGCGCGACGCAGCTGTTCGAGATCCCGCAAGGGCACCTGGGCGCGCCGCATGGCCGGCGACAAGGTCGAGATCCTGCCCGCCGAGATCCGCCTGACGCTCGGCGTGCAGCGACGTGCTGCTGCTGCAGCAACCTGGACGACGTGCCGCAGAGTCTTCGGCCCGACGCTGATGATGCCGGGCCAGAGCTTCCGCCTGCCGTTCGCGGTGCGCGGCCGAGCTACCAGTTTGCGTGCACGGCGCACGCCAGCGGACAGATGACCATCGTCGTCGAGCCGCATGCCGGCGACGCCGTGGGCCAGGCTGCGCTGGCGTGCTCAGCACGTTGGCGAGAGCGGTGCAGTTGCGTCTGAAGACAAGCGGCAGGGTCATGAAGCGGGTGCTGCCGTCGCTGGCGGTGATCGCCGTGCTCATGGTCGCGCTGTGGTGGCTGCTGGTCGACGTCGACGCCACAGCGTCATCTTTCCGACGCCCTGGCAGGTCGTCACCGGCGACGGTGGAGCTGGTCCGCGACGGCACGCTGTGGGAGCACATCGGCGCCTCGCTGTTCCGCGTCGGCATCGGCTTCGGGCTGGCGGTGCTGTTCGCGGTGCCGCTCGGCCTGTGGATGGGCTGGGTGCAGGGCGCCTACTCGCACGCTCAATCCGATCTTCCAGATCCTGCGGCCGATCTCGCCGATCGCGTGGATCCCGATCGCGATCCTCTGGTTCGGCGTCGGCAACGTGTCGCCGATCTTCCTGATCTTCATCTCGTCGGTGTTCCCGATGATCGTGCAGACCACGGCGGGCGTGCACACGATCGAGCGGCGCTACCTGCGCGCGGCCGAGAATTTCGGCGTCTCGCGCTCCACGCTGTTCCGCCAGGTCGTGATCCCCGCGGTGCTGCCGCAGATCATCGTCGGCATGCGCATCGGCCTCGGCGTCGCCTGGCTGGTCGTGGTCGCCGCCGAGATGATCGCGCTGCGCTCGGGGCTCGGCTACCTGATCATCGACTCGCGCAACGCCGGCAATCGCTACGACCTCGTGATCGCCGGCATGATCATCATCGGCCTGATCGGCCTGCTGCTCGACGGCGCTGATGCGCCTGCTCGAAGGCCTGAAGTCGGTGCAGGTGGCGCTATGTCCGCTAAGATCGTCGTCGACGGCGTCAGCAAGAGCTTCGCCTCCGACAAGGGCGCGCTGCCGGTGATCGATGGCGTCAGCTTCGACGTCGGCGACGGCGAGTTCGTCGCGATCGTCGGGCCGTCGGGCTGCGGCAAGTCGACGCTGATGAACATCATCGCCGGCTTCGAGCGGCCCGATCGCGGCACGGTGCGCGATCGACGGCGTCGAGCACGCAACGGCCCAGCCCGAAGGGCATCCTGATCTCGCAGCACGGCTCGGTGTTCCCGTGGCTGACCGTGCAGCAGAACCTGATGTTCGGCCTGAACGGCGCACGCGCACGCGCGACAAAGCAGCAGCTCGCCGATCACTACGCCGCGATGGTCGGGCTGAAGGGCTTCGAGACGCAGCTATCCGCACGAGCTGTCGGGCGGCATGCTCAAGCGCGTCGAGCTGGCGCGCGCGCTGGTCGTGAAGCCCGAGATCCTCTACATGGACGAGCCGTTCTCGGCGCTCGACGCGCTGATGAGCCTGCGCATGCGCAACGAGCTGCTGCGCATCCTCGACGAAGAGCGCCACACCGTGCTGCTGATCACGCACGACGTCGAGGAAGCGATCCACCTGGCCGATCGCATCCTCGTGCTGTCGCCGCGCCCGGCGCGCATCCAGGCGACCTTCGAGGTGCCCTTCCCGCACCCGCGCAAGCTGTCGAGCCCCGAAGTGCAGGAGCTGCGCGAGGCGATCCTGCGCGAACTGGGCGCCTAGTCGCAGCGCCTGGCCGCAGCGCTCAGCGGCCGCGCCCGCCTGCGCTCAACCGCTCTCGTCGCGCGACAGGCGCGCTTCCGCCAGATCCACTTCGCGCTCGAGGCGCGTGAGCACATCATCGCCGATCTCGCCGCTGCGCCACAGTTTGATCAGCGCATTGCGCTGCGCCGCGACCGCGCACAACCACAGGCGCGTTTCGCTATCGACGGTGGCATGCGCGCCGGTGCGGCTGGTGGCGCGGCTGTTGAAGAAGCGCTTCACTGCCACCGCCTCGTGCGCAGGCAAGCCTTTTTCAGCGACCAGCTTGTCCACCGCCTGCACCGCGGCGCGACGCATGGCATCGCGGCCGAGTTCAGCTTCGGTTTCGCCAGAAGAGTCGGTCTCGAGCCGCAACAGGCGAATCAGCGGCGGCAGCGTGAGACCCTGCCCCACCAGCGTGACGAACACGATGCCGAAGGTCAGCAGGATCACGAGATCCCGCTCCGGGAATGCCGTGCCATCGGGCAATGCCGCGGGCAAGGCCAGCGCCGCGGCCAGCGACACCACGCCGCGCATGCCGCACCAGCTCACCAGCGTGGAGATGCGCGGCGAGGCCGGGTCACGCCTCCTGATCGAAGGCACCAGCAGTCGCACGCCGTAGGTGGCGGTGAAGATCCACAGGAAGCGCACCGCGATTGCGACCAGGCTCAGCGCCGCGACCAGCGCCAGTACGTGCGGCCACGTGCGATCCTGCTGGTGCATCAGAGACGAGCCGATGAGCGGCAGCTGGATGCCGATGAGCACGAACACCAGTGAATTGACCACGAACAACAACGCGGCCCACACGGTACGGATGTTCTGCCGCGCCAGCGCGTTGGTGCGCAGGTGCGACCAGCGTGATCGGTAGAGCCCGGCTCCGACGATGCCCAGCACACCGGAGAGCTGCAGGTTCTCACAGACCCAGTAGGTCGCGAAGGGTGTGACCAGCGACATCGCCAGTTCCAGCATCGGATCGCGCAGGCGTTCCTGCAGCTGCGCGGTGACCCAGCCGCAGGCAATGCCGAGCACACCGCCACCGACAGCGACCCAGGCAAACTGGCCGATCATCGACCAGCTGGAGAAAACGCCGGTCAGCGTGGCGGCCACTGCAAACCGATAGAGCACCAGGCCCGTGGCATCGTTCACCAGGCTCTCGCCTTCCAGCAGTGTGACGATGCGTCGTGGCAGGTGAAAGCGCTGCAGTACCGAGGTGGCGGCCACCGCATCAGGCGGCGATACGATCGCACCCAGCGCAAAGGCCACGGCCCAGGGCATCTGCGGCACCAGCCATTTACAGGCCACGCCCACGGCCAGCGTAGTCGTGGCCACGAGCCCGACTGCCAGCAGGAAAATCGGTCGGCGCAACGCATGGAAATCGCGCCATGAGGTATTGATCGCCGCCGGATACAGCACCGCCGGCAGCACGATGGCCAGCACCAGGTGCGGGTCGAGCTCCAGCCCTGGCCAGTCGTACAGCAAACCCAGGCCGATGCCGACAATCACCAGCACGATCGGGTAAGGCACGTGCACGCGATTGGCGAGCCAACCTGCAGCAATAGCGCAGACCATTACGACGATGAGCGAAATCATATTTCTGGAAGCCGCGCGGGCTGGTATATAAGGAGCACTACTATAGAGGCTTGCGCGCACCCATGGCAGACAACAACCACATCACCCTCTACGACCTGCAGGTCGCTTCCGGCTGCACCATCAGCCCCTTCGTCTGGGCCACAAAATATGCGCTCAAGCACAAGGGCTTCGAGATCGACATCGTGCCCGGGGGTTTTACCGGCATACTCGAGCGCACCGGCGGCCGCTCCGAGCGCCTGCCGGCGATCGTCGACAGCGGGCGCTGGGTGCTCGACAGCTGGCTGATCGCCGAATACCTTGACGAAACTTATCCTGAGCGGCCGATGCTGTGCGGCGATCCTTCCGTGAAGGTGCTGACGAAATTCATCGAGGGCTGGTTGTGGCGCACGGCGGTGTCGCCGTGGTTCACCTGTTACATCAAGGACTATCGCGACCAGTCGATGCCGCAGGACCACGAGTATGTCACGCAGAGTCGCCGCGCCTTTCTCGGCGGCCGCAGCATCGAAGAAGCCGTGGTAGGCCGCGAAGATCGCATCCCGCTGGTGCCGCCGACCCTCGAGCCTTTCCGCCAGTTGCTGACGGAGCATCGCTGGCTGGGTGGCGACCAGCCAAACTACGCCGACTATCGCGCGCTGGCGGTGTTCCTGTGGCTGGCCTCGATCGCATCCACGCCGGCCCTCACCGATGATGATCCGCTGCGCGACTGGCTCGATCGCGGCTTCGATCTCTATGGCGGACTCGGCCGACATCCAGGCATGCACTCACTGTTTGGATTGAAATTGCGACCCGGCGACCCTGAGCCCTTCGCAAAGACACCGACCGGAGGCGGCATCGCGAGCCGCAACACCGGGCCTGCCTCCACGCGCGCCGAATCCGACCGCCTGAAGAGAGCCTGACGATGAATCTGCGGATGAGATGCCTGCTGCTTGTTGCCACAGGACTGGTGGGCGCGCAGTTGTCAGTTGCTGCCGCTACGGCGCCGGCTGCTGCTGCGCCCGCCGCAGCCGCGAGCGCTGTTCCGGCTACGGGCGAAGCGGCCTACACGCACAATTGCGTGCAATGCCACGGCGACACGCTGGAAGGTGGCGAGTTCGGGCCGCCGCTCAAGGGTGAGAAGTTCAATGCTCACTGGCAGAGCCAGCCGACTGACGCGCTGCTGCAATACATCGCGACCAAAATGCCGCCGGCGGGCCCGGGTTCGCTGCGCACGCAGGAATACGCGGATATCGAGAACTACATACGTCACGTTACGGGTGGTATCGGTGACGCTGCGGGTGGCGGTGGCGCGAGTGGTGGCGGTGACGCCGCCGCCGAGGCCGCGCGCGCCGCGATCGCGGAACGCAACGCGCGGCTGTTTTCGGCTTCCATTGCGCACGATGCCACCTATGACGCGGCGCTGGCGGCCCGCACAAAACTGCTGGCCGGCATGTCGACTGTGAGCGAGGAGCTGCTGCGCCATCCGCCCGCTGGCGACTGGCTGCACTGGCGCCGCACTTACGACGGGCTCGGCTTCAGTCCGCTCGCGCAGATCAACAAGAAGAATGTAGCGAAACTCGGCACCGCCTGGAGCTGGTCGCTGCCGCCGAGCGTGAATGAAATCACGCCGCTGGTGCACGATGGCGTGCTGTACATCACCAGTGGCGCCGCGGTGCAGGCGCTGAACGCCGCCAACGGCGAACTGCTGTGGCAATACCAACGCCTGCTGCCCGATGAGGCTGATGGCGGACGCAGTGCCCGCGCCAAGAGCCTGGCGATGTTCGGCGATACGCTGTACGCGCCGACCGCCGATGGCCATCTGGTGGCACTCGAGGGCAAGAGCGGCAAACTGCTCTGGGATCACGCGCTCATCACACCTGAGCAGGGGGCGCATAGTGGCGACGCCGATGGCTCGCCGTTCCGGCTCGATGGCGGTCCGATCGTCGCGCACGGCAAGGTCATCCTCGGCGTGTCGCTGGGCGTGACGCGCGGCAAGGGCGGCGCCTATGTGGTGGCGCTCGATGCGCAGAGCGGCAAGGAAGTCTGGCGCTTCAATACCATTGCGCAGCCCGGCGAGCCCGGCGGTGACAGCTGGAATGGCCATCCGGCGAACGAACGCTACGGCGCAGGCGTGTGGGTGCCCGGCAGCTATGACCCGGACCTCAACCTGGTCTACTTCGGCACCGGCAACACCTACGCCACGGCCACCTTGCTGGTGCCCGAAGCCACCGAACGCCCCGAGAACCTCGGGCTCTACACCGACTCGACGCTGGCGCTGAATGCCGATACCGGCACCCTCGCCTGGCATTACCAGCACATGGGCCGCGATGTGTGGGATCTCGACTGGGCCTTTGAACAATCGCTGGTGACGCTCAACATCAATGGCCAGGCGCGCAAACTCGTCGTCACTGGCGGCAAGTTGGCGCTGTTCGACGCGGTCGATCGCAGCACCGGCGAATATGTGCTCTCGCGTGATCTGGGCCTGCAGAATGTGGTGCAGCAGATCGACCCGGCCACTGGCCGCAAGATCATCAATCCTGCGGTACAGCCCGAAGCGGGCGTCACCAAGCTCGTATGCCCCTACAACACCTCGGGTCGCAACTGGCCCGCCACTGCGATCAACCCTGACACCGCCGTGCTGTATGTGCCGCTCGCGGAATCCTGCATGAACCACACCTTTACGCCCGGCAGCGCCGCCGACATCGCTGCGGGCGGCGTAGACACGCGCATGGAGCAGCGCCTGCGCCCCGACGCCGACGGCAAGTTCGGTCGCCTGCAGGCCATCAACCTGCAGACCGGCAAGGTGCTCTGGACTGATCGCGAGCGCGCCTCGCCCTCGAGTGCCGTGCTGGCCACTGCTGGCGGGCTGGTGTTCAACGGCAACCACGACCGGCAGTTTCGTGCCTATGACGATCAGACCGGCGCGATCCTGTGGGAGACGCGACTCAATGCACCGCCTGCCTCGTTCCCGATCACCTACTCGGTGAACGGCGAGCAGTACGTTGCGGTGGTGGCCGGCGGCGGCAGTGCGCTCGAAGCGACGCGCGCGACTTTGACACCCGAGATCGATACGCCGGCGGGCAATCCGGTGCTGTTCGTGTTCAAGCTGCCGCGTTGAACGCAGCGCGCACGCTGAGTTTCGACACCGGCTTTCCATGAGTACCGAGCTCGAACGGCAGGTCCAGTGGCTCACAGATCGCGCCCTGATCAGTGAGTTACTACACGCCTTTGCGCGCGCGCTCGATACACGCGACTTCCAGGCCTACGTGGACAACTATGCGGATGGCGCCAGCATAGAACTGCCCGACCCGAGGCGGCCGGGCAACATCATCGTGCTGCACAAGGCGAACATGCTCGAGCTCCTGCCGAAGAGCCTGGGGCGCTACGCAGCTACGCATCACATCAGCGCGAATCATCAGATCACGCATCGACGGCGACAGCGCGACGTCGCGCTCGTACCTCCAGGCTGTGCACGTCAACGGCGCGCCGACGGATCACTGGACGGCCGGCGGCTGGTACGACTGCGACTACACGCGCACTGCCAGCGGCTGGAAGTTCCGGCGCGTGCGCCTGACTTCGGTGTGGTTGACGGGTGCGCCTGGTGAAATCAAACCCGACTGAGATGTGGCGTTGGTGGCAAGGTGTAGCCGATCCGGAGGGCGCCGGCGATCCGTTCCGGGTCTTGACGGGTTTGCTAAGCTTGGCGCCCAGTCCGGCCTTGCCGGCCAGAGGCAGAGAACCTTATGAATCAAACCGCGCACATCGAACTCGCTGTCCCGGTATCGGCCGTCGATCATGTACGCGGCCCGGCCAACGCAGCAATCACCGTGGTCGAATACGGGGATTTCCAGTGCCCGATCTGCCGTGCCGTTGAACCCGGCCTGCGAATGACGCTGGAGCGATTTGCCGGCAAGGTGCGGCTCATCTATCGACACTTTCCGATCGAAAGCGCACACCCGCACGCGTTGATGGCGGCCGAGGCGACCGAAGCCGCCGCTGCGCAGGGGCAATTTTGGCCGATGCACGATCGACTGATGCATCCGGAGTCACATCTCGATCGCCATGCCCTGGAGCGACACGCCGAAAATCTGGGCCTGGACCTGCCGCCCTTCATTGCTGCCCTCGACGACGAGATCTATCGGCAGCGGGTGCGCGAGCACGAGGATGGGGCACTGCGCAGTCACTTGCGTGCCACGCCGGGCTTCTACGTCAACGGCCAGGTCTGTGACGTCTCGGGTGGGATCTACGCGCTGGGTGAGCGCATTTCCAAACTCCTGTGACACGCCTGTGAACACCTCCAACCCTGTGCCCGCCGACGTCCTCGCGAATGCGCCCCGGGAGGTGCTGGTCCACGCGCTCTATGAGGCGGCGGAGGTCGAGCACAACCTGATGTGCACCTATCTCTATGCGGCCTTCAGCCTGAAGAGTGGCGCGGCTGAAGGACTCAGCGAAGCAGAAGCCGCGGCCACGGCCCGCTGGCGCAAGGAAATCATGGCCGTGGCCATCGATGAAATGAGCCATCTCGCAGCGGTCTGGAACATCACTTCGGCGTTGGGCGCTGCGCCAAGGTTCGGCCGCAGCAATTTTCCGCTCGACCCCGGGCTGTTGCCGGCGCGCATCGTGGTCAAACTGGCACCCTTCGGCCCGCAGGTGCTGCAGCATTTCATTTTTCTGGAACGCCCCGCCGACTCCGTCGAGCCGGACGGAGAAGGCTATGCGCCCGAGCGATTGTTCGCCCGTGGCACGATCGGCACGCGCCTGACGCCCATGGGCATCGACTACGCCACGGTCGGTGAGTTCTATACCTCGCTGGGCCGAGGGCTGCGCAGCCTGGTGGCACGTATGGGCGAGCAGGCTGCATTTTGCGGCGAACCGGCACTGCAGCTCTCGAGCAACGAAGTTGACCTTCCTGGCGCAAGGCGCGTCATCTGCCTCAAAACCGCGCTCGCCGCCTTCGATGCGATTGTATTGCAAGGTGAAGGAGCAACCGAAAGTTCCACCGACTCGCACTTCGAGCGCTTTTGCGCCATACGCAGGGAGTATCAGGCGCTCAAAGCGGCCAACCCGGACTTCGAGCCCAGTCATCCCGCCGCTACCAATCCGGTATTGCGCCGCCCGCCGCGACCTGAAGGCCGCGTGTGGATCGAAGCGGAAGCTTCCATCGCCATCGTGGATCTGTCGAACGCTGCCTACGGGCTCATGCTGAGATTACTGGCCTACGCGTACAGCGTCCCGGCGCCGCACCCGGACAAGGCACTGGCTGTCGATCTGGCCATCGGCTTGATGCAGGCAGTCACTCCACTCGCCGAGCGCGCCGCGCGCCTGCCGGCTGGCCCTTCGAATCCGCACTGCAACGCCGGCATGTCATTCACCACGTTGCGCGATTCGGCGCCGCTGCCGATGGGGAACGGTGCGCGGCGCTTCTTCGTCGAGCGGCTGGCAGAGCTCGCGGGCGCCGCTGCGGCCATGACGCCTGCCGAGGAACCGCGGCTCGCCAAGAGCGCAAGGCTACTCGGGGCACTGGCCCTGCGTGGCCGTCAGCGCTTTGATTTCTCGGAAGCGGCGCAACCTGTGTCGACTGCGCCGGCTCGGGCGCAGAGCAGCGAAACCGCGCTGCAGTCGACTGCCGGCGCCACTGCGCCGACGCCCTCATCAGAAGAAGTAACGACGATTGCCCACGGCATCGAATCCGTCGAAGGCCGCGACCTGACTTTGATGTTCGAGGCCAAGCGCTGCATACACGCGCGCTTTTGCGTGACCGGTGCACCGACCGTGTTCCTGGCCAACGTGCAAGGACCGTGGATCCATCCCAACACGATGGATACCGAGCGCCTGGTCGACATCGCGCATGCCTGCCCTTCGGGTGCCATCCAGTATCGGCGCAAGGATGGACGTCCGGACGAATCGGCGCCGCCCGTGAATCTGGTCGCCATTCGCGAAGCCGGGCCCTACGCCGTGCGCGGCGCCATCAAGCTCGATGGCGTGGACATCGGCTATCGCGCCACGCTGTGTCGGTGCGGCGCGTCCAAGAACAAACCCTACTGCGACGGCTCGCACCACGAGGTCGACTTCGCCGCGAGCGGCGAACCGCCGAGCGGCGTCACCGACATGCTGCCGGTACGCGACGGGCCATTGGCGATTGATCCGGAAGTCGACGGCCCGCTGCGGGTGCGCGGCAATCTGGAGATCACCAGCGGCACCGGACGGGTGGTCGCGCGGATCACTTCCTGCAGACTGTGCCGCTGCGGCGGCAGCGCGACCAAGCCGTTCTGCGACGGCACGCACGCGCGGATTGGATTCCGCTCCGCCTAGTTGTAGCGCGCGAGGATTCGCTTCGACAAGGCGTGGTGCTTCTGCACCGCCTCGATGCCACTGCCGCGCGAGTACATGTGCCCCTCCCACTCGCTCGACATGTAACCGGAATAGCCACCTTCCACAAACAGCGGCAGCAGCTGGTCGTAGGGCACGGTGGTTTCGTTGCCCTCGGCGTCGAAGTCGTAGAACTTGCAGTGCACGTGGATGATCTGCGGCATGATTTCCATCCACACGCGCGGGTCCTGCTTGATCAGCATGCTGAACAGCACGCCCAGGCGGCTGATGAAGGCGGGCTCGTATTTCGCGGCCGCTGCGCGCCGTGCGAACTCATCGCGCTTCCACTGCGTGTCGCCCTCGCCGTTCCAGACTTCCAGGGCCAGATCGAGCAGCGCCGGCGGAATGCCGGCCTCGCGCAGCTGCCGCAGGTACGGTGCCGGCCAGGCCTTGGCGCAGGATCCGAAGTCCGGGATGAAACCCAAGAGCGGCGAACGCAGCCGCGCGTAGAGCTCGCGGTAGGCCGTGATGACCGGGGCATCGATCGTCCAGGGCGCGTGCAGTTCCGGACCCATGCGCACGCCGAGCTTCTCGACCAGCGGCAGCAGGCGCTCGACCACATCGGGCGTGGCCGCGAGCTGCGAACGTACCACGGGGAAACCCAGCTTTGCGGCCGCGCGGATCTGCGGATCCAGGTACGCCACGGTCTCGTCGGTGCTGAGCGGCGCGCCACCGCGCCGTGCCCAGACATCGGCGTTGATGGCGAGGCTGGTGGGCTCAAGCTTGTATTGCGCGACCAGGTCGCGGAAGCGCGCGGCGAAATCATCGCTCACGTTCGGGAAGTCGCGGATGCTCTGGAAGCCGATGACTTCGAGGCCGGGGCCGAGGCCCAGCTCGCCGACTTTCTGGACCAGCTGGTCGAAGCTGAACTCACGCGACCAGAATTCATTGGTAAAGCTGAACAGCGTCGTGCCGAGCTTGAACTTCTGCTTGAGGGGTGTGCTCATGGTGTCCTCGGGTCTTAGCGCGCGCGCAGGGTCTTGCGCACCTTGGTGACCCACTTGAGGTGGGGTACATAGGGCGGGTAGAGGTTCAGCTGCAGTTCCACGTCGTGATCGGTGCCAGGCTGCAGGCGAGTCTCGGGAAGGCGCAACACTGCCGAGTCGAGCACGAACCAGAACTCGCCGGAATGGGTCGGCAGGTCCGCCAGGGCAATGGACTTGCCATTGACCTCGAAGCGGATGTCGGTGGCGGCAACCTCATGGTCATCCACCTTCAGGCTACCGACCTCCACGACCGACACGGGCAGCGAGCGGTACCAGGGCAGGCGGATGTCGATCTCCGCTCCGCGCGGCGTGGCGCGAAGGCCATTCTGTGCATCGAGCAGCAAGGCGTTGAACCAGGTATCCATATGACCCCGACTTATCTAGAACGACTGTTCTATTTTAGTATAGGCAGCATCCGGGGGCGCGTCAACCCGGCGTGCGCCCCTTTGACTCAGTATCATTGCGTCGGGTAGTCCCGCGCCTCCTGCAGCACCGGCAAGGTGACCTGCCCTGTCGCAGCCCACTCGACGCCACGCGTCAAGAGCGTCTTCAGGCCGTCGAATCCGAGGCTCACTTCGTCGTGGCCGAAAGTGATGGAGAACACGCGCCCCTTGCCGTAGTCCTGCACCCACATCTGCGGATGGTCGGCGTCCATGCCCTTCATCGCCTTGAGCTTCTCGGGAGTGTAGGCCGCAGGCGGATACTTGGGGCCAGTGAGCTTGGCATCGTAGCTGGCTGAGGAGTCGTGCGCCGTAGCCAGCACATGCAGCTTTGCATCGGGCGCAAAGCTCATGTTGGTGTACATGTCATCGTTGTAGGTCCAGACGTACTCACGCAGGCCTGCGGTGATCGGATGGCTGCGATCGACGAGGTGCACGGCGAAGGCGCCCGGCGGTGAGCGGCGGCTCTGGCCGGGTTCCATGACGGCGCCCACGAGACGGCGGTATTCCGGCCAGTTGTAGCCGAACGTGAACGACGAGTGGTAGGCAACCAGCCCGCCGCCAGCGCGTACGTAGTCGAACAGCGCCGCCTCCGCGGCTGGACTCCAGCGATGTTCGACCGGATCGTCGTAGTTCCAGCGGCTGGAGTAATTCAGCATCACCACGTCATAAGCCTTCAGCATCTCGAGCGTGCCGTGATCAAAGTCCTCGGTGACACGCACGTCGAAACGCCCGGTGTCCTGCAGCAGCGTGCGCAGATTGTTGTCAACGCCGGTCCAGTCGTGCTCGTAGCTGTTCTGGCCGCTGATGATGAGCACGCGCAGGCGCTTTTCGGCCGGATCCACGGGGATGGCGACGCGCTGCACTGTTTCGGGAGGACGGTATTTGTACCTGACGATCACCTGGGCACTGGCGGCGGCGCATACGCCCACCAGCAACGCGACGCCGAGCCTGGGCAGAGTGAAAATTCTCATCGGACCCCCTGTGGTTGACGCCACGTGTCCATGGCGCCCATACTTCATTAGAACATCTATTCTATTTCAGGAACAGACGGCATGCCACATCAATCGGGCACCCGACAGGGCGTAACCCTGATTTTGCTGTCCATGCTGCCGATCCTGGCCATTGCCGGCCTGGTGGCGGACCTGCCAGTGCTGCTCGAGGTGTTTCGCAATACGCCCCAGCATGAGCTGCTGGTACCCATGGTGCTGACGCTGCCCTCGTTGTGCGTCGCCCTGTTCTCCTCGGTGGCCGGCGTCATCGCCGACCGCTGGGGCCGACGGCCGCTGCTGCTGCTTGCGCTGGCGGGCTTTTCGCTGCTGGGGCTGCTGCCACTGCTGTTCTCTTCGCTGGCGGCTGTGCTCGCGAGCCGGGTATTTGTGGGTCTGGCCGAAGCCAGCATCCTCACGTGTACCAACACGCTGTGGGGTGACTACTTTCCGGACGACGCCCGCCGCCGCTGGCTGGGTTTCCAGCAGATGTCAGGTCCGGTATCCAACGCGCTACTGGCACTGGCCGGCGGTGCGCTCGCCGCCCACCACTGGGCCAGTCCGTTCTGGTTGTACCTGCTGGGACTGCCGGCACTGCTGCTGGCAGTCCTCTACCTGCATGAACCTGCCGCGCATGCACCAGCCGCCACCACCACCACGGTGGCGACTGTCGCGGTATCGCAGGTCGGGTTTCCGTGGCCGCTCGCCAGGCGGATTGCCGCGGTGACGCTGGGGGTTTCGATAGTCTTCTTCATGCTCGCTATCCAGCAGGGTCGGGTATTCGCAGCCCTGGGCGTGGTTTCACCGGCGGTCAGCGGCCAACTGATCATGCTCGTGAGCCTCGCCGCCATTCTCGGTGCGGCCTGCTTCAACGCGCTGCGCCAGCGGCCCGTGGCTCAACTGCTGTCACTCGGCCTCGCCTGTTATGGCATCAGCTATCTCGGCATATGGTCCGCGGAATCGGTAGCCGCCGGCGCCTTTGCCAGTGCGCTCGGGCAGTTCGCCAGCAGCATCGTGTTGCCGGCACTGATTGCCTGGACGCTCTCGAGCATGCCGCCTGCGCATCGCGGCCGCGGCGCGGGGCTCTGGGGCGCCGTTTTCTTCGCGGGGCAGTTCGTGAGCGCACCGCTGCTTTCGGGCCTGGAGCATCTCACCGCCAGTCTCGGTAACGCATTCGGCGTAGTGGGCATCGCCGCCCTGATCGCCGCCTTCTTCGCCATATGGACCCACAGAGAGGATCGAGTATGAAACTTTCCGCCTGCATCGAAAACACCTACATGTTCAATGAATACCCCGAGCTGGTGGAGCGTATCCGCGCGGTCAAGGCTGCCGGACTCGACACCGTGGAATTCCATATGTGGGCGGATCGCGACCTTGACGCCATCGACCGCACGCTGAAAGCCGAAGGCGTGAAGCTCGCCGGGCTGGTGGTGAACCCGCGCTGCGGCCTGGCCGACGGCGACAAGCTCGACTTCTTCGTCGAAGCAATGACCAAGACCATTGCGGCCACCAAGCGCATGGGTGCCCGCGGCGTGGTGGCCGCTGGCGGACCGGCGGTACCGGGCCAGACACCCGCGCAGGCGCACGCGGCCGCAGTGAAGCTGCTGCGCGCCATTGCGCCGGTGGCGGAGCGCGCCGGCATCGCGATCTGGCTGGAAAACCTCAACTCGCGCATCGATCACAAGGGATTCGCGCTCGACTCCGCCAACGAATGCCTCGACATCCTGGACGAGGTGAACTCACCGGCGCTCACCCTGCTGTACGACGTCTACCACAGCTGCGTGATGGGGGAATCGCCGCGTGACATCCTGCGCCGGGCGCATCGCATCGGCCACATCCAGGTCGCCGACACCAACGGCCGTCACGAACCGGGCAGCGGCACGATCGACTGGGCCGATTTCATGGCTGCGCTGCGGCAGAGCGGCTACCAGGGCGACATCGGCATGGAGTACCGGCCCTCCGGCGACAGCGCCGCTTCCGTGGCGCAGACGCGGCGCGTGCTCGGGCTATAGCGCGAACCGGAACTATTGACGCGCCCGCCCCCGCCATTTCGGGACACGGGCGCTATTGCCAAATTTAAGAATATAGATTCTAATTCCTGACCATGGACCAGCCCCGGCAACACCGGGCAGGGGAAGCGACATGAATGCCAGTGCAAAAACCGGAATCCGGCGCGGAGTGAGCCTCTACAGCTATCAGGAAGAATATTTCCTGCGCAAGCTGACGCTGGAACAGTGCATCGCCGCGGCCGCGAAAATCGGCGCGCCGGGCATCGAATCGATCGGCGAGCAGATGATGCCGGGCTTCCCGAACCTGCCGGACTCCTTCTACGAGCAGTGGCGGGGCTGGATGGCGCAGTACGGCACCGTGGCCAGCTGCCACGACGCCATGCTCGACACGAAGAAGTACAAACACCGTCTGCTTAGCGACGATGAGTGCATGGTCGAGTTCGAACGCGATTTGCGCCATGCGGCCAAGCTGGGCTGCAAGGTGATCCGTGTGCTGTGCATGGTGTCACCCGAGATCATGGTCAAAGCCGTGCCCATCGCCGAGAAGTACGACGTGAAGATGGGTATTGAAGTGCATGCGCCCTATTACTTCGACCACCCGTGGATCATGCGCCACCTGGAAGCCGCAGCGCGCCTGGGCACGAAACACTACGGCCTGGTGCCGGACATGGGCATCTTCACGCGGCGGCTGCCGCGCATCGCGCGCGACCGCATGGAACGCATGGGCGCAACGCCACGGATACTCGACTACGTGTGCGAGGCTTACGAATCCGGCCAGCTGTCCGAATACGTCATCTTCGAGGCGCGCAAAATGGGCGGCAATGCACTGGATGTGTCCTGGGCCGAGCAATGCCGCCACTCGGTGAATACCAACCCGAAGCGGCTCACCGAATTCATGCCGTACATCTTCCACATCCACGCCAAGTTCTACGAGATGCTGGATGACGGTACCGAGTACAGCATTCCCTACGACAAGATCATTCCCGCGCTGAAAGCCGGCAACTACCAGGGCTTCCTGTCGAGCGAGTACGAGGGCAACCGGCACATCCAGGATGCCTTCCCCGTCGACAGCGTCGAGCAGGTACGGCGGCAGCACGCCATGTTCGAACGCCTGCTGGCCGCCTGACGCACAAGGAGCATTACCATGTTCGATCGCTACATGATTTGCGCAGAGACGGCGCGCAACCTGACCGATGGCGGCAAGGTCACGGGTTTCCAGTTCGGCGCGCGCATCGCGTACTACCGCGGCCTGGGCCTGTCGATGGTGGAGAGCCTCACAGTCGCGGTGGACGGACAGCCGGTGCCGCCCGAGCAGATCCGCTTCTCGGTCAGCAATCGCACCTTCACGCTCGCGCAGATGGAAACCGAATATGAGGCCCGCTGGGAATTCGGCGACGTGGCCACGGTGACCGTGCTGCAGCCGGGCGGACTCACGCCGGGTGAGCACACGCTCGAATTCGTCGAGGACCTGCGCATCTCCTACATGCCGTTTCCGCTGAAGGGCCGGGACACCAAGGTCGTGCGCATTGGTTGATATGGGCGCGCCACGCCGCGGCGCGCTCGGCTTCATCCTCGCCACAGTGGCGCTGGACGCCACGGGTCTCGGAATACTGATCCCCGTCATGCCGCAGCTGATCCGCGAACTGGGTCAGGGCGGCCTGGAGCACGCGGTCATCATTGGCGGCTGGCTCACGACGCTGTTCGCCGTGATGCAGTTCGGTGCGAGCCCGATGCTGGGCAGCCTTTCCGACCAGTTTGGCCGCCGTCCCGTGCTGCTCGCATCGCTGTCGGCGTTCGGCCTTTCCTATGTACTGATGGGCTTCGCGCCGACACTGGGATGGCTGTTCGCCGCGCAATGCCTGACTGGACTATTCAGCGCCACCAGTGGCACGGCCTATGCGTATGTGACCGATGTGAGCGCTGCGGAGGATCGACCACGGCGCTTCGGCATGATTGGCGCGTCGTTTGGCCTGGGCCTGGTCATCGGGCCCGTACTCGGCGGCCTCCTGATCGCCTATGGCACGCGTGTGCCCTTCTTCGTTGCGGCGGGACTGAGCCTGACCAACGTGCTGTTCGGGTTGCTGGTGTTGCCCGAATCCCTCGCGAAGGAACACCGGCGGCCCTTCCGCTGGGGCCGGGCTCATCCCTTTGGAGCTTTCACCGAGCTGCGACGACATTTGGGCTCTGCGCGCCTGATCCTGGGGGTGCTGATCATCCAGGTCGTGCTGCAGACGCTGCCCGCCGTCTGGCCGTACTACACCATGCACAAACTGCAGCTGGACGCCGCAGATCGTCGGCTACTCGCTCGGTGTCTACGGCCTCTCCAACATCCTGGTGCAGAGCTTGCTGACCGGGAAAATAACGCGGCGCCTCGGCAGTCTGCGTGCCGCCGAGGTGGGTTTCCTGCTGGTGGCGGCGGGCTATTGCGGCTACGCCCTCGGCACTTCGACCGCCTTTGTCTTCGCCTGCATACCCCTCACGGTCATGGGATTCATCACCCAACCCTCGCTCGTGAGCCTGATGTCCTCGAAGATCAGCCGCCAGGCACAGGGCGCCCTGCAGGGTGTGGTGGCCAGCGCCGGGAGCCTCTCGGCGATGGTCACACCGTTGGTGATGTCCAACCTGTTCAGCCTGTTTGCCCGTCCGCAAAGGCCCTGGTACTTCCCCGGTGCGCCGTTTCTGCTGGCCGCTGCGCTGGCGGTGACCGGCTCGATCGTGGTGCTGCGGGGAGCACATGAAAAACACTGACAAACACTCTTCCCCCGAACCCAAGATTCGAGGCATAATCGGAACGTACGTTCTAATATGCGATTGCACTGCCAGGGGGACGAGCCGATGACTGACACCGCGCCCAATCTGCGCTGGGCCTACATGGACCACTGGCGCATCGACAGCCCGCAGGGCTATGTCTCGCAATACAGTTCCATCGAGCGGCTCGACGGCTTCCTGAAGCAGGTGGCGGCGCTCGGCTTCGAGGCCATCGAAACCTTCGATTTCCACGTGCCGGTGCTGATCGACCTGTTCGGCTCGCTGCCCAACGCCCGGAATTTCATGCAGGAGCGCGGCATCGACCGCGTGCTCAGCCTGTTCTTCGGGCTGATGTTCGACGACCGGCAGACCCAGCCGCATCTGCGCTCCACGCACGACAACATGCTGCGCCATGCCGAGTACATCGTGAAATCGGCGGCTGGCCTTGGCGTCGAGAATCTGATCGTGATGCCGGCGGCGCAGTACCACGCCGTCGAGCCGGTGACCGATGAGAAGCTGCGCGCCTGCGCCGACATCTGGAGCCGCATCGGCAAGATGACACTGGACTACGGCATCCGTACCGTCTGCCACCACGAGTTCTACTGCGGCATCCATCACCTGGATGAACTGCGCAAGTTCTATGCCTGGTCGGATCCGCGCTACGTGTTCTGGTACTGCGACACTGCGCAGCACGTCATTGCCGGCGTCGACCCGGTCAAGCTGTACCTGGAACTGCACGAGCGCTGCGGCGGCTTCCACCTGAAGGACACGCACCATGTGGACCTGATCGGTGACTACCGCCAGCGCCCCGAATCGGAAGTGACAGCGAAAACCACGCGCCGCTGGTTCTGGGAAATGGGTACGCCGGAAGGCCTGGTGGACTTCCCCAACCTGTTCAAGGCGCTGAAGGAATATGGCTACCGCGGCTGGATCAGCGTCGAACACGACAAGGCGGATTTCGGCGGCAACTATCCGGAAAGCACTGCGGTCGCCGCCTGGTACATCCAGAACGTACTGAAGAAGATCTACCGATGAACACCAACATTCGCTGGGGCTACGCCTTCAATCAGTGGAAGCAGGGCTGGCAGGGCTTTGCCCGCGTCGAGGATCACATCCGCGCCTTCAAGGCCACTTCGGCTGCCGGCTTCCGGCAGCTGGAACTGACCGCCTTCTCGGGCCCCTGGGATCCGGTGGGTCGTCCCGAGAGCATCGCGATCAATTTTGGCTCGGTGCGCAAGTTCGCGCAGCAACTGCCCGACTGGGGTATCGAGCGGATTTCCAGCGTCTTCCTCGACGTGCGACAGTTGAGCTTCGAAGACCTGCATTTCGGCCTGCTGTCCACGCAGCGTGCGCAGCACGCGGCCATTCTGGCGCAGGCGCGGCTGCATGCCGAATCCATTGCCGAGCTGGGCGGCGAAACTCTGGTGGTCGCACCCTTCCCGCATTTCTGGAAGGAAGGCGCGCTGGATGCCGGCCGCCTGCAGGCCGCTGCCGACTGCTGGAACGCGGTCGGCGCCATGACCAAGGCACTGGGCCTGCACACGGTGCTGCACATCGACGCACTCTCGGCCCTGCGCACCACGCAGGAGCTCGACCAGCTGCTGACTCTGTGCGATGCCTCGTGCGTGAACCTCGCCTTCGACACCGCGGAATTGACCATCGCCGGCCACGATGTGGTGGCGCTGTATCGCCGCTATCACTCCCGCGTTCGGCACTTTCATTTCAAGGACGCTCTGGCTACCGACACGCTGGGCGAGTACCAGCTGCCGCACGCGGAGCGCGCCATGATACTGGCCGGAGGCAAGCGCAAGATCCAGCGCTGGTTCGGCGAACTGGGCACGGGCCTGGTGGACTTCCCAGGTCTGCTGGCCGCGATGAACGAGCTGGGCTACAAGCGGTCTCGTCGTCGTCGAGAGCGACGGGGGCCCCACTCCGGTGATGAGCAGCGTGCTGCTCAACAGCTGGTACCTGCAGCGCGTGTTGAAGGTGCTGCCGCTGTCGGCATGAAGCGCGACTGATGACTCCCGCGGCAGCCAGTCCATTGCGCGGCATCACGCTGATACTGGTCGGCCTGATGCCGGTGCTGGCGCTCGCGGGCCTGGTGCCGGACCTGCCGCAGCTGTTCCAGCAGTTCGCAGCCGAGCCGAATCGCGAACTGCTGGTGCCGATGATCATCACGGTGCCGTCGCTGTGCGTGGCGCTGTTCTCCGGCTTCGCCGGCGCGATCGCTGACCGTTGGGGTCGTCGCAAGCTGCTGCTGGCAGCGCTGCTGGCCTTTGCCATGCTGGGCACGATACCCCTGCTGTTCACCAGCCTCAGGGCCATCATCGCCAGCCGCGTCGTCGTGGGCATCGCCGAGGCCGCTATCCTCACCTGCGGCAACGCCTTGCTGGGTGATTACTACGACGAGCACGACCGGCGCAAATGGCTGGGCTACCAGAACATGTTCGGCGCGCTGTTCGGCTCGGCCACCATCCTCGCGGGCGGCTTGCTGGCGAGCTGGCACTGGCGCGGCCCTTTCCTGCTCTATCTGTTCGGACTCGTGGTATTCGTGCTGGCGTGGCTCAACTGCCCGGAGCCGCAGCGCGCCACGGTCAGTGACGCCACGCGCTCCGCACCGGCGAACTTTCCCTGGCGCACCGTGGCTCTGGTCTGCGGCGTTACGCTGGCGCTCTCGCTCATCTATTACGTGCAGGCCGTACAGCATGGCCGGATCTTCGGCGACATGGGCGTTGAGTCGCCCGCCCGCATCAGCATCCTGGTGACGATTGCCAGCATGGGCACGATTGTCGGCGGCTATGTCTTCAAGCGTTTTACGGGCGCGTCGATGCAGACGCTGCTGACGGTCAGCCTGCTGGCCTATGGTCTGGCCTATGTCGGCGTGGCCTGGGCGCCGAGCGTAACGTTCGGACTGCCTCTGGACGCGCTCGGCCAGGTGGGCGGCGGCATCATGCTGCCCACGCTCATTGCCTGGTCGCTCGGAAAATATGCATTTGAGCATCGCGGCCGCGGCATGGGCCTGTGGGGCGGCGCGTTCTTCCTGGGTGCCTTCATCAGCCCGCCAGCGCTGTCACTGGTGGGTAAATTCGCGCCTGGCTTTCTGGCCAGCGTCGGTGCGGTGGGAGTGCTGTGCCTGGTGCTGGCGACCGTGTTGTACCTGACCCGCAGATGAGGAATCACAGATGAATGGCGGAAAGGTTCGCTGGGCAGTCGTGGGCACGGGTGGCATCGCGCGCCGTACGGTAGGTGACCTGCGACTGTGCGACACAGCCGAGGTGGTCGCCGTAGGCTCGCGCGCACGCGACACGGCCGCAGCCTTCGCGAAGGAATGGAACCTGCCGCTGGCCTTTGACGACCATGCGGCGCTGTGCGCCTCCTCGGACATCGATGCCGTGTACATAGGCACACCCCACTCCACTCATTTTTCCTACGCGCGCCAGGCCCTGCTGGCGGGCAAGCATGTGCTGTGCGAGAAGCCGCTGACGATGACGGCGGGCGAAGCCCTCGAGCTCGGCCGCGTGGCAGCCGATTCGCACGTCTTCCTGATGGAAGCCATGTGGATGAAGTTCAGTCCGGCGATGCAGCGGGCAATGCAGCTGGTCGCGACGGGAGTCATCGGCGAACCACGTTTCGTGCAGGCCGGGCTCGGATATCCGGTTCCTGCCAATGGACCGAAGCGCTTCTGGGATGCGGCACTCGGCGGCGGCGCGCTGTATGACATGGCCGTCTACACGATTGCACTGTCGCAGATGTTCCTTGGTGATCCGCTAACGATCTCGGCCACTGGCACCATGCGTCCGGACGGCGTCGATCTCGAGGAAGCGATCACGCTCAAATATGCCTCGGGCGCGCTGGCGCAGCTGGCCACGTCCATCACCACGATGATCCCGCCGCGCGGCTGGGTGGGCGGCACGAAGGGTTGCATTGACTTCGGTGAACAGCTCTTTTCGCCGGGCAGCCTGCGCATCGTCACGGGTCAGCCGCCTGCGCCACCCAGCGTGAAAGACGAAGTGTTTGCGAAGGAAGGCAACGGCTACGTGCCGATGTTCCGGGCCGTGATGAAGCAGATCCTCGCAGGGGCAACGGAACATCCGCTGCATCCGGTATCTGCCACCGCCAAGGTGCTCGAGATCATGCAGACCATCCAGAAACAGCTCGCACAGGAACGCACAGAGCAATGACACAGGAATTCCATGACGCCATCGTCGTCGGCTCTGGCGCCACCGGCGGCTTTGCCGCGAAGGAGCTGACCGAGCGCGGTCTGAAGGTGCTGGTACTCGAGGCCGGCGCTCCGCTGCCGGAATCGAGCTTCGAGCGGGCGGCCAAGGCCAATTTCGCCAGCATTGGTTCTTTCGCCCGCATCAAGGCGGGTCTGTCAGGCCAGCACAAGCAGGCCCTCACCTCGTTCTTCACGCCCGAGAAGAGCTTCCTGTTCGTCAATGACCGGGAGCACCCGTACGAATCTTCACAGGACTTCTACCTGTGGCTGCGCGGCAAGCACGTCGGTGGCCGCTTCCTGGCCTGGGGTCGCGTTGCACTGCGCATGTCGGACTATACCTTCAAGTTCAGGAGCCACGAGGGCGCCGGATTCGACTGGCCCATCAGCTACAACGACCTCGCACCGTACTACGACAAGGTAGAACGCTTCCTCGGCGTCATCGGCAACGACGATGGCATCGCCTATTGTCCCTCCGGCAGTTACCTGCGGCCCGCGGGCCTCAGCAGGGCTGAGCAACACTTCAAGCAGGCGGTGGAGTCGCGCTGGCATGACGCGCGGGCGATGGCCTGGCGCTATGTGCGTAAGGAGGCCACGCCGGTCGACGAGCAGCGCAATCGCACCACCTTGCCCCTGGTGGCTGCTGCAGCAACCGGCAACCTCAAGCTGCGAACCAACTCGCCGGTGGAGAGGATCAATACCGATGCGCGTACCGGCAAGGCCACCGGGGTCACGTATATCGACAAAGCCACCGGCACGCGGCACGAAGTCCGCGCGAACGTCGTGATGGTGTGTGCCTCCACTATCGAGAGTATCCGCCTGCTGCTCAATTCTCCTGGCGGGCAGCACCCCAATGGCGTGGGAAATTCTTCGGGGCTGGTGGGCCGATATTTCATGGACCAGATGCTCACACTGGGCTTCGGCACGGCACCGGGCTTCAAAGGTGGCGAGCTGGTCGACGGCACTTCGCCGGCCGACAACCATGGCGGCATCTACATTCCCCGCTTCAAGCAGTTGCGCCGTGCCGGCGAAGCCGGCTATGCGGGCGGATTCAACCTGCAAGGCATCATCGGACGACCGATGGTGCCGGCGCACATGGATTCGGTCTTCGGACTGACCGGCCACGGCGAGATCCTGCCGCATGTCGAGAACCAGGTCTCCCTTGCTGCCAGGCGCGACCGCCTCGGCGTGCCGATTCCCTCGGTGCTCATGCGGCTGCGTGACAACGACGTGAAGCTGCTGCGCGACCAGGTGCAGACCCAGAAGGAAATGATTCGCGAGGCTGGCCTCGCCACCGACTTCCTGATCAGTCCGCTGGGGATCGACCCGGACAACAGGCTCTTGCCCAATGGAAAGTGGTACGAGCGTATGCTGTTTCGACTGGCCTACAGGCGCAGCGTGGCCGTGGGCGGTGCCATCCACGAGTGCGGCGGGGCGCGCATGGGCAGTGACCCGAAAACCTCGGTGCTGAATCCGATGAACCAGGTCTGGGACGCGCCCAATGTCTTCGTGACCGACAGCAGCTGCTTCGTCACCAACGGCACCTGCGGGCCGACCCTGACGACGATGGCGCTGACCGTGCGCGCCTGCGAGCACCTTGCCAGCGAGTACGGACATTCGCCTGACCTTCGCGCCTGAGAACGAAAAACCCGGGGGAACAAGAACGATGGACACGCCACGCCGGGCCGGATGGCCACAGGGTCTGATAGTCGTCATGGTCGGCATCCTGCCGATGATGGCAATCGTTACGCTGATGCCGATTGTTCCGGCGCTGGTGAAGAATTTCCAGCATGTGCCGGGGATCCAGACGCTGGCGCCGCTGGTGCTTTCGGCACCGGGACTTTGCGTGGCACTGTTCTCACCCTTCGCCGGCATCCTGGCTGACCGGATTGGCCGACGCCGCCTGCTGCTCGTGTTCACCACGCTCTATGGCATTGGCGGTGTCCTGCCATTCTTCCTCACTGACTTCAACGCGTTGATGGGCAGCCGCCTGCTGCTGGGCGTGGGCGAAGCCTTCATCCTGACGCTAGGCAACACATTGATGGGCGACTACTTCGAGCAGGACGAGCGCGCCAAGTGGCTGGCATGGCAGAGTTTTATTGGTCCGGTGCTGGGTGCCCTGCTGCTGGCCACCAGCGGCCGACTGTCGATGATCCAGTGGAGCCTGCCCTTCCTCATCTATGGCGTGGCGCTGGGGATGGCCGCGTTCGCGTATTTCGCCGCATACGAGCCGCAGCGCGCTGCGGCGCGCCCGGCCAGCACCGCGGCATCCGGCACAACGGCAGTGCCGTTTCCCACTCTGCTGATGAGCCGCATCGCCGTGACCACCTTCGTGCTTGCGGCGGTATATTTCGTCTACACGCTGCAGTTCTCACTGGCGCTGGACGCCATGGGCGTGAAAGACGGCGGCGCCATAGGCACCTACTCCGGCATCGCCGCCATTGGTGTGCCAGTCGGGGCAATCCTCTTCAGGTTCATTGCCCGGCGCGGCACGGTATTCCAGTTCACGCTCGTTTTCATACTGCTGGGACTGGGCATGATCGGCATCGGGCTCAACCTGGGCGTACGCGCCACGGTTGCCCTCGCCTGGATACAGCAGTTGGGCTCGGGCATGACCATTCCCGTACTCATCAGCTGGAGCCTGCGCGAATTGCCGGTGCAGTTCCGCGGCCGCGGCATGGGATGGTGGGCCAGCGCCTTCTTCCTGGGCCAGTTCGTGTCGCCGCTGTTTGTGAGTTTCGTCAACAGCTGGTCGGGTAGCCTGCTCAATACCTTTGTCGTCGCAGGCAGCCTGTGCGTCGCGATCGCGGTGGGCAACGCCTTTTTCCAGCGTCGCAAGGCATGAAATGAGATGACCCTGTATTACCGAGGCGCCGCAACAGGCCGCGCCCGGCGGCAGGGTCACCTGGGAATCTGGCCAGCCGGCCTGGCCTTGAAGCCCGGCGCGCGCGTGACGCTTTGCAGATCGAGCGCGAGGAAGCCCAGCATCATCAACCCGAGGTCGTCGATGAGCTCATTCCAATTGGCCGGGAGACCTTGCGCTTCAGCATCGAAGGAGTTGAAGCCAAGGAAACGGGCCAGACACCCGTATACGATCAGGAAGCACATGTCGGCAGCATGGTCCGGATCCGGGTGGCCGATTTCATCGCGGCGCTCCAGGATGATGAGCTTGAAATCCAGGGCGGTCTGCTGCCAGGACTTGGCGCCGGCGGACTGGATCACCGGATCGTTGGCGGCCTGCTGCATGAATGCGGACAACAGTCGCGCGTGGCGTCGCAGGAAGCTGGCCAGCTCGCGAACCACTGCGGGTACCAGTTCGCGCAACGGCAGCACGCGCCGCCTCAATCGCACCAGCAGCAGTGCGAATTCGCGATCCATCTGGCCCAGCGCGCGCTCCTGCGCGGCGCGCAGCAGATCATCCTTGGCGTCGACCCGGCAATAGATCGAACCGATCGACACTTTCGAGCGTCTGCTGACTTCGGACAGGGTAAGCGCCTGCAGTCCGTCCTCTTCCAGGATATGCGTGGCAGCGTCCAGCATCCGGTCATAGGACTGGCGGCTGCGTGTCTGCTTGGGCTTGCGCGCGAAGGCGGTTTTCATTTCGGCATCCATCTTGCAAAACTAGAACGCCGTCACGAGATCGCCCTGGGCAGCGCTGCATTCAAGCCCAGTCGGGTTCATTCTCGGGCTTCCATTTGATGCTGCAGCCGGCACTGGGTTTCTGGTCGGCTGGCGGCGGCGATCCGGCCAGCAGCGCGACGCAGGCGCCACGCAGGTCCGCCCCGTCGCACGGCACCGTGTTGCGCGGCTTGCCCAGCTTCACGTCCCACTCGGTGAAGGGCCGGCTGCCATCGAACTGGCCGCGGTAGTAGAGCCGACTCGCCGGGCCAAACAGGAACAGGTCCGGGGTACAGATGGCCTCATAGGCCAGTGCCACCTTCTGGCTCTCGTCATACAGATACGGAAACGTGAAACCATGCTGCTGTGCGAACTCCGCCATGAGCGCCGGGGAATCCTCCGGATGAGCTGCTATGTCATTTGAGGATATGGCAACTGTACGGATGCCGCGGGTCGCAAGTTCCGCGGCGACGCGCGCAAAGGCCGCCGCGATGTGCTGCACGAACGGGCAGTGATTGCACAGGAAAGCCACGACCAGACCGTTACCGTTGTTGAAATCAGCGAGACGGTGCATTCGCCCTTCAGGGTCGGGCAGCGTGAAGTCCGGGGCCGGGCTGCCGAGCTCGAGCATGCGCGAGTGACGCAACATCGGGATCTCCTCCAGCTGCGGGAATTGGGCTGGTATCCAAAGAGAATAGAACAGATATTCCGATACGTCCAACGGACGCCAATGGCCGCGCGCAGCTGCCGGCGGCCGATTCTGCCCGCGCCCCAACTTGTTGCGTGTCGGCTACAGCCTTCCGGCGGGCAATTTGAAGACTTGCAAAATATAATCAGAATAGGCATTCTATTGTGAGGACGGGGTGGCAGGGACTTGCTTCAAGATCCTCCGGCACACTCTGCAATTGGCACACAGTGGGGAATCACCAATGACGCACAATAGACACCTGAACACTCTCGCACGGCTCGGCACGCTCGTGGCAGCGACGCTCGCAGTCACCGGCGCCACGTGGGCCGCAGCCGCTAACAGTGACACTGATACGCTGGAAGAAGTTGTCGTCACTGCGCAGAACCGTGTCGAAAACGTCCAGAGGGTGCCAATCACGATTCAAGTGGTCAGTGCCGAGAAGCTGGCCGAAACCGGTTTTGCCAGCCTGAACGACATTCAGAAAGTGGCACCGTCCGTCCAGCTGATCAACGACAACAGTGCGCTGCGCGTCAGCCTGCGCGGCGTTGGCAGCAACACCAATGGCGAGACTGACGACACCTCGGTCGTGGTCAACGTCGACGGCGAATATATCAACCGTGGCCAGGTGCTCGGCTCATCAATGTTCGACATTGCCCGTATCGAGGTACTGAAGGGACCGCAGGGTACATTCGAGGGACGCAATTCCACCGGCGGCGCGCTGAACGTCATCACCCGCAAGCCGGGCGACAAGTTCGAAGTGAATGCTACGGCTAGTGCCGGCAACTATGGCGCAACCAATATTGAAGCCGGCATGGACCTGCCGCTCGGCTCGATCGCGGCGGTTCGAGTCGCCGGCATCTACAACGACCATGACGGCTACTACAGCCACCCGGCGAACAATGGTCCGGCGTTCGTGTCGACACCGGCTGCCGAGTCGGGCAACGAACGGAATGCCGCCGGCCGCATTTCGCTGCGCCTGGACCCGAGCGACGCGCTGAAGATCAATTTCGCCGCCGAATACGCCAAGCGCCACTATGTCAATGTGGCGGCAGATACGGTCGACCTCAATCAGCCCGGGAACGCGCCCACGGGCCCCGGCTGCAACGCCCCGGGATTCGTCAACATCGCGCCGCTGTACCTGGACCCCCCGAACAGCTATGCGGCCTGTGTGCCGATGAACACCAACTTCCTCGCCGCGAAGGATCGCAAGGCGGCGTTTGGCCAGCCCTGGTATGGCGTCGGCGGCTATGACCAGGATTCGCACGCGGCGCGAGCGCGCATCGAATACTCATTCGGCCCCGCGGCTACGCTGACCTATGTGGGCGGCTACCGCAAGAGCGGCCAGACGGGCGACCAGGGACTGCCGGTGATCTATCACACGGTCACTTTCCAGAACGACGTTACCACCCAGAGCCATGAGCTCAGGTTGAATGGCGAGCTTGGGCGGTTCGTCTACCAGGGCGGTGTATTCCATTTCGACGAAAAGCTGCTTGAAGACCAGGGGTTTGCCCTTGACGGTGTCGCCTTCGGCAACGCGCCTGGCCAGACCCAGGGCTTTCTCAGCTACTTCACTCGCAACCAGGACAGCAAGAGCAATTCCGCGTTCGGCCAATTTGACGTAAAGATGACCGATACGCTGAAGGCACAGGTGGGCCTGCGCTACACCAAGAACAAACGCTCGGCGGTATATGGGAATGCTCCGATCCCCCTGTTCGCGCTGCCGGTTCCCATTCTCGGCGCAGGCCGCCAGGATCTTGCTGCCGCTTTTGCTCCCTATCCCTTCTTTCCTTCTCCGTTCTCGAACCTGGGGAGCGAGGAGAGCAAGGCGACCTATCTGCTGGGCCTGAATTACACGCCTGACAGTCGCACACTGGTCTATGCAAAATTGTCGACGGGCTTCAAGGGTGGCGGCTTCGACCAGGTGGGAACATTCAAGCCGGAGTCGAATACCGCGGTCGAAGTCGGCCTCAAGAAGAATTTCGGCGCTTCCGGGCAACACTACGTCAACGTGAGCGCGTTCTCCTACGACTACGCGGATTTGCAGGTTTCTGCGCTATTGAACCCGGCCGTTGGCGGCCAGACTTTCAATGCCGGCAAGGCCACCATCTATGGTCTTGACGTCGAGAGCGGCTTCAGGCTGACACGGAACGACTCGCTGAGCGCCACGCTGAACTATCTGCATGCGAAGTTCGACCAGTTCCTTGGCATCTATGACATCTTCTGCGCGCCCGCTGCCACGTGCAACGCTTCCACTGTTTCCGATCTCGATCCGAATACCGCCGGGGTCCAGCAACCGAACCTTGCCGGCAATACCCCGGCCAACTCTCCGAAACTCGTGGCCACGCTGGGCTACGACCATACGTTCCGTTGGGACAATGGTGCAGCGCTGAAGCTGAGTCTGTTCGAGCGTTACAAGAGCAGTTACTACACCGACTTCTACGATTACCAGGACGCGCAGCAGAAGGCCTACCACCAGACCGACGTGAACCTGGAGTTCAAGAGCCCGGGCGGGCGTTACACCGTTCAGGGCTACGTACAGAATCTGGAAGACTATCGTCCGCTGGTCAATGCCTACTACATCGCGGCAGGCCCGGACCGCATCTTCAATTTCTGGTACGGTCAACCACGCATCTATGGATTGCGTCTCGGCGTGAACTACTAAGCGGCACGCTTGCAAGTGCTAAATGAGGCCCCGGGACGCAAGTTCCGGGGCCTTTTCTTCTGGTGAACAGATGCGCCTGAGAGCACGGCATTGCTGGCCAAGAGGCCCGTCTGTCGACGATGTTTGCTCTCGGGTTTTGGCAACGAGGGAGGTTCACGCGATGAGAACACGGCTTTTGAGCCTGGCAATTCTGCTCTGCCTGTCACAGGCGACCACCACGCAGGCCGCACCTGTTTACCCCATTCACTGGATCTCCGTCTGGGGCTGCAGTGCGGCGGAGCCGTTTCCGCACATCGCCAATAGCCCGATTCCCGAGGCGCCGCAGATGCAAGGCACCTTACGCTACCGGATCCCGGTGGCACGGCTGGGTCGACGACTGGCGCTGCGACTCTCCAACGAAGCCGGCACCAAACCGCTTGTGATAGGCGCTGTCTCCCTCGGCGTCGCCGATGCGGGACTTGCCGCGCATCCAGGCACTCTGACCAAGGTCACTTTCGGGAATCGCTCCGGAATCGTAATTCCGGCCGGGGCGCCAGTCCTCAGCGACCCCTTGGAAATCTCGTTTGGCTCCGCGACAGACCTGATCGTCAGTGTGTATCTGCCGGAACCCGTACAACAGGCCCAAGGCCAGAACGGAATCCTCGTGGCCAACCTCGCGGGCCGCGACGCCACGCAAGACCCCAGTCCGGCGGACTTCAAGCTTGTTTCGGCGCGACCGCTGGTGAGCGCCATCTACGTGGACGCGCCACCCCGATCCGCAACCATCGTTGCGTTCGGCGACTCGATCACCGACGGAGCCACGTCGACCTCTCAGGAAGTACGCGGCTGGCCGGGCCAACTCGCGCTGCGATTGGCGCAAGCGGCTGGCAAGGTCAAGTACGGCGTATCAAACCAGGGGATTGGCGGGAATCGCCTGTTGCAGGATGGCATCGGCGTCTCTGCACTGGCTCGGTTCGATCGCGACGTAGCGTCGCAGCCTGCCGCCTCCTATGTAATCGTCCTGGAAGGCATCAATGACATCGGCATCGGCAAAGGCACGTTCAACGACTTCCGCTTCGAGGACGGGAAGTTCAGCAGCACAGGACTCCCCGTAACTGCGGCCGAACTCATCGCCGCCCATCAGCAGCTGATTGCCCGGGCGCATGCATTGGGCCTGAAGATAATCGGTGGCACACTGCTGCCGTTCAAGGGTTCCTTCTACTACTCCGAAGAGCGCGAGCGCGTTCGATTGGAGGTGAATAGCTGGATTCGCAGCAGCGGCAGTTATGACGCGGTCATTGATTTCGATCAGGCCGTCAGGGACAAAGCCGATCCCGGCAGAATGGCGACAGCCTATGACTCCGGAGACAATCTGCACCCTGGTGATGCCGGCTATGTCGCGATGGCGAATGCGATAGATCTCAAGCTGTTTTCCGGAGCCCTTTAGAGACAAACAGCAACGCTGCGAATGTCGTTCGATACGACCTGCGGGCCCCGGGTGGCCGTCACCATTCGCACCTGGGCGGCAAATTGGCTCAACGTCTGCCGCTGCAGCAATCTAACTTATTGATCTTATTTACATTTATAGCTCCCGGACGGCTACGCTTTGGCGGATCGGCTAACCGAATGGCATAGTTGTTTAATGACTGTTATAGTTACTTTACTATGACCCCTCAGTTGCTTTCCCAGGCTGAGCCGCCCGACATTGCCACGATCCGGGCCCTGCGTCAGGACGTGGCGCTGCAGATCGCACGCCATATTCAGCGGTCTGGCCGCTCGCAGATTGCCGCGGCCCGCGAGCTGGACATTCCGCAGCCCACCTTGAGCAAGATCGCCCACGGCCGGGTCACAGATCTTTCCCTGGAGCTGCTGATTCGCATTGCCGCACGCGCGCGCTTGCCACTGGTCTTGCACACCGGAAAGGATCCGGCCGAAGCCGGAGCCTCTGTAAACGCTAGCGGTACCGGCGGGCGCACTCAGCGCTCGAGACTGACAGAGCAGGCTCGCGATGCGCTAAGAGAAAGTACCCACCGCCTCACACCGGAGCAGCGCCTCAATGCCCAGCTGCAGCACAGTGAACTACTGGCCGAATTGCATCGCGGCTCCGGACTCTCAGTCGCTGCGCGACCGCGTAGCGCGCCCTAGAATGCGATCCGAAGTGGCATGAGAACGCAGGCGCCGGGACAGTCTTCGCTCCTGTTCCTGGATGTGGCCGAGATCCTGACCAGGCACAACGTCCCTTACGCCGTGATTGGCGCGCTGGCCGCCGCCGTGCACGGCGAAGTGCGCGGCACCACCGACGCGGACGCGCTGCTGTCCGTCGCTTTTCCGCGATTGGGTGCCTTGCGCAAAGCGTTTGAGGAAGCTGGCTTCCACGCACAACTGCGTGTCGGCGACCCGGACGATCCAATCCCGGCCCTGCTGGTATTGCAGGACACCCACGAAAATACTGTGGAGTTGTTGGCAGGTCTTCGCGACATGGACCCTGAAGCCTTCTCGCGCACGATCATCGTGCCCTTCCAAGGGGACGCCCTGCGCGTCATAGGCCGCGAAGACTTCATCGCCATGAAGTGCTTTGCCGGTGGGCCACAGGACCTGGCCGATGCCCGCGCCGCCCTGCTGGCGTCCGGTACGCAGCTCGATCGCGATCTGCTCCGACGCCTCACACGTCGCTTTGGGCGAAGCGCCGCCGACGCGCTCGAACAGCTCTTTGCGACGTAGGAACCCTCATTCATTGCGCAATGGACGTTGCTGGATTCTCCTGCAGCTGCGATTCCCCGCGTTGGTCTGCAGCCGCCGACTCAGCGCCAACACTGCCCTCGAGCAGGCGCAACCATATCTGCACCTGTCGCTCCATGTCGTCCGCGAAGGCGACGTGAGTCGACTGGGCGCTGTCGGCAATCGTGTTCAATCGATCCAGAAACGCCTCAGTACTGTCGTCATCGAGCCTTGCCAACTGCTTCCTGACTCGGGCACTGAGTTTTCGCCACGTTGTGCCACCATGCTTTGCGGTCACGGTCATTTCCTCTGGAACACTAGACACCGCTGGCGGAAAGTCCCGACGAGTCCACGCTCTTCACGCCCTCGACGGCTTTCGCCACCTCGATGGCGATCTGCGTGTACTCCGCCCTCGCCACGGTACCGGTGAGCGTCACTACACCATTGGTAGTGGCGACGCCGATGTCCGAGCCGCTCAATCGCTCGTCCGTCATGTACTTCGCCTTCACGGCGGCAGTGATCACAGTATCGGCAATTTCGGCTCCGGCGCTGTCGCTGTGACTCTGGAGCGCGGTGGTGTTGCCGGTTTCGGCCAGCGACGCCCCGGAGGCGCCCAGTCCCACGGCCAGCGCCGCGGCGATCAGGGTGCTGCGAAAGACCGTCGGACCATTTTCAAAAGGCTTCATGTTGATCCTCCAGTTTGCTTGCATAAAGAACCACGACTTCAATGCGATATCCGGTCACCGGAACTTCCGGCCCTCTGATCGTCCTATTGTTGAGGCGACGGCCACATCAGCCGATGACCCGAGCTGCTGTCAGAACTGGCCGACACTTTGTCGGCGTTCTGTGACGGCACGCTTCATTGAGACGCGCAACTGGTGAAAATCCGTGATCGGGG
Source organism: uncultured Gammaproteobacteria bacterium (assembly GCA_963764065.1). Lineage (GTDB taxonomy): Bacteria > Pseudomonadota > Gammaproteobacteria > Steroidobacterales > Steroidobacteraceae > FEN-1191. The sequence goes on along the minus strand of CAVXRM010000003.1, from coordinate 578,909 downwards.
TTTACTCAGGGACCGCTTGCCCCGCCTAAAGATACGGCCGTCTGTGTCGACACCCTACGGGTATCCATGCGTCCCCACTCACCGGAGCGTCCGTCATGTCAGGGTCCGGCATGCCCCCGCAAGGTCGTCGCCAGCGACCACAGCCTCACGCGCTGCCTGGGCGAGCCTGCGGCGTGGCTGCCGTTGCCGCTTGCGCGTTGAGCATCATTGCCCCAGCCATTGCCGGGGCAACCTGCTTCAGCCAAAACGAATCGGAGTTTCACCTTTTGGAACGGTTGGTCCACCAGGATCCAGTCAAGGCATTGCCACGAATCCAGTCACAGATCGATTCGATTGCAACCCGCTCGCCGCAAAATCCTCGCCGACTCGCACTGCTCTACGGCGTACTGGCAGAAGGCTACCAACTGCTCGAACTCGACAGTGCCGCACGCGCGGCAGCAATCACCGGGCTCAAGTACGCGCCGGCCAAGGGGGATTTGACACATCTGAGCCTGGTCGCAGCCGCCGCCGAAAATGTCTATGACGATGCTGGCTTGAAGGAAGCCGCGGCCACAGTGCAATCTGCGCGCACTTCGGTAAGCCCCGGCTCCCTCGCGGACCTCTGTCTGCAGATCACGCTGGGAACTCTGCAACATCGTCAGGACAGAGACGATCTTGCCACCAGGACATTGACGCAGGCCTACCGGGCTAGTTCCCAAACCGGCTGGGATGCGCAGCGCGTGTTGGCGGCGGATGCATTGTCGCAGGTGTTGCGGAGCGCCGGCGACTTCACACAGGCACTCTCGCTCAACCAAGAGGTGGTCGATCAGAGCACTGCGCAGAATCTATGGATGGACCAGTCTATCTCGCTATTCCTACGCGGAGAGATCTTGCGCGCGATGCACGATCAAATCGGCGCGATTCGTCACTTCGACAAAGCGAGGCGGATCAGCGTGCGTCTCAACGACCTGCAGGGAGTCGCGTTCGCTGATCTGCGCACTTGCCAGTCGCAGATAGAAATCAGACGGTGGCGATCGGCCAGACCTCTGTGCCAAAGCGCGCTGCGAATCTTCACGTCTGCGAAAGCAGTGGACGTCACGAAGGAGACGCAAGCCCTGCTGGCCCGAATTGATCTTGAGCAAGGAAAGCCACTGCGCGCGCTGTCGTCGCTCAACGACGTCTTAAACCAGAGAGGCTCGGACCTCCAACCACGCCGCGTCGCAGCCCTGTACGAACTACGTGCGCGCACTCTTGCAGACTTGGGCCGATACCAGGAGGCTTACGGGGACCTCACGGAGTTCTCGCGCCGCAACTCCCAGGAAGCGGACGCCGAACGGATCAGGCTCGCCACTGTGCTGCGGGCGCGTTTCGAAACCGATCGACAGGTGGCCCAGAACGCCTCCTTGCAGAGCCAACTCGCTCTGAACAGGGAGCGCATGCAGCGGCAGTCCGATCTGTTGCGCTGGTCCGCGGCTGGAGTCCTGGCAGGCGCTTGCGTTATCGTACTGCTCACCTACACCCTGATCGCAAGTTACCGGCACAAACGTCAATTGGTCGCGCTTGCGGCGCATGACGGTCTGACAGGCCTGCCCAACCGCCGCCGCAGTGTCGAATACGCGACGGCCGCGCTCCAGGCAGCTATCGCCCAGCACAATCCGTTGACGGTAGCCATCGTCGACCTCGACCACTTCAAAACCATCAATGATCGTCATGGTCACGCGACCGGGGATTTCATACTCAAGGAATTTGCCAGGATCGGTCGTGAAACGCTGCGTTCATCGGACTTTGTCGGTCGCTGGGGCGGCGAGGAATTCATTGTCGTGCTGCCCAACACTACACTCGACACGGCAATGTCGATCATTGAGCGGCTGCGGGCAGCGGCGCTGCGGATCAGTGCGCCCTCTTCCGCAGCCGATGTTCATGTGAGCTTCAGCGCCGGGCTTGCGACCAATGAATCCGGCATCAAAACGCTCGACGACATCGTCGCACAAGCAGACGTCGCACTATATGAAGCCAAGAGCGGCGGACGCGATCTGGCCCGGATATCCCATGAAAGCTTCAATTCTGCGTCGACAGGCGTGCGGCGCGCGCTCCACCGTCTGGGCGTAAAGGCCGTTTCGTAACTATTCCGACGTCCTCCCGCTTTCGGTAACCCAGGGCATTGGAGTATTCCGGCTGATAGAAGTCGCAGGGATCGGGAACCGTTGAAATTCCGCTCCGAAACGCGGAGTTGCACAAAAGCTGGGCTCCCGCGGATATTCCTGGACCTGCCTGGTCGTGTTTGGATGGCGCCCCCGGCCGGAGCGGAAAACCTCAAAATCAGCCTGGAAATCGCTACTTGTCGGGCCTACTTCCGACAAATCCCCCGGTCGAGTCCCCGGCGATGTAGCGGATGTCGATGGATGTTGCCGTACCATTCTTCGGGCTGCGCAATCCTTCAGCTACCTGATCATCGATCGAGATCGGCCCAGACCTGACGCTCCACGGGATACGGATCATTCGCCACGTGGCAGTTGGCCGCAATGTACATGGTCGAGCGCGAGTGCAGATCATAAGCCGGCCACGCGGGTTGCCCCGAGGCCGCGGGCTGGCTGGTTCGGGCAAATGTCGCCCACATCTGGCTCATGTTCTTCGCCGCCTTCTCATGATCGGCATGCTCTTCCGGAGTAAGCGAAGGCGAGGTACTTTCGGCCGCTGCCAGATTGTCGAACTTCAGGCGGATGTCCATCGCGTGCATGGCACCCATCGCGTAGTCCGTGCCAGGAACGAGCGAATTGATGTGGTCGGTCATCTGGTACATGAAGACCGGAGCACGCCCTTGCGATGCCTTGCGCTCGGCGATGGCGATCGAACCCGCGCCCGCAAAGGCCGCGCTCTCTATGGCCACGGCGATCTCGCTGGGCGAGGCATCGGGACGGGATTGCCGGTAGACCGCAAGCAATTGCTTGCCGTTGTCGCCAAACCTGGCCGCAAGGTGGCTCACCAGGCCCTCCTCGCTCAATGACAACGCCGAACGGTCGGGCGATGTCATATAGAAGAAGACGATCTCGTCGCGATTGGAACCCACGATCAGCGGCTTGTCCGCGGAGATCGCTGGCGCCACCGGATCGAAGGGATGCGAGGGGAGCACCAAACCGTCCACGACGGGGCTGAAGCCTCCAACGCCTGATGCCCCAATGCCGCGGCGCCCGCCCCTTGGGCCCAGCGACCCGCCTGGCGGCGGATTGAGCTGCAGCGACAGCAGTTTCTCGGCCGGCACCTCGAGCAGCTTGCGCGCTCCCCTCCGTGTCAGCCCGAGCTGCTCGAGCACCCAATGGGTCGTGCCGGCCGCAGTGTCGCGATCCGTCATGCGTACGCCCGGGCCACTCTCGATTGACGCCTTGTGAAAGTATGGCGCGGCGGCCGGCATGGCATAGATGCACGAAGTCTTCGCACCGCCACCGGACTCACCCCAGACCATCACGTTGCGCGGGTCACCGCCAAAGGCTGCGATGTTTCGTTGAGTCCACGCGAGCGCTGAGACGATATCGAGCATGCCGGCATTCGCGGACGAGGCATAGGGTTCGCCCAGTACATCGGCGAGCCATAGATAGCCCATGATCCCGAGACGATGATTGGATTGCACCACCACGACGTCGTACTCGCGCGCAAGATTGGAGCCGTCCTGCAGGACACTCGCGCCCGAGCCGACCGAGAAGCCGCCGCCATGGCAGTAAAACATCACAGGGCGACGACGTCCGTCGTTGATGGCAGGCGTCCAGATATTGAGCACCAGGCAGTCCTCGTCCGGCGCGGGCTCGTTGATCCCAAAGACTTTGCCGCGCTCCTGCAATGCCGGGTGACCCCACTGCAGTGCATCGCGCACACCCTTCCATGACTTGAGCGGCCGCGCCGCCAGGAATCGGCCGGCGCCGAGCGGTGGCTCGGCATACCGCACGCCCTTGAAGGTCACGATATCGCCAGCACGCCGACCGCGCAGTCGACCCTCGATCGTGTCGACCTCGACCAGTTCGCCTGTTGTCCCCTCGGAAGCGGGGGTCGCTAAGACCGGCCACGGAGAGCTCGCTGCCAGGGCGGCCATGGCGGCCGCCCGTTTCAGCAGCGCACGACGCGCCAGGAACAGAGGCTCCCACTTCTTCACGCTTTACTCCCCGACAGTATCGACACGAGGCAATACGAAGTGATTGGCACCAGGGTTCAACGGCCTCGCCTTCCCATTCCACAGGAAGGAGCCGTGCAGTCCCGGGGGCAGGCGGACACGGGCCGCGACCGTTCGCCGCTGCACGTCGTATCTGACCTCGATACGCCCCGATGGATGTGCCACTGCAGCGTCCAGCCTCTTGAGCGGGCCGAGATGCGGCTCGATCCTGACGCGTGAATAGCCCGGCGCATCTGGCTGGATGCCGGCGATGTAGGTCGTGAGTCCCACGGTGGGATGCGCTGCCCAGGCATGCGTGTCGGAGCGGCTCGGATCAGGCTTCTCCGGCCAGGTGGTGAAATGCCTGTGCAGCATCTCGCGCCAGGGCCCGAGCAGGCCCAGATAACGATCGGTCATTCCGGCGTGCGCCAGCGCACGTGCCAGGTAGAACGAAAAATAGTAGCTCGTCGATGTGACCCCGGGCGGCGCGCCCAGGCCATGGTCCGGGATGGATACCCGATCGAGCAGCGCGCGCTGCTGGCCCGCGGGTGCGATGTCATACAGGACCGCCAGCGCGGCACCGTGTTGGCTGAACTCCGTTTTTTCCGGCGTATTGGCGTACAGGCCGCGTTGCGGATCCCAGCACTCGGCGTTCAATCCTGCCCTGACTTTGTCGGCCGACGCCAGGTACTGATCAGCCCGCTGGTGATCTCCGAACGCGCTCTCCAGGTCTGCAGCTTCATGCAGGGCTCCGAAGTACTGCATCGACACGATGCAGCTCAGGGTGCCGTGCTCGCGATCCTTCCAGCCATCCAGGCCGGCGACCCAGTCGACGAAGGGCCATCCGGGCATCGGCCCCACGAGACCCGAGGGCAGCTGGTAGTGCGCGAAATCATCGAGCACGGCCCGCGTCCCGGGCAGGTTGCGTTTCACGACGGCGGTATCGGTCTGGAACATCCAGTAGTCATGCAAGCCACCGATCCAGAGCAGTGCAAACGGCGGAATGATCTGGTGGAACACATTGGGGAAGGCCGACTCGGGCAGTGCGCCCTCTCCCCTCGAACTGTCGAAGGCGTCCAGCGCCTGCACGGCCAGGCGCGCATCGCCGGCCACGTCGTACGAGACCAGCATCTGGATGCGCGTATCGCCGATGTACTGCAGTTGCTCCCAATAGGCGCTGTCCATGTAAGTTTCGTGCGCATCGACGCGTGCCGTCGCCCAGCCCGTGCGCCAGATCGCATCCAGTTCGGGATCGTCGCTGCGAAACCAGCCCTGCTGTTTCAGCGGATAGCCGGTCTCTGCCGCCGAAAAGTTGTCCAGGGTCAGCGGCTGGTCACCGGTCTTGACCTGGATCTGCACAAAGCGCCAGGTGCGCCACCAGAAAGGTTGGAACAGCCGTTGGTCGGCACCATCCGGCTCGAAGGTATCGGTCAGCCCGAGTGCCACACCATCGCCCACTGCCGCGCGATCCGCGAGCCGGATCCGCGAGGCCTCCAGCGGATCGGTCGAGCGCGCGTCAGGATCATAGAGCGCCTCGGAATAAGTCAGTTTCAATTGTGCGCCTGCGCCACCGGACACCAACAGGGCAGGATAGGCCGAGAGAACGCGACCCATGTCGAGCAGCAGTGACGCGTCGGAGCGCGCCGGCACTGTCACTTGCGCGCCCGGAAACCGTGTCGCAGCGACGCCGCCGGCCCGCACCAGGCGGATGCCCCCAACCGGCTCGTACCGCATCGGCGGCAATGCATCGGCCACCAGCGACCAGGGCGATGAATCGCCATCGTTCGCGACGACGGCGGGTCGCCAGTCGCTCGCTTCCGTGTGCAGCTGCGCCCAGTCGGGAAATTGCAGCGCGCCCTTGTGCGTCTCCGGAGGACCGGCAGCGTAGAAAATCCCGCCCAGCGAGGGCCGCAGCGAAGCCATGCCCGGCTCCACCGTGCGAGACTCGTCGGCGCGCACCTGCCAGTCCGGTCCGGTCTCCACGAGACCGCCCTGCACAGCATCTGGCGAGCGCAGCCAAAAAGCAGTGTGTCCGGAACTGACCTGCGCCATCGGCGCGCTGGTCGCGTCGTTCCAGACCTGCGCGGCGATGACATTGAGACCCTTGTTCAGGAATGGCGCGATGTCGAGGCTTTCATAGCGCCAGTGGCGCAGGTCGCCTCGTGCCGGGCCCGTTCCGACCCGTTTGCCATTGATCAGCAGCAGAAAGCGATTGTCTGCACTGACCTGGATATTCAGAGCACGTGGCCGTTCCCGCAGCGATACCTCGCGACGAAACTGCAGGACCACCGGACGGTGGACTGCATCCGCCTGTACAGCGGCTGGCGCTGTGATCCACATCGGAGCGGCTGCAGCCACTCCAGACGTAGCCCCTGCAAGGCCTAAGGCTGCGACCTTGATGGCCTTGTTCATGCCGATGCCCTCAATTCTTTTACCTGGTTAGCGTGAGTGCCCGCAGGGCGGCCGGTGATCGGCGGGAATCCACCCTGCCGGGAAGGACAGCGCCTTCCCTGGCAGGGCCGGATAGCAATCGCCGTTAAGTGGGCGCTCCCGCCGAAGGAGAGCCGCCGCCTAGAATCCCCAGCGCAGCGTCGCGCCGATCTCGCGATCGTTGATGACCGTGCCAATGCGCACGCCCGCATACTGGCCAAAGATGTTCCACGGACCCCCGTCGGTGTCCTGAACGACCTTGTTGAAGAGGTTCTTCGCCCAGACGTTTACGTCCCAATGACTGGTGCGCGACTTCACGCCCAGCGTGGCATTGACCTGGGTGTAGCCCGGAAACCAGCGCGCGGTCTGCGGAAAGTAGGACTCGTCACGCTTGATGGCGTTGGCGCTGAAGTACTCGTCGAGACCGCCGAAATGCATCTCGTAGTTGGTCATGCCGCTGATGGCAACCTTGGGCAGCGAACCAAGCGTGGTGTTCGAGTGACACTCGCTGACGTACTTGCCCTGTTGCACCATCGGCGTGCCGTTGACGTCCGGAATGCCGTCGCCGTTGTAGTCGTTGCAGGGCACGAGCGCATTGGCGAAGTGTGCGTCGGTATAGGTGTAGTTCACCCCGATCAGCCAATCGGGAGTCACCTGGGCACGAAGCTCGAACTCCACGCCCTTGCTGACCGCATCGGCGTTGCGGAACATCGTCCCGAAGCAGGCTCCGCCAGCGGCTGAACCGTCGACCGTCGCGTACGCGAGGCCACCCGAATTCGGCACACCCGTGCAGGCGATGTTGAACTGCGAAGCGATGTAGCCCTGGTATTTCTGATCGAAGTACGACAAATTTGCTGTCAGGCGGCGGTCGAACCACTGCGATTTGATGCCGAATTCCAGCGAATGTGAATGTTCGTCATTGAAATTGCCGAAGCTGATCGGAATTCCCGCACCGGCATTGGGCGAGCCCAGCGCGTTGCCGGAACCTGGGCGGAATGAGGTGCCATAAGACACATAGGCCATGAGATCCTGCGTGAACTGATGCTGGAAACTGGCGTTGCCGGTAGTAGCAGAATAGATGTGGGTCGTTCCGGCGCTAAGGGCATCTACCTCGATCGTGGAATAACGGGCGCCCACAGCGACGCTGTCGCGCTCACCGAGATTGAAGCGCTGGTTCGTGAACAGACCAATGTCCTTATCCACTCGAGCCGTGTCGTTCTCAACCAGACCGGGGGGAGAGAAGTTGAACGGGAATCGCAGGTGTGATTCCGAGCGATTCTTTGCAGTGAACACGCCGTAAGTGAAATTGTAGATCGCATTCCCCGCGGACTGGAGCCGGAACTCATTCGTCATGACATTGTTCTTGTTGCGCACGGAAATATCATTGGCGAAGTTGTTCGCGTCGCCCACACCGGCGAAATCGAAATCCAGATCCGTGTAGTAGTCCGTATTGTTGTAGCTGCCGACGTAGTCGGCCTCGAGCGTGTCGGTCAACTTGTACCGTGCATTCAGGATGGTCATGTATCCCCGGTAGGAATTCTTGTTGGTGCCTTCGTTGAGGGCGATCTTGTCCTCGAGAGTCAGCGTGCGACCGCAGCCGACCGAACTGACCGGGAACGTGCCGCCATCGGCCACCGAGCAAGGCGGCGTTCCTTCGACCTGACGATAGAAATCGCCGTCGGTGTGGACGAGCTGCTGCATGAGGTTGAACTCGAGCTTGTCCGACGGCCGCCAGGTCAGGGTCGCACGACCCGCGTAGGTCTTGGAGTTGTTGTGGTGACCGTTGTAGATGTCTTTGACCTGCGTGCCATCGTTGTCGTCATAGACACCCGCCACGCGGAAGGCCAATTGGTCGTTGATCGGCCCGCCGACGGCCGCCTGCACGTTCTTGCCGTTGTGGTCGCTGCCCGTGGCTTCGACGTAGCCCTCGGTATGGTCGAAACTGCCGCGCTGGGTAGCGATTGTTATGGCGCCCGACGGAGACGGACGGCCGCGCAGTGTGCCCTGGGGACCGCGTAGCACCTCGACCTGAGCGATGTCGAGGTTCGTGGTGAAGGTGTCGATGGTGCTGATGGGCGCATCGTTCAGATAGCTCTCGACGGTGTTGGTCGTGCCGCCGGAGCCGCCGGCGCTGGGCATCTTGATGCCTCGCAAGGAGATCGACTGCTCACTGGGGCTGGTTACGGTCAGCGACAGGCCGCCAACGACGTTCTGCAACTCCTGCAGATTCTGGACATGCAATTGATCGAGCGTCGCAGCCGAGACGACGTTGATGGTCTGGGCGACCTTCTGCACCGGCTCCTTGATCTTGTTGGCTGTGACGATGACTTCCTCGAGTTCCTGTCCGGTGGCAGCCGATGCGCTGCTGCCCTTGGCAGCAGCGGCTGCCTGCGCCCAGGCCGTAGGCGCTCCGGTGAGCGCACAGGCTCCCACCAGGAATCCGAGCACCAAGCGACTTGGCGCCGACAAAGCTGACTTGACCATCTTCAATCCCCTCCCGTTTGTGCCAGCAGGCTGACTTTGAGTGCCGTTCATCTGAACCCCCGAAATGCTTGTTTTGTATCAGCGGTTACTATTTAGATATGTCTCTTGCCTCTCTGGCGCAAGAAACACGATAGTTCCTTGGGGCTATTTGTATCGCGGTTTACTACTTCAGTCAAGCTCGCTCACGTTCGCTCACGTTCGCTCACCATTCGAAGACACCCCGGGGGCGCCAGTGAAAGACCTTCCGGGCGATCGTCAGCGGGCAGCAGGCCGTGGCGGGGAGACTTGCTCACGGGCAGAGACACCGTGTTGGCATCCAGCAACGTGCGCAGCGCTGCAGGCGTTTCTCTGATGGGTGCGTGGGTGTTGCCTGTGAACAAGCTACGCAGCGCCGCTCGCTTTACTGGGGTGAAGGGCAGTTCCTGTTCGCTGGCAGTCGACATCCATGCGATGTAGGTACTTTTGCGCAACACGACTGCACCTGGCCGTGCGAGCCAGCGACAAATGGTGAGCAGAACGTGCAAAGCGGGGGTTAATCACGGCACACTCCGCCGTGCAACAGTCGTGTGCCTGGGTACTGTCTGCAGCCGCTCGTGGCCTCCATTGCCAGGATTTTTATCGAAAGCCATGCAATATTAGTAAACCGCGCTACTATATCGGTCAAGTACAACCACATTCGCTCAAGCAATGCAGTGGAGGTCGTGGAAGTGGCTCAAGCCAGGATCACGGCTGAGCCGCTGCCAGCAAAGTCGGACTACGCGGTTCTACCCGACGATAAACTTGGACAGGAGTGCCCGCAGGTTTGCGCGGTCAGCCGCACTGAATCCTTCGAACATCACAGACTCATGCTCGTCAATGACTTCCGCCACTTCCTCAAGTTTTGACCGCCCCAGGGCCGTCAGTTCGAGTACGTACATGCGGCGGTCCACCAGCGAGCGGCTGCGCTTCACCCATCCGTCGCGGACGCACGCGGACGCCTGCTTGCCCGCGGTAGCGCGCCCGCACCCGAGGAATCCCGCCAGTTCCGATTGGCTGATCCGGGGCCGGACCAGCAGAATGGCGGGAGTCCCAATGAGGTGCGGCCGGATCTTCCGGTACTTCGGACTCCGGCGGATACCCTCCAGCATCTTGCCCACCGCCGTGTACAGGTACAGGCCGATGATCGGCCGCTCGCCACGACCCAGCACGGTCTCAATGATACCCAGGCCCTCCTTCTGCAAGGCCCTCACGCGTTTGGACTTGGCTGACTCGGTCATTTTGCTCCGCACTGAAACGCTGCACGCGTGATTACTTTCGCGACCCACGAATCTTCCACTGACGATACCTACTTGTAGCGCTATGCACAATTTTCCGAAGAGGACAACGCCATGAATCGCCTTCAGTTTCTTTCGTTGTGGCTGACCGTTGCGATCACATCGACCGGCGCTCGTGCCGGCGTGCTCGAATCCGCCGACACCCGCGCTGCTGCGACCGAAGCCCGGATGACGGCTGCCGAGCGGCTGGTGCTGACTCAGGGCGTCATGCCCCTCCCCTTCGGCAAGCCGATTGAGGTTCCATCCGAAGCCATACCAGGCGCCGGCTACGTGTCGGGTATCCCGCGGCTCTCGATTCCGTCGCTACGCGAGACCGATGCGAGCCTGGGAATCGCCTGGGTATTTGGTCTGCGCAAGGACGGTGCAACCGCCCTGCCCTCGGGCCTGGCGCTGGCAGCCACATGGGATCCGGCAACCGCGCATGCGGGGGGTTCAATGATTGCCGGCGAAGCTCGCGCCAAGGGCTTCAACGTGCTGCTGGCAGGCGGAGCCAACCTGGCGCGCGATCCGCGCAACGGCAGAAATTTTGAGTACCTCGGGGAGGACCCGTGGCTGGCAGGAACACTGGATGCCGCTTCTGTTCAGGGCATCCAGTCCCAGGGCGTCCTGTCCACGATCAAGCACTTCGCGTTGAACGACCAGGAGACGGCACGGCATTTCGGCAACGTCGTCATTGACGAGGCTGCCGCCCGCGAGAGCGACCTGCTGGCATTCGAGATCGCCATCGAAAAGGGCCAACCCGGCTCGATCATGTGCGCATACAACCGCGTCAACGGTCCTTACGCCTGCGACAACGACCACCTGTTGAACGAGGTGCTGAAGCGCGACTGGGGCTACAAGGGATTCGTGATGTCGGACTGGGGTGCGGTACCGAGCCTCGAGACCGCGCTACACGGACTGGATCAGCAATCCGGCGCACAGCTCGATGATCAAGTCTGGTTCGGTGCTCCTCTTGGGGAGGCTGCCGCACGCGATCCACATTATGCCGCGCGACTCACTGACATGAACCGTCGCGTACTACGCTCGATCTATGCAGTCGGACTCGACCGCTGGAGTACTGAGTCGAAGCCGATCGATGCTGAAGCCCACTTGGCCGTCGCCGAACAGGAAGCGAAGCAGTCCATCGTCCTGTTGCGCAATGAGCGTGAAGCGCTTCCGCTGAATACTGCCGTGCGCAAGATCGCCGTCATCGGCGGGTACGCCGACAGTGGAGTTCTTTCTGGCGGCGGCTCCAGCCAGGTACAGGGAGTGGAAGGCCCGGCAGTCACGGTTCCGCTTGGAGGTCGAGGCACTTTTGCGGCATTCGCCAACATCGCCTGGCACCGCTCTTCGCCGCTCGAGGCGCTCCGATCCCAGGCGCCCGGCGCTGAATTCATCGTTCGCGACGGCCGTTACATCACAGACGCGGTGGCGGCCGCTCGCCAATCCGACGTAGCCATCATATTCGCCACACAGTGGATGACGGAGGGACTCGATGCGCCGGATCTCTCCCTGCCACAGGGCCAGGACGCACTCATAGAAGCCGTCGCCGCCGCGAATCCGCGCACCATCGTTGTATTGGAAACCGGTGGTCCGGTGCTGATGCCTTGGCTCGCGAAAACAGCCGCCGTACTCGAAGCGTGGTATCCGGGCGCGCGCGGCGGCGAAGCGATCGCTGCGGTCCTGTTCGGCAAAACCAATCCCTCGGGGCACCTGCCCATCACATTCCCGGCCTCACTCGCACAACTCCCACACCCGGTACTTCCCGGAAGCGACACTATCGACCCGGATTACCAGGGTGATGGCAAGCCCGGCCAGACCCTGACGATCGACTATCGCCACGAGGGCGCGGATGTCGGCTACCGCTGGTACGCCCGGAACCAACTACAACCTCTGTTCCCGTTCGGCTATGGCCTGAGCTACACGACATTTGAAGAAAAAGAACTCACTCTTCAGGTCGGCAAGCTGCTGACCGCAAGCTTCTCGGTTCGCAATACCGGCGCACGCGAAGGCGATACCGTGGCCCAGCTGTACCTGATCAATGCCGCCGGCGAGAAGATGCTGCGGCTTGTGGGTTACCAGCGCGTGTCGCTCAGCGCAGGCACCATGAAGCACGTTTCGATCGAGATCGATCGCCGGCTCCTTGCGCATTGGAAGGATGGTCATTGGCACGTTGCGCCGGGCAACTACGAATTTGCGCTCGGGCACTCGGCTACCGAACTCGGTGCCCGCGCGGCAGTCGTGCTTCGAACCAGCGACTGATGGTTCTTTTGAATATTTGTTACTAACTTGGCTCCCACGGCCGGAGTCCTTCCCATGACCGGTGTCGGGTTTTGTCGTGGAACGACCTGCAGAAATTCGGTCGTATGGATTCAGGGTTTGCGGGATCGCGCGAGTTCAAAACGCGTTCGGAACGATACCCAGCGCTCAGCAGGATCAGTGCGGGGATCACGCTGCCGGCTGAATCGCGATTCGCATGCCGACCGCCTTGAGCACGCGGGTCAGAGTTGTCAGTTCTGGATTCCCCTGCGCTGACAGAGATCGATAAAGAGCTTCGCGAGTCATTCCTACCTTGCGTGCAATCTGCGTCATGCCCCTGGCGCGGGCGACAGCTCCAAGCGCCGCAGCCAGAACTTTGGGATCACCCCCCGTCGCGGCTGCCTCCAGATAGGCGGCGATGTCCGCTTCGTCGCGAAGATAATCCGCGGCATCGAAACGCCGGACACCTAGTTTGCGGGCGGCCTTAGCATTGATCTTCGTTTTCATCTCGATCTCCTTGCGGCCCCGGACGGCGACGCTGCCTTCAACTCTGTTGCCATCACGACTGCTCTCTTGATGTCAGCGGCCTGCGTACGTTTGGCGCCACCGGCCAGCACCACATAGACTCGCGCACCGACTCGCATGAAGTACACGCGGTAACCAGGACCTACATCGATTCGCAGTTCTGACACCCCTGCGCCCACAGCCTTGGTGTCCCCGACATTACCCAACGCTAAACGATCGAGCCTGGACAGAACCGCAATACGGCCCGTGCGGTCTTCGAGTGCGGCCAGCCAGTTGGAGAAGGCAGTGGTCCGGAGCACTTCGTACATGAGGGACGACTGTAACTTATATATTACGATTAGTCAACTGAGGGCATTTTCTTAACTCATTGATTTTATTGGCGCCCCCGGCCGGATCAGCCGTTTATTTTGAAACGCCTATTTTTATAGGCTTTCATGAGGATCGCGGGATAGTGAGAATTGGATAGGAGGCGGTTATCCAGCGGGTTTGGGCTGTAGTTTCACGCCTGACTAGCTATTTTTCAGGGTAACAATTTGTCTCCCACAAAACGAATAGGGGGCCGTTGCCGCCGCGCGTTGTTAAGATCTTTTTCGTGCTTTTCTTTGACGCCAGGCGGAACTGTCGAGCCGCCCTTAGATGCTTGTTCGTACCATTTTTCAACTACCTCAACCTGGCGCTTTTCTAGCTCCCTCGCAGCCTTGATCTTTTTCGCGGCTACCTTGCATCCTGCCTTGTGTACCTCAGGCTTCCATTCTTCAGGGTCTGTTGACTCTTTCTTGGTAAAGCCGGTTATTAGTTTGCACTTGCACTCAGGGCAAAGCATTTTCTTCGGTATGTTCATTGCGCTACTCCGATGGATTCTCCGGCGCAATGATAACGCGCTTACCTAACAGCGCCGACTGGGGATCTAGCAGCCGATGTACGGTATGACTGGTGTGCGCGATGACGTGCCTGCGCCGGTGCGCGAGTTCATGCGCGACTTTGCAAATCTGATCGGCTGCGGCTTCCAGGTTTTTGGGCCGATCCAAAGGGGAAGCGAACGGTCCGCAAGTCACGCGCCGCGGAGGGACTACTAGCGACCACTCAGGCTGTGCTATACGTTTGTGAGGGCACACCGCTTAAGCACTCGTGAGGATTAGAACGATGTTTGGCTGGATAGGTGATCTTTGGACTTGGGCACGTGCCCATGACCTACCGAATTGGTTTTCCCTAGTTTTTTCGTTAGCAGTCTGGCCACTCTTTTTGCTTTGGTGGCATCGGCGTCGAGTGACTTCAGTGTTCGGGTTAGAACTACATTTCAACCCCGGCACCATTCATATCGGCCCCGATCAGACCCCCGCCAACAACCCTCAATATCCTGCGGTCTCGATCCGATTTCAGAATCACACTGGATCCGTTGTGTATATCAGCGGGCCGCGAATCCGAAATTGCTCATCACTCTTTCCGGTTACGCAGGCAGCGGATAGAGACATTGCAAGCGATTCATACCACCTCAAATTTAGCGACGGTAGGGGCGCATTCTCGCTTAGAGAAATCACGCTACAAACGACTCATTCAGCATTTTCTGCGATGCCTTCCGACCTCAAGCTGTCACAGGACTTTTATTCACTTAGGCGCAGTGGTCTGCTACGGCGAATACTCCTTCGCAAATATTTTATCTTGGAATACACAGCAATGGTTGGCAGCACAAGATACTTGGTGGCGACGAAGTATTAGATCATGAACCACCCCCTTGCGGTTAACGGGATGTCCATGCCTCCCGACTTTCCAACCCCACCATTTGAGAGAACTTACGCCTGCATTGGACGGTTACCCCTCGTTGATCCAGCGCGCGAGCATTTCACGGCGGCGTGGAACGCGATCTCCTTCCGCTTTGCGGCGATGTGTACTGAAGGCGATTACTTTACAGCCTCCATTGGCTCGCCAGATACCCCCGCCAATCTGGAGCAACGGTACCGGCAAGAGCATTATCTTTTCGGATTCTTCAGCAACGGCTTTTCAGCCTTTGAGGCGTATTTCTACGGTCTGTACGCCCTTGGCGCCTTGATGCAACCGGGATCATTTCAGATTGCCTCACCGAGAGAACAGCAGGCGATATCTCCCACCACCACAATTCAGGCGTACACTCGCGCATTTGCGGGAGATCCAATTTTGGCAGCACTTCAGACAGTGATGGCCGATGCGGCTTACCGAGAGTGGAAAGAGATCCGCAATATCCTCACGCACCGCACCGCTCCCGGGCGCACGATTTTTGTAAGCATCGATACGGATCAGGCCCTTGCGCCGCGTTGGAAGATCAACAACATTCCTCTTGATGACACGACGGCCGCGACACGACGCGGCTACGCGGCGCGCTTGCTTAGCACGCTACTCGATGCTTCAGCTTCGTTTGCCGAGTCGAGAATAAGGTAGTTGCATAGAGCGTAGCGGTGGCAAAGAAAAACTACCGGAAGATTCCGCCACACATTCTAGCCAGAATTACGGACCTGGCTGTGGATGATGTCGTGGTAGCTTGCGTTAGGAAAATAGCACTGCATGATGTCGCGAAATACGCGCACCTGAATCTAAGAGTTACAAATGGCACCATTGTTGTTCCGCCTCCATCGATCCCCCCTGAGGGAATGGGAAGATACTCGAATGCCAATGTAAACGGACGGGTGATTGTGCGCCGTGATCTTCCGAAGGTAACAAAAACGTATTCTGCTGAATTTCCAAACTGGGGGGATTGGTCCAAAGGGTCTCACCTTGTGACTTTCACGCGCGACGTCTACCAGCGACAATTGATTCCCCCAAAAGAAGTGACTATTTCGGCGCAAGTATTGGAGACGTCGCCCGACGGCACCGCTCTTACCGTTAAGTTTAACGTCGATCAGGTTTTGAATCGCGGTACCCCGGATTTCCAAGACGAATTGCTTTACAACCTAAATATCCTGCAGGAAAACGTCGGCGCCGCATTCCTGTTTGCGAGCGCTACTACATTTGCGGAGTACATAGCTACAACGCATGTCGATTGGGAAATTCTTCCGCCTGGCAAAGTGGACGACGTATTGCAGAGAATGCTTCATGGCAAAAGACCCGTTTCCGCCGAAACACGAGACGTGATGAAAGCGCGGCTCGCGGTACTGGCGGGTTTAGGTCCACAAAACTATATTGCTGGCACTAGTGAATTCTTTCGCTACTTCGGCGCGGCGTTCGCAGACGACTTCGTGGTCTTTGAAAACCTCAACTACGGAAATGCCCTGTACGTTATGTACGAGAATTGGGCAACGTTGAGCCAGCGCAGCCGCGTTGACCTTCTGAAGGGACCACGCAATGGATTTGAGCGCATTTTGCACACAGACGGCTGGAGTAGTCGTTTGGAATCACATTTGCGGGATTTTTGGATAAAGAAAGGCCGTGCGTAGCGACTTAAGTCCTCCCCGTCGCGCTTCAGTGACAACGGATGCCTGTCTCTATGACCCTCATTGAAGTATTCCAAGCGCTCTCCCTTGAATCCCTGAATGGGTATTTGCAACACTTCCAAGAAGAGAATCTTCAGTTAGATTTCAAACTCGTGGATGACCCCGGGCTGGTCAATCGGAACGATAAGAAGACGCTTGCGATTGCAATATCCGGATTCGCAAACGCGAGTGGCGGGCTAATTGTCTGGGGAGTTAATGCCAGAAAGAATGACGACGGGATTGATTGTGTAACGGCGCTACCGGGCGTGCCGAATCCAGAACTACTTCTTGCGCGCTTAAATGAGCTAACTGGCGAAGCGGTCAATCCAATCGCCGATGGCGTGCAACACAGGATCGTTGGGAAGGTCGACAACGGGAGCGGATTCGTCGTAACCATGGTGCCGGAGAGCAGTTCGGGTCCGCACATGGCAAAACTCGGTGAGAACCGCTACTACAAGCGGGCCGGGGACAGCTTCTATCAAATGGAGCATTTTGACATCGCCGATATGTTCGGTCGCCGGCCTCACCCACTCTTAAAGCTTGCCCATACGGTTCGCAATCCTGGGCCCGACGCAGAAATAATCGTCAGCCTAAGAAATGATGGGCGAGGTAGTGCCCGAGCGCCGTACTTCGCTTTAAGCGTTGAATCGCCGTTCCGTCGACATATGCACGGTCTCGACGGCAATAACCGTGAGGGGTTGCCGTTTCTAGCGGAGCAAACCAACCGAGCGCTACTTCGGTACGGGGCCAGGGGCGACTTTGTGATTCACCCGGCCGTGACGCACGATGTCCTTAAGCTTACGAGGTCTAATAACGCCACGCCGGTACCCCCCAATGGCGTCACAATTCACTATGCAATAGCGTGTGACGACCAGCCGCTTACCGACAACATACTCATTCTGCCTGCCGAAGAGGTAGGACGTACCTGACGCTGTAAGTGGCGAGGTCTGAGGCGAGAGGTTCGGAGCGGATGCTCCAGTCATATTGAAGCGGATACGGGGTAAGGCGCCCGACACTCTTTCGGTGTCTACTGGCCGCGGAGGGTCATCGAATGGAACTGTACATGCGCGAAACGTTGGACGGCTCCCCGGAATGGAAGCGCGCCGTTAAGCGCAAGCAATGGGAGCGCGTTGCGGCTCTAGCTGATCCAGAAGCGCGCAAAGCCTTCGAAGCAAAACACGGTCACGCGCCTGAAATTGAAACCGCGGACGAATACCAAGAGCCGCGCAATCACGAGTGAATGACTCCTACGGTCCGCGGTTAGCGCCCATTTAGCCGCATGCAAACATCGAAGATCCCAAACGCGATAAGGAGCAAGGTGAGAATCACTAGAACTCCTGTAAGTACGTTGAGCCTGCGCGCTGTCTTCTCTGCGAGCTGATATTGCAGCGTATTTAGGATCAGGCGCGGCGCTTCGAGACCATAAAATGGGGGTATGCACAAACAAAACACGTAAGCCCGAGTGATGGTCTTCGTGGTCGGCTTCAGCTCGTTGAAAGCTCGGTCGATCGCGTCGGGGTCCCCCCGCGCCGAATCGAACGCGGCCTTCGCAAGCCTGTAGGCTGGGTCATTCGTGTCAATGTTCACGACGCCGCAGAGTCTAACACTTTCGACCAGTCATCTATTCCGACAATGGACCGGACTAACTAGCGACGGGCTTCACGAATCTCGGCGCGCCCCAATTCTGGACAGTCTTTGCGTTACCGACTCAAGGCTCTGTGCAGCGCGGAGTCGACGCGAGCCGGCGTCGCACGGGCTTAGTGGACGGTAGCTCAGGCCATCGCGGTTCACTCACTTGATGTATCCCTTGCGGCGCATACCGTCTGCCACGAAGGCATCGATTTGCTGCTGGGTAATGCCCGCAGCGCGCGCGGCTGCCAGCTCGGCAAAGACCGAACTCGGATAGGACTGGCCGGGCGCGAGATTCGGCAAAGAGTACCCCGACAAGCCGGCCTTGTTGATCCGCTCCAGCGGCATGTACCCTTCCGCGTTGGTCACGGATGCGTGACCGGCTTCCCACTGCTCGGGTGTAGGTGGCGCAGCTTCAGCGGCCCGCTGGTCGGGCGTGCCCTCGGGCTTCACGAACCGGCCCGCATCGTCGCGCGGTTGCCCGGCAATCTCGCGCGAGTCGGCCGGGTTGTAGACTTCCAGCCGGCCGTTAACGGTGCGGATCGCGTGGCCATCGCGCCGGATCGCCGCATAACCACGCTCGAAAGTTTCCTTTGCGGCGCGCTGCTGCTCTGGCGGCATGGCTGCAAAGCCGCGCGTCAGCAGCGTAAGCGCGTCCTGCCCCGTAACGTGAACCTGCGCGGACTTCGGTGCGCCTGATTGCGCGCCGTCGATGATCGCCTTCAGTTCGGCCGGCGACCTGTTTTCCTTCAAAGCCGCATTGAGTGCATCGCGTGTGCGCTGGTCGCGCTCCGACTTCACAAGCGCGGTTTTCAGCTCACCCGAGGGCGGCTGCCCGGAATAGATCGCCTTCAAGTCGGCCTGAAACACGTCACGGTACGTCTCACGTTCCGTGGCGGGCAGTTCGCTGTATTGCGCCTTCAAAGCGGTCAGCGCTTTCTGATCGACTGCGGCGGCCGCGTCGCCCGATTGCATACGCGCGACGGTCGACGGGGTGTGGCCGCCCTGGTTCGGCTGCACGCCGGCCTTAACGATGGCCTCGAACCGTTGCTGAGGAGTCGATCCGGGCGGCAGCGTCACATTGCCAATGGTGACGGCGGTCATTGCACGCCCGGCGCTATCGGTCCCGGCGACCGGAATCGCCGACGCCATCGGCGGGATTAGTGTTACTCACGACGCCACCCCCTGCACGTTGAGCCACCCTTTGTTAGCGTCCGGGTCCGCGAAATTGGGCGGCGGTGCACCTGTGCCCGATTTGCCCAATCCGAGGGTCTCGCGATACTGGCTGTCGGTGGTGCGTGGGGAAATTACCTGTATCAATGACGGTTCGGGCAGCGCAGACGCGGCGATCTTGTGCTTCGCAAGCGTCGCGACCAGCTCCCGCGCCCACGCGCGCAATTCGGGCGGCAGCGCCGCGGGAGGGTCGCGCACAGGGATACTGACATCGGCGCCGGTCTCGTTCGCGTGAATCTGCGCCGCGCGTTCGAGCCGGTCATATGCCCGATCGTAGGCGTCGCGCGATTGCTGGTTGAGTGACTTTTTCAGCGCCGTGCGGCTCACGTCTGCCTGTGCGCCCGATAGTACAGCCAGCACGCGGGCACGCTCAGTCGCCTTGGCCGCGGCCATGCCGCGATAAAGAGGGGTTTCCCTGACCGGGGCGTTGCTGAAATCATCGCCCAGATCGTTGTCCGGCGAGTTGCCTTTGTAAATAGTCATCTGTAGTAACTCCATAAGTTTGAAAGGTCGCAGCAACGCCTTGTGCCCCCACAAGGCGCCGCTGCTGCGCCGTGCACTGCTGGCCCACCACGGGGCAGCGCACGGAATTCTGTTTAGATCGAAAGGCTCATGCCGGAGAGGATGCTCGCCGCCGTTCGCTGGCCGCTCGCGATCTCTTCAATGACAAGCTGGCGCTCCAGCCGGTCCTTCTCAAGCGCGGCCTGATGGCCGGGCGGCGTGGCTCCATACGAAGTCACCAACGCGGCGGCGCTTGTGATCTTGGCGTACAGCGCATTGCGCGGGCCGGTTGTCGGCAACGTGCTAATGATCGATGCGGCAGTAAGCGCCTGGCTGTCTAGCAAGCTGTTAACCAGCTCCGCTTCTAGCTGCGCCTTGTGCTGCACTGACTGTGCGTCGGGGCGCGCGCCCACGGCGCTAATCTGATCCTGTTTGGCGCGCAGGCCGCGCTTTTCGTTACTTGAAATAGTGACTGACATTGTGGAACGTTTCCTTCGATAGAACACACCGGACGGAATTGCTCGATGCGATTGCCTGGCCGCTTAAGTCGGCCGGGGAATGTGGTGAGTCGGGCAGGGCTCGAACCTGCTATGGCCGAAGCCGGCAGATTTACATTCTGTTGCCCTACCTTCAGGGCCTCCGACTCGTAGAATTCAGGGGTGATCGCGGGTGAATTCGCGGATCAAATCGGGGTCGGCGGTTGTCACGCGGACCTCGGAGCCGAATTGGTAATGCACCGGCCACTCGGCAGAATCGTTTATCGGATGATCCTCAATCAGGATGATCGCGTGCCGGGAGACTAGGCCGACTTCAGTCTGCAAAAACTCTCGCATGGTCAATTCCTCGCCGCCGATTCTCCGGTCAGCGGATTGGTTAGGGGTTACTTGGGTAAGAGACTCTCAACGGAACTTTTCAACGGCTCGGGCTTCAAGTGATGCAGATGCCCTCCAAGGCACACGCCTTGGATCGGTGGCGGCGGTGTGCCTGCTGCCTCGCGCTCGGCCTTCTGGCGCTTCAGGCTCGCGATGTTCTGCGCCGCAAGAGAGCGCCGGCGCTGTATCGTGCCGGTGTCCATGAACTGCCAGCGCTCGGACCTGCTATGTAAATGAAGTTCGGCTTTCGGGCTCAACAAAAGCGGCTTAGTTCTGCTCATAAATACTTCTGGCTCCATCGTTGGTTGTCGGATGAGGGCTCAACGCCATTACTGTGAAACCCGCCTGGCAGGCTGGCTTCGAGAAACGGCGTTCCCGCATTCGTCTGCATCGCGCGGTGTGCCTGCGCTTGCGGGCTCATGCTGTGACGCGTTGCCGGTGGCGCGGTTGGAACTGACCGGGGCTGCGGAATGTTCGGAACCCGAGCTGTTGGCGCGGACTTCGGCACTGCGCGCACCGGCTGCCCGTCGCGTCCCAGCACCGGCGTAGTTGTTACGCGTCCCTCGGAGTCATATCGGGTGTGCGATAGATACTCGGGCTCGGGCGGCGGACTGTGCGCGCGATCTACGCTTGACTGCAGCGGCGCTTGTATCGGGATTACCAGCTCGCGGGCCTGGCGCTGCTCGGGCGTCTGCTTCGCTTCCCAATTGGCTTGAAGCTCTGCCTGGCGTTCGGCCGCCTTGGCGCCTGCTGCCGAAGCTCGCCGCGCTCGCTCGGCGGCGATCTCCTCATCCGTCCAGACCGCGAACCGCCAGCGCTTCACGTGGCCGTCATAGCGACCGAGCAACCGATATTCCAGTAAGGCGCCCGCCCGTGTACCAATTCCCTTTTCGAGTAACAGCCCGAGCTTGATTGTGCTGCCCGCAATGCCTAGCTCATCCAACCACTCGCGCGCGGTCAATATCTCCGTGCCGCGGGCTGCGCGCATGCGCTCGATCAGGTCCGCTAGCTTGCTCATTGTGACAGCCACGCTGCCGGGTCATTGTCGACAAGCGGGCCGCGCAGCCGCACGCGCTCGCCGTCGCTTTCCGGCACAACTTCGAAGAAATCGCCAGTTAGCGATTTGATTGCCCGGCCAACGTCCCCCGTCCGTCGGTCCTTTTTGCTTGTTTTGGGTAGCGTTGCGGCCACGGTCGCAGTCAACTCCGCAACGTTGAATTCACGCCCCCCGGTTGCGTGAACGTGCCGGCGTACCGCGTCTACATTCTTTCCCGAGCGCGTGCGCTCGGCGTTCGCCGCTTTCTTCGCAGGAGCGTGCGCGATCTCAATAACTGCACCGTGTTGCGGATCGCCGTCACGGTCCCGGCCGACCTCTACCGTTTTGACTGTGAACCCCAGTAGCGGACCCTCGCTAGAGTCTTTTTGCTTGAGTACGCGCACCGCTCGATAGTCGCCGGTGCGTTCAATCTCAATCAGCGTATCCAGTGCGCCCAGCGTCCCACTCCACCCGCGCAGCTTCTTGCTGGCATCCTTCCCAGGGTGGCACAGGATGCACACAAGGGCGCCAGTCAACTGATGAAGCAGATTGCAATTCGTGATGTACGGCTGTACGTCCTTGCCTTCATTCTCTGACCCCGATAGCGTCGCCGCGAAAGTGTCGATGAAAATTACATCGGCCTTGCCGATTTTCTGCGCGAGCAAGCGCGCCTGTTCCTCGTCTTTGATGTCCGGCGTGTCTAGGATGAATTCCGGCATGCTCGCAACGCTCAACCCGCGATGCTTGCGCGCCGCAAGCGCTCGATCTTTCGCGCCCGCCGCGCCCTCGGCAAACACGTGCACAACGCGCAGTTTCCCGGCCACCTTGAATCCGTGCCAATCCGTGCCGCTCGCCATGGCGCAACCCAAATCAATCGCTAGCAACGTCTTACCGTCACCGGGGGCGCCCAAGATACCCGCGAAGGCAGTCCGCAGAAGTACGCCCTTGATGATGTAATCCAACGACGGCTGGCGCTCCAGCTGTTCGCACGTAATGACTTGAAACCGTTCCCGCTTGAGCGCGGCTTCCTGCCGCGCCTTCGCTTGCTGCTCGGGCAGCGCTCCCAGGTCGCTAAATTCTTCCGCGGCGCGTGCCGCGCGTATCTCGGGCAGCTCGTTGGCAAACGCGATCATGGCAAGCTGCGACGGGCGCTCGGCTATCGGTGTCTCCGGCGGCGTGTCCCTATCCAGTTCCAAAAACTTCTCCTTACGCACTAAATCCCATACCGAATTGTTCCCCCGCGTCGGCGCGTTATCGTTGTGCACGAATAGCGAACCATCCTCATACTCGATACACCCGGCTTCGCGGCTGGAACCTTCCCGCGTCCAGCGCGCGACTTCGCGACTCATCGCAGCTCGCTCCGCGCCCACTCGATGCCGGGCGTGCTGCTCTGCGCGAGGTAACGGCACACGGCTTCGGGCTTGGCCGTGTCAATGACAATCCGCCATTGCTTGCCGGAGTCATCGAGCGCGACCACTTGCGCGCCGATGCTAAATAGCCCGTTGTCGCGTATCAGGTTCAACGCGAGCCGCTCGGATCGAAAGCGCATCGGGAGCGTGAGGCGGGTTCGCGGTGTCACGGTGACACCTCGCCGTGATGCCTGGCGGCAATTTCCAGAATCGCGTGCACAGTGTCGGATAGCCACAACGCCCGCCCGTTGTAGGTCGCAACCGGTAACTCCCCGTGCGCTTCAAGGTAGGTGCGCGCGAACACAGGGGGCATACCCAGCATCGCGGCGGCGGCTTCAAGGTCGACCATTGCGGCCGGTGTTTCGTCGAAAGGCATTTGCGCTCCGTTGATTGGCGGGGCTACTTCCTCCCCCTACATACATATAGGACGGGAACTCACGCGGGCACAAAAACTGCTGTTAGATCAACGGTTAATCGGTGACGACGTTTTGAAAATTTCTACGGTGTGACCGTTTAACAGTACAAAAGGTGTTTCATACCGGTCCTAGCCATAGGAGTCGCTGGGATCGTTCGATTCAATCGCATTCAGGGAAACGACTTTTTGGCGTTCCCGCGCATGCTCTAATCCGAAAAGCATGCTCCAACGGCGGCACCGAAACCCTCCTCCAGCCTGGCAGGCGGATAGGCTGCTACGTTGTGAGTGGATAGCCGTGTGCCGGCCTGGCGCTATGACCTTGATCGGTCTGGCAATGCTGCCCCGGCTCGGCTCCCGTCATCGGAGTGCAACTGCTTGAGGTGGCTTTCTTGCCGTGCTCGCCTGGCCGTGTGGCGGCACTTAACAGTGTCGAGCGCAGGATAATTGGCGCCTCTGTGCGGCTCTAAATTAGGTCCAAAGCGTTAATTCGCCAGGATATTGGCGTAAACCGGAGCGTTGCGGGTAGTACGCACGGGACGCTTGAGCGTCTTTAAGCGTCTTATGCGTACCGGGGCGGGCTGATTGGTACGCACGAGTACGCGCGAGTCCAGAGGACGAGCGTCGTGCGTCCAAGCGTCCACGATAAATACCCCGGTGAGTTAATTGGGGTCTATTTAATTCCGCGCGCTATTTATTCGAGTAACCGTTACACGTCTGCGCCGTCTAACAGCGACACCGCCGGCCAGGTGACTAAAGGCGCGCCACGGAACCGCCTCACCTCGGCAAGCCATATTCTCCGCTCGCGTTGCCGCCGGCCAATATCCTGCCATCGGATAGCCCCGTAAAGCGGTAGCGGCACTCTGACCATTGGCACGTTGGCGGCCGTCCAGTCTCGCTCCCATGTCGCTAGCAGCGTGGCCCGCTCGATCGCAGCAACGTCGACAGGGGGCACCGGCTCCACGGCAAGCGCCGCCCGAACTGGCGGCGGCCCCCGCTCGCCTGGCGGCTCTACGGGCGGCGGGAAGGTGCCGGCCTCAATCTCGGCCAGTACCTCGCGGGTTAGTCGCTTGTGCTCGCGCGCGGCGGCTACCGCGTCCTTTATGACCTCATCGCGGCGGCGCTTGCGGCCAACATCCTTGTTAACGTAATTGTCTACATCCCATTTGAAAGTTTCATTCTTCGGGCTGTAGGTGCCAGCGCTGTAGATCGCGGTAAGCAATTTCCATGCGCCCGGGTTGTGCTCGCAAAGTCGCTCGCCGGCTTCGCGCTGCGCGATGTCCCAATCGGTGCTGTGTACCCTGCCGCTGAATAGGCCGGCGCTGGCGCCGTCGACCCCGTAGCCGGCCTCGCCATCGGCGCCGGCATCGTGGCGGCGGCCTTGTGCTGCGAAGTCTGTACCGGCTAGGCGCTCGGCATCGGCGCCGGCATCGTGGCTAATACGCTCTATGGAAATCGCACCTTGATCCTCTTGCGCCTGCTTCGGCGCTTCCTCCGGCGCGGCTTCAAGGATCGGCGCCCCCGGCTGGTCACTATCAAGCCCCAGCACGACAACCGCGCCGCCGCTCGAATACCGGCGCGTGTCCTTGTCGTAGGCGCCGCGCCACGTCACATCGACCGCATCGCCGCCCGTGCCGCGGTAGTTACGCGCGGCGGCCCTAATTGCTTTGCCGACCGCGCGCCAGCAGTTGCCGCCGCTCTGCCACCACTCCTGCGCGGCCGTCACGGCGGCGAGCGCGAGCACCTGGCGCAGTTCTGCGCCCGGATGCCCTTTGCCTACCTCGGGGAATACCTGGCCGACGGCGAGCGCGGTCAACCCCGGCAAGTTGTCATCCGTTCGCAGTTGCTTTGCCTTTTTGTTGAAAGGCACACGCTCCAGACCGTATTTCGGACTACTCATCGCGCAGCCTATCGAGTAGATCGCTATATTCCTGCATCAGCGCCCGCCGCTCCTCGAGGCGCTGGGAGCGATCATAGGCGCGTGCCACATCATTCCCGACTCGGTGCGCTAGCTGGCGCTCGATGACTTCCGATTCGGCTTTGAGCACGTCGTGCGCCAGCGTCTTGAATGTCGTGCGGAACCCGTGCGGCACGTGCTGATCCTTGAAGCCTAGGCTTATGAGCGCCGCGGGCAGGGCCGCATCGGATAACGGCACACCGTCGGACCGTGCACCGGGGAAAACCCAGCGCAGATGTCCGGTTAACTCGTGCTGCGCCTTGAACAAGCCGACCGCCTGGCGTGAGAGCGGCACGACATGATCCGTGCGGTTGCCATCGCGCGACTTCATTTTGGCGAGCGGGATAACCCATGTGGGGTGGCCGTCATGCGCCGGCCATGTGCCCTCAAGGTCGATCTCTGCCCACTCGGCAAGGCGGATATTCCCGGGCCGCACAACGGTGCGCGCCATCAGTTGCAGCGCCCGACCCACTCCCGGCGTGACGTGCGCCCCGACCCAATCAACGAAAGAGATAACCCGCATGAGCGCACCGACTGCCTTGGGCTCGGTCGAGCCCCGGCCGGTTCACCTCGCGCACCGGGAGAAGCGACTTGCCTATCGTGCCGCCCTGGTGCGTCGGATCGACACCGGCGAAATAGGCATTGTCGTAGGCGAAACGGAACACGGCCGTAATCCAGATGCCTAAGCGCTTGGCAGAGTCGCGGCTGCCCTGGTTTTCGAGTGCCTGGCAGATTTCCAGAATGTCTTTGCGTGAGATTTCCGCGAACGTGCGACGGTGAAGCTTACCGGAGTGTCGGAACATGAGCCGGCAGCGCTCGATTGTTTTCGGGGCGGCATCGCCTGCGGCCTCGCGGCGCGCGTTGTACTCGGCGGCGGCCTCACCGAACGTTTTTTGCTTTAGGTCGCCGTCGGTGCGTTCCTCGCGTCGCACGTCGACAAGGCTTTGCCCGCGCCCGAGCTTCGCGCGGTACTCGGTCGCGGCAACGCGCGCCTGTGCGAGTGACACGGCGGGGAACACACCGAGAGACAAGAGCGCATCCTTGCCGGCGGCGTTCCTGTAGCGGAAACGCCAGCCCTTCGCCTTGTCGGTGCACAGTAGGAACAGCCCGCCGCCATCGCTCAATTTTTGCGTCTTACCGGGAGGCGCGAGCGGTGCACCTGCACACTGTTCAATGGTGAGAATATTCACGAGTTCAACTCCCTACTCCGCTGGATAGAGCCTGGCCGGAGCGGCCGGTTATCCGCGAAACTATCCTAGGTGGAGTCGAGTTGCAAGCCCTGTTTTTCTATTTAGTGGGCTGCATAGCCGGTATCGCGGATAAGTTAAACCGAGAGAGTGGAGATTGGTGGATAGTTGGCGCCCCCGGCCGGAGTTGAACCGACGACCTACCGCTTAGGAGGCGGTCGCTCTATCCACTGAGCTACGGGGGCACAGGCCAATATTTTAGAGCATCGCGCCGGCTGGCGGCCGATGT
The DNA here is from genome assembly GCA_963764065.1 of uncultured Gammaproteobacteria bacterium. GTDB lineage: Bacteria > Pseudomonadota > Gammaproteobacteria > Steroidobacterales > Steroidobacteraceae > FEN-1191. Next base: position 551,837 of record CAVXRM010000003.1, on the reverse strand, counting down.
TTATTTGCTGCTCTGCCCGCCGCGCAGATAAGCCAGCCAGTAGACACCGGCGACCAGCAGCGTGCCGCCGACGATATTGCCCGCGGTCACAATCACGAGATTGAGCGCCGCCGCGGCGATCGGCACGGCGCCCTGCTGATCGAGCACCATCGCATAGGGCAGGAAGAACCAGTTGGCGATCGAGTGTTCGAAGCCGAGTGCCACGAATGCGCTCACGGGAAAGATCACCGCCAGTATCTTGTCGGTGACGCTGCGCGCACCCATGGCGAGCCAGACCGCGAGACACACCAGCACATTGCACAACACACCGCGCGCGAAGGCCTCACCCAGCGGCAATACCGCTTTGGCGCTTGCCAGGCGCAACGCGGTGGCACCGACCGCGCCGTCATTGAGCGCCGCGATGTTCGCAGCGCGCGCGAGCAGCACGGTACCCAGGCATCCCACGACATTGCCAAGGTAAGACAGAGTCCAGTTACGCAACAGCGCTGCGGTGGAAATGCGTCGGCTCGCCCAGGCAATTGCTACCAGGTTGTTGCCGGTGAAGAGCTCCGCGCCCGCGACGATCACCAAAATCAATCCCAGAGAGAAACTCAGGCCGCCCAGCAGTCGCGTGACGCCAAAACCCAGGCCCGTGCTGGTCGTCACCACCAGATAGAACATCGCACCCAGAGATATGAAGGCGCCGGCCAGCAGCGCGAGCACCAGCAGAGTCAGCGTGCTGATCGCGGCCTTGGTGACACCGACGCGTTCCGCCAGCCGCGCAATCTCACCGGGCGAGTGCGCATCGATGTCGAGATCCGCAGCGTTCACTTGGGCGGCTCGTAGACGTACTGGATGAAGCCGTGATTGCGTGCCACCCGATCATAGAGTTTGCGTGCCCGCGCATTGGTCTCATGGGTCAGCCAGTACGGCGGGTTGGCGCCAGCCCGCTGTGCGGCCGCGACAACCGCCTCGATCAATTGATGCGCGCAGCCAGTGCCGCGCGAGCGCGGATCGACATACAGATCCTGCAGGTAGCAGGCGCGCTGCAATGACCAGGTGTCTTCATGGAACAGATAATGCACGATGCCCATCAGTTCGCCGGCAGCGTCGCGCGCCCCAATGCCATGCAGCGTGCCATCGTGCATGCGCCGCCAGGTTGCCTCGGTAACGGCAGCAGGCAATTCGACGGTATAGAATTGCTGGTATTCCTTCCACAGCACCAGCCAGCGGGCCTGTTCCGCTGGTCGCAGTGGCGAGATCTCGAAGCTGGAGGACGTCTGTTGGTGATGCGGCACGAGAGGCAGTCTATCAGGGTGGTTGCTCCGCCGCGCCAGCGCACGGGGCGCTGCTGATATGGGCATGGTGATCATGGACGCCGCCGCACGGCAACTGCTTGCGGCCCAACAACAAGCCGCCGAGCTGTTTGCTGCGGTCATTGCGCGCGGTCTCCTCCTGCCTGGCAAACTCGAAAGCGAAGTGAGCGCCGACATTCACGCCCTGGCCCGCGCCGAGTTCGGAGTGCGCCGCCACTGGCACCAGCGCGTGGTGCGGGCCGGGCCGAACACAATGCTGGGTTATGGCGATGAATCCGCAGACCGACGCATCGCAGCCGACGACGTGGTGTTCCTGGATTTCGGCCCGGTGTTCAACTCCTGGGAGGCGGACTTTGGCCGCACCTATGTGCTGGGGGACGATCCGCGCAAGCATCAACTGGTGCGCGACCTCAGTGCCGCGTTCGACAGCGGCAAGCAGCTGTTTGAGAATTCATTGCAGCTTACCGCGGGCGAACTCTACGACCACGTTGCCAGCCTGGCGAAGCCGGGCGGCTGGGAATTCGGTTCAACAACCGCCGGCCATCCGATCGGCCACTTTCCGCACGAGAATCCGGCACGTGATGCGCGCGCGCTGACCATCGAACATGGCAACGACATGCCGCTGCGCCAGCCCGACAGCAAAGGCAACGTGCGCCACTGGATCCTGGAGATTCATCTCATCGACCGGGCCAGGCAGTTCGGCGGCTTCCTCGAGGAACTGCTGACCTGCTGAGCACGCTAAGGTTGCTTCGACGCCTCGTCACTCAGGCGCGTCTTCCCCCAGAAGCCGTCGGGCAAGGCAGTCGGGTCCTTCGGCAATCCAGCCCGGCGGATCGCCAGCCCGGATTCCCGCTGTGCCGCGTTGAGCACCTGCGTTTCGTCCGCGGTCAGCACATGGCGATCGCGCATCAGGATGCGTCCGTCAACGATGACGGTCGCGACATCCTCGCCGGTGGCGTAATAGACCATGCGATAGACCGGCATGTTCATCGGCACGAGGTGCGGCTTGAACCAGTCCACCAGGATGATGTCGGCCTTCTTGCCGGGCTCGAGGGAGCCGATTTCCTTTTCCATGCCGAGCGCCTTCGCGGCATCGATCGTGGTCATCTCCAGCACCTTGCCGGCGGGCAGCACCTTGGCGTCGTGGAAGTAGTAGCGGTGATAGCGCGTGGCCTGGAACATGTGCCGGAACATATCGAAGCTGCGATCGGGTGCCACGCCGTCGGAGCCCAGCATCACGATCGCGCCCGCATCGATCAGTTCGGTAACCGGGCAGCGGCCGTTCATCGAGAATACGGAGCTGGGGTTGTGTGAGATGCGCGTGCCCGTCGACGCGACCAGCTTGATCTCCTCATCGGTCAACAGAGTGGCGTGCGAGAGGATCACGTCGGGACCCAGCAGGCCGAGCACATCGTTGGCGTACTGCACCGTGCCGCGCGTGTGGCCATCCTGGAGAAAGAGCGTGTGGTAGCGCTTCGACAGATCGCGCGCAACATGCGCCTCGCGCTTCACTTCATCCAGCGCAGCACCCGAAAGTTTCTCGTCCGGGCTGATGGTCGGAAATACGACCGCCATCTGCACGCGCCCGTCGGCTGCGCCATTCCACTTGCGGATCAACGCCTCGGAGACCTCGATTTGTTTGTCGAAGGGCACCTGGATATCGCGGCTCACCTCACCGTTCCACTCCGTGTAGGTGCTGGGATAGGGCCCACGCCGCGGGCCAACGCCGAGTATCCAGCGCAGTCCGATGGTCTGAACGGCGTCAAGGTACGCATCGCCATACTTCGTGTCATCCACGCGATACACGTTGTCGCCACCGCCGAACAGATTCACGGACGTGGTGACGCCGAACTTCAGCCGCTCGAGCCCCGCCAGCATGGCGTCGGCCTTCCAGAACTCCGTTGTCGAGGCGCGCGCGTACATGCGTTCCACGATCGTGTCCCAATCATCGCTATCGGCCGCCAGCGACTTGAACAGCTCGTGACCCGCATGCCCGTGCCCGTCGATCAGCCCCGGCATCACGACCTTGCGGCGCGCGTCGATCACCCGGCGCGCGTGGAAGCGCGCGCGCAGTTCATCCGTCGGACCGACGGCGGCGATGCGATTCCCCACGATCGCAATGGCGCCGTGCTCAAGCACCCGTCGAGCCGGGTCCATGGTGATGACCGTGCCATCGACAATCAGGATGTCTGCGGGCTCAGCGCCCAACGCCCGGGCTGGCCACGCCATCGCCAACAGTGGCGAGAGCAGCAAAAGCGCAATTGCGACCCGGCCGCAATGGCGGCTGACATACCCATGCCTCATGTGCGCACCCCCTGTGCCACTCTGTCGCTCAACCAGCGCTCGGTATTTCTTGCTTCTTCCAGCAACCAATGCCGGAATTGTCGCACGTGTGGCCGCACCAGCGCGTTGGTCGCGATACGCATATGGAAAGCGTGTGAGCTCCAGCGACCGGTGGCAAGCGGAAATGGCAGCGACAGCCCACCGGACTCAAGCTGTGTGCGGGCCAGCGCTATTCCGCACAGTGCGTAACCCGCTCCGTCGGCCACCGTCTCTATGGCCTGGGCGATGCGGGTAAAGCGGATACCGCGCTCGGGTGCCGTGCGTTTGTGCCGCTGGGCCTTGACCCACTGTGGCCACCTCGGCACCTGGGGATCATCCTTGTAGAAGTCGACGTGGAACAGCGCACAGGCTTCGAGCCGGTGGCGCACCCGACGCCTGGCAACGCGTGCGTCCATCTCCGGCGAGCTGATGGGCAGCACGTAGTCGCGGAATAGCGTATCGAGGCTGCGCTCTTCGCGCTGCGGCGCATTCGCCGGGCCGAAGCTGATCTCGCAATCGATGCGCCCGACACGCTTCGGTGCCGTCCCTTCGCCGTTGATGTTGATGCGCAGGTTCGGGTACGCCGCCAGAAATTGCGGCAGGCGTTGCTGCAGCCACAAATCGGCGAAGTCCGGTACTGCGGCGATGTGCAGCTCCTGCCCGCGCTGCATATCGAGCATTTCGGTGAAGATGCCCAGTTCGCGAAACGCGGTCTCCAGGTGCGGTATGGCACGCGCCAGCGCCGGCGATGGCTGCAATCCTGCACGCCCTCGCAACAGCAACTGGATGCCGAGGAATTCCTCGAGGGACTTGATGCGCTGACCGGCGGCGGCCGGCGTGATGGCCATGCGTTCAGCCGCTGCCTTGATGGAACCCGTGCGCAGGGCGAGTTCCAGCGCCTGCAAGGCACGCAAATGGGTCGGGCCGTCCATCCCCCCATACTAAAGATAAGCTTTAGTGGCATCAAGAACTTATAGCTTGTCGCCTTTTCGCTGCTACGGATAATCCACAGCGTCAAATCACTTTTACCGGGGGCAACGGCACATGAACACCTTGAAGCGCTACATGATCGAAAGGGACATCGCGGGCATCGGCGGCATGTCCAGCGTCGAACTGTGCGGTGCGGCGCGCACCTCGAACCAGGCCATCGCGAAGATCGGGGCGGGCGTGCAATGGCAGCACAGCTACGTCGCCGGCGACAAGACCTTCTGCGTTTACCTGGCCGACAGCGAAGCGAGCATCCGCAAGCATTCAGAGCTCAGCGGCATACCTTTCACGAAGATCACGGCGATTCCGTCGATGATCGATCCGACCACCGCCAATAATTGATCCACAACCAGACGGGGAGATTTCAATGAAAAAGCTGATTGTTTCGATCGCAATGCTTTCCATGGCGGCTGCCGCCATCGCGCAGGTACCGACAACCCACATGACTGCGGCCCGCAAGGCCACCATGCATCGCTTCCTGATCGAGCGGACCTTCCCGGCCGGCGCGCTGGCTGGCCTCGACGCCGAGACCAAGGCCAAAGTAAACGCCAATAACGCCTCGGTAGGAGTTCGCTGGCTGCAGTCCTATGCAAACGCCGACAAGACCAGGACCTACTGCATCTATGAAGGTCCGAGCGAGGCCGCGATTCGCGAAGCGGCGAAGCTGAACAAGCTGCCAGTCGACAGCGTGGTCGAAGTGCCGGTGACACTCACGCCGAAGTGACTGCAATTGAAGGCGCGCCGGGGGCCCGAGTGGCTCCCGGCGCGAGCTCTTCCGGGCGTACAATGAACGCCATGCCCTATCCCATCGGCAAACCCGGCCAACCCTGGGGTTCGGCGGAAATTGCAGCCTGGCGTTCGCGTCAGTCCGTCCAACGCAGTTACGAAGTGGACGTGCGCAATGCGGTGCAGGCATTGGCCAATCGTTTCGAGCTCGTGCAATACGGCCACCTCGATCACGACCCCGATCGATACCCGCTGTTGGCATTGCGGAGCCGGCCCTGGAATGAAGGACTTCCGATCGCGCTGGTAACCGGTGGCGTCCACGGCTACGAGACGAGCGGCGTGCATGGGGCGCTACGATTCCTTGATCAGCATGCCGCTGCCTACGCAGGCCGTTGCAACCTCATCGTGGCACCCTGCGTCAGTCCGTGGGCGTATGAAGTAATCAGCCGCTGGAATCCGCACGCCGTTGATCCGAATCGATCCTTCAGGGAGCAAGGCAAGGCGCAGGAATCGGCAGAGCTCATGCGGCTGGTCGCGCCATTCCGCGATCGCGTGCTCGTGCATGTGGACTTGCATGAGACTACGGACACCGACGAATCGGAGTTTCGCCCTGCGCTCGCGGCGCGCGACGGCGTGCCGCACGAACCGACCGAAATCCCTGACGGCTTTTACCTTGTGGCCGATCTCGCGGATCCGCAGATCGAATTCCAGCAGGCGATGATCGTGGCCGTGGCGAAAGTCACGCACATTGCGCCGGCGGATGCCAAAGGCAACATCATCGGCTCGCCACTGCTTGCTCCAGGACTGATTGCTTACCCGATCAGGAAGCTGGGATTGTGCGCAGGCATGACGCCAGCGCGATTCAGGACCACGACAGAGGTCTATCCCGACAGCCCGGGAACGACACCCGGGCAATGCACGGAGGCGCAAGCTGCTTGCGTGTGTGCGGCGCTGGATTTTGCATTGAACCAGGCTGCCTGAGACTTACACAGACCAGCAGCAGTTCAGATAAGCACCAACGCTACGGGAATCAGCATGCCCGCGATCAGCAGTCGCCATGCCGCCACCCTGCTGCGTGTTTGAGTCAGCGCAATCCAGACTCCGAAGGCACTGGTTGTGGCAAGCGCAAGCGCTACAACGAGAAAATAGAACTTGAGCAACAGGGTATTCCACGATTCACGATCCTCGTCGCGCTCGCGCGTTGGCTTTGGCGATCCATTCGCGGCCTCTGGTGGCGGTCCCGCCTGGTGATGGCCCAACTGGAACACCTGGTCTTTATGCAGTGAGGCCAGTTTCTCCACCAGCGCCACCGGCTTGTATGAGTCGTGCGCTTCGTGAAGATGAAATAGCTGCGCCGCCCCGGTCAGCGCGAAGAAGATGATGCTCGGCGCGGTCAGCAGCCCGAGATACAGATGCCATCGCCTGATCGTTTGCGGATTCAAATGCACTTCCCCTTCAGGTCACAAGCCCAGCTCGCGTGCGACAGCCTCGGTATGTTCACCCAGGCAAGGTGCAGCCCTGCCCAGTTCCAGGCCGCACTCCGACATCGCGATCGGAGTGCGCAGCCCATCAATTGCCTGCCCGCCATTGCCGCCAGATGACATGCTGATGCGCATCTGCCGATGCTTTACCTGCTCATCCGCAAATACCCCGGCCAGTGTGTTGATTGGGCCCGAGGGCACACCGGCTGCAGTCAACCGGGACAGCAAGTCATCCCGGGTCAACTGAGCCAGGGTCGCCGACACTTCCCCCACGAGTACTTCGCGGTGCGCGACGCGCCCCGGGTTGTCCGCAAAGCGCGCGTCGCTGGCAAGCTCGGGGCGGTTGATGGCCTGGCAGAAGCGCTCGAACTGCCGGTCCGAGCCCACCGCAATCATCACGTGACCATCTCGTACTGCGAACGACTGGTAGGGCACGATGTTCGGGTGTGCATTGCCCAATCGGCTTGGCACCAATCCTGACGCGAAGTAATTCAGGGCCTGGTTCGCCAGGGTGCCGACCATGACATCGAGCAGGGCCATGTCGACGTGCTGGCCCAGGCCAGTGCGGTCGCGATAGGCCAGTGCCGCCTGGATCGCCACCACGCCGTAGACGCCGGTCATGATGTCCGCCAGCGCGACACCAATTTTTTGCGGTGGCCCATCGGGCTCACCGGTCAGATCCATGATGCCGCCCATGCCCTGGATCATCGCGTCGTAGCCGGGGCGCGATGCATAGGGGCCCGATTGACCGAATCCCGAGATCGAGCAGTAGACCACGCGCGGATTGAGCCGGGCGATGCTCGCGTAGTCCAGGCCAAACTTGGCCAATGAGCCTGGAATGAAATTCTCGATGACCACATCGGCCTTGGCGGCGAGCCGATGCACCAGCTCCAGATCGCGCGGCACATTGAAGTCCGCAACCACGGATCGCTTGCCGCGATTGCAGGAATGAAAATACGCCGCATCGCGACTGCCGTCGGCACGCTCGATGAAGGGCGGGCCCCACCGGCGGGTATCGTCACCCGCGGGCGACTCCACCTTGATGACCTCGGCGCCAAGATCAGCCAGCGTCTGGCCAGCCCAGGGGCCCGCGAGAATCCGCGCCAGTTCCAGCACGCGCAATCCCGAATGCGCGCGCCGATCGGTAGCAACGCTCACGTGGCGGTCTGCTGCGTGAGTTTGGGTGCCACCAGGAACTTGAACGCAGCGAATGCTGCCAGCCCGAGTGCCGCGGCGGCCACGTGGATCAACCAGAATTGCGTCGTTGCCATCGAGCTGTACCAGCCGCCGACCACGCCGACCAGCTTGTTCGCCGCAAAGAACCCCAGGTAATACACGCCGATGACGAAGCCGGTGATCGCCTTGGGCGCATAGCGACTGAACAAGGCAAGACTCACTGGCAGGATATGGGCGAAGCCGATGCTGTTGAACAGGTGGAACATCACCGGCCAGAACAGGCCGATCTTGCCCGATCCCTGGCTCGCGGCCGCGACTACCAGGCACAGGCCACCGGCGATGGAAAAGAAACTGCCGATGATCATCTTGCCGAGCTCGTCCGGTTCGCGACCGGTGCGCGCGCCGATGCGGTTCCAGAACCAGGCGACCGCGACCAGCATCGAAAAACTCAGTATCGCGTCCAGCGTGATCATCCAGCTGGTAGGCAAGGTTGTGCCGAAGAAGGTCAGCTGGAAGTGCTTGTCTGCCCAGACGAGATAGGCGTTGAAGATTTCCTGGTTGGTGAGCAGCGCGACTGCCAGTACTGGCACCAGCACTGCGAGTGCGCCGAAGCATTGCCAATCGCGCGCGCTCATGCGTCCGCGCGGCGCGCCCGCCTGCTGTCTGGCCGGGCGTTTCGCGGGACGGTTGTCCGGTGGCAGCCATCGTTGGCCAGCGAGATAGATCAGCAGCCCCACGACCATGACCACGCCTGCAGCGCCGAAGCCCCAGTGCCAGCCGACTTTCTCGCCCAGCGTGCCAGAGACCAGCGGCGCGGCGATCACACTGACGTTGATCGCGATGTAGAAAATCTGGAAGGCCATCGCCCGGCGCAGATCACTCGCCGAGTAGAGCTCGCCCACCTGGGTGGCGATGTTGCCCTTGAACAGGCCCACGCCGACAATCAGTGTCAGCAACGCGAACAGGAAGGCCGCCTCGAAGGCCATCAGAAAATGGCCGAGCGCCATGACCATGGCGCCCAGGATCAGCGTCGTGCGCCGCCCCAGCCAGCGATCGGCGATCAGGCCGCCCAGCAGTGGCGTGAGATAGACCAGCGACGTGTAGTCGCCGAAAATCGCCGAAGACAGGGGTTGGCCGGTGAGCCCACCGTAGCGGTGCTGCTGCATCCAGCCCAGGCCGATCGCGTTGCCAAAATGCTCTGGCAACAGCACATAGTTCACCATGTAGAGCACGAGCAAGGTCTGCATGGAGTAGTACGAGAAGCGCTCGCAGCCTTCGACGATGGAGAGATAGCCCAGCCCTTTGGGATGGCCGAGGAAAGCGCGGTCCTGCGCAGCGGACACGGGCGAAATCACTGGTTCTCGACCGGATAGGCCACTCCGCCCTTCATCACGAAGCGGACGTGCTCGAGCACCGTGACGTCGGCGAGCGGATTGCCGCGCACCGCGACCAGGTCGGCCAGCTTGCCGGCTTCCACGGTACCGATGCGATCGCTCCACCCCAACAAGTCGGCGCCTGCCACCGTTGCCGAGCGCAAAGCCTGCTCAGGGGTCATGCCGAACTTCACCATGCCGGCAAATTCCCGCGCTGGATTGAGGTGCCAGTCGAAACCGCCAATATCAGTGCCGAAGGCGATTTTGACACCCGCCTTGAGTGCGCGGCGAAAGGTATTCTCGTGGATGGACACCATGTCGAGCCACACAGGGGCGCCAGCCTTGGCACGACCCTCAGCGACGTATTCGCCCACGAAGATTGTCGGCACGTAATAGATGCCCTTCTGCGCCATGGTGCGCAGGTCTTCATCGGCGATGTAGTTGCCGTGCTCGATGCTGTCCACGCCAGCCTCGACCGAGTTGTGCACGCCATGCAGCGCCATCGCGTGCGAGGCGACATGGTGCCGCTGGCGGTGCGCCTCGTCGACGATCGCCTTGAGTTCATCGGGCGTGAAGGTCGGGATGTCATCGAGCACGCCGTTGCCGGCGAGCCGGTAGCTGCGGTCGGAATACACTTTGATCCAGTCGACACCGTGTGAGAGCTGCTCGCGCACCGCGCGGCGGCCGCCATCGGCGCCGTCCACTTCCTGCACGCCCTTGGGCACGACCACCGCTGGCGCATAGCCCAGCAGCGGATACGCCCCGGTGACATCCATTGACCGGCCGGCCACCTGCATGCGCGGCCCGGGAATCACGCCGCGCTGGATCGCATCGCGCACATCGACATCGGCGTAACCGGCGCCTTCGGTCTCGAGGTCGCGGATGGTCGTGAATCCCCACGAGAGCATGCGACGCGCATTCACCGTCGCCAGGATGGTGCGGTACTCGGGCGATTGCTTCAGCAGCTGCGCGTCATAGTCATCGGCCGTGATATCACCCTGCAGCAGCACATGGGTGTGGCTGTCGATGAGACCTGGCAGGCAGGTCAGCTCTGAAAGGTCGGTTACCGGCCCTGGCGGCGGCGCGGCGTCGGCAGCGCGCACTTCGCCGATATGATCGCCGCGAATCTCCACCAGCACCGGACCGCGCAGCGGACCACCGCGACCATCCCAGAGCTGGCCGCAGCGCAGCCACTGGCTGGCTGGCGCCGCGCCGGCGGGCGCTTCGGCACTGGCAGCTGCCGCGATGCCGGCCCCGAATCCCAGCAGACCCAGCGCCAGCGCGCTGCGTAGCACACCAGCCGCAGCGTCGAATCGGTTCATGGTGCATGCCCTCCCCGGCCATTGTGAAGAATATTGAATGCCAGACACTACACTAGGCGGCACCTGGCGGCTCGCCTACACTTCGATCATAGGCACACAGGCCAACACAATGAGCACGGGGGAAATCCATGGAACGCAGAACATTCGTGACGGGCTCGGCTGCCCTCGCGGCGCTGACGGCGGCTACCGGCATGGCTGAGTGGTCGAGCGCGCTGGCGGCGGCTTCGCTGGGGCCGATGCTCGATGACTGGACCGGGCCGCATGGCGGCTACCCGCCATTCAACAAGGTGACCGTGGCCGCCATGAAGCCCGCGATCCTGAAAGGCATGGAACTGCAGCGCGCCGAGATCAAGGCCATTGCCAGCAGCAAGGCAGCGCCCACTTTCGAGAACACCCTGGCCGCGCTGGAAGAATCGGGCCGGCCGCTCACACGCGTCTCGCGACTGTTCAACATCTGGACTTCCACCCTGAACGATCAGGCCATGCAGAAGGTCGAGGCGGAGATGAACCCGGTGTTCGCGGCCTTCGGCGATGAACTGGTGCAGAACGAAGCGCTGTTCAAGCGCGTCAAGGCGGTCTACGACGCGCGCACCAGCGCCGGGCTGACTGCCGAGCAGCAGCGCCTGACCGACGTGCAGTACACCTACTTCGCACGTCAGGGCGCAGCCCTCGACGCGGCCGGCAAGAAGCGTCTGGCGGCGATCAACCAGGAGCTGGCGAAGGCCTTCACCACTTTCAGCCAGAACCAGCTGCACGATGAGGAAACCTACACCGTCGAACTCGGCAGCGAAGCCGACCTCGCGGGGCTGTCGGAGAGCCTGATCGGCGCTGCCCGATCGGTAGCGACGGCCCGCGGCAAACCCGGCAGCTGGATGATCGCCAACACGCGCTCATCGGCCGAGCCCTTCCTCACCTATTCCACGCGTCGCGACCTGCGCGAAAAGGTGTTCAGGATGTGGACGCGGCGCGGTGAAATGGACGACGCCCACAACAACAAGCCGGTGATCGCCACGATCCTGAGGCTGCGCGCCGAACGCGCCAAACTCCTCGGCTACCCGACGCATGCCCACTGGATTCTGGACGACAACATGGCCCGCACGCCGGACAACGCCATGAACCTGATGATGAAGGTCTGGAAGGCGGCGATCGGTCGGGTGCGTGAAGATGTCGAGACGATGCAGAAGATCGCCGACCAGGAAGGCGCCGACCTTCAAGCTCGAAGCCTGGGACTATCGCTACTACGCCGAGAAGCTGCGCAAGGCGCAGTACGATCTCGACAACAACGAGGTGAAACAGTACCTGCAGCTCGACAAGATCCGCGAGGGCATGTTCTGGGCCGCGGGCGAAGTCTATGGCCTGCACTTCAAGAAGGTCGAGGGCTTGCCGATCTGCGCAGCCCGACATCACGGTCTACGAAGTTGCGCGCGAGCGGCAAACGCGTCGGCCTGTGGTACTTCGACCCCTACGCGCGCGACGGCAAGAACTCCGGCGCCTGGATGAACGAGTACCGCACGCAGGAGCGCTTCCACGGACGAAGTGACGCCGATCGTCTCCAACAACGCCAACTTCGTGAAGGCCAAGCCCGGCGAGCCGGTGCTGATTTCCTGGGACGATGCGGTGACGATGTTCCACGAGTTCGGCCACGCGCTGCATGGCCTGCAACTCGAACGTCACCTACCCGACGCTCGCCGGCACCAACGTGAAGCGCGACTTCGTCGAGTTCCCGAGCCAGGTCAACGAGCGCTGGCTGCCGACCACGGAAGTGCTGAGCCGATTCGCCCTGCACTACCAGACCGGCAAGCCCATGCCGGCCGCGCTCGCCGAGAAGATCCGCAAGGCCCAGCACTTTCAACCAGGGCTTCGTCACCGTCGAGTACATGGCTTCGGCCATCTACGACATGAAGATCCACCTGGCAGCGACCACCGACAAGGACATCGATGCCGGCGAGTTCGAGCGCGCCACCATGGCGGAGATCGACATGCCGAAGGAGATCGTCATGCGCCACCGCCCGACGGCCTTCGGGCACATCTTCTCGGGCGACGGCTACTCGGCTGGCTACTATGTCTACGTGTGGGCCGACACGATGTCGGCCGACGCCGTCGAGGCATTCACCGAAGCCGGCAGCATGTATGACCGCAAGACCTGCGATCGCTTCCGCGACAGCATCTTCCGCGTCGGCAACACGGTGCCCCCGGACGTGGCATTCCGCAATTTCCGCGGGCGCGATGTGGACACGCGCGCACTGATGCGGGATCGCGGTTTCCCGGTGGCCTGACGGAAAGGCCACGCGGTTCTCCGCCGCGTGGCCTGTCAGCGCCGCTGCACCCTGCCTGGGCTAGAGCGGCACCGCCTTGAGCGACAGCATCTTGCCCGAGGCGCTCAGTTCGCAGGACGCACGGGCCACCGCAAGCCCGGTGCGGGGATTGACGGCAGTCAGCTCGATCTCGCCTGGCGCGCCCAGCAGGTCGTTGATGCCGTAGTATTTCGCGGCCTTGAGTCGCGGCGCGGGATTCCCGGATGTAGCCAGCGTGGCGACGAAGGCCTCGACGCAGGTTTGTGCGGCCCTGTTCTCAGGGCGTTCCGCCATTGAAACGGCCGGCAGCAGTGCGATGGCGATTGCGGCTAGTGTCGTGTTCTTGCGGTTGCTCATGTTGGTGTCAGCTCCAGTGAGTTGCGGGGGATGCAACCCAAAGCTAGCCGCAGGCATCACGCGCGACAAATGATCAAATTTCCGCGCAGCCCAAATTCCGCTCACTGCCGACTGGCGCCACCAGAGGGCTTGAACTCCGCCTCGAGCCAGTCGAGCAGCGCGCGCACGCTACTGCGCCGTGCATCCGCGGGGCGTGCGACGGCGTAGTAACTCTCGCCCGCACCGACTTCGTGCGCAAACACACGCGTGAGCTTGCCCGCGGCAAAGCGGGCGCGCGTGAGCGGCGTCGCAACCAGTGCGAAGCCAACGCCGCGCTCGGCGGCATCGACCACGGCGGACATCGTGTCGAAGCGGATCAGCTGACGCGGCCGCAACGGGGCGAATCCGGCCGCCTGCGCCCAGCGGTCCCAGAGGTCGGCGCGCCGCGCGTGCACGATCAGCGATTCGCCGGCGAGATCGGCGGAATCGCGCACGCCGGAAGTGCGCAGCAGCTCCGGCGAGCAGGCAGGCACGAAGGCCTGGGCAAACAATGGCCGCGCGACCAGGCCCGGCCATTTCCCCGGGCCGAGCGCTACCGATACATCCACGTCGTCGCCGTGCGCTTCCGTTGGCGCCGAACGTGTGGCGATCTGCAAATCAGTGTGTGGATGCGTCGCGCTGTAGGCACCAAGGCGCGGCAGCAGCAACTCTTGCGCGAAGAATGGCGGCACCTGCAGGCGCAACGGCACACGCTCGTGTTGCTGGCGCAGCGCCGCCGTGGCGGTCTCGAGTGCCGCGAAGGCGGGCTCGATCTGCTCGAGCAGTCGCGCGCCATTTTCCGTCAGCATCAGGGAGCGCGGCTTGCGCTGGAACAGTGCAACGCCGAGCTGCTCCTCGAGCCCGCGCACCTGATGACTGACCGCCGAAGCGGTGACGCAAAGCTCAGCAGCCGCAGCCGCGAAGCTGCCGCGGCGCGCGGCGATGTGAAAGGTCTTCAGGAACTTCAATGAAGTCGCGGACACGGCGATGAGCGAGCAAGTGCCGTGCCAGCAGTGCAATGGATGGATGTGGACACGCGCGCACTGATGCGGGATCGCGGTTTTCCGGTGACCTGACGCCCAGGGCGGGTAGAATTCAACGATCAGAGCTCCAGCAGAACTGGGGCGATCCACTCTGGAGTACGCAGCATGAACATCCGGTTCCTGATCCCGGCCCTTGGCATCGCGCTCGGCGCGAATTCATTGGCGTCAGGCGAAACCTATGGCCTCGAGAAATCGCACGCCGACCTGCTCTTCTCGATCAACCATGCAGGCTTCAGCGAGAAGCACGGGGAATTCCACGACTTCGATGCCACGCTCCAGTGCGATCCGGCGCACCTCGAACAGTGCCGGGTCACTGTCGCCGTGAAGGCCGCATCAATCGATACGGGATTGGCAAAGCGCGACGACGAACTCAGGGGAACCCAGTTCCTCGACGTAGCGAAATACCCGGAAATATCCTTCGTCTCGACGCATGTGACTCCCGGCCCCGCTGGCTCGCTGGTGATCGAAGGCGATCTCACGCTGCACGGAACTACCCGAACCATCATGCTGACTGGCAGGCTCAACAAGTCCGCGCCAAATCCGTTCGACAAGAAGCCCACGCTGGGCTTCAGCGCCACCGGCTCGATCAAGCGCAGCGACTTCGGCGTCGCCACCTTTCTGCCGATCATCGGTGACGACATCTCGATCACGATCGATGCGGAGTTCAACCGCCAGCCCTAGGCGACCGGCCCCAGCAGGAGGGTGATTGCACGGCCAGCGCTCGCCGGCAGCCTGAACGCAGCGGCAATCGGCGCTTACCCTGGATCTTTACAACGCCAGAAATGGTGGAGCGGAAGGGAGTCGAACCCTCGACCTTCGCATTGCGAACGCGACGCTCTCCCAACTGAGCTACCGCCCCACACAAGGCGCGCGATTCTAGAGTACCGGCCGCCCCGCAGCAAATGAATGACCCTGGGACCGCGATCCGGGCACCCGGATGGTGCGAAAGGGTCCTGATGGGATCAGTTTGCGCCCAGCAGCAGCTTCGCGAGCACCACCACGGCCGCCAGGAAGGCCACTATCAGGCCAGCGGAACCCATCCGTATGCGCCATGCGAGCTTGCGCAGGTCGCCGGCGGCGATCAGGTACGGGCGTTTGTCCTGGGGATGCATCATGACATTGAGGTTGGGTGCAGCGGCCTTGGGAGGCTGCTCTGAGATCTGGCGACGGGCGGCGGCGCGCGCCACTTCCCACTCGGCCTGGCTGAGCACACCATCGTGGTTGGTGTCGAAACGTTGCAGCAACGCGGGCTGGTCCTGCTTCCATTGCGCCAGCAACCTGGCCACTTCGCCCTCGAGGTCTTCGCTGGCAATGCCGCCCACAGTACGAAAATCGCCGATCACGTTGACCAGTTCGGTCTCGACAATGCGATGCTCGGTGTAACGATAGGCGCGGCTGCCGAACAGGTCGGTGCGACCGGCGGCGAAGCCGCCCGTGGGCCAGGGCTCGGCGCCGTACCAGACCGTGGTCTCATCCGGCCGCACATCGGCACCCTGGGGGTTCACGAGGCAACTGCCGGTCTCATCCTCGATCAGGAATACCTGCGTGCTGGTGCCCCGATCAATGGTTTCCCAGCGATTGCGATTGCTCATCACGCTGCGCTCGATGCGATACAGCCACCAGACGCAGGCACGACCAGTGAGCGGTGAGTTGTTGACGATATTTGCCGGCAGGCGCGCGCTGCCGCCGAGCTCCACGTAGCCCTGCGCGGCCGAACGGATGCGCGAGCGCGGCGTGTCATCGATCAGTCGCGCCAGCCGCCAGTTGCGGAAGCCAAAGTAGAGGCATAGCGGCGCGGCCAGCGCGAGCGCCGCCTTCCAGGTGTTCGGATCGCTCACAGCGTGGGTCGACGCGCCTCAGCGCTTGAACTGCGCGCCGACATCGACATCGGTCTTTTCTTCCGCCTGGAACTCGAGCGGCGCCTTGGCGGTGAAGCCGTAGCGAGTGGCGATCAGCACGTCCGGGAACTGCGCGATACGCGTGTTGTTGATCTGCACGGCCTCGTTGTATAGCTCGCGCCGATCGGCGATGGATTCCTCGAGGCCGCTGATGCGGGCCTGCAGCATCCTGAAAGACTCATCGGCCTTGAGCTGCGGATAGTTCTCCGCCACTGCGAACAGGCGCGTGACCCCGGCGCGCAGCTGCTGCTCGGCGGCGCCGACAGCCGCTACGTCGCCACCGCTGCTGGCCTGCGACACCGCCGCGCGGGCGCGCATGACCTTCTCGAGTGTCTCCTGCTCGTACTGCATGTACTGCTTGCAGCTGTCGATGAGTTTCGGCAATTCATCGTGGCGCTGCTTGAGCAGCACATCGATGTTGGCCCAGGCCTGTTTGACGCGCTCGCGTATCGCCACCAGGCTGTTGTAGATGCCGACCAGATACACGATCGCCACGATGACGAGCGCCAGAATCACTATCAGTGCAATCATGAGCTGCAGTACTCCCTGTCATTCATCAAGGCCATTCCAGGCGCGCTACCAGATCACGCAGCGCTTGCCTGCGGGCGCGCCGCCAGATTGCGCGAGCCCGCCAAACACTTCCGCGAACTGTGGCACATTGGCCAGCGTACCATTGACGCGATACCGGCCCGGCGGATGCGGATCGGCCGCGGCATAGGCACGAGCCTGCTCCGGGCGCATCTGCTCCGCCCAGAAACGCGCAAAGCTGAGGAAGAACTGCTGGTCGGGCGTATAGCCGTCGATGGTCGGCGCTGTCGCGTAGGCCGGCGAGGCATGAAAGGCGCGGTAAGCCAGCAGCAGGCCGCCCAGGTCCGCAATGGCTTCGCCCGTCACAAGGCCGCCCTTCAGATGCAGGTCACCATCGACCGTATAGGAAGAGTACTGCCCGGCGATGCAGGCCACGCCGGCCTTGAACTTCTCGCTGTCTTCCGGCGCCCACCAGTTGGCCAGATTCCCGTGGCCGTCGAACTGGCTGCCCCGGTCATCGAAACCGTGCGTGATCTCGTGGCCGATCACGGCGCCGATCGCGCCGTAGTTGAAGGCCGCAGGTGCATTGGCGTCGAAGAACGGCGGCTGCAGGATGCCGGCCAGGAAATTGATGCTGTTGCGTGAGGGCTGGTAGTAGGCGTTGACCACCTGCGGCGGATACACCCACTCGCTCAGGTCTACGGGCTCGCCGATCTTGTCAAGCTCGCGTGCGTTGTCGAACTGGTTGGCGCGCATTACGTTGCCCGCATAGCTGCTGCGATCGATGTGCAGTTTGCTGTAGTCGCGCCACACCTCCGGATAGCCGATGCGCTCCTCGATCATCTGCAGCTTGTCGATGGCCCTGGCGCGGGTGACAGCGCTCATCCACGACAGCGTCTGCAGGTCTTCTTTCAGTGCAGCGCGCACAGCGTGCAGGATCGCCACCACCTGGGCGCGCGCCTCCGGCGGCAAACGGTGCTTGACGAACTCATGGCCGACGGCGAATCCGAGCGCGCCATTCTCGGCGTTGAGCACGCGCCGCCAGCGCGGCAGCAGTTCCTTCGATCCACCGATCGCCTGCGCGAGCCTGAAATTCTCGTCAACGAAAACCTTCGAGAGGAAGGGGGCGTATTCGTGCACCAGGTGCCAGCGCAGGTAGTCGCGCCACACAGGCATCGGGGTCGAGTCGATCTCCTTTGACGCGGCCGCGAAGAAATCGGGCATCGCCAGGTTGATCCGCTCGAGCGGCGGCGCGCCCACTGCAGCCAGGAACTGCGGCCAGGCTATCGATGGCGCCGTCCTGGCGAGGCCGGCCAGATCGGTCATGTGAAAGATCGCGTGCGGGTCGCGCCGCTGTTCGACCGGCATGGTGGCACTGGCCAGTCGGGTCTCGAGCGCCATGACCTCGCGCGCCGCAGTCGTGGCCCGCGGCGTGGCATCGCCCAGCAGCACCAACATGCGCGCAATGTGCTCTTCGTAAGCCTTGCGGATCGTGGCGTACCTGGGATCATCCTTGAGGTAGTAGTCGCGGTCAGGCAAACCAAGGCCGCCCTGCTGGAGCACGCCCACGACGCGCGTGCTGTCGTCGAAATCCTGCATCTGGCCGATGCCAAACAAGGCATCGACGCCCAGTGACTGCAAGCGCGCCAGCACAGTTGTCAGTTGCGCTGGCCGCCGCAACGCACTGATGCGTTTCAGTTCGCCGTCCAGGGGTTTGATGCCAGCGCGCTCGGCAGCCGCCTCATCCATGCCACTGGCGTAGAAATCGCCAATCTTCTGCGCATCGCTGCCGGGTGCTGCGCTCGTGTCAGCCGCTGCGGTCTGCAGCAACTCGTGGATGTAGTCCTGGTTCTGCTGATTCAGGATCTGGAACTGACCCCAGCTCGAATAGGCGGCAGGAATCGGGTTGTCGCGCAGGAAGCCGCCATTGGAGTAGCGGAAAAAATCCTCGAGTGGATCGGCGCTCTTGTCCAGCCATTCGGGATGCAAGGCGTTGGCGGCGGCGCCCACCGCCGGCAGCAGCGCGATCAGCGCCAACATCGCGACTCGTTTCATCCTGAACCCCGGATTGCGGCCTGCTTGCCGGCCGGCATTATAGCCGTGCGCTCAATCGAGGAAGAAATCGGCGGTCAGGTCGCGCGTTCCAGGCACCACGGCATAGCGATCCAGATCGGTTATGCCCTCGGCGGCCAGCACCTCATCATCGATGAAGAAATTGCCGGTAGTGGCGCGCGCGCCGCGGGTCAGAATCGACCAGGCCGCGTCAGCCAGGATTTCCGGCTTGCGGCACTTGTTGAGATCAATACCCGGAATCATCTGCAGCGCCGCGGTCGCGATCGCGGTGCGCGGCCACAGGCTGTTGACGCCGATGCCGTGCGAACGAAACTCGCCCGCGTGGCCGAGCGTGCACATGCTCATGCCGTACTTGGCCATGGTGTAGGCCACATGCGGCGCGAACCAGTGTGGTTTGAGTGACAAGGGTGGCGACATGTTGAGCACGTGCGTATTGCGCCCGGCACCCGCACTGCGGATCAGCTCGGCAAGGCAGGCCTGCGTGCAGGCATAGGTGCCGCGCACATTGACGCCGAACATCAGATCGAAGCGCTTCATCGGCGTGGCCGGCGTCGGTGTCAGGCTGATGGCGCTGGCGTTGTTGACCAGGATATCGATGCCGCCGAAGTGCTCGACGCCAGCGCGCACCGCCGCCGCGACCGCGTTCTCATCGCGTATGTCCGTCGCTACCGGCAGGGCCCGCCCGCCCGCCGCCTCCACTTCGGCGGCGGCACTCGCCAGCGTGCCCGGCAAGCGCGGATTGGGTTCCACGGTCTTGGCCAGCATCACGATATTGGCGCCATCACGCGCAGCGCGCGTGGCGATCGCCAGCCCGATGCCGCGCGAACAACCGCTGATCAGCAGAGTCTGGCCGCGCAGCGTGCGCTCTGGTGTGCCGCTCATGGTGTCTCCCCCTACAGATTGCTGAAGTCGGGCTTGCGCTTCTCGAAGAAGGCCTTGAAGGCCTCGGTGGCTTCCGCACTCACCAGTTGCCGCGAAAACACCACGGCTTCAGCGCGGATGGTGGCATCGATACGATCGCTCAAGGGCACGCGCAGCAGACGTTTGGATTCGCGCACGGCGCCTGGGGCCAGCAGCGTGAAGCGCTGCGCGACGCCCTGCGCGTGCTGCAGCACCTCGCCTGAGGGCAGCGCCTTGTTGGCCAGGCCGAGCGCGACGGCCTCGGCGCCCGTGAAGGGTTCTCCCAACAGCAGTTTTTCGGACGCCACGACCCGCCCCATCAGCCGCGGCAGCAGCAGACTACTGGCAAATTCCGGTACCAGACCGAGGCTCACGAAAGGCATCGACAGGCGCGCGTCCTCGGCCACATACACCAGGTCACAGTGCAGCAGCATCGTGGTGCCAATGCCCACGGCGGCGCCAGTGACCGCGGCGACCACCGGCTTCTCGCAGCCGCTCAGTGCGCGCATGAAGCGGAACACGGGCGAATCCTCGCCGCTCGGCGGATGCGCCATGAAGTCCGCGAGATCATTGCCGGCGGTAAATATCCCGGGCTGGCCGGTTATCAGCAGGGCGCGCACCGCCGCGTCTGCCTGCGCGGCGGCAATCGATGCCGCCATGGCGTCGTACATTGCCATCGTCAGCGCGTTCTTTTTCTCGGGTCGGGCGATCTCGATGAGAGTGACGCCCGCGCTTGTAGTGGTCTTGATGCTCATGGGATACCTCGCACTCGGGCCGCCGACGGCGAGCAACCCGAATTCTGTCAGTTTTGCAGGCCTTCAACCGAGAATTCACTATTCACTGAGCAATCCCCGTTGCTGCTTCCACTGGCGCAGGCTTGCGCCGCGGCACCGCTAAAGTGTGACCCCGCAGTGGTATTGGCCGGACTGATGGCTGCCAGGCCGGGCCCCGGCCGGATTATGTGACCCGCCTATCATTCGCCCCCGGCACGCGCGGCTAGTCTGAGCATGGCGGTATTCCGGCAGCAATCGGCGCCCGGGGGTTGCGGCTGCGAGTGCTGCCTGTTGCTGCGCACTCGACCCATGGACCGACCGCAATGCGTGTACGCGCCAAAGTGACCGTCGTTCTGACGATGCTGTTCGCGATCCTGATCGCGTCGCAGTGGGCTATTCAGCAAAACCTCATTCTGCCGCGCTTCGTCGAGCTCGAGCGCGACAGCGCGCATACCGACATGCAGCGCGTAGCCCTGGCTGTCGAGCGCGAACAACAGGCGCTCGGCGCGCAGGCGGCCGACTGGGGCAACTGGCAGCAGTTGTGGGATTACATGCGCGACGCCAACCCGGCGTTCGTGAAGGCCAGCCTCACCGACGCTTCCTTCATGGTCTCCAAGATCGACTACATGGCCGTGGTTGGCACCGACGGGCACTATCGCTGGCGGCACGGCCCCTACTCGATTTCCGGCAAGGCCTCGACCATCCGCCTGAACAAGAACGATGCACTCGAACCGGCATGGGCACGGGCACTGGCCGCTGGCGCCGCCACCAATGGATTGATCAGCACCGATGCCGGGGTGCTGATCGCCGCTGGCGCACCGATCCTCGATGGCTTCGGGCAAGGCCCGGCGCGCGGCATGATCATCATGGGCCGCCTGCTCAACCCCGCTGAACTGCTGCGGCTCGGCACCCAGGCACAGGTGACCCTGGATATGCGTCCCTGGGGGCAGGATCGCGTGTCTGACCAGAAAATGCTGGCTGCGAGCAGCACGGGCAGCGAGTACCTGAGCGAATCGCCTTCGGCGACCCGAATCGAGCGCGCCTTCGCCAATCTGTCGGGCGTGCCGCTGCTCTCGCTGGGCATCTCGGTACCGCGCAACATCTCGGAACGCGGCGCCGATGCGGTCAAGTATTCCACCCATATGCTTGCGATCGCGGCCGGCATCGTGCTGGCTACGCTGCTGCTGCTGCTCGGCCGCATCGTACTGACACCGCTCGCCAGCGTGACCGATCATGCCGAGCGCATCGCTGCGGCCGACGATCTTTCGGCGCGCCTGCGCTCCGCACGTCAGGATGAACTCGGCACACTGGCCAAGGCGATCGACAACATGGTCGAGCGGCTCGCGGCCTCGCGGCGCGAGCTCATCGAGCGCTCTTTCGAGTCGGGTGCCGCCGAAAATGCCAGCGGCGTGCTCCACAACCTCGGCAATGCGGTGACGCCACTGTCGGTCAACATCGCCGACCTGCAGCGGCTGCTCAACACGGCACACCTCGGCGACCTGCAGCTGGCGCTGGAGGAATTGCGCCGCGGCAGCCCCGACGCTGAACGGCTGCAAGACCTGCAACAGTTCGTGCAGCTCTCGGCAGCCGACATGGCCCAGACCCTGCAGCACAGCAACGAGCGTCTGCGGCAGATCACGGCGCAGACGGAAGTCATCCAGGCAGTGCTCGCCGAACAGCGCAATCACCGGCGCAGCGGGCCGGTGCTGCAATCGGTAGTGCTGTCCGAGCTGGTCACGGGCAGCCTCGACCACATTGCGCCAGTGCATCGCGCCCACCTGGCGCTGCAAATGGGGCCAGACATCGCCGCCCTGCCCTCACTGACCCTGCCCTGCACCACCTTGAGCATGGTGCTGCAGAACCTGGCGCAGAACGCGGCCGAAGCAGCTGCCCAGGCCGGGCTGCCGCGCATACGACTGCAGGTGGCCGCCGACATCATCGATTGGGAAGGTCAGCAGACGCTGCGTCTGCGCGTCAGCGATGACGCCACCGGCGTGTCTGCCGAAGACCTGCCCAAGCTGTTCCGCAAGGGCTTTTCAACCAAGTCGCAGGCCACGAATTCCGGGCTGGGCCTGCACTGGTGCGCGAACGCGCTGCATGCACTGGGCGGACGCATCGTAGCGCACAGCGCGGGCCCCGGCACCGGCACCAGTTTCGAGATTCACCTGCCCCTGAACCAGGCGAGCGCACAGCACGAGGAGCGAGCGGCATGAAGACCAACGAGCAGACAGGCGGCCCATTGCGGGTACTCGTCGCCGATGACGAGCTCGCGATCCGCGAGGCCTACGCCCAGGTATTTGGCGAGACCGAGCTGCGCGCCGATCTGGATGCGATCCAGAACCTGCGTGCGCGGCTGTTCAATCGCAACGCCAGCACTGTCGCACCGGGTGCGCGTCGCCCCACCTTCGAGGCCACGTTGTGCAGCAACGCCATCGAGGCTGTTGCAGCGGCCACTACCGCCGTGGCTACCGGCTCACCCTATGCGGTCGTGTTTCTCGATATGCGCATGCCCCCAGGCGAAGACGGCGCCTGGGCGGCCGCCAGGATTCGCGAACTCGACCCGGATATCGAGATCGTGATCTGCACGGCCTATTCGGACGTCGACCCGGCCAACATCGGCGGAATGGTGCCACCGCAGGAAAAGATTTCCTTCCTGCAGAAGCCTTTTCATCCGCATGAAGTGCGGCAGATGACCATCGCCCTGCATAGCAAGTGGCGCGCCGAGCGGCACATCGCCAGGCTGGCGTATTTCGATGCGCTCACGGGCCTGCCAAATCGCGAGCATGCGATGCGGCGCCTGAACAGCGCGCTGCAGCACTCGGCGTCCACCGGCAAAGCCAGCGCAGTGCTGTACATCGACCTGGACAATTTCAAGCGCGTCAACGACACGCTCGGCCATAGCGCCGGCGATGAATTGCTTACCGAATGTGCCGCGCGCCTGCGCGCTGCGCTGCAGTGTGCTGACGAACCGGGCCGCCAGTCCGCCGGTGCAGGTAACCTTGGCCGGCTGGGCGGCGATGAGTTCATCGCCATCATTCCTGAATGCCCATCGGTTGACGATGCGATTGCGACGGCGGATCGCATCATCGCCACCTTGCAGAAACCGGTGCGCATCGGCCAGCACGAGATCTACATGACGCCCAGTATCGGCATTGCCATGAGCCCGGAGGCCGGCAGCGATGCCGCCACGCTGCTGCACAACGCCGATCTCGCGATGTATTTCTCCAAGCGGCGCGACCATGGCGCGCATGCGATCTATGACGTCTCGATGAGCGACGGCGCACTGCGGCGGCTCACGCTTGAAGGCAAGTTGCGCGGCGCGCTCGAGCGCGGCGAATTCAGTCTGCACTACCAACCGCAATTCGAATTGGCCAGCGGCGCGCTCTCCGGGCTGGAAGCTCTGCTGCGCTGGACGCATCCGGAACTCGGCGCCGTGCCGGTGCTGGAGTTCATCGAGATCGCCGAAGACACCGGACTCATCGGACCCATTGGCGAGTGGGTGCTGCGCACCGCCTGCGCACAGGCGCGCAAGTGGAGCGAAGTCGGCCTGCCCTTTGGCAGCATTGCGGTGAACGTCTCGGGCGTGCAGTTCCTGCAGCGTGACTTCCCCGATTTGGTGGCGCGCGTGCTGACGGAGACGGGCGTCGAGCCGAAATGGATCGAACTCGAGATCACCGAAACGGTGGTGATGCGCGATGAAGCCTGGGCCGAGAAGGCGCTGGCGCGCTTGCGCGCGGTCGGCGTGTCACTGGCGATCGATGATTTCGGCGTGGGCTATTCCAGCCTCGGGCGCCTGCGTCACCTGCCGGTGAATCGCCTCAAGGTCGACCGCTCCTTCGTCAGCAACCTGGAATCCGAGGTGCGCGACCGTTCGATCGCGAGCGCCATCATCAACATGTCGCGCTCGCTCGGCATCGGGGTGGTCGCCGAGGGCGTCGAGAATTTCAACCAGCTGCTGTACCTGCAGGAACAGCAATGCGAGACCGCGCAGGGATATCTTTTCAGCAAGCCGCTGCCCATCGCCGACACGGAGTCGCTGCTGCGACGTGTGGCCGAGCATGCCGATCTGGGTCGAACCGAGAGACTGCGCAAGCTCACCGCAGAGTAAGCCGCTGTCGCAGGCTCGCGGTGATCCCGCGCTCGATCCTGTGCGTCGCGGCGCGGCCGCAAGATCCCTGCTCAGCGACACCCTGGCGGAAGCTGCTGCGGCCGCACGCCCTCGCCACCACCGCAAACCCACGTGATTTCACCCTGCTGGTTGCCGCGCGGCGTGAACACCAGATCGCCTGCCCTGGTGTGGATGGTCACCACCATGCCGCGCGGATTCATCGACATCTGCATGCCATTGGGCAGATCCGCGTCGACGCCGGCCGCCGCCAGCGAGGGCGGAATCTTCTTCTCGGCCAGGTAGTACTCGACCAGTTTCGTGCGCGCCGGCGCGGACGCCAGGGCCGCTCCCTGGAATATTGCGCGCGCGGTGTAGTCCTTGTAGGCGGGAATGGCGATCGCCGCGAGGATGCCAATCACGTACACATAGAGCAGCACACCGAAGCCCGCGCCCATGCGCCCCGAATAGGGCACGAAGATTGCCAGCAGGTACGCGAATGGATTGCGGCGCGGAATCTCCTGTGATTTGTCCAGCACCCGCATCGCCCGCTTGACCGTCCACGGGTAGCTCGCAATCAACTCGTGGAATGACATCCAGAATCCACGCGTGGACGCCAGTTGCTGCCGATAGCCATCGAGCGACACCGCGGACCACGCCCTGGCTCCGGCCGACAGAGCCGTGAGAGACCGGGTAGCGTCCTCCGGCGACACACTGCAAGTCAGTCCATGCAGGTCGCAGGTGCTTTCCCTGGCGCGGGAAAACGCGGCGCCCAGCAACGGCAGGCGCAGTGCCGGCCAGCGCAGGAACCCGGTCACCGGATTGTCGTGGCGCAGGATGTGCCCCAGCTCATGGCCGATATAGAACCGCACCCCGTTGGGACTCGCTGCCATCGCGTCCACGATGCTGGACAGCAGCACCACATACTTGTGACCCATGAACCAGGTGGCAAAGGCGTTCAGCACGCCGTTGCCGTTCTGGATGTACATGGTCGGCACGCGATCGAGCTGCAGGGTTTTGCAGCACGCAGTCAGTTGCGCAAACAGATCCGGGAGCTGGTGCTCGGTCACTTCGATAGCATTGCCGCGCAAGTGCGCAATCACTGCCGACTTCACGAACAGATAGGCGAGGAATGACATGAGCGCCACCGCCACGAGCGTGACCGCGATGCCGGCGATTGCCATAGCACCGGCCAGATGGACCAGTACGCCGACAACCACGACCCATATCAGTACACCTATGGCCATCGACACGATGCTCAGGGCACGATCACGCGGAAATACGGCTTCGCTCATGGGCGGGCGTCCTTGTTGTATTTGTTGTGAGTGGACGAAACGTCGCGGACTATGCAGCACCACGACTCACTTTTCAATGCGATGGCGCAGGCAGGTGTGGCGGAGAGGGTGAGATTCGAACTCACGAGCCCCGTAAAGGGCTGCCGGTTTTCAAGACCGGTGCATTCAACCGCTCTGCCACCTCTCCGGCGGCGCCTTAAATAGCGCGTCCTGACATTTAAAGCAACGCGTTTCAGCCAGCGCGTGTGATGTGCTCGAGGCCACCGAGGTAGCCGCGCAGCACTTCCGGCACGCTGATCGAGCCATCCGCATTCTGGTAATTCTCGAGCACTGCGACCAGCGCGCGGCCGACGGCCACACCTGAGCCATTCAGCGTGTGCAGAGGCTCGGGCTTGCCGGTTTCGGGATTGCGCCAGCGTGCCTGCATGCGCCGCGCCTGGAAAGCCTCGCAGTTGCTGCAGGATGAAATCTCGCGGTAGGCGTTCTGTGAGGGCAGCCAGACTTCAAGGTCATAGGTGCGGGCGCTTGAGGGCCCCACGTCGCCCGCACACAGCGCCATCGTGCGGAAGGGCAACTTCAGCTGCTTCAGCACTTCCTCGGCGTGCGACACCAGTTCTTCGAGTGCGCGATAGGAATCATCGGGCCGCACCATCTGCACCAGCTCCACCTTTTCGAACTGGTGTTGGCGGATCATGCCGCGCGTGTCGCGGCCCGCGGCGCCCGCCTCGGAGCGGAAACACGGCGTCTGCGCCACGTAGCGGCGCGGCAGCGTCTCGGGTGCAAGGATCTGATCGCGCGCCAGGTTGGTCACCGGCACTTCGGCGGTAGGTATCAGGTACAAGCGCTGCTCGCCGCGCAACGCAAACAGATCCTGCTCGAACTTCGGCAGCTGGCCAGTGCCCTGCAGCGTGGCGGCAGCCACGAGGTAAGGCACATACACTTCCGTGTAGCCGTGCTTGCGCGTGTGCAGGTCGAGCATGAACTGCGCGAGCGCGCGCTGCAGACTGGCCAGTGCGCCACGCATCACGACGAAGCGCGCGCCACTGATGCGGCTCGCGGCCTCGAAATCCAGGCCACCGAGCGCCTCGCCGAGCGCCACGTGATCGAGCGCCGTGAACGCGAGCTGCGGGGGCGTGCCCCAGCGGCGCACTTCAACGTTGGCGTGTTCATCGCGCCCGTCGGGCACCGATTCGTGCAGCAGGTTCGGCAGACCGAGCTGCCAGTCGTTGAGCTCGCTCTGTACCGCGGCGAGCGCTGCATCGGCGGCTTCGACTGAACGCGCCAGCGCTTCGCCATGCGCCATCAGTGGCGCAATGTCGTCACCTCGCCCCTTGGCCTGGCCGACGGCCTTGGCATGCGCATTGCGCTCGGCACGCAGGCGATCGACCTCGAGCTGCAGGGTGCGGCGTTTGTCTTCCAGCGCCTGGAACGCCGCCACATCGAGCTTGAAGCCGCGGCGAGCCAGGTTGCGCGCCACTTCTTCGGGTGCAGTGCGCAGCAGTTTGGGATCAATCATCTTCGCTCCATCATTTCGGCGTGGCGGCGCGGTTGCGTTCGCGCAGTTTCGCGAGCGCCTCGCCGATGCGCAGCTCCAGGCCGCGCGGCACCGGCTCATAGTAGCGCCGCTCCGGCAGCCCTGCTGGCAGATAGCGCTCGCCGGCGGCGAAGGCATCCGGCTCGTCGTGCGCGTAACGGTAGCCGCTGCCGTAACCCAGATCCTTCATCAGCTTGGTGGGCGCATTGCGCAGCTGGACGGGCACTTCCAGCGATCCGTATTTTTCCACATCGGCCATCACCGCTCCCAGCGCGGTATAGACGGCATTGCTCTTGGCGGCCACCGCCATGTAGGTCACGGCCTCCGCGAGCGCCAGGTCGCCCTCGGGGCTGCCGAGCCGCTCGTAAGCCTGCCAGGCCTCGAGCGCGATAGTCAGTGCGCGCGGATCGGCGAGGCCGATGTCTTCGGTGGCCATGCGCAGCACGCGCCGCGCGATGTAGTGCGGATCGCAGCCGCCATCGAGCATGCGCGCGAACCAGTACAGGGCTGCATCGGGGTCGCTGCCGCGCACGGCCTTGTGCAGCGCCGAGATCTGGTCGTAGAACTGTTCGCCGCCCTTGTCGAAACGGCGCCGGCCACCGGCTGCGACTTCGCGCGCCATCTCCAATGTGATGCGCTGGCTGTCGGTGGCGGCAGCGAGCCCTGCGGCCAGTTCCAGCTGTCCGAGCGCGCGACGCGCATCGCCATCGCCGGCCTGCGCCAGCAGCTCGAGGGCATCGTCATCGATCGCGAGCCCGCTATCGCCCAGTCCACGCTCGTGATCGGCCAGCGCCCGCTGCAGCAGCTCGCGCAGCACCGTGGCATCGAGCGCCCGGAGCACGTAGACGCGCGCGCGCGAGAGCAACGCACCCACGATTTCAAAGGAAGGATTTTCAGTCGTGGCGCCGATGAAGGTGAGCGTGCCGTCTTCGACATGCGGCAGGAAGCTGTCCTGCTGCGCCTTGTTGAAGCGATGCACCTCATCGAGGAACAGCACGGTCGGATTGCCGGCCGCGGCCACCTGGCGGGCGCGAGCCACCGCCTCGCGGATGTCCTTGATGCCGGCCTGCACCGCCGAGAGCGCAATGAACTCGGCGCCGGATGCCGTCGCCATCAGTCGTGCGAGCGTGGTCTTGCCGGTGCCAGGCGGACCCCAGAGGATCAGCGAGTGCAGCTGGCGATGCGTGATTGCCTCGTACAGCGGCTTGCCGGGCGCGAGCAGCTGCGGCTGGCCGGTGAATTCGGCAAGCGTGCGCGGACGCATGCGATCGGCCAGCGGTTGCCAGGGTTTTACGGTCGGCGCGGCCATTGTTCCAGCCACCGCACCCAGTGGCGCAGCCCGGCGAGCGAGAGCAGCATACCGATGCCGGTGCCGTAGGCATCGGCAAAGAAATCGCGCCAGTCGGCCTCGCGGCCAAGGCCCATGAGGCCCTGGGTGATTTCAATACCGCCGCCCAAGGCCAGCAGCGCCAGGGCCAGCCAGGGAAACTGGCGTAGCGGCACCAGAGCGCCAAACCACAGGGCGAGACCGAGGTAAGCCACCAGGTGTTCCGTCTTGTCGCTCACGCGCAGATGCGGCAGGTCGCGCGGTGGTACCAGGCTCGCAATCACGACCACCAGGATCAGCACGACACCGAGCGCATACCAGAGGCGCGCATGACGAGCCGCGGCGCTCGGCGCGACGGCGCTCATTTGCTGACCGGCGTGCCGATCACATCGACGCCGGCCGGCGGCGTGAACTGCAGCTCACTCTCGGCGATGCGCGCATTGCGCTCGCTGTGCTGGAAATCGAGCGTTACGCTCTGGCCAAGGCGATCGTGGATCAATAGCTGCAGCAACTGTGTGCCACGAAAGCCGAGTTGCGCATCGGCGAAATCGGCGCTGGCGCTGCGCGGCACGACGCGCACCCAATCGAGACCAGCGCGCGCAGGCTGCGGCGTGATCTCAAAGGCCGTGCGCATCTGCGCGCTGGTGCCCGAGAGCAGCACCACGGGCGTGGTGCTGAGCGCCGCACTCGCGGCCTTCACCGTGGCCTGCTGCAGTTCCACGTCGTAGAACCACAGGTTGCCGCCATCGGCGATCAAGAGCTGCTCGCCGGAATCCTGCGGCTTGTATTGCCAGCGGAAGCGCCCGGGCCGGCTCACCAGCAGCGTGCCCTCGCCCTGCTCAAGGCGCTTGCCCGTGGAATCCTCCACCTGCTGCGTGAAGGAGGCGCGCCAGCTCGTCAGGCCATCAAGAAAGCGATCGAGCGCATCGGTCGCGAAGACCGGCGCCTGCCACAGCAACAGCAGCAGGCCCGCAAATCGCAGGGAACCTCGCGCGCGCACGCTGCTCATCGCACTCATCGCGCCGCCGGCGGCGGCGCGAGCACTTCGCGCGCACCGTTGGATTGCAGTGGGCCCACCAGGCCCGCACTCTCCATGCTCTCGATAAGGCGCGCCGCGCGGTTGTAGCCGATCTTCAGGCGGCGCTGCACGTAGGAGATGGAAGGCTTGCGTTCGGTCACCACGATCTTCACGGCCTCGTCGTAGAGCGGATCCTGCTCGGCATCGCCGGCCGACATGCCGGTTTCCTCTTCCTCACCGGAAATTCCGGGGATCGGTTGCGAAGGTCCGACCAGCACGTCTTCGATATAGTTCGGCGCCGCGCTCTTTTTGAGGGCATCGACCACGCGGTGCACTTCCTGGTCGCTCACAAAAGCGCCGTGCACGCGGGTCGGTATCGCCGTGCCCGGCGGCAGGTAGAGCATGTCGCCGTGGCCGAGCAGCGATTCCGCGCCCATCTGGTCGAGGATGGTGCGTGAATCGACGCGCGCCGAGACCTGGAATGCGATGCGCGTGGGAATGTTCGCCTTGATCAGGCCGGTGATCACATCGACCGAAGGCCGCTGCGTGGCGAGGATCAGATGGATGCCCGAGGCGCGCGCCTTTTGCGCCAGGCGCGCGATCAATTCCTCGACCTTCTTGCCGACAATCATCATCAGGTCGGCGAGCTCGTCGATGATCACCACCACGAAAGGCAGCGGACCCAGGTCCTGGATCTGGCGCTGGTCGATCGAGGGATCGTTGGCCGCGCGCATCGTCAGGATCGGATCCTTGATCGGCTTGCCGGCGGCGATCGCATCCTTGACCGCACGGTTGTAGCCCGAAATGTTGCGCACGCCGAGCGCCGACATCAGCTGGTAGCGGCGCTCCATCTCCGCCACGCACCAGCGCAGCGCGTTCGCGGCCTGCTTCATGTCGGTGACCACCGGCGCCAACAGATGCGGAATGCCCTCGTACACCGAGAGCTCGAGCATCTTCGGATCGATCATGATCAGCCGCACATGCTCGGCCGTGCTCTTGTAGAGCAGCGAGAGCACCATCGCATTGATGGCGACCGATTTGCCCGAGCCCGTGGTGCCCGCGATCAGCAGGTGCGGCATGCGGGCCAGGTCGGCCACCATCGGGATGCCGCCGATATCCTTGCCCAGCGCCAGCGCCAGTGGTGAAGCCACCTCTTCGTAGGCGCGGCTTTTGATGATCTCGCCGAGCGTGACCACTTCGCGCCGCTCGTTGGGGATTTCGAGGCCCATCACGGATTTGCCCGGGATCACTTCAACCACGCGCACGCTGGTGGTCGAGAGCGCACGCGCCAGATCCTTGGCGAGCGCGGTGATCGCACTGGCCTTCACGCCCGGCGCGGGACGCATTTCGAAACGCGTGATCACCGGCCCCGGATGCACGGCGACGACTTCGACCTCGACGCCGAAATCGCGCAGCTTGAGCTCCACCAGCCGCGACATGGCCTCGAGCGCTTCGGCGGAATACGAGGGCTCGCGCGCGCCTTCGTCATCGAGCAGGCTGAGGGCCGGCAGCTCGCCGGCCTGTGGCGGATCGAACAGCGGCACCTGGCGCTCCTTCTCGGCGCGCTCGCTCTTGGGCGTAGCCGGCGCCGGCGCCTCGATGCGTGGCGGCGGCCGCGCGCGCACCTTCTTGTGTTCGGCCTCGACCGCTTCCATGCGCGCCTGCTTGCGCTCCTGGCCGGCCTCGACCTCGATCTTCACCTGGCGGCGATCGCGCAGGAATCGATAGGCGCGCCACACCGCAGCGCCCAGCCCGTCGATCACATTCAGCCAGGAGATGCCAAATCCAACCGCGGCAGCGCCCGCCCAGACCGCGAGGAATACCAGCGTGGCGCCGAGCAGGTTCAGGCTCGAACTCAGGCCAACGCCCACCGCCTGGCCCACCACACCGCCGGCGCCCGCCGGCAGCGTGCCGGGGTTCCAGTGCAATGCCGCCAGCGCGCAACTGCAGACGATCAGCGCCGCGAGGCCCAGCACCCTCACGACCGCATTGGCGCGCGTGCCCGCATCGACGATCGCGCGCGAGCGCGCCATGCGCACCGCGGCAACACCGAGGCTCAGCGGCAACAGGTAGGCCGGGCGGCCAAAAAAGAAATACAGCAGGCTCGCGACCCAGGCACCCGCGCTCCCCACCCGGTTGCGGACGATCTCA
This sequence comes from uncultured Gammaproteobacteria bacterium, assembly GCA_963764065.1. GTDB lineage: Bacteria > Pseudomonadota > Gammaproteobacteria > Steroidobacterales > Steroidobacteraceae > FEN-1191. Next base: position 519,841 of record CAVXRM010000003.1, on the reverse strand, counting down.
TCCATGCCGGTGGAGGAAAAACCCGGATCGCGCGCGTCGTAGCTCGCCAGCGCCACCAGCAGCACCAGCGCCAGCACCCCCAGCGCGATCGCCCCGCCCTCGCGCAGCCCGCGCGACACGGCGGCTGAAAAACGCGGCGGGGACTTGTTCTCAGCTGATGCGTTTGTCAATGGCAAATCTCTGTAAATGTCGCTTGGCCGCGCGCCGGGGCTTGCATACCATTCCCATTCGGCCTGCGCCGCAACGAACCCGTGCTGATTGTGGGAAATTGTACATGAGCAAGCTCGAACACCGCCGTCTGATCATCCTGGGCTCCGGGCCCGCGGGCTACAGCGCCGCGGTGTATGCGGCACGCGCCAATCGCAAACCGATGCTGATCACGGGCACCGAACAGGGCGGCCAGTTGATGATCACCACCGATGTGGACAACTGGCCCGGCGATGTCGAAGGGCTGCAGGGTCCCGACCTGATGGCGCGCATGCGCCGCCATGCCGAGCGCTTCGCCACCGAGATCGTCGCCGACCAGATACACACGGTGAGCCTGAACAAGCGCCCCTTCGAGCTGGTGGGCGATGGCGCCACCTACACCTGCGATGCGCTGATCATCGCCACCGGCGCCTCGGCGCAGTACCTGGGGCTGCCCGCCGAAGAAACCTATCGCGGCCGCGGCGTGTCGGCCTGCGCCACCTGCGACGGGTTCTTCTTTCGTGGTCAGCGCGTGGCCGTGATCGGCGGTGGCAACACGGCAGTCGAAGAAGCCTTGTACCTCTCGAACATAGCCGCACACGTGACGCTGGTGCACCGGCGCGACCGGCTGCGCGGCGAGAAGATCCTGCAAGACCGCCTGATGGAACGCGCTCACACGGGCAAGGTCGAGATCCTCTGGAATCACTCGGTGGCCGATATCCTCGGCAATGAGCAGGGCGTGAACGGCCTGCGCCTGCAGAGCACTAAGGGTGCGGGCACGCGCGATCTGGCGATCAGCGGCGTGTTCATAGCGATCGGGCACCGCCCGAACACCGAGATCTTTGCCGGGCAGCTGGACATGAAAGGTGGCTACCTGCAGATACGCGGCGGCCTCGCGGGCGATGCCACGGGCACCAATATCGAGGGCGTGTTTGCGGCCGGCGATGTGGCCGATCACGTCTATCGCCAGGCGATCACCTCGGCCGGCTCGGGCTGCATGGCGGCCCTCGATGCCGATCGCTATCTGGAGCGCCTCGACGGCGGCGGATGAACCGGACCGCACAGCCGCGATTCCTGCGCGGCATGGCCGAGATCGACGCGGCTACCTGGAATGCGCTGGCGGGCGACTATCCGTTCATGCGCCACGAATTTCTTGCGGCGCTGGAAAGCACCGGTTGCGTAACGCGCGCCACGGGCTGGAATCCGCACCACCTGCTGCTGGGCGATCCCGAGCGCCCGCTGGTGCTCGCGCCGCTCTATGAAAAGGCGCATTCCTGGGGCGAGTTCGTGTTCGATTTCGCCTGGGCGCGGGCCTGGGAAAGCCGTGGCCTGAAGTACTACCCCAAGCTCCTGCTGGCGATTCCCTTCACGCCGGCCAGCGGACCACGCCTGCTGTGTCGCGCGAGCGGCGCGGAAGGCGAACAGCAGCGCCTCGAGGCACTCGCGCTGATCGCCGCCGACGCGACCGCACGCCATCGTTCTTCTGCACACGCCTTGTTCATCGATGAGCCGCTGCGCGCCGCTGCCGAGGCCGCGGGCTGGCTGCTGCGGCGCGACTGTCATTTCCAATGGTGCAATCGCGGCTATCGCGACTTCGAGGATTTTCTCGCCACCTTCTCGGCCGACAAGCGCAAGAAAGCCAAACGCGAGCGGCGCCGCGTGGCCGAACAGGGTATCGGGTTCGAACTGCGTACCGGTGCGCAACTCGATGCCACGCTGCTGCGCGCGATCCATGCGCTGCACGCCGCCACGTTCTATCGGCACGGTCATGAGCCCTACCTGAGCGCGGAGTTCTTCGTGCAGGTGGCCGCGGCACTGGGCGAGAACTTCATCGCCGCGCTCGCGCGTCGCGATGGCGAGCTGGTGGCCACCGCGGTGTTCTTCCGCTCGCGCGACACGCTCTATGGCCGCTACTGGGGCGCGGTCGGCGACTTCCACAGCCTGCATTTCGAGGCCTGCTATCACCAGGGCATCGAGTACTGCATCCAGCAGGGCCTGCAGCGCTTCGAGCCGGGCACGCAGGGCGAGCACAAGCTGGCACGCGGCTTCGAGCCGGTGTTCACCTGGTCGGCGCACTGGCTGGCCGACCTCACGCTGCGCGATGCGGTGGCGCGCTACCTGGAGCGCGAAACCACGGCCATTGGCGAATATGCCGATGCGGCCGGCCAGCACACGCCGTTCCGCGAGCGCCAGGCCCCGTGATCGCCTGGCTGGCGCCCGATGATCCGCCTGGCCACTTCCCGCCGCCCGAACGTGCCCTGCAGGACCCACCCGGGCTCCTGGCGGCCGGTGGTGACCTCTCGGGCGAGCGCCTGCTGGAAGCCTACCGGCGCGGCATTTTCCCCTGGTATTCACCCGGACAGCCGGTGCTGTGGTGGTCGCCAGATCCGCGGGAAGTGCTGTTTCCGGCCGAATTCCATTGCTCACGGAGCCTTGCAAGGAGCCTGCGCCTGCGGGGCTTTGAGTACGATTTCGATCGCGATTTCAAGGCGGTGATCGAAGCCTGCGCCGCGCCGCGTTCGCACAGCCCCGGCACCTGGATTACGGCTGAAATGCAAAGCGCCTATCTCGAACTGCACCGGCGCGGCCATGCCCACAGCATCGAAGTGCGCCGCGCCGGCGAACTGGTCGGCGGGCTCTACGGCGTGCGCGTGGGCCGGGTTTTCTGCGGCGAATCGATGTTCAGCCGCGCCACCGACGCCTCGAAAGCGGCCATGCACGCGTTGGTCGGCCGCTGCCTTGCCGATGGCACGAGGTTGATCGACTGCCAGGTGCCCTCGGCGCACCTGCGCACCCTGGGCAGCCGGCCTGTCAGCCGGGCTGAGTTCCTCGGATTTCTGGCCTGAGCTCCCGGGGCCCCGCCGGGCCGGAAACGGGTCAAATCGGGCCAGAATTGCTTTGCGACAGTGCTTTATGCAGAATTCGCCGCCCTTGAGGCCAACAGTGAGCGGCATGCCCAAAGAAGATGCAATCCAGATGGAAGGTGAGGTCGCTGAGACCCTGCCCAACACGACCTTTCGCGTGAAACTGAAAAACGGCCACGTCGTCACCGCGCACATCTCGGGCAAGATGCGCAAGAACTACATCCGTATCCTCACCGGCGATGCGGTCACCGTCGAGATGACCCCGTACGACCTGAGCAAGGGCCGCATCGTCTATCGCGGTCGCTAGAGGCAAAGTTACGCGGACGACATCTGCATTCTGACACCTACCATTGACGCGGCCCTGCGCCACGCAATACGCGTAGCACACCGATCCTTCAAACCCTTGAAGACTCTGGATTCCGCGCCTGAATCTGGTAGTGTTTTCTGCAAATAACAACCGAGCCCTTCGCCCGCGGCGAACCGGGGAATTACATGCCTGCAGCAATTGCGCGCTGGTGTACGCCAAATTGGCTGGTCGTCGCTGTACTGCTGTCACTCGGCGCATGTGGTGGTGGTGGTGGTGGTGGTGGGAGTGCGAGCGTGCCTCCGGGGCCACTCGGCATAAGTCCTACCACTGTGCGACTTGATCCAGGTCAGTCGCGGCTCTTTGCCGCGACCGGCGGCAAGACCCCTTACACCTTTTCGGTGGTTTCGGGGGCTGGCGCCATAGACAGTACGGGCCTCTACACGGCAGCTGGCTCAGCTGGCTCCGTGACGGTGGAAGTGCGTGACGCGGCCGCAGCAAGTGCGCAGGCCACGGTTACCGTGAATCCGCCGCTGGTGCTGATGCCCGCCAATACAACAGTCGGCGGTGGCACCACACAGCAATTTTCCAGCTCCGGAGGCGAGCCTCCGTACGCCTACAGCGTGGCGCAGGGATCCGGATCCATCAATGCCTCCGGTCTATATACGGCCAGTGTCGATGCGGGTTCCGCCACGATTCGTGCGACCGACTCGCTCGGCGCCACGGCACAGGCCGCAATAACGAATAGTCCGCGGCTTTCACTGTTGCCCGCTTCCATCACCCTGACGGCTGGGGCCGGTCAGACCAATGACTTCGTTGCTCAGGGGGGCACTCCCCCTTACTCCTACGCGCTGTCCGGCCCGGGCGCGCTCACTGCGCAAGGCAGGTACTCGGCTGGAACGGTCGGCGGCTCCTCCACGATTACCGTCACAGATCTGCAGGGCACCATCGCTACGGCCACAGTCAGGAGCCTGCGCATTCGGGTCAACGACGCTGTGTTTGCCCTGGTGAACGATGGCACCAGCTGGTTTCTGGGAGGAAGATTTACGGCTACCAATCCTCTCTCAGCACCTGGGCTTGCCATACTCGATGGTGTCACGGGCAACCCGCAGCTCGGTTGCGATCTGCAGGCCGGCTTCCTGGACGGCGTGGTCCTGTCCGTAGCTGTATCTGGAAACAGCATCTATGTCGGCGGCCAGCTCACGCACTATAGAACTACGCCGGTCGGCAATCTGGTGAAGCTCGACGCAACCAACTGCATGCTGGATACCGCCTTTGGACAGAGTGGCAGCGTCGTGACCCCTTACGGCACCGTGAATGCCTTGCTTGTCTCGGGCACAACGCTCTATGTAGCGGGCAATTTCAACCAATACCGAGCGGCACCGGTTAACGGCCTGATCAAGGTCGATGCCCTCAGTGGCGATCTTGACGTTGGCTTCGTGCCGCAGCCACCGGTTGGCCCGGGACCGATCAACGCCATTGCGCTATCAGGTAACGCGCTATATGTGGGCGGCACCAGCGCGCCGAATGGAGTGCCAACACCGTACCTGGCAAAACTCAACGCCACTACGGGCGCGGTCGACGGCGCTTTCGGAGGCGCTGGCGCTCCGGACGACGCGGTGCTGGCGCTGGCGGTATCCGGTACTTCGCTATACGCAGGTGGTTCATTTACGCACTTAGGGGCAACCCGCGTTGATTTGGCCAAACTTGATGCCACCACCGGGATCGTCGACCCCGTATTCGCGAATGCCACGTTGGGCTACGCCTATGTTGACGCCATTTTGCCCGTTGGCACTTCGCTGTACATCGGTCGTGAATTTCCCATCCCCAATGGCGTCCCCTCGACGCTCGCCAAGGTAGATGCAGCCACTGGTGCGACCGACACGACGTTCACACAAGCTACAACATTGGACTACGGCGTCTTTGCCCTGGCTCACTCAGCAGGATCGCTTTACGTTGGCGGAAGCTTTACGCGATATCGCAACACGCCCGCTTTCAGCCTGGCCAAGGTCGACGCCATCACTGGCGCGCTCGATACCACCTTTACGCAGCCGACCGGAATGAACGGCGCGGTCAGTGCATTGGCCATCTCTGGCTCCAATGTCATTGCCGGTGGCTCGTTCAGCACCTTCCGTGGCCAGCCCATCGGCCGCATTGCCAAATTCAACATTGCCACTGACCAGATCGATCCGGTGTTCTCGGCTGCCTCGGGCGCTGACAACCCCGTGACCTCGCTCGCACTGATCGGCAACTCGGTGTATGCCGGTGGATCGTTCGCGTACGTCAACGGGCAGTATGCCCCGTTCCTCGCCAAGATCGACAAGAACACTGCGGTACTCGACGCCGCTTTTACACAGGCTGCCGGCCCCTCCGGGGGACTTGTCTATGCGTTGTTGCCCATGGGCGGCGCGCTCTATGTCGGGGGAGGATTCAGCGCCTGTGCCGGCCCGACGACCGGATCGGTGTGCAAGCTGGACCCGACAAGCGGACAGGCCGATCCGCTGTTTTCAGCGGGCGGCCCCGCCAGCGGCACCGTGTACACGCTGGCCGCCTCAGCAAACGCATTGTATCTGGGGGGCTCCTTCTCCAGCTACGGCGCACAGCCGACTGTGAACCTCGCCAAAGTGGACCCCATAACCGGCGCGCTGGACGCCGCATTTACCCAAGGCTCGGGCGCGGCCGGCCCGAACAGCCGGGTAGACGCCCTGTACGTCAACTCAAATGCGCTCTATGTGGGAGGGCAATTCGACAGCTACAAAAATACGCCGATCAGTGGCATCGCAAAAGTTGACGCAACCACCGGCGTTTTGGATCTGCCCTTCAGTTCGGCGGCAAACCTGGGTGGCAATACGGCCCACGCTTTTGTTCAATCCGGATCGACCCTCTACGTGGGCGGCGCCTTTTCCACGTATGGAGGCATTGCGGCGCAGAACTTCGCGAAAGTAAACAGCGTGTCAGGCGTCGCGGACCGCACATTCACAACCTCGAGCGGCGTGTGCAATAGCGACGGTGCCGCCCCGCAGTGCGGCGGCATTGTGTTTTCATTGAGCTTGCTGGGTTCCAAAGTCTTCCTGGGCAATTACGCCGGATCGCTTTATCGGGGCGCCCCTGCGTATTTCTTCTACCCAGTCGATGCGGTCAGCGGAGCATTGATCGATCCGTGACTACACCGTAAGCGCCGGCTCGGGCGTGGCGCTAATCTCAATTGCAAGTTCGCTGCCGTCAGCATTCACTGTCACGCGCGCCAGGCCACCATCAACCAGCTTGCCGAACAGCAACTCCTCGGCCAGCGGACGTTTCACGTGTTCCTGGATGATGCGCGCCATCGGCCGCGCGCCCATCTTCGGGTCATAGCCCTTGCGCGCGATCCACTGGCGGGCAGCGGCATCGACGCTCAGCGACACGCCCTTCTGCTCGAGCTGCATTTCAGCTTCCAGCAGCAGCTTCTCGACCACACGTTCGATGCTCTGCTCGGAGAGCGGCGCAAACTGGATGATCGCATCGAGCCGGTTGCGGAACTCCGGTGAGAACAGGCGCCGCACCGCCTCCATGCCATCGCTGGCGTGATCGGCAGAGACGAAGCCGATCGAGGGGCGATTCATTTCCTGCGCACCGGCATTGGTGGTCATCACGATGATCACGTGGCGGAAATCCGCCTTGCGGCCGTTGTTGTCGGTGAGCGTGCCGTGGTCCATCACCTGCAGCAGCAGGTTGAAGACATCCGGATGCGCCTTCTCGATCTCATCGAGCAGCAGCACGCAGTGCGGATGCTTGGCGATCGCCTCGGTCAGCAGCCCGCCCTGGTCGAAGCCCACGTAGCCCGGCGGCGCGCCGATCAGCCGCGAAACCGTGTGGCGCTCCATGTATTCGGACATATCGAAGCGGATGAACTCCACACCCATGGTGAGCGCGAGCTGGCGCGTGACTTCGGTCTTGCCGACGCCCGTGGGGCCGGCGAACAGGAAGCTGCCCACTGGCCGGCGCTGGTCGCCGAGGCCTGAGCGCGCCATCTTGATGGACGAGGCGAGTGTGCCGATGGCCGCGTCCTGGCCGAAGATCACCAGCTTCAGGTTGCGTTCGAGATTGCGCAATACATCGCGATCGGAAGCCGAAACGGTCTTGGCCGGGATGCGCGCCATGCGCGCCACCACTTCTTCGATGTGCTTCACCTCGACCTGGGTTTCGCGCTCGCCGGCGGGCTTGAGGCGCATGCGCGCACCAGCCTCATCGACCACGTCGATGGCCTTGTCGGGCAGGCGCCGGTCGCTGATGTGCCGGTCGGCGAGCTCGGCCGCAGCCTGCAGCGCTTCGCTGCTGTAGGTGATGCCGTGATGCTCCTCGAATTTGCTCTTCAGCCCCGCGAGGATCTCGACAGTTTCGGCCACCGTGGGCTCGGAGACATCGATCTTCTGGAAGCGGCGCGAGAGCGCGTGGTCCTTCTCGAAGATGCCGCGGTATTCGTTGTAGGTGGTCGAGCCGATGCAGCGCAGCTCGCCGTTGGTGAGCACGGGCTTGATGAGGTTGGAGGCGTCCATCACACCGCCCGAGGCGGCGCCTGCGCCGATCACGGTGTGGATCTCGTCGATGAACAGGATCGCGCCCGGCTGCTTCTTCAGCTCGCCGATCACCGCCTTGAGGCGCTTCTCGAAGTCGCCGCGGTACTTGGTGCCGGCGATCAGCGCGCCCAGATCCAGGGCGAAGATCGTGCAGTCTTGCAGCACGTCGGGCACATCGCCCTCGACGATCTTGCGCGCCAACCCTTCGGCAATCGCGGTCTTGCCCACTCCGGCCTCGCCCACATAGAGCGGATTGTTCTTGCGCCGGCGGCACAGGATCTCGATGGTGCGCTCGACTTCCAGCTTGCGGCCGATCAGCGGGTCGATGCGCCCGGCCTGCGCCATGGCATTCAGGTTGGCGGTGTACTTCTCGAGCGCACTGCCACCATCTCCCTCGCGCTCCGGCTCGGCGGTGCCGGCATCGTCGCCCTCGGCTTTGCTTACTTCGTCGCGCTTGAGGCCGTGCGAGATGTAATGCACCACATCGAGCCGCGTGATGTTCTGGCGACCCAGCAGGAACACCGCGTGGCTCTGCTTCTCGCTGAAGATCGCCACCAGCACATTGAGCACACCGACTTCCTTGCGGCCGCTCGACTGCACGTGGAACACCGCACGCTGCAGCACCCGCTGGAAACCGAGCGTGGGCTGCACCTCGCGCTCCTCGCCCTCGGGCAGGCGCGGCGTGTTGGCCTCGATATGTTCCTTGAGCTCGCGGCTCAGTTTTTCCAGCGAGCCACCGCAGCCTTCCAGTACCTCGCGCACGCGCGGAGTATCGAGCACCGCCAGCAGCAGCTGCTCGACCGTCAGGAATTCCTGGCGCAACGCACGTGCGTCGCGGAACGCCTGGTTGAGACACACTTCAAGTTCGTTGGACAACATGCAGGTGGCTCCGGTTGATGCTTCAGGCCTCTTCGAGCGTACACAGTAACGGATGCTGCTGCTCGCGCGAGTAGCTGGTGACCTGCGCTACTTTGGTCTCGGCGATCTCGTAGGTAAAGACCCCACAGATGCCCTTGCCGCGGGTATGCACTTCGAGCATCACGCGGGTCGCCATGTGGCGGCTCATGCCAAAGAATCGCTCCAGCACCTCGACTACGAACTCCATGGGGGTGTAGTCGTCGTTAATCAATACCACGCGATAGAGCGGCGGCACCTTGGTTTCAGGTTCGGCCTCCGCTATGGCGACGCCACGATCCGGCCGTTCACCGGGCCGCTGTTCACTCATCGCTCTCACCACTCCTTAGGGGACGCAGGCGCGCCCTGTGATCGACGGATTGATTATAGGGCCGCCGGCTAAGTGCAAGCGAAGAAAGAAATCTTCAAAAACAGACAGTTGAGAGCCATGCGGCACGCGCCGTATGATGGCCTGTCACGGCCCCGCCGGGCCGTAGTCACGAGAAGAGCCAATCATGAGCCCGCCAGCCTGGCTGGAAGATTTGAAGAGCGCGCAGGGCCGCCAGGCAGCGCTGGCCGAATATGGCCCGCGTGTTGCCGTGTTGCTGCTCGGCGGCCTGATCGCCATCCAGGCGGGCTACCTCGTGACCAGCTGGGGTTCGGGGGCGGGCCGCAGCTCGTTGCCGACATCGACGATGCTGCCGATCAACAGCAGCAACCGCCCTGCCGCGCCGGCGCTGCGACCCGACAGCATCGTCAATGCGCACCTGTTTGGCGAAGCGCAGAGTGCCTCGGCCAGCGATGCGCCACAGACTTCGGCGCCACTGGTGCTGGCCGGCGTGCTGGCGGTGCCTGATCCGAAGAAAGGCATGGCGATCATCGGACCCAGTGCGGGCGCCGCCAAGCTCTATCCTGTCGGTGGCGCCTTGCCCGGCGGCGTGCGCCTGCACGAGGTCTATCCCGACCGCGTGCTGCTGGATCGAAACGGCGTACTCGAATCGCTCCTGTTGCCCAGGAAACTGGTGGGCGTGGCACCCGCCACCGCACCCTTGATGCAGAGTCCGGGGCAACGGCTGGCAGCGCTGGCGCAGAACGGCGGCGGCGCACTACTGGGCGGGCTGATACGCGCACAGGCCGTGTTCTCGGGCGGCAAGCTCAGCGGCTACCGGATCTTCCCGGGCGGGCGCACCAACATGGCTTCCTTCACGCAGCTCGGTCTGCGCCCTGGTGATCTGGTGACGGCGGTCAACGGCACGCCGCTCGATGATCCGAATCGTGCCAACGATATCCTGCAGACCATCAGCTCGGCCGGCAGTGCCAACGTGACCGTGCAACGCAACGGCCAGTCGCAGGACATCAGCCTCAATCTCGAGACCATTGCCAACGATGCCGAGAACGCGGCCGCCCAGGGCGTTATCAGCGAGCGGCGCGGCGGCGCCTTCGGTGGGCCGGTCGGTGCCGGCAATGGTATACCGGGCATGCGCGGCAGCGTGATCGCGCCCGCGCCGTCGCCGCCGGCTGACAATGGCAACGTTCCGGTACCCGAAGAGCCGATCGAACGATCTACCAGCGAACAATAGGCCGCCATTGCGGTCCCAATGCGGAACAGCTACACCATGACCAGCGCAGGAAGCACACAGCCATGACCCACCTGAAGGCCCAGACCGCCGCGTTCCGCACGGGAGGCCGCCTCGCATTGCTCGCGCTGGCCTGCGCGGCGCTGCAGGTGGGCAGCATCCGCGCCGAGCAGCCGGGCATGCGCATCACTCCCAATTTCAAAGAGGCCGACATCTCGCAGATCATCGAGGCGGTGAGCACGGCCACGGGCCGCAACATCATCATCGATCCGCGGGTACGTGCCCAGGTCACGCTGTTGTCGGATAAACCGATGACACCCGACCAGTTCTACCAGGCCTTCCTCGCGATCCTGCAGGTGCATGGCTTCGTGGCGGTGCCCTCAGGCAACGTGCTGAAGATCCTGCCCGACGCCAACATGCGCCAGGTGCCGGGCAATGACCTGCCGGCCCACGTCAGTGCCACCTCCGACGAGCTGGTCACGCAGGTGCTCACGGTCAAGAGCGTGAGCGCCGCGCAGCTGGTGCCGGTGCTGCGGCCGCTGATTCCGCAGAACGGCCAGCTCTCGCAGGTGACCGGCACGAACCTGCTGATCATTTCCGATCGCGCCGCCAACGTGAACCGCATCATGCGCATCATCGCGCGCATCGATCAGGCCAGCGGCTCGGATATCGAGGTGATACCGCTGCAGAGCGCCACCGCTGCCGACACCGTGCGTGTGCTCAATGCGCTCGTCACCCAGGGTGGCGAGGGCGGCTCGAACGTGAAGATGGTGGCCGATGATCGCTCCAACAGCGTGTTGCTGAGCGGTGATCCATCGGCGCGACTGCGCATCCGCACGCTGATCGCCAATCTCGACACGCCGCTCGACACCGGCGGTGAAACCACCGTGCGCTACCTGCAGTACGCCAAGGCCGAAGACCTGGCCTCCAAGCTCAAGGAGCAGATCACCAGCAGCGGCCAGGGCTCGGGCACACAGGCCAATCGTGGCCCCAACCAGGCGACACCGCCCGCACCCACCAACGCGGCCTCGGCGGCGTCGTTTTCGCTCGCCGGCGGCACCGGTTCGATCTGGGCCGACAAGGACACCAACGCGCTGGTGATCACGGCACCGCAGCGGACCATGCGCGCCATCAATGCAGTGATCGACAAGCTCGACATCCGCCGCGCGATGGTGCGCGTGCAGGCGATCATCGCCGAAGTGTCGGTCGACAAGACCTCCGACCTGGGCGTGAACTGGGTGATCGACGGCTCGAACAGCAAGCTCGCGGTCGGCGGATTCATCGAGCCGATCGGCGGTACCACGGCGATTGATCTTTATAACCTGAGCAAAGGCACCAGCACCAACCCGGCCGCCGCGAACGGCACCAACATCGGCATCGGCCGGCTCTCGGCGACCGGCGTGAATTTCGGCGCCATCGTGCGCGCGCTGCAGGGCGATTCGCGCACCAACATCATCTCGAAGCCCGACATCATCGCGCGCGACAATGACGAGGCGAAGATCGAAGTGGGCCAGGAAGTGCCTTTCGTCACCGGCCAGTACACCGGCAGCACCGGCACCACCAGCGCCTTCCAGACCGTGCAGCGCCAGCAGGTGGGCACGATTCTGACCGTGACGCCGCAGGTGAATGGTGGCGGCACTTCCATCCTGCTGAAGATCCAGCTCGAGAGTTCGAGCCTGCAGGGCACCTCGTTCGCGAACTCCGACCAGGTGACCAACAAGCGCACCATCACCACGGCGGTGCAGATTCCCGACGGCGAGACGCTGGTGCTCGGCGGCCTGATCCAGGATCGCACCCTCAATTCCGAACAGCGCGTGCCATTCCTGGGCCGCATTCCGCTGCTGGGCGAACTGTTCCGCACCCGTGATACCGGCAAGACCAAGACCAACCTGATGGTGTTCATCCAGCCGCACATCATTCCGGATGACGGCTCGGCGATCATCGAGACCAACAGCAAGTACGAGTACATCCGCGAGGAACAGCGCAAGATCAATCGCGAATCGACCGTGCTGCCGTTGCAGCCTTTCCAGAAGGTCGAACCGCTGCCGCCGTTGAATCAGCCGCCACCCAAGGCGCCCGCCCCGCCCGCCGCAGCGCCTGCGGGCAGCGCCACGACCAAGCCTGCCGCAGCGCCCGCGGATGCGAATGCGCACCCTGATGCGAGCGCGCCCGCTCCCGCTGCCGACACCGGGAAAACGCCTTGAACGAAGCGGCGAGCCAGCGCGCGAACGGCCACCAGGGCGCGCCGCTCCGCCTGCCCTTCGCGTTCGCGCGCCGCCATGGCCTGCTGGTGCGCGCCAATGTGGATGGCAGCACGGAATGCCTGTATCGCCCACCGGTCTCGCCCGCTGCCGTGGCCGAGGCGCGCCGCCATCTGCAGGTGGCCTTCAAGCTCACGGCAGTGGCGCCCGAGGAATTCGACGAGCTGCTGCGCCGGACCTACGAAGCCGGCAACGAATCGATGCAGGCGGTCGAGGGCCTCGAGGGCAACACCGATCTCGCGCACCTGGTGCAGGAACTGCCCGAGCAGGCCGATCTGCTCGAGAGCGACGATGACGCGCCGATCATCCGCCTGATCAACGCCGTGCTGACGCAGGCGGTGCGCGAGGGCGCCTCGGACATCCACATCGAGCCCTTCGAGAACCGCCTGGTGGTGCGCTTTCGCGTCGATGGCATCCTGCGTGAAGTGCTGCAATCGAAGCGCGCGGTCGCGCCGCTGGTGGTCTCGCGCATCAAGGTGATGTCGCAAGCTCGACATCGCCGAGAAGCGCCTGCCGCAGGACGGCCGCATCAGCCTGCGGGTGGCCGGGCGCGCGGTCGACGTGCGCGTCTCGACCATTCCTTCGGGCCACGGCGAGCGCGTGGTGCTGCGCCTGCTGGACAAGCAGGCCGGGCGCCTGGAGCTGGGGTCGCTCGGCATGGACGCGGCCACGCAGAAGCTGATGGATGAGCTGATCCACAAGCCGCACGGCATCCTGCTGGTCACCGGCCCCACGGGCTCGGGCAAGACCACGACGCTGTATGCGGGCCTCGAGCGACTCAACGACAACACCCGCAACATCATGACGGTCGAGGATCCGATCGAGTACTACATCGACGGCATCGGCCAGACCCAGGTCAACACCAAGGTGGAAATGACCTTTGCGCGCGGGCTGCGCGCGATCCTGCGCCAGGACCCGGACGTGGTGATGGTCGGCGAAATCCGCGATCTCGAGACCGCGCAGATCGCGGTGCAGGCCTCGCTCACCGGCCACCTGGTGCTCTCGACCTTGCACACCAACACCGCCGCCGGCGCGCTCACGCGCCTGCGCGACATGGGCATCGAGCCCTTCCTGCTCTCTTCCAGCCTGATCGGTGTGCTGGCGCAGCGCCTGGTGCGCGTGCTGAGCCCCGAGACGCGCCAGGCCTTCCAGGCAGGTGAATACGAGCGCCGCCTGCTCGGCCTCAAGCCCGACCAGCCCTCGCCTACGCTCTACCGCCCGGCCCGTGCCGGCACCGGCTACCGCGGCCGCACCGGCATCTACGAGCTGATCGTGGTCGATGATGCCATGCGCACCATGATCCACGATGGCGCCAGCGAGCAGGAGCTCGACCGCCACGCGCGCCAGAGCACCCCCTCGATCCGCGATGACGGCCTCGCCAAGGTGCTGCGCGGCGAGACCACGATCGAGGAAGTCCTGCGCGTCACGCGCGAGGACTGACGCACACACCACTGCCATGGGCGCTTTTGCCTACACCGCGCTGGATGCCGCCGGCAAGTCGCGCAGCGGCGTGCTCGAGGGCGACACCGCACGCCACGTGCGCGCGCAGCTGCGCGAGCGCCAGCTGCTGCCGGTCAGCGTCAATGAAGTGGCAGCGCAGGAATCGCGTCAGCAACGTGGCAGCCAGGGCCTCACGGTCTTCAAGCGCGTTTCTACTGCCGATCTTGCGCTGCTGACGCGCCAGCTCGCGACGCTGGTGCGCGCGGGTCTGCCGCTGGAAGAAGGCCTGGGCGCGGTGGCGCAGCAGACCGAGCGGCCGCGGGTGCAGAGCATTCTGCTCGGCGTGCGCGCGCGTGTGATGGAAGGTCATCCGCTGGCCGCGGGCCTGGGCGATTTTCCGCGCGTGTTCCCGGAGATCTATCGGGCCACGGTGGCGGCCGGCGAGCAGTCGGGGCATCTCGATGCGGTGCTCGAACGCCTGGCCGAGTACACCGAAAGCCGCGAAGTGCTCCGCCAGAAGGTGCTGGGCGCGATGCTCTACCCGATCGTGCTGACCATCATGTGCTTCGGCATCGTCTCGCTGCTGCTCACCTACGTGGTACCCAAGGTGGTCGCGGTGTTCGAGAACAGCCGCGCGAAGCTGCCGCTGATGACCCGCCTGCTGGTGGCGGTGAGCGATTTCCTGCGCCACTACGGCCTGTGGCTGCTGCTGGCGATCGTGGTCGGCGGCATACTGTTCTGGCGCTGGCAGCGCCACCCGGCCGCACACCGGCGTGTGCAGCTGGCGCAGCTGCGCGTGCCGCTGGTGGGCAAGCTGCTGCGCGGCTTCAACACCGCGCGCTTCACGCGCACCCTGAGCATCCTCACGGCCAGCGCCGTGCCGGTGCTCGATGCGCTGCGCATCGCGGGCGAGGTGATCACCAACCTGCCGATGCGCGATGCGGTCACCGAGGCCACGGCGCGCGTGCGCGAGGGCGCCCCGATCGGGCGCTCGCTGGCGGCCAGCAAGCTGTTCCCGCCGATGACCATCCACCTGATTTCCAGCGGCGAGGCCAGCGGCGAGCTCGAGAGCATGCTCGAGCGCGCGGCGCTCAACCAGGAGCGCGAGCTCGAGGGCCTGGTCACCGCGCTCACGGGCCTGCTGGGCCCGCTGCTGATCGTGGGCATGGGCCTGTTCGTGATGGGCATCGTGTTCGCGATGCTGCTGCCCATCTTCGAGATGAACACCCTGATCAGGTGAGCACAGGCCCCGGGCCTGCCCGCCGGCCTGTCATACGCCTGCGATCTCAATAGTGTGAACTGACGCCGTTGCATCCGGGCGCGGATGGATTTATGTTCCGCGCGTCAGGGCAGCCCAAGTCAGGCACGCAAGCATGAGCGCAGATCCCGACGCTGAAGAATTCGACGACGAAGACGAAGACGATGCCGACCTCGACGGCGAGGAAATCGACGTCGATCGCGTCATGAAGGACATGGAGATCGCCAAGCGGCGCGCGGCCAAGACCGGCGGCGAGCCCGCCTGGCGGCGCCTCGAACAGCGGATGGAGCAGAAGCAAACCGCCGAGCAGATCAGCGATTTCGAGGACTACGACATCGGTGAAACCGCCGAGCGGCGGGCGCTAAAGGCAAGCCACGCACCGAAACGCCCGCGTGACCCGCACTAGGCACCGCCAGCGCACTAGGCGTTGAGCCGCAGCACTCCCACGACTACGCCTTCGATCAGCAGCGGCTCGCGCTGCAGGTCGACCTTGATCGGCTCGAATTCAGCATTTTCAGGCAGCAGCCAGGCGATCGAACCCTGCTGGCGATAGCGCTTCACGGTGACTTCGTTTTCGAGCCGCGCGACCACGATCTGGCGATTGCGCACTTCGCTGGTGCGATGGACGGCCACCAGGTCGCCATCGAGGATGCCGGCGTCTTTCATGCTCATGCCGACCACCTTGAGCAGGTAATGCGGCTTGGGCTGGAACAGCCCCGCATCCACCTGCAGGTGATCGACGATGTGTTCTTCGGCCAGGATCGGCTTGCCGGCGGCGACGCGCCCGATCAGCGGCAGACCCAGTTGCTCGCGCAGCACATCCTTGAGGCGGATGCCGCGCGAGGAGCCCGGCAGCAGCTCGATGCAGCCCTTGCGCGCCAGCGCCCTGAGGTGCTCTTCTGCGGCGTTGGGCGAGCGGAAGCCGAGCTGCAGCGCGATCTCAGCGCGCGTGGGCGGCATGCCCGTTTCAACGATGGCTCGGCGGATCAGGTGCAGTATCTGCGACTGGCGCGGCGTGAGATCTGACATGGCTGTGATTATATACAGTTCATGGCATCGCACAAGCTGCTGCAGGCAACGGGCCTAAGTGCCCTAAGACTTTGAATTTCTGTCGCTTTTAGCAGACAGAAATGCACAGAGCGCTTGCTTTCTTACTCCATATTTGGTCAAGTTGCGCCTCCGCTGAATTCACGTGGCAGCAATGCAATGCTGGCGTGGTGCGGTTGGAACCCACATGCATGCACTCTTAAGGGGATTGGAACAATGAATAAGTCCATTATTGTCAAGCTGGCCGCTGCCGCTGCCGTCGTTGGTCTCGCTGGCTGCCAGGATCTGAAGCCGCTGCAGGCCGACATTGCTACGCTGAAGAGCCAGGTTGGCACGCTGCAATCTGACTTGGCCGCGCACAAGGCCGACCGTACGGCTGAGACCGCCGCTGCCAAGGCCAGCTCGGATGCCGCCGCGGCCTCCTCCGCCGCCAGCAGCGCGCAGAGCACCGCCAACCAGGCGCTGGCTGCTGCCCAGGCTGCCCAGTCGGGCGTCGATGCGACCAACGAGAAGATCGATCGCATGTTCAAGAAGTCAGTTTCGAAGTAAGACGACTTCGTTCAGCTCTTGGCTGAGAGAAACGCCGCGCACCCGCGCGGCGTTTTTTTTGGGGCGCGGCTTTTGGGAGATCGAGAGGGGGCGCGTGGGCGAAGAGCAAGGGCGCGTGGCATGGTTCAAGTCGCTCCCCGATACACGCTTTGTTGAACCACGCCACGCGCCCTCGCCCTTCGCTCACACGTAACCGCTTGAACTTCGAGAGGTGCGCGCCAGATCGCCGTGGGGTGCGTGACGGGCAATCAGCTCTGCTGAACGGGGTCCGATCCTCTGGATTGCGGGCGGAGGTTGGCGCTCACGCATCGCGATTGAAGGCGGGTCCTGATGCGGATACGCGTGGCGTGAAGGAGGGGCCACGCGCGTGGTTCAACAAAGCGTGTATCGGGGAGCGACTTGAACCCTGCGCGTGGCCCCTCCTTCACGCCACGACTACCCGCCCCTAGAACCCGAGTTCGCTCAGTGAGGGGTGATCATCCGGCCGCCGCCCCGCAGTCCAGTGATAGCGCCTCTCCGCCTCGCTGATTGGCGCGTCATTGATGCTCGCGATCCGGATGCGCATCAACCCGTGCGCGTCGAACTCCCAGTTCTCGTTGCCGTAGCTGCGAAACCATTGGCCCGAGTCGTCGTGCCATTCGTAGGCGAAGCGCACGGCGATGCGGTTCTCGCGCCAGGCCCACACTTCCTTGATGAGCCGGTAGTCGAGCTCGCGGGCCCACTTGCGCACCAGGAAGGCCTGGATGGCCTCACGCCCCTGGATGAATTCGCTCCGATTACGCCAGCGGCTGTCTTCCGTGTAGGCCATCGAGACGCGCGCGGGATCACGTGAATTCCAGGCGTCTTCGGCCATCCGAGCTTTCTGCGCGGCGGTTTCCTGCGTGAACGGAGGCAGAGGGGGTCGGTCCATCGGTTTACTCCGGGGCGAAGACCGAGAGTGTACTTGGGTACGCGGCGCGCGGTGAATGCCGGATGAAGGGGGCGTGCACGGGGTTCAAGTCGCTCCCCGATACACGCTTTGTTGAACCCCGTGCACGCCCCCTTCACCCGGCACTCACCGTGTGATGGGTGCAAATACGCTCGTGGTTGTTCCCTGGGGCAACGATGCACTGACCCACTGCGCACGTGTACGCATGAAGCCGTGCGCTCATGACCCCGTGGCGGCATACGCGCTTGATGCGCGTGGTGCTGCCTTACCCGTGGCCTACGCGTTCGATCGTGAACGTGGATTCCACCAGTGCATTGCGCGAGCGGCGCGAGCGGAAGGGGGCTGCGCGTGGTTCAACAAAGCGTGTATCGGGGAGCGACTTGAACCATGCGCAGCCCCCTTCCGCTCGTGCCGCGCGGGCCATGTGCCGACCTCCGCGTTCAGAATCGAACCAGCGCAGATCCCCAGGTAAACCCGCCGCCAAACGCCTCCAGCAGCAGCATGTCACCACGCTTGATCCGTCCATCGCGCACGCCGACATCGAGCGCCAGCGGCACGGACGCAGTGGATGTGTTGCCATGATCCTGCACGGTGACGATCACCCGCTCCATCGGCATGGCGAGCTTCCTCGCGGTGGCCTGGATGATGCGGATGTTGGCCTGGTGAGGCACCAGCCAGTCGATTGCGGATTTCTCGAGGCCGTTGGCGGCCAGCGTTTCATCGACGATGCGGCCGAGCATCGTGACGGCGACCTTGAAGACTTCGGCGCCGGCCATCTGGATCACATCGCCGGTGGGCGAATGGCCGGCGGAGACGCCGCCGGTGGCGCGCAGCAGGTCGATGTAGGCGCCATCGGCATGCAGATGCGTGGAGATGATGCCGGCCTGCTCGTCGGCGACCAGCACCACGGCGCCGGCGCCATCGCCGAACAGGATCGCGGTGCCGCGATCATTGGGGTTGGTGATCTTCGAGAGCGATTCGGCGCCGACCACCAGCGCGCGGCGTACTTCGCCGGCGCGGATGAACTTGTCGGCCATCGAGAGCGCGTAGATGAAACCGCTGCAGGCGGCTTCGACGCTGAAGGCCGGCACACCGCGGCAGCCGAGGCGCGCCTGCAGCATTACGCCGGGATTCGGAAACACCAGATCCGGCGTGCAGGTGCCGACGATGATCAGCTCGATGTCTTCCGGGCGGCAGCCGGCGGCGGCAATCGCGGCGCGGGCCGCGTGCTCGGCCATGTCGACGGTGGTTTCACCGGGGGCGACGATGTGGCGCCGCTCGATGCCGGTGCGCTCGCGGATCCACGCATCGGTGGTATCCATGCGCTGCTCGAGATCGAAGTTCGTCACCACGGCTGCCGGCAGGTAACTGCCAGTGCCCGCGATTCTCGAGTGCATGGAGGCGGCTATCCCGTCGCAGCGCCGTGCGACGGCTTTACTTGTTTTCCGTGTCGCGCTTTTCGATCACGCGCTTGCCGCGATAGAAGCCATCGGGCGTGATGCAGTGACGCAGGTGCGTCTCGCCGCTCTGCGCGTCGATGGACAGCGCCGGCAGGCTGAGGCCGTCGTGCGAGCGGTGCATGCCGCGCTTGGAAGGCGTCTTGCGGCTTTTTTGTACGGCCATGATCCTTAACTCCTGAAAACTCTCGTTACTTCAACTCTTGCCGCGCTCCAGCAGCGCGCGCAGATCGGCAAAGGGCCGCTGCGTATCGTGTTCCACCGGCGGCGCTTGCGCACCCGCTGCAGTCGGCTCGGCAGACGCCAGCGCGTCGGCCTCGCAACCTTCTCCCGGCGCGTGGCGCGGCACGACTGGCAGCGCCAGCAGCAGCTCTTCGGCCGCCAGTGCCGCGAGATCGCAGCGCCCGTCCTCCGCGAGGAAGGTTTCCATCTCACCGGGCACCGTGTCGGCCGCGCTCTCGTGTTCGATCAGCGCGACGTGCGACGACGAGTCCACGTCTATGTTCATCGGTGCCAGGCAACGCTGGCACAGGGGCTTCAGACTGGCGTGTACTTCGACATTCGCCACCGCCGTGCCCTGCTCGCGCATAAAGCGCAGCACCACCCTCACCGGCTCGTCGGCCACCGACAATTCGGTGGGAATACCCGGCAGCTCACCGACGGGAATTGCAAACTCGAACTCGGCGCGCGTATCCGCCAGTTTGGCGACTTCGCGCGGCTTGGACCAGCCGCCCGGCATGGGGCGCGTATGATAGGTAGGCGCCGGCGGCAAGTCAAAACCGGTCATACGACTTAAGCCCTTGTTTCTCTTCTGGTGATTCAGTGCCTTTAGCCCACGCGCTCATTCTCGCCTCCACTTCGCGCTATCGCCAGGAGCTGTTGGGCCGGCTGCGCCTGCCCTTCGAGGCCCTGGCCCCGGGGGTGGACGAGGCCATTCGGGCCGGCGAAGCGCCCGAGGCCCGGGCGCAGCGCCTGAGCCTCGCCAAGGCCGAGGCGGTGGCCCAGGGGCATCCCGCTGAGGTCGTGATCGGCGCCGACCAGGTGGCCTCCTGCGAGGGCAGGATACTCGACAAGCCGGGGGATGCGGCCACGGCCCGGGCGCAGCTGCGGGCGCAATCCGGGCGCGAAGTGCGCTTCTACAGCGCCGTGGCGGTGCTGTGCCATCAGACGGGATTCCGGGCGGAGTTCATCGATCTGACCACCGTGAAGCTGCGTCCGCTCAGCGAGGCTGCGATCAGCGCCTACCTCGAGGCAGACCAGCCCTATGACTGCGCCGGCTCACTGCGCAGCGAGCGGCTGGGAATCGCCCTGTGCGAGCGCATCGACAGCAATGATCCGACCGGCCTGATCGGCTTGCCGCTGATCCGCCTCAGCGCCGCGCTGCGCGATTGCGGCTACGCCCTGCCTTGAGCGCGGCGCGCGCGCCGAGCGCGTCGAGCACCGCCTTGAGATCATCCGGGAGCGGTGCGCTCACGCTCACCTGCCCGCCCTGCGGCCAATCGAAATTCACACTGTGCGCGTGCAGGAACATACGCTTGAGGCCCAGCTCGCGCAGCGCAGCGTTCGCAGCCTCATCGCCATACTTGGGGTCGCCCGCCACCGGGTGACCGCAGTGCGCGGCATGCACGCGGATCTGGTGGGTGCGGCCGGTGTGCAACGCAGCCTCGATGAGCGAAGCGCGCGGGCCGAACTGCTGCACGAGTGCGAACTGCGTGCGGGCGCTCTTGCCGCCGGCGCCGACGCGCACGGTGCGCTCGCCGCCCACGCGCGCATCGACCAGGAGCGGTGCGTCGACCAGCTTGCGCCCGAGTTCCCAGCGGCCCACCACCAGCGCCAGGTAGCTCTTCTCCACTGCGCCGTCGCGCAGCAGCGCGTGCAGTGTGCGCAATGCCGCGGGCTTGCGGGTCACCAGCAGGATGCCGCTGGTGTCGCGATCAAGCCGATGCGCCAGCTCCAGTGTTTCATTGGGCCGCGCGGCCCGCAGGGTCTCGATGACGCCGAAGGCCAGGCCACTGCCACCATGCACCGCCAGCCCCGAGGGCTTGTCGAGCACCAGCAAGCGCTCGTCCTCGTGGATGATGGCGGCGTTGACGCGGGCGATCAGGGTCGCGGGCACGGGCCGGGGCTGACCGGCGGCACTGGCCTGGGCCTCTGCCACCTCCGATTCGGACTGCGCCCGCACGGGTGGCACCCTGAGGCGATCGCCTACCGCGAGGCGCTGCTCGGGGTTGGCGCGCTTGCCATTGACGCGCACTTCGCCCTTGCGGATCAGCCGGAAAATGCGTGTCCGGGGCACCGTGGGCAGCAACCGGGCGAGCGCCCGATCAAGGCGCACGCCGGCCTCGTCCTCGCCCACCGTGACCAGCTGGACGGCGGGGCGCGGCGCCTCGGCCGTGGGGAGTGCAATTGGGGTGCTCAAGGAGGCCTCAGACGTAAATCATTGTTTCTAAAGTGTACTGCCACTATACTCACCCTGTCCCGAAGCGCGTCCTCCCTCCAAGCAGGGCTTACGTTCCGGCGGCAAGTTCGCGGCCGTTGAGTGCCGCATGTTAGTTGGTCCTCGAAGTCGAGGCCATCGCGCAAGAGTTCGGCCGACCAGGGTCTGGGCCCTCGCCGCCACGTTGCTCCCCGAAAGGTTGAGCCGCAGGCGGGCGCCCACAAGGTCAGCGGGCCTCAAGGTTTTCCGGCGCTGCCCGCGTGGCGGCATAAAACACAACGATGTTCCATCGAGCGCGCCGTCAATCAATCTTCGGGTTCACAGCTGTTATTGTCCAAAACGCGACGCCGCCTGAATGCAGGCCCGGCGCCCCCCGGTTGGCCCCTCACGCATCATTGGTAGGGGCAAATGAAGAGAATGCTTATCAACGCGACCCAGCAGGAAGAACTGCGGGTTGCTCTGGTTGACGGCCAGAAGTTATACGACCTTTCGATAGAGATCCCGTCCCGGGAACAGAAGAAAGCCAACATCTACAAGGCGCGCATCTCGCGCGTCGAGCAGTCGCTGGAAGCCTGTTTCGTCGATTACGGCGCGCAGCGCCATGGTTTCCTGCCGCTCAAGGAAATCTCCAAGGAATATTTCAAGACTGCGCCGCAGGGCGGGCGCATGAACATCCGCGAGCTGGTCAGCGAAGGCCAGGAGCTGATGGTGCAGGTCGAGAAGGAAGAGCGCGGCAACAAGGGTGCGGCGCTCACCACCTTCATCAGCCTGGCCGGGCGCTTCCTGGTGCTGATGCCCAACAGTCCGCGCGCCGGCGGCGTCTCGCGCCGCATCGAAGGCGAAGACCGCGACCAGATGCGCGAGATCATGAACCAGCTGGTGGTGCCCGATGGCATGGGCGCCATCGTGCGTACCGCCGGCGTGGGCCGCGCGGTCGAGGAGCTGCAGTGGGATCTCGACAACCTGCGCACGCAATGGGAAGCCATTGCGGTGGCCGGCACCGGGCGCAGCGCGCCCTTCCTGGTGTACCAGGAAGGCGATGCGGTTACCCGCTCGCTGCGTGACTACCTCGCCGATGACATCGGCGAAGTGCTGGTCGATGATCCGGGCGCCTTCCAGAAGGCGGCTGAATACATCCAGCGTTACATCCCTGGCGAGGCGCAGCGCAAGCTCAAGGCCTACACGGATGACATCCCGCTGTTCACGCGCTACCAGATCGAGAACCAGATCGAATCGGCCTATGCGCACAAGGTGCAGCTGCCCTCGGGCGGCTCGCTGGTGATCGACTACACCGAGGCGCTGGTCTCGATCGACATCAACTCGGCGCGCGCCACGCGCGGGACCGACATCGAGGCGACCGCGACCAACACCAACCTGGAAGCGGCCGACGAGATCGCGCGCCAGCTGCGCATCCGCGATATCGGCGGCTTGATCGTGATCGACTTCATCGACATGGAAGACACCAAGAACCAGCGTGCGGTGGAAGATCGCCTGCGCGATGCGATGCGCATGGACCGTGCGCGCATCCAGATCGGCCGGCTCTCGCGCTTCGGCCTGCTGGAGCTCTCGCGCCAGCGGCTGCGCCCGAGCCTCGGCGAATCGAGCCACCTGGTGTGCCCGCGTTGCACCGGCATCGGCAGCATCCGCAGCATCGAGTCGCTCGCGCTGTCGATCCTGCGCCTGATCGGCGAGGACGCGCGCAAGGATCGCACCTCGCGCATCGTGGTGCAGTTGCCGGTCGATGTGGCCACCTACCTGATCAACGAGAAGCGCGAAGCGCTGCGTACGGTCGAGGAAAAATCGCATATCGAAATCGTGCTGGTGCCCAACCCGCACATGCAGACGCCCGAGTACACGCTGCGCCGCGTGCGCGATGACGAGGCGGGCTTGCCGGAGAACAGCCAGATCAGCTACCAGATGCCGGTGGCTCCGGTGGTCGCTGATCCCACGCTGGGCGCAGATAAAAAGCCAGCCTCCGAACCACCAGCCGTACCGACCATCATGCCGACCACGGCCGCTCCGGTCGTGGTGGTGCAGGAGCGTGAGCCGGCCCGGGCAGAACCGGTGGCGGCCGTTGCCAGTGGTGGCTTTGTCGGCTGGCTCAAGGGCCTGTTCGGCGGCAGCCCGGCATCCAGCAGCGCCGCAGCCGATGCGGCGCCTGCGCCGCGCTCTGGCCGGCACGAGCCGCGTCGCGACCAGCATGACCGCAGCCGCCCACGCCGTGGCGGGCAGGATCGCGCGCCCTATGGCGAGCGTGCGCGACGTGAAGGTCAGCGCAGCGACCATCAACGCGACGCTCGTCCGGGCGAAGCTCGCTCGCGCGATGGCCGCCCACGCGATGATTCGAACCGCGGTCCGCGACGCCATGACGGACCGCGCCAGGACGGGCCACGCGCTGAAGGTGGCCGCAATGAAAGCGCGCGGCAAGAAAGCCCGCGCGGCGGCGACGGGCCGCGCAACGATGCACCGCGAGGCGACGCGCCACGTGGCAACGAAGCGCCGCGCAATGAGCAGCCACGACGCGATGACAATCGCATGGGCGGCGGGAACGAGCCGCGAGCCGTCGACGGCAATGTGGCGGAAGGCGGCGAGCGCGCCGAGCGCAGCGGTCGCGGCGGAAGGTCGCGTCGTGGTGGCCGACGTCGTCGCGGCGGTGGCGGTGGCAATCGCGAAGGCGCTGAGCGCGGCAACCAGCCCATGGGCCAGAACGGTAGCCAGAGCGGCGGCCAGGAGGGCGGACAATACGCGGGCCAGGGTACGGAGCAAGCTGGCGGTAACGGACCCTCGGTACAAACCGGCGTCGCGCAGGGCTCGGCGCAGAGTTCATTCCAGGGCTTCGGTGGCAATAGCGAGGGCAGCTACGGCGGCGGCAATGGCGGCAACGCCAACGGCGGCAGTAGCGGCGACGATGCCGGGCGCGAATCGGGCGGCGGCGGGCAGGCTTCGGGCGCATCGGCGCACGAACATGCCAGCGCACCACAATCCGCGCCACAATCGATGAGCTGGACTACGCCGGTGCGCGCACCGGAACCGGCTGCGGCGACTACACCTGCGCCGATGGCTGCACCAGTAGCGGCACCTTCGCCGCCACCCGCGGCACCGCAAGTGGCGTGGAGTTCAGGCTCGGACAGCGGCCACCCGGACCCGCGGCGCGACGAGTAGCAAGGGCCAGCGCTGCTGGCCGCAGCGCCTCGGCATGGCGACGCCTCGCATGCGACGCTGAATCACGGGCGGGCGATTGAAATCGCCTGCCCGTTTTTTTTACGAGATCTGCTGCAACTGCTGCCTGAACAGCGCGCCGCGTTCGGCGTAGTGCTGCGCGGATGCCCACAGCTGCGCCACTTCCTCATCGCTGAGCTGACGCACGAGCTTCGCGGGCGAGCCCAGGATCAGTGAGCGATCGGGGAACTGCTTGCGTTCGGTCACCACGGCTCCGGCAGCCACCAGGCAATTGCGGCCAATCACCGCTCGATTCAGCAGTACCGCCTGGATACCAATCAGCGAGCCCTCGCCCACCGTGCAGCCATGCAGCATCGCCTGGTGACCAATGGTGACGCGCTCCGCGACAGTCAGCGGCGCGCCCATGTCGGTATGCATCACCACGTTTTCCTGCACATTGCTGTACGCGCCGATGCGGATCGGTTCGTTGTCGCCGCGCAGCGTGGCGCCGAACCACACGCTGGCATGTTCGGCGAGCGTCACACTGCCGATCAGGTGTGCGCCGGGCGCCACGTAAGCGCTGGCGGCAATCTCGGGCGAGCGTTCGGCCAGTCGGTAGATCGGCATCTGGGTCTCCCTGAATGTGCGCTGATGCCCGTGGCTCAGCGCAACAGCGCGCCCACGCGCTCGAGATCGGCCGCGGTGTTCACGTCTGGTCCGGGCGGCACTTCGCAATCGGCGACGCGGATATCGAAGCCATTTTCCAGCGCGCGCAGCTGTTCAAGTTTCTCGGCCTGCTCCAGTGGCGAGGGCGGCAGCGCAGCCAGGGCCTTGAGCGCGCCGACCCGATAGGCGTACAGGCCCACGTGGCGCCGCGCGCCGCGCCAGGCCGCACCCGCGATCGCATCGCGCTGGCAGGGGATGGCCGCGCGGCTGAAATACAGCGCGCGCCCGGCGCTGCCGGCCACGACCTTGACCGCATTCGGATCCTGGAATTCCGCCAGTGATTCGATCGTCGTCGCGAGCGTGGCGATCGCGGCAGCCGCATGGCGCTCGAGCAGCCCCGCCACCTGGCGGATCAACTGCGGCGGCAGCAGCGGCTCATCGCCCTGCGCGTTGACGACGATCTGCTGATCGGGCCAGCCGCGCGCGCGCGCCACTTCGGCGATGCGATCAGTGCCCGAGGCATGCGCGGAGTCGGTCATCGCCACCTCGGCGCCGAAGCCGCGCGCTGCGCCAGCGATGCGCTCGTCATCGGTGGCGATCAGCACCTCACCGCCCGCGGCGCGGGCGCGCTCGTAGACCCATTGCAACAGCGGCTTGCCGGCGATGACCAGCAGTGCCTTGCCCGGCAGGCGTGTCGAGGCGTAGCGGGCCGGAATGACGATCCTGAACAATTCAGCGCTCGAGCAGCGGATCGCCGGCCTCGAGCACGCGGGCCGCTTCGACCACGAAGTTTGGCACACCATCGCGCAGCGGGAAGCCGAGGCGGTCGGCGCGGCACACCAGCAATTTCCCTTGCGCATCGGATACCAACCGCAGCGGTCCCTTGCACACCGGGCAGGCAAGGATGTCGAGCAAGCGTGCGTCCATCAGGATTCTCCCCAGCAAAGCAATGACATCGGCGTTGGCAAAGTGTGCGTCCACCGGCAGAAACCAGACTTTCGCCGCCGCGTCGCGCGGGCATTTTACTGCATCCTTCTCGGTCATCAGCACTGGCAGGCCGTCTTCCGGCTGCAATTGCGTACGGGAGATCGCCTGATGGTCGGGCAGTGGGTGCTCGATCAGTTCCAGGCCAGCGGCGCGCAGGGTCGCGAAGAAACGCCCGGGATTGCCGATGCCGGCGAAGGCATGCACGCGGCGGCCGCGCCAGCGGGCGAGCGTTTCCGGGGGACCCTGCCCGCCCAGCGGCACCAGCACATCGCCCGCCAGGCTCATGCGCAGCGCGCCCGCACGCTGGCAGGCGCCCTCGCCCGTGAGCACCACGGCGGCCACGGTCTCGAGCCGCGTGGCGCGCTCGCGCAACGGCCCGGCCGGCAGCAGGGCGCCATTGCCGAGGCCGCGCGCCGCATCGATCAGCGCGATCTCAACGGCGCGCGCGAGCCGCAGGTGCTGCAGGCCGTCATCGGCGATCAGCAGTTGCGCGCCATCGGCCACGGCGGCGCGGCCCGCGGCCACGCGATCGCGACTCACATAGACCGGCACCTGCGCACGCCGCCAGATCAGCAGGGCTTCATCGCCGACATCGGCCGCGGTGCACAGGGAATCGACCCGCAGCACATCGTGCTGGTAGTGGCCGGCACCGGCGCGCGCCCGCGCGCTGCGTCCATAGCCGCGCGTGATCACGGCGACGCGCAATCCAAACGTGCCCAGCGCCTGCGCGAGCCAGATCACCAGCGGCGTCTTGCCCGTGCCACCTACCGTGAGGTTGCCGACCACCACCACCGGACAACCCACATCGAGGGCGCGGCACCAGCCACGCGCGTAACAGTGCTGGCGGATGCGCACCGCGAGGCCGTAGAGCGGCGTGAGCGCGCGCAGCCACCATGGAGCCGGCGTGCCGCCGTACCAGACCTTTTGCAGCCAGTCGTGCATGCCGGCGCGGGCCCTGGATTCCTAGACCTTGAATTGCAGCTGGTGCAGTTGCGCGTAGACGCCGGCGCGCGCGATCAGTTCGGCATGCGTGCCGGTCTCGACGATCGCGCCGTCCTGCATCACCACGATCAGGTCGGCGTGCTCGATGGTCGAGAGCCGGTGCGCGATCACGAAGGTGGTGCGGTTCTTCACCAGCTGCTCGAGCGCCGACTGGATGTGGCGCTCGGCGGCCGTATCGAGCGACGAGGTCGCCTCGTCCAGGATCAGGATCGGCGAATTGCGCAGCAGCGCGCGCGCGATCGCCACGCGCTGGCGCTGGCCACCGGAGAGGCCGGTGCCGCGATCGCCCACCATGGTAGCGAGCCCCTGCGGAAACTCGTTCACGAACTCATCGACGTGCGCGGCGCGCACCGCCGCATCGATTGACGCCGCATCGGCATGTTCGGCGCCGAACACGATGTTGTTGCCGATGGTGTCATTGAAGATGACCACTTCCTGACTCACGAGACTGAGCTGCGAGCGCAGGTCGGCCAGTGCGTATTCGCGCAGGTCCACCCCGTCGAGCAGCACCGCACCGCTGCTCGGATCGTAGAAGCGCGGCAGCAACGAGACCAGCGTGGTCTTGCCGCTGCCCGAGCGGCCGACAATCGCGACGGTGGTGCCGGCCGCGACCTCGAGGTTGATGTCGTGCAACACCTGGCCCTTGTCGTGGTCGTAAGTGAAGTCGACGTTGCGGAAATTCACCGCGCCGCGCGCATGCTGGATGCGACGCGTGCCGCCGGCCGGTTCGGTCGGCGCATCGAGCACTTCGAACACGCTGGCGCCGGCCGCAATGCTCTGTTGCAGCGGGCCGCTGACGCTCACCAGTCGCCGCAGCGGCTCGGGTATCAGCAGCAGCGCGGTGAGGAAGCCCAGGAAGTCGCCCACCTGCATCACACCGCTCGCCACCTGCCGATTGGCGACGTACAGCACCGCCGCGAGACCCAGCGCCGCGATCAGCTGCACGATCGGATTGCTGCTCGAGCGCGCCGAGATCAAGCGCATATTGGTGTGGCGATTCAGCTCATTGGCGGTGCCGAAGGAATTCTGCAGATGCTGCTGGGCATTGAAGACCTTGACCACGCGATGGGCCTCGATGGCCTCCTTGGCCACTCGCGTGACATCGCCCATCGAGTTCTGGATGCGGGTGCTGTAGCGACGAAAGCGCCGGTTCACGCTCTGCACCAGCAGGCCGATCACCACCGCCACCGGGATCACGAAGGCGGCGAGCTTCCAGTTGAGATAGAACAGGTAGAACACGCCGCCCGCAATGGCCAGTGAATCGCGGATCAGCACCGTGGCGGAATTGGTGGCCGCATCGGCCACGAGTTCCGCGTTGTAGGTAAGGCGGGAGAGCATCGGTCCGGCCGACTCGCGTTCGTACCAGGCCGTCGGCAGGCGCAGGTAGTGTGCGAACAGGTCGGCGCGGATCGCCTTGATCATCTGCCGCCCCACCCAGCCCGGAAAATAATTGGCCAGGTAGTCGCCGATGCCGCGCAGCAGGAACAATGCGATCACGCCGGCCGGTACGTACCGCAGCACCTGCATGTTCTGTGCAACGAAAGCCGCGTTCAGGAATTTCTTCACGAACCAGGCGGTGATCGGTGTCACCGCGGCGTACATCATCATGCCCAGTACGCCGACGGCGAACATGCCCGCGTGGGGCCGCGCGTAGTGCACCAGCCGGCGATAAACGGCGCCAGCACTCAGGGGCTGCCCGCCCGCGCTCAAGGCGTGCTCGCCCCGGGCTCGTTGGTGGTCACGAAATTCAGCTGCGCGAAGCCGAGCTGCCCGAGCACGTCCATCGCCGTGACCACGGCCTGGTGCGTGGCGCGGCCATCGGCGCGCAGGCTGACGGGCTGGTTGCGCTCGGCGGGCGCTACTTTCTCGATCGCGGTGCGCAGCGTGTCGGCGCTGGTGTTGACCAGTTCGCGGTTGTTGACCAGGTAACTGCCGGTGGCGGTGACCGACACCACCAGTGCCGGCGTGAGGACGCGCTCGATCGGCACCGAGCTGGCCTGCGGCAGGCGGATGCGCAACCGCCCCTCGCCCACGAAATTCGAGGAGAGCATGAAGAAGATCACCAGCATCAGCACCACGTCGATCAGCGAGACCATGTTGATCTCGGGCTCCTCGTGACGGCGTGGCTTGAGGTTCATGCCTTGGCCGCCGCCGGCGCGGCGCGCGCCGATTCGAGCGCATCGGCCAGCTGGATGGCGTCCTTCTCCATCTCGATCACGATGCGGTCGATGCGGCCGCGCAGGTACCGATAGGCGATCAGCGCTGGAATCGCCACGCACAGGCCGGCCGCCGTGGTGACCAGCGCCTGCGCGATGCCGCCCGAGAGCATGCGCGGATCGCCCATGCCGCCCGCGTTGATCGCATTGAAGGCCTTGATGATGCCGCCAACCGTGCCCAGCAACCCGAGGAGCGGTGACACGCCGGCGATGGTGCCCAGCGTATTGAGGAAGCGCTCGAGCTCATGCACCACATGGCGTCCGGTGTCTTCGAGCCGCTCCATCAGTGCATCGCGGGTGCGGTGGCGATTTGCCAGGCCCGAGGCCAGCACCTTGCCGAGCGGCGAGTTCTGCTCGAGCGCCTCGATCACCTTGTCGTTGACCTGGTTGGCCTCGACCAGCTGCCACACCCGCTTGGTGAGATCGGGCGGCAGCACGCGCCGATCCTGCAAGGTCCACAGTCGTTCCAGAATGATGGCGGCGGCGATTACCGAGAACAGGATGATGGGCCCCATCATCCAGCCGCCGGCACGAACGATTTCCCACATCGGCTCGCGAACTCCTGGTGTCTCGAAGCGCCCATGATACTTGAGGGCGCGCGGGCGATTAAGGCTTTCGCCATTGTGCGAGGTAGATGCGCCCATCAGGCAGGAATGACAGTTCGAGCGCCCCGTCGTGCCCGGTGCTGCGCAGTTGCGCGCCGGCATTGCGCCAGGCACGCAGCGTGGCCGCCACGGTTGCGCGCCCTTCCGTGTGCAGCGGCGCACTGAGTATCGCGAGGCGCGGATCGATGGCCTGGATGAGCGTCGCCGACCTGGCGCTGCGACTGCCGTGCCCGGGAATCAGCGCCACGGCAGTGGTGCGCAGTTGCGGCACCAGCACTGCAGCCTGTGTGGCGGCATCCGCGCTGCCCGGCAGCAGCAAGGCACCGCCATAGGCGCTCGCGCCGCTGCCCTCACCCGTAGCAACGCTCACGCGCAGCGCGCAGGAGCGCTCATCCAGCACTTCGAAGTCGACGCCATCCCATTGCCAGCGCTGAGCGCGTGCGCAGCGCCGGAATTCCTGCGGCGGCGCCTGTGCACCACCGCTGTAGTACGCGCCCACCGCAATGCTGGCCGCGAGCGCGGCGGCGCCCGCCCCATGATCAGCATCGAGGCGCGGCAGGATCAAGCGGTCGAGCGACGCCAGCTGGTAGTGCCGCAACGCTGGCAGGATCCGCCTGGCGCTGACCGCACCCGCACTGCCCCACACCTCTCCATCATCGAACAGCAGGCTGTGGTGCGCGGTACGCAGCAACACCGCCTCGCCTGCACCCACATCGAAGACGGTAGCCGCGAAGGCGCCCGTGGCAATACCCGTGCGCAGCGGAGCCAGCGCAGGCACCAGCACCAGCAGCGCGCTGAGGCGCATCCAGCGCGCCCAGGGCAGCATCGCGATGAACACCG
Source organism: uncultured Gammaproteobacteria bacterium (assembly GCA_963764065.1). GTDB lineage: Bacteria > Pseudomonadota > Gammaproteobacteria > Steroidobacterales > Steroidobacteraceae > FEN-1191. Next base: position 488,608 of record CAVXRM010000003.1, on the reverse strand, counting down.
CCGCTGCGGCCAGCGCGTACCACCAATAGTCGGGCTCAGCGCGCAGCAGTGCGGCTGGCCGATCGGCAAACCACTGCAGCAGGGGCCAGGCGATGCTGATCAGCCAGGCGCACAGCTTCAACAGCAGTGCTGCAAGCGGCGCGCAGATCCACAGGCACAGCGTGGCCGCGAGGATCAACGGCACCAGCAGCAGACTGAAGAACGGGATCGCCACGAGATTGACGATCAGGCCAGCGAGCGATACCGAGCCGAACACTGCCAGCGTCACCGGCAACAGCGCTACGGCCACCACGCCCTGCTCGTGCAGCAGCGCGCGCCAGCCGCCGCGTGCCGCGCCCGCTCCCGCGACGGCGCCGCCCAGCAACAAGGCCGCGACTGCGAGGAATGACAACCAGAAGCCGGCGGCGAGCGGCGCCAGTGGATCGAGGCACAGCACGCCGACGAGCCCTGCGGACAGTGTCTGCGCCGCGCGCCGCGGGCGCGCACAGATCTGCAGGCCGTGCCAGGCCGCCAGCATCAGCAGGGTGCGCTGCGCCGGCACCGACCAGCCGGACAACAAGGCGTAGCCGGTCGAGGCGCACAGCCCGAAGCAGGCGGCGCAACTGGCGCGCGACCAGCGCGCCTGCAGAAAGCGCGCTCGGCGCCACAGCGCCGACATCGCGGCACTCGTCAATACGCAGAACAGCGTGACGTGCAGGCCCGAGATCGCCACCAGATGCGTGATGCCATCGGCATTGAACACGCGCCACTGCTCGCTCGAGACGCGCTGGGTATCGCCGATCGCCAGTGCGATGATCAGCGCCGCCGCATCGCGTTCGTCAACCACGGCGGCAATGCGCGTGGCGATGCGCTCGCGCCAGTAGTCAAGCGTGCGGCGCGCGCCCGGCAGCGGACGATTGAGCGGTGAGTCGACTACCTGGCCGCCGGCGTGCCAGCGCGCGCGCAGATTGGCGGCCGCGGCATCGATGCCGCCCGGATTGGCGGCCAGCAGCGGCGCATGCAGGGCAAGCAGCAGTTGCCAGCGTTCGCCGGCGTGCAGCGCTGGCGCGCCGCGCCAACGCAGCTGCGCATTGCGCGCCGCCGTGAACGCAAACGGAGGCGACGCAAGCGCATCCGAATCGAGTCGCACGCTGAAATACAGCTCATCGCCGCGACGCAAGGGCGGATCGACCAGCGTGACATTGCACAGCAGTCGCTCATCGAAATCTTCCGCAAGTCGCAGCTGCTCATAGACCCGCACCTGCCACCACACCATCAGGAAACCGATGATCAGCGCGCCGCAGGCGCGCAGCGGGCGGGCCCACGCCAGTGGCCGCCAGCACGGCGCGCAAATCAGCGCCAGCGCAAGCAAAAGCAGCAGCAGGCAAGCACGGATCGTCGGCAGGCCCGCGCTGGAGTGCATCCCGAGGCCCAACAGGGCTCCCGCAAGCAACCCGAAGGCGTACAGCGGCCTCATGCCCGGCAAGCAACAGTTGCGTTACATGACAACGCCGTCACGAAACCGGCTGCCGCCGTGCAGCAGGGCGCGCCGGGCGCTAAAGTGACGCTCATGCCGCGCCGCCTGGTCAAATACCTCTCACGCTGGGTCGAGACCCGGCGCGATCGCTGGTACCTGCGAATTTTTGGCGAGCGGCTGATGCACCACCAGCTGTGGTCGCTGAACCGGCGCTCGATCACCGCCGGCTTCGGCGCGGGCATTGCGATTGCCTTCATTCCGCTGCCGGTGCACACGATCGTTGCGGTGCTGGTGGCGCTGTACTGGCGGCTCAACCTGCCGGTGACGCTGGCGAGCACCTGGGTAGTGAATCCGTTCACGGTGGTTCCGATCTTCTACGGTGCGTATCGACTGGGTGCGCTGCTGCTGCACCACCCCACCCGCTACTTCGCCTTCAGCCTGAGCTGGCGCTGGCTGGAACATGGCCTGGGGCCACGCTGGAAGCCCTTTCTGCTCGGCTGCCTGGTCAGTGCCATCGTCGGCGGCCTGATTGGCCGCTGGGGACTGGAGTTCGGCTGGCGTTGGGTAGTGCGGCGCAAGTATCGACGCCGCTGCGAACTGCGGGCAAACGCCGTAATTCGCGGATAGGCGCACAAAGGCCGCGCGCCCGATCCACGAGTTCAGGTGGGGCGCAGCTGGCCCTGATCGAGCTCCAGCACGCGATCCATGCGCGCCGCCAGCCGTGCATCGTGGGTGACCACGACGAGGCTGGTGCCCAGCTCACGATTGAGCTCCAGCATCAATGCGAACAGCTGCTCGGCATTGCGCCCGTCGAGATTGCCGGTGGGCTCATCGGCCAGCACCAGGCGCGGTCCGGTCACCAGTGCGCGCGCCACGGCAGCGCGCTGGCGCTCGCCGCCCGAAAGCTGATGCGGACGATGACGCAGCCGCTCGCCCAGGCCCACGCGCTGCAGCAGTGCGGTGGCGCGCTGCGCGGCTTCCGCGGTCGGCATGCGTCGCACCAGCAAGGGCATCGCGACATTCTCCAGCGCGGAGAACTCCACCAGCAGGTGATGGAACTGGTACACGAAGCCGATGGTGCGATTGCGCAGCTGCCCGCGCTCGGGCTCGCTGAGCGTCTGCAGCTCGCGCCCCTCGATCGCGACACTGCCGGCGTCGGGCTGATCGAGTCCGCCCAGGATCTGCAGCAGCGTGCTCTTGCCCGAACCCGAAGCGCCAATGATCCCCAGGCGCTCGCCTGCGCGCACCTCCAGATCGAGGCCGCGCAGTACCTCGAGCTTCGCACTGCCTTCGGTGAAGCCGCGCACCACGCCGTGCGCCGCCAGCACCGGTTGATTGCTCGCCATGTTGCCCTCAATCATGCCGCAAGGCCTCCGCTGGCTGGGTGCCGGCCGCGCGCCACGCAGGATACAGCGTTGCCAGAGCGCACAGCAGGAAGGAAACGCCGCACACCTGCAGCAGGTCGTGCCATTGCACGTAGGCGGGCAGATCGCTCATCAGGTAGACCTTCGCATCCAGGAATTGCATGCCGGTGAGACGCTCGAGCCCGTGCAACAGGCTGGTGAGATTGAAGGACAGCAGGCAACCGAGCGCGGCGCCGGCCAAGGTGCCGATCAGTCCGATCAGCGCGCCCTGCACGCCGAAGATCGCCAGCACATTGCGCGGCAGCGCGCCGAAGCTGCGCAGCGTGGCGATGGCGCGGCGCTTCTCCTTCACCACCATCACCAGGGCCGAGACGATATTGAAGGCCGCGACCATCACCAGCAGCAGCAGCATCACGAACATGATGGTCTTGGTAGTCTGGATCGAACGGAAGAAGGTGAGATGATCGCGGGTCCAGTCGGAAACGAAATGGCCGCCGCCCAGCTGCACCGCCAGGTCGTGCACCACCTGCGGCGCCTTGAATGGATCATGCAGCGCCAGGCGCAGACCCGTGACGCCATCGCCCATGCGGTACACGCGTGCCACATCGCCCATGGCCGCGAGCGCCAGCGTGCTGTCGTACTCGTACATGCCAGAGTGGAACAGCCCGCTGACATGGAAGCGGCGCATCGTCGGCGCGAAGCCCGCCGGCGTCATGCTGCCCTGGGGCGCCACCAGCACGATGTCATCGCCCAGCCTGGCGCCCAGGCTTTCGGCCAGCACGTCGCCGAGAATCACGCGAAAGCCACCCGGCGCCAGCGCGTCGATGCTGCCGCCCTCGATGTGCTGTGCCAGGCCCACGGCACGACGCTCCTGCTCCGGCAGCACGCCGCGGATGACGCTGGCCATGCTGTGGGCGCCGTGCACCAGCATCGCCTGCGCTTCAATGTACGGCACTGCGGCGATGATCTCGGGCTGCCCCTGCGCAATGCGCTGCGCATTGCGCCAGTCCGCCAAGGGCCCCTGCAGGCCCATCAGCGTGGCGTGCGAAGTCACGCTCAGGATGCGCGTGCGCAGTTCGCGCTCGAAGCCATTCATCACCGAGAGCACTACGATCAGCACCGCCACGCTGACGGTCAGGCCGAGCATCGAGACCATCGAGATCAGCGACAGGAAGCCGCGCCGTTGCGTGGAGCGCAGGTAACGCGTACCGATCAGCCATTCGTAAGGAAGTGAGCGCGCCATGTGCCGCTGCCTATTCGTAGCGCAGCGCCGCCGCCGGCGGCGTGGCTGCGGCGCGGCGCGCCGGATAGATGGTGGCCAACAAGGTCAGCAACAGCGCGGCCGCGCTGATCCACAGCACATCGCGCGCGCGCAGGATCGAGGGAAAGCCGACGTCGTAGTAGACATCGGCATCGAACACGCGGAAGTGGAACAACCACTGGAGGAAAGACACGATGCCATTGGCGTAGTGCGCCAGCAGCACGCCGAGCCCCACACCCACGGCCACGCCGAGCCAGCCGATCACCAGGCCCTGCAGCATGAATACGCGCAGGATGCTGCCCGGCGTAGCGCCCAGCGTGCGCAGGATGGCGATGTCGGTGCGCTTGTCGTTCACCACCATCACCAGCATGGCGACGATGTTGAAGGCCGCCACGGTCACGATCAGCAGCAGGATCAGCGCCGTCATGGTCTTCTCGATGCGGATCGCACGAAAGTAGCTGGCATGATCCTCGGTCCAGTCGCGCACCAGCACGCCGCTGCCCGCGGCGGCGCGCACGGCCGGCATGTAGTCGGGCGCGCGCAGCGCATCGGCGAAGCGCAGGCGCAGCCCGCTGGCGCCCTCCGCCTGTGGCGAGAAGGCGCGCACATCGGCCAGCGCTGCCAGTGCCAGCGTGGAATCGTGATCCTGGATATCGGCCTCGAAGATGCCGGCGATGGTGAACTCGCGCAGGTGCGGCTCGGGCGGTGCATTGGCACTGGCCACCGGCACCATGATCGTGACCTTGTCGCCCACTCCTGCGCCCAGCCGCTCGGCAAGCACGGCGCCCAGGATCAACAATTGCGACCCGGGTGTCAGCGCGCGCAGTTCGCCACGCACCACCAGCGATTTGATATCGGTGACCTCGCCCTCGGCCACCGGGTCAATGCCACGCAGGATCAGCGGCAGCATGTCGGGCTGGCGCACCACCAGGCCCTGCAGGTCCATGTACGGCGCCACGCCGGTAACGCCCGGCAGCATGCGCAAGCGCTGCGCCAGGGCCCGCTCGTCGACGCGATCGGCAGGACCTGCGGCCACGACCCGCGCGTGGGCACTCAATGCCAGCAGCCGATCGCGCAGCTCGCCCTCGAAACCATTCATTACCGACAGCACCACGATGAGCGCAGCCACGCCCAGGGCGACGCCAGCGAGCGACACCCAGGTGATGAACGACACGAAAAACTTGTGCTGCCGGGCGCGCACATAGCGCAGCGCCACGAACAGGGACAGCGGCTGGAACATCGGGCGGCGATTAGAACATGAGGCCGATGCGGACGGAAATCACAGTTCCGCCACCAAAGCGGCCCGGCGGGAGGGCCGGGGCGCCGCCCGGTGCTATGATTTACGGATCGCGGCCACCGGGCCGCCTGATGCAGATCCAAGGAGGCAGGCCATGAGACCCACCCTGTTGAGCCTGTCGCTGGCGCTGACCGGCGTACTGGCGACCGTTACCGGCACCGTGGCCAAGGCCGAGACCGTGGTCGTCGACGATCAGGTCATGGTGCGTGCCTCGAGCGTGGAACGCCCGGCCCGTGGCATCACCATGGTTGCGGTCGAAGCCAAGTTCGGCGCACCGGCCAATCGTCACGCGGCCGTCGGCACGCCACCGATCACGCGCTGGGATTACGCCGGCTTCGTGGTGTATTTCGAGCACGAGCGCGTCATCGACGCGGTGGCCACCGGCCCCTGAACCACCCCGTGGGCACCGCGACGGCTACCGCCCGCCTCGGTGCCCACTCCCAGCACAGCTCAGTCGTGCAGGTAGGCCGCCACCACGTAGTGGCCAACCTCGCGACCCTGCTGCAATCCGACCGTGCAGGCACGGCGGAAGTGAATGCCTACCAGCATGCGTGAATAGGCATTCTCGCGCGCGGCATCGTCGGCACTGTTGAAGCTGCGCGTCAGCGTAGCGTCAGGGCCGGCGATCGGCGCGCTGGTCGAGGTGTGCTGAAATGGCCGATTGGCCCCGATCATCTCATCGAGCACTTCGGAGGCGGCACCGCCGGCCGCAGCATGCGCGGAAGGATAGTCGGGCACCGGCGGAGTGACGAAAGCCGGCTCCCAGTTCGCATCTTTCACGGTCAGCGCATTGCCATCGGTATCGGCCGCGCGAATTGCCGTCAGTGGCCGCCACAGGTTGTAGTAGAACTTGGATTCGAGCGAGGTCGAGTAGGCGTCCGAGAGTGCCGCATTCAGCGCCGCATACAACCGGGCGTGCTGCAGCAACGACATCCCGCCGGCCAGTTGGTTCGCAATCCGGTTCCAGCCGAACGATGAGTTCTCGTACCAGTAGAGGGCGATGCCAGTCTGATCCGAGGTGCGCGTGGTACTGCCCTGTACGCCCAGCACCTTGATCTCGTTCACATCCATCGCGTACTCGAGCGACTGCAGCGAGGCGTAAGGCTTGGGCGCGCGAAACTGCGCGGAATTCTTCACGCCGAAGGTGCGTATTTGCGGCCAGCCGGCGCCAGCGACCACGTTGGTTGGCGGTGTCGGCTGAAAGTCCCCGGGATTGGTGCCGGGAGTGTAGGGGGCGCCAATCGCAGCAAGAACGTCCTCGTCCGCCCGGCTTGCCAGCATCGCGGCCGCTGCCGCCTTGCCGATGGCGATGCCGCGATTCTCGGCCACGCCATTGGGTATCGCGTTGAGCTCGGCCGTGTACAGCGCGTCGAAGGGGGTATTCGGCCCGACGAACTTGCCGAATTCCACTACCAGCACGTCGTGGGCCGCGGCCGCAACTGCCGCATCGATGCTGACGCCAGCGCCGCCGCCCGAGCGCAGCGCGACCTTCACGGCATTGAGTACGGCTATGTGTGCCATCGCATACGCGCGCGATTCGACAAAGGGTGGCAGGCCGGGCGGTGGCAGGCTGGCCGAAAAGTCTGTCATGGCGATATTCCAGCGCTCGACACTGTCGGCGCCTGCGGCTCGCCAGCGCGCGCGGCGGCGCGAGTGCGGCGAGCAGTACCAGTGTGGCGAACGCCAGTACTGCCGTTCGATGTGATTTGTGGGCGGGTTTCATTGCATGCTCCTCGAGTGGTGATGCGAAAGGGCCAGCACCAGTACAGCGCATGCGTGCGCACGGCGCCGGCAGTTGCGACCAACGCGTGCAATCGGCGGATGGATGGCCGGATTCCGCGGTGCGCAGCCCGCGGCCTGCAGCGCGCCAGCGCTACCAGTTGGATTTCAGATTCAGGTACACGGTTCTGCCGTCCGCGTAGTAGCGGCCGGCGAACTGGGGAATGGCGCCAAATATTCCATTGACGTAGTAAGTGCGATCCAGCAGGTTGTGTGCGCCCAGCGTCAGTTGCAGCCGCCCGGGCACGATGGCGAGCGTCGTGCCGGCGTCGAGCACCGCATAGCCCGCCACGATCTCGGAATCGTAGTTGCTGACTCCCAGCGCGTGGTAATGCCTGCCGACAGCGCGCAGCGAGGCCGTGGTGCTGAGGGTTCGGCCACTGAGCAGCCGGCCAACGTGCACCGCGCCGAGATCCAGCGTATAGCGCGGACTCATCGGGGGCTGCGCATTCAGCCCCGGCGCATAGCCACCTGGATCGGGCGTGAATATCGGGTCGTTTGCCGATGCCGCCCGATAGCGCGCCTGCAGCAAACCAAGATTCGCAAACAACTCCACGCCTGCGCGCGCCCGCGCGGACAGTTCCAGCTCGAGCCCACGGTAACGCACATCCGCGCTCGCCACCCGATCTGGCGAGATCAGGTCGGTGCGGTTGGTGTGGCTGCTGACGAAGACGGCAAGATTGGTTCGCAGCCGATGTTGCAGCCAGTCGGCCTTGAGCCCTGCCTCCACGCTACTGGCGATTTCCGGGTCGAGCCAATGGGCGGCGGTGGCAGCGTCGCTGGAACGCGCACCTTCGATATTGCCGGCCTTGTAGCCCTGGGCGTAGCTCAGATACAGCAGCACCGCTTCGCGCGGCCGCCAGTCGAGTCCGACGCGCGGCGTGAAGCGATTCCAGCGGTGTCCCGTGGCCAACGGGAATCCCGGGTAACTGTGCAGATGATCTTCAAATAGCGTATCGAAATACAGCTGCTTGCGATCCCAGGTCTGGCGTGCGCCCAGCGACAGGATGAGCTGCGGCCTGAGATGCCAATCGAGGCTGGCATACAGCGCCCAGCTGTCGGTGGTCTGAGCCACGTCGTTGTAGGAACCGCCGAACGATTGCGTCTGGCCGGGCATCATGTACGGCGACAGGTTGGCGGGAACGCCATTGGTGGCGCCGTACTCCGATTCAGCCCAGCCGCCGTGAAAATAGTACAGGCCCGCGATGTAGCCGATGCGCGTGGCCGTGCTGCTGGCAAGCTGCAGCTCCTGCGTCAGCTGGCTGACATTTTCGTAGGGGGTATCGACATTGCCATACAAGGTCACGCCGGGCAGCGTGGCCGGCGTGTCCCGCCCGCCGAGCTGGCTCATGAAATGTTCGTGATAGCGGCGCCACGCCGTGATGGAGCGCAGTCGGCCCAGCTTGCTGTCAAACGTGGTCTTGAACACGGCGCCACCGCCGCTCTGTCCGGAGTCACCGCCAATGGTCAGCGGCTCGAGTGCGCCGCGATTCACGCCATAGAGCGGCACGAAACTGACCGTGCCGCGTTTGGAAAGCAGCTGATTCGGATCATTGGCGGCGGCCGGATCCGCGGGCACGATGGGCGTCATCAGATGCATGCCGTTGTGCTGCCACACCCAATCCAGGTTCAGTTCGCACTCCAGCGCATCACTCGGCCGCCACAGCGAAGCGATGCGGCCGCCCATGTGTTCGCGATGGCTGATGCGTCCATCGAGATCGCGATTGGAGCTGTCGACACGCGTGTAGTCGCCCTGGTCAGCGCTGCGGAACACATCGAAGCGGATCGCGGCCCTGCCTGCCGCCAGCGGCGTATTCAGCCCCAGCCTGGCATCGAGGCGTGAGCGCGAGCCCATGGTGAACTCGGCCTGCCCCGAGGCACTGCCGGGATCCGCCTGTCGCGGCACGAACCTGACGGCGCCGCTGGTGGAGTTGCGGCCATAGAGTGTGCCCTGCGGTCCCCGCAGCACCTCCACGCGCTCGAGATCGACGAACTCCACCCACGCTCCGGAAGTGGACTGCAGGTAGACATCGTCGACCAGCACGGCAACGCCGTTTTCCGTGTTCCAGTTGTGATCGCCCTCGCCGACGCCGCGGATGAAGAACGTGGGCGCGCTGAACAACACCGGGTTCAGCGGCGTCTGCAGGTTGGGGATGCTGGCGGTCAGGTCGATTGCGCTGCGCAGATCGCGCTGTGCCAATTCATCACCGCCCAGCACCGAGACTGCCACGGGTATGGACTGCAGCGGCTCCGGCCGCTTGCGTGCCGTGACCACGACCTCTGCGAGTTGATCCGCCGTGGCGCCCTGCTGCGCCAGCGCCGTGAAGGGCGCGAGCTGCGCCCCGGCAAACAGCACCCAAGCCCAGATCCGGGCTGCTCCTGGCAGTGGCGTCATCGTGGCCCTCCCTGACTCCGTGCCGAAATTGTCGGTGGCGCGCCGACCATTAAGCATCGCATGCGACGAATGCGGCAATACCCCGATGAAGCACCGCGTATCCGCGACAGGCCCGGCCTGGCGACGCGCTCGCCAGCGCCGAACCCGGTGATGCGGCTTGCGGTTGCCGATTTGGCGCGCACAATGGCTCTGCATGGCCGGGGTACTGCAAATACTGCTGGGTGCGACCCGCATGGATTCACTGAGCGCGCCGCGACGAGCCGTGTTGTTCCTGGCTGGCGCGTCGCTGCTGGCTGTGGTCATGTCCACGCAGTTCCTGACGCAGCCGTTCGTGTGGCAAAACTTCGAAGGCGATCAGATCCTGCAGGGCTGGTGGCTGGTGTTCCGCGCTCGCCTGCTGGTGACGGCCTGCATTGCGGCGACCGTGTTCGCGGCCGGCTCGCTGCCGACGGCACGCACCGGCCGCGGCTTCACGCTGGAGTTCGCGGCGATCGTCATCGGCGCATTGCTCGGTGAACTGGCGCTCGCCGGTCTCGATCCTGACGCCAATCGCAACGATGCCATGGGAATCAGCGGCCGGGTACTGCTGTGGTCAGTGAGTGTGGGCGCCGCATTCGCCATGTACTGGCTGTGGCAACGCGGCGAGGCCGCGGCGACCGTGCAACATGCCACCGAACTGCGACTGCTGCGTGCCGAGCGCCTGCTGCGTCGCCTGCGCATCGAGTCATTGCAGCGGCAGATCGAACCGCACTTTCTCTTCAACACGCTGGCGACGATCCGGCGCCTGCAACGCTCGAGCCCTGCGGATGGACAGAAACTGCTGTCGCGCTTCTGTGAATTCCTGCGCAGCAGTCTCGATGTGCGCGCTGACATCAACAGCCAACTGGGAAATGAGCTGGCCATTGCCACGGCGTACCTGGACATCTGCGCGCTGCGCATGGACGGCATGCTGACCTGGCAGCTGGACGTGGACCAGGAGCTGCGGCGCATGAGCTTTCCCCGCTATGGCCTGGCCACGCTGCTGGAGAATGCGGTCAAGCACGGCATTGCTCCCGCTGCGCGCGGCGGCAACATCACCATCGCGGCGCGGGTCGACGACGCGCTGCTGGTCGTGAGTGTCATCGACACCGGCGTGGGCTTTTCGGGAGAGCACGGTCATGGCCTGGGCCTGGCCAACATCCGCGAGCAGCTGCAACTGCGCTACGGTGGCGCGGCCTCATTGATCCTGACCGCGAACAACCCGCGCGGTGTCAGCGCGGTCGTCAAAGTACCGCTGGAGCTGGCGGCATGAATGGCGCGCACCGCAGCGTGCGCCAGTCGCGCGTGGAACCGGGCTTTGGCTACCGCGCCGCGATTGCCAGCGGCCTGTTGTGGGCGATCCTGGTCACGGTCAGCGAGAACATGTCCGAGCTGACGCGCGAGCTTGACCTGCGCGGGTACCTGCAGGCTTTTGGCGGCCTCGGCCTGTTCTACGCCTTCGGCGGCATCCTGATGTCGATTGTCGCCGCCAGGATCGAGGCGCGCATGTCGGGCTGGCGCGCCTGGGCCGCCGGCGCCGGCACCATTGCGGCAGCCACCATCCTGCACATGGTGCTGCATTTCGGCATGGGCCGGCTGTGGCCGGGCATGGGTGCACAGGCCATGTTCGTCTTCGTACCAGACCTGCGCGACTACATTGCGATTCTTTGCTGGGTCAGTTGGGTCCACGTGATCTATGGTGGCGCCTACATGGGTGCATTGGTGTTGTTCCTGCGCTCCGCACGCCGTCACCGCCAGCTGCGGCGTTCGGCACAGGCGCGCCTGCGGGCAGAACTTCGGGTCGAGCAGGCGCTGGCGGAGGATCGCACGCGTCTGATTCAGCCGACCTTGGTGCTGGAGGCACTGGGCGAGCTGGGGCGCCGTTATCAGGTCGATGCCGACCAGGCCGATGAATTGCTCGATGCGCTGGTGCTGTTCCTGCGCAATGCCATCGCCGGTGGTGCCCAGCACAGGCCCGAACTGGTGCGCCAACTGGAGCCGGCATTGCGCCGTCTGGTCACAGGCTCTACCCCACCGTCAACGCCGCAGAAGGAGTGTTTGTCATGATCGCAATCAGCAGTCTCCATGTCCGCCGTGTACTGGCCGCGCTGGTCGCCGCGGCAGTGCCGCTGGTACCTTCTGCGCAGGATGCTGCGCGCGTGCAGCCGCGCAGCTACCAGGTGGTGTTCGAGAACAGTGAAATTCGTGCGATCCGCTACTCATCGCTGCCCGGCATGGGCGTGTGCGGCACTGGCGTGCACTCGCATCCTCGCCATCTGACCATAGCGCTGACGCCAGCGCGGGTACGCGTGCGCGTCGATGGCAAGACCATCATCGCAGAGAACAAGGCCGGCGATGTCTTCTACGGAGAGGCGGTACGCCACGAGGCGGAGAACATTTCCGGCTCCGGCACGACCGCGATCATGATCGAGTTCAAGCATCCGCTGTCGAAGTAGTGCCATGAACAAGCGCGCCATTGCCGTCGTAGCCGAAGACGAAACCGTGCTGCGCGATGAGCTGGTCGCGCACCTGGGGTCGCTGTGGCCGGAGCTCAGGATCGAGGGCCTGGCCAAGGATGGCGTGCAGGCCCTGTCACTCATCGAAAGGCTCGAACCCGACGTCGCGTTCCTGGATATCCAGATGCCCGGGCTGAGCGGCATCGACGTCGCGCGCCAGGTCAGCGGCCGCTGCCACATTGTCTTCGTGACCGCTTACGATGAACACGCGATTGCGGCCTTCGAACAGGGTGCGATCGACTATGTGCTCAAACCCATAGACCCGGCGCGACTTGCGCGCGCCGTCGAACGCGTGCGCGCCAGGATACAGACCGAGGCACCGGCTTCGCTGGAACGCGCGCTGGACGAATTCTCGCGCCGCACCGGCGGGAAGAAGTACCTGCGCTGGATACGTGCCTCGATCGCCGATGAGATCAGGCTCATTCTGGTCGATGACGTCTGCTTCTTCCTGGCTGATGCGAAATACACCACCGTGGCCACCGCCGCCGGCGATGCCATCATCCGCACGCCGCTCAAGCAGCTGCGGGATGAGCTGGATCCCGATGTATTCATCAATATCCATCGCTCCGCGATCGTCAACGTCAATGCCATACAGCGCGTGATTCGCGATTCCGACGGCAGCATGGAGGTGCTGCTGAAAGATCGTCCCGAGCGGCTGCCGGTCAGCGAGTCGCACCGCCACTGCTTTCGGAGCATGTAGCCCGCGGGGATTTCTCTCACGCGCGGGCCCGGGCTTTGCCCTTAAACTGTGCCCATGCCCGATCTGATCCGACCCGAACTGCCGGCGCCCGGCGCCACGGCGCTGGCCTGGCACGCGTTACATGCTGGTGCGCGCGCCCTGGCGCTGGCCGAAGCAGTCAACGCTGACCAACGTCCCTGGGCGATGGTGGCCGCCGATGCGCGCGAACTGGAGCGTCTGGCCGCGGAGCTGCGCTTCTATGGCGGGCCAACGCTCGAAATCCTGACCCTCCCCGACTGGGAAATCCTGCCCTACGACCAGTTCTCGCCGCATGCCGACATCGTCTCCGAGCGACTGCGCACGCTCGAGCGCCTGCAGGGATTCAGGCGCGGCATCCTGTTGCTGACGGCCGAGAGCCTGCTGGCGCGATTGCCGCCGGTGAGCTACATCCACGCCCACAGCTTTGATCTGCAGCGCGGCGCAGCGCTGGCCATCGATCCGCTGCGCCAGCGTCTGGTGGCGGCTGGCTACGCCAGCGTCAGCCAGGTGCGCGGACCGGGCGAGTTCGCATTGCGCGGCTCACTTTTCGATGTCTGGCCGATGGGCATCGAGGCGCCGGTGCGCGTCGACCTGCTCGATGATCACATCGATACCCTGCGGCGCTTCGATGCCGAGACGCAACGCTCGCTCGACGCGATCGATTCGCTGCGCATGCTGCCGGCGCGCGAGCTGCCGCTCGATGCCGCCGCGGTGCGCGATTTCCGGCGCCGCTTCCGGCTGCGCTTCGAGGGCGATGTGGGGCGCATGAGCGTGTATCGCGGCGTCAGCGAAGGACTCGCGCCACCCGGTATCGAGTTCTACCTGCCGCTGTTCTTCGAGTCGACCGCAAACCTGTTCGATTACCTGCCGGGCGATCTGGTGCTGGCCACCGACATCGATCTCGAGTCCGCCATGCACGGCGCCTGGGAAGCGATAGGCGCGCGCTACGAGGAGCATCGTCACGATATCGAGCGCCCACTGCTGGCGCCGACCGAAGCATTCACCAGTCCGGAAGATCTGGCCGCTGCACTCGCGCGACATCCGCGCGTGCAGATCGAACGCTTCGCCGCGGCCAGCGGCGAGGCCGCACATGAAGCAGGGGCCGACGCTGCGCCATCGGGCGAGGCGACGACGCGCGGCGCCAGCCTGCTGCCGCGCGGCTTCAGGCTCGATGCGCGCGCCACGCAGCCGCTCGCGCCGCTGATCGAGTTCCTCGATCAATACCCCGGTCGCGTACTGATTGCCGCCGATTCACCGGGCCGCCGCGAAGTCCTGAGCCAGATGCTGCAACCGCACGGTCGCCTGCCGCGCCAGCTACCCGACTGGCAGGCCTTCGCAAATGGCGACGCGCGCCTCGCGATCACCGTGGCTGGCGAGGTCGAGGGCCTGCAGCTCGCCGATCCGGCGTTGCTGCTGCTGACCGAATCGCAACTGTTCGGCAATCGCGCGCGCCAGGAACGGCGCCGGCGCCGCGCGGCCGCCGATCCGGCCACGATCCTGCGCAATCTCCAGTCACTGGAACCGGGCTCGCCCGTGGTGCACGAGAGCTACGGCGTGGGCCGCTACCTCGGCCTCGAGGTGATGGAGATCGGCGGCGACGTGGGCGAATTCCTGGTGCTCGAGTATCGCGACGGCGATCGCGTCTACGTACCGGTGCACGCGCTGCACCTCGTCAATCGCTATACCGGTGGCGACCCCGCCGCCGCACCGCTCCACAAGCTGGGCACCGACCAGTGGGCCAAGGTACGCAAGCGTGCCGCCGAAGCGGTGCGCGACGTGGCCGCTGAATTGCTCGATCTGTACGCGCGCCGCCAGGCGCAGGTGGCGCCGGCGCTCAACGCTGGCGAACTCGAATACCAGACCTTTGCGAACGCCTTCCCCTTCGAGGAAACCGCAGACCAGGCCGAGGCGATCGCCAAAGTGCGCGCTGATCTGGCGCGCCCGACGCCGATGGATCGCATCGTCTGCGGCGATGTCGGCTTCGGCAAGACCGAAGTCGCGATGCGCGCGGCTTTCGTCGCGGTGCAATCGGGCTGCCAGGTGATCGTGCTGGTGCCCACCACATTGCTGGCGGAGCAGCATCTGCAGAGTTTCCGCGATCGCTTCGCCGACTGGCCGGTGCGTGTCGAGGCGCTGTCGCGCTTTCGCTCCGGCAAGGAGAGCAGCGCGGTGCTGGCCGGATTCGAGGGCGGCCAGATCGACATCCTGGTGGCCACGCATCGCCTGCTGCACGCCGATGCGCGCGCGAAGAACCTGGGGCTGCTGATCATCGACGAGGAACATCGCTTCGGCGTGCGCGACAAGGAGCGGCTGAAAACGCTGCGCGCCGCGGTGCACGTGCTGACGCTCACGGCCACGCCGATTCCGCGCACGCTCAACATGGCGCTCGGCGGCCTGCGCGAACTGTCACTGATCAGCACCCCGCCGGCGGCGCGCCTGGCGATCAAGACCTCGGTGTGCGAGTGGCACGGCCCCACCGTGCGCGAGGCGGCACTGCGCGAACTGCGGCGCGGCGGCCAGATCTACCTGGTGCACAACGAGATCCAGGGCATCGACAGACTGGCGGCGGAATTCACGGCGCTGGTGCCTGAAGCGCAGGTGCGCATCGGCCACGGCCAGATGCGCGAGCGCGATCTCGAACAGCTGATGGTCGATTTCCATCACCGGCGCTTCAACGTGCTGGTGTGCACCACCATCATCGAAAGCGGCATCGACGTGCCCACCGCCAACACCATCCTGATCAATCGCGCCGATCGCCTGGGGCTTGCGCAACTGCATCAGCTGCGCGGCCGCGTCGGCCGCTCGCATCACCGCGCCTACGCCTACCTGATCGTGCCTTCGCGGCGCGCGCTCACGGGCGATGCCGCCAAGCGCCTCGAGGCGATCGAGTCGATGGAAGAGCTGGGCGCAGGGTTCCTGCTGGCCACGCACGACCTGGAAATCCGCGGCGCCGGCGAATTCCTCGGCGAGGAGCAGAGCGGCGAACTCACGCAGGTCGGGCTCAGCATGTACCTGGACCTGCTCGAACAGGCGGTCAGCGCCATGCGCTCCGGCCGCACGCCCACGCTCGATCGACCGCTGGCCGCACAGAGCGAAGTGGAACTGCGCGTGCCGGCGCTGCTGCCCGATGATTACGTGCCCGACGTGCATCTGCGCCTGGCGCTCTATCAGCGGCTCGGCGCCGCCTCCGACAGCGAGCTCGCCGACATGTATGGCGAGCTGCTCGATCGCTTCGGGCCGCTGCCCGCCGCCGCCGACAATCTGCTGAAGCTCGCGCAATTTCGGCTGCGGGCCCGCGAGCTGGGATTGCGGCGACTGGATCTGGGTCCGCAGGGTGGCAGCGTACAGTTCGATGCACAGCACGGCGTCGATGCGGATGCGGTCATCAACCTGCTGCGCAATGAAGCGCGCCACTACCGCATGGATGGCCCCTCGAAGCTGCGCATCAGCCGCCCGCTGCCCGAGCCCGCCGACCGGCTGGCCTTCGCCGCCAGCCTGCTCACGCGTCTGGCGCCGCGGCGCTGAGCGTGTCACTGCGCCAACGCGCCCGGTTCTGAGGGATATTGCCGGTTGCCCTGCCTGTTACCATAGACGCATGAAAATCCTTCGCCTGCTGGCCTGCCTGCCCCTATTGCTGTTCACGCCGCTGCCGGCGCTGCCCGCCGCTGCCGCTGTCGCTGCCGCCAACACGAACTCCTACCAGGTCGAGGTCGTGATCTTCCGCAGCATCGCACCGCCTGCCAACGAAGACCTGAGCAAAGCGGCCGAAGGCCGCGGCTTCGAAGGCAGTGCCGCGAGCGGCGTCGCGCCGCCGACACTGGTGCGCAAGCTCGATGCCTCGCAGATGCAGCTGGGGAGCCTGGCCGCACGCCTGCGCAGCAGCGGCGCCTGGCAGGTGCTGGCGCATTCGGGCTGGATCCAGACCGCGACCGACTGGCCCAGGCATGTGGGACTCGACCTCGCGGATCTGGGCCTGACGGCGCCCGAGCCTGCGCGGCAGCATTTACCTGGAGCGCGGCCAGCAGTTCCTGCACTTCGGCGTCGACCTGCACCTGGGCGGCGAGCCCGGCTGGTCGCTGAGCGAGCTGCGCAAGGTCAAATACAACGAGAAGAACTACTTCGACCACCCGGGTTTCGGCGTCATTGCGATCGTGAGCCCGGTGCGGCGCAGCGTTCCGTGACGCATTTGGCAGCCGCCGCCATGCAGAACGGCCTGTCCCGCGCCGATAACTGACTGCCATGGAACACTACGACGTCATCGTGATCGGCAGCGGCCCTGCCGGTGAAGGCGCCGCCATGATGGCCACCAAGAGCGGCAAGAACGTGGCCGTGATCGAACGCCACAACGAGGTCGGTGGCGGCTGCACGCACTGGGGCACGATTCCGAGCAAGGCGCTGCGCCATGCGGTCAAGACGCTGCGCGACGCGCGCCGCGAACCGCTGCTGCGCTCGCTGCGCCCTGCCCTGCAGATCGAGTTCCCGAGGTTGCTGGCCTCGGCCAACAGCGTGATCGAGACCGCAGGTGGCGAGTCGCCGCCGCTTCTACGATCGCAATCACGTGCCGGTGTACGGCGGCAGCGGCCTGGTTCGTCGACGAGCACACGCTCGAGGTACGCACGCAGACCGGTGACGCCCGAGCGCATCAGCGCCGAGCACATCGTGATCGCCACCGGCTCGCGCCCCTATCATCCGCCCGAGCTCGACTTCAGCCATCCGCGCGTGCGCGACAGCGACAGCGTGCTGCACTACGACGCCAGCCCCTTCGCGGTGACGATATTCGGCGCCGGCGTGATCGGCTGCGAGTACGCCTCGATCTTCCTGAACCTGGGCTGCAAGGTCACGCTGGTCAACACGCAGGAGCGGCTGCTCTCCTTCCTCGACGACGAAATCGCCGAGGCGCTCTCGTATCACCTGCACGAACAGGGTTGCGTGATCCGCCACAACGAGCAATTCGCCGGCCTCGAGCCGCGCGCCGACGACGTGGTGCTGCAGCTGGAGTCGGGGCGGCGCATCAAGTCCGACCTGCTGCTGTGGGCCAACGGCCGCGTCGGCAACAGCGACGGCATGAACCTCGAGGCCGTCGGGCATCGCGCTGGCGATTCGCGCGGCCAGATCGCCGATCAACGAGCACTACCAGACCTCGCAATCGCACATCTACGCGGTCGGCGATCTGGCGGGCCCGCCGGGCCTGGCCAGCGCCGGCTACGTGCAGGGCTGCCACGCCGTGCAGCACATGATCGAACCCGGAACATCCGGCCACTGCGCCTCGACCTGGTGCCGAGCGGCATCTACACGCTGCCGGAGATTTCCTCGGTCGGGCTTACCGAACGCGAGCTGCTGGCGCAGAAGATTCCCTACGAAGTCGGCCACACCAGCTTCAAGAGCCTGGCGCGCGCGCAGATGACGGACGAGAAGATCGGCATGCTGAAACTGCTGTTCCACACCGAGACGCTGCAGGTGCTCGGCGTGCACTGCTTCGGCGACGGCGCCGCGGAGATCGTGCACATCGGCCAGACCGTGATGGCGAGCAACGATCTGAACAACATGCGTTACTTCACCAACGCCACCTTCAACTATCCGACCATGGCGGAGGCCTATCGCACCGCCGCCTACAACGGCCTGAACCGCCTGACCTGAGCGCGCGGCACCCTTCAGCGCGCGCGCAGCCGCAACAGTGGCCAGACACCCAGCAGCGGTGCGCACAGCCACAGCCACTGTGTGGCCAGGCCCAGCTGCAACACGCGCCCCAGGGACTGGCTGGCGCTGACCGCCCACGGCGTCGCCGCTGCCAGCACCAGCACCACAGCCAGGGTCGGGGCCAGCCTGCGCACACTCATCCAGCGACGCTCGCGCTCGAGGCGCAGGTGCAGCTGCTGCAGGAATTGCTCATCCGCTTCGGGCTCAGGCTGCAGCGCGAATCGGCGCAACAGTGCCGCATCAAGTTCCTGGTCTGCAGAGTTCATGGGTAGTCCTTGAGATATTCGCGCAGCAGTGCGCTGCCGCGCAAGACATGGGATTTCACGGTGCCCAGCGGTATCGCAGTGCTCTCGCTGATCTCGCCATGGCTCATGCCTTCGTGATAGGCGAGCACAATGCACAGGCGCGCCGCGGGTGCGAGTCGTGCGAGTGCGCCATCGAGATCCAGTTGTTCGGCGACTGCGCTGGGTGCGGCGGGTATGGCGGCCTGCTCGTCGGTGAGTGCATCGAGCGACTCGAAATCGAGGTGCTGCGCCCGCAGGTATTGCAGCCAGCTATTCACGGCCAGGCGCCGTAACCAGCCAGGGAAGGCGGCCGCTGCACGCAGCTGCCCGATCGAGCGCCAGGCCTGCAGGAAGGCCTGCTGCGCCAGATCGTCCGCCAGGGCCGGGTCACGGCACAGGCGGCGCAGGATGGAGCGCACGAAACCCTGGCGCCGCCTGACCAGCTCGTCGAATGCGTCGTTGTCACCACCTTTGGCCAGCACGACGATCGACGCCTCGGCAGCGGAGCGCAGGGTGCGCGCCGCGACAGGCGCATTCACGCACCGCTACCACTGCTGCGGGCCGCAGCCCGCTCGCGTTCGATATTGCCTGCGATGGCGCGCGCCGCCAGCAGCAGCCCCACGCCTACGCACACGGTGAGCAGACCGGCGCCCATCACCGGAAACAGCGCCCCCGGCAATACCTTGTTCAGGAACACCGCCAGCAATGTCACACCGACACCGGACCCGATGGTGATGATGCCACCGACCTGCAGGTACTCGGGCTGCAGCCGCTTGTCCTGCGAGTCGCGCGCCAGCAATTTTTCCACCAGCGCCGGGTCGAGCTGCTGGCCGCGTTCGATCGCCATGCGCAGCGGCTCCAGCGTCGCCTGGCGCTTCTTGTAGTCCCCGACGATGCCCGCCACGGCCGACACGGCCACGAATACCCAGAACGCGATGGCGACCGCCGTTGCTCCTTCAGAACCCATAAATCACTCCCGATTGTTGAATGGCATGAGTAGAGATGCCGGCCAGGGTGCGTTTGGATGCACCCTGGCGCCGGGCCAGGCCTTTCGGGATCTGTGGGGCTGCCGGGCCCGCGGTCAGTGCGCGGGCGGCAGGTCCATCGAGGTGCCGGTGTAGCGGCTCCACTTCTGCGAAATGCCCAGCAGGGGAATGCCGATGTAGCCGCGCACCTTGAGCGAACCCGGGGCCAGCAGCTCGACCTGGCACTTGAATTCCTTGCCCTTCTTCGGATCGTAGATCGTGCCGCCCGACCAGTTGCCGTCGCCGTCATACTTCATGTTGCGCATGATCACCTGGCCGCGCAGCACCAGCTTGCGACGCGCGGGATCCGGGTTCTTCTCGTCGGTGAGGCCGGGGTGATTGCCGCCGATGATGCGCCCTTCCATGTGGCCGTCGGCCGTCACGGTAACCTGGATGATGCCGTCCTTCGGTTCGGTCAACCAGTTGCCCGCGGCCTGCGCAAGCTTTTCGTCGGCTGCCCAGGCGCTGGCGCCACAGGCTGACAGACCCAGCAGCAGCACAGTCGCCAGTCGCGATGAAATCCCCATGATCCCCTCCTCGTTTGCGGCCGCAGTTGTCGTCAGCGGCCAAAATCCTTGTCGTTCGCTTCCACTACCGGCCCGGCCCCGGCGCTGCGCGCCCGCGCGAGCGCCTTGCTGGCCGCCTGCAGCAGGCTCTCGGCCTGTTGCTTGGGTCCGGGATTGATCATCGCGATGCCCACGCTGATCGTCACGTACTTGTCGGGGAGCGAGCGCGGATGGTGAATGCGCTGCTCGAGCACGCGCTGGACGATGCCGGCGGCAAAGCCCGCCACCGCGGCACGATCGGTGTTGCGCGCCAGTGCGCAGATCGTGCCCCCTTCCCAGCGCCCCACGAGATCCGAGCCGCGGCGAAAGGCCGCGCTGATCACGCCCGCGAGGCGGCGCAGGCAGGCATCGCCTGCCGGTCTGCCGAAAGTGTCGTTGTAGGCGCCGAGCGCATCGACGTCGAACATCAGGAGCGTGAGTGTGCGCGTCTCGCGTTGCGCGCTCAACCAGTCGTGGCGCAGCAGCTCTTCAAAATAAGCGCGCGCGCACAGGCCGGTGAGCCGATCCTCGCGCATCCAGGTGGGCAGGCCACCCACGGTGCGCGCAGCCGTGGCGCGCTCACGCTCGTTCACGGCCCGCTCGCGCTCACCAACATCGCGATGGAAACCCACGAAGTGCGTGATTGCGCCGGTCGCATCGCGCACCGGTTCAATCAGCATCTCGTTCCAGAACTGCGAGCCATCCTTGCGGTAGTTGCGCATCAGCACACGTGCGCTGCTGCCGCGCTCGAGCGCCTGGCGCAAGCTGGCGCGACCTTCCTGTTCCCGATCGCTCCCCTGCAGCACCCGCAGGTCGGCGCCCAGCAGTTCACTCTGCGTATAGCCCGTGAGCCGTTCAAAAGCGGCATTCGCATACACCAGCGGCTGCCCGTCGGCGCGCGCCTCGCAGATCACGATACCCTCGGGCGCCGCATCGAGCACGCTGCGCAGGAAGGGCACTGTCCAGGTGCCAGGCGCGGCAGAGTCCAGGTTTGCGCCCGGTTCGTTCATGCGCGGCCACCGTCCATCTGCAGCGGGGCCGGCGCAGTGCAGCGCTGCAGTGCCGCCTGGCAGGCGCGCCAATGTTCGGAAGCCAGCAGCGCGGCGCGCTCCGGGTGTGCACGCGGGCGCAAGCGCGCGAGCCGCAGGTGCGCGGCCGCATCGGGCGCCACCTTGAGTCCGTCGAGCAATTCAAGCACTGCAGGGCGTGCGTTGCACACCGGCAGCACATCGCAGCCCGCGTGCAGCGCGCGCTGTGCGCGCTCGCAGATGCCGCCGAACTGCGCTGCCCCGGCCATCGACAGGTCATCGGCGAATACCGTGCCGCGGAAGCGCAGCTCGCCGCGCAGCACTTCGGTGATCCAGCGGCGCGACAGGCTGGCCGGCAGTTCATCGACTTTCGGGAACTGCACATGCGCCACCATCACGGCGGGCAGTCCGTTGTCGATCAGGCGGCGATAGGGCGTGAGATCCGCTTCGAGATCCACGAGCGCGCGACGATCGACGGGTAGCGCGAGGTGTGAATCGGCGACCACCGCGCCGTGCCCGGGAAAATGCTTCGCAGTGGCGGCCATGCCCGCATCGCGCATGCCATGCATGTAGGCCACGGCCATTTCGGCCACGACCTCGGCCCGGCTGTGGAAGGCCCGATCGCCGATCACGGTGGAGAGGCC
Organism: uncultured Gammaproteobacteria bacterium; assembly: GCA_963764065.1. Lineage (GTDB taxonomy): Bacteria > Pseudomonadota > Gammaproteobacteria > Steroidobacterales > Steroidobacteraceae > FEN-1191. The sequence continues at coordinate 466,581 of CAVXRM010000003.1, read as the reverse complement.
GTAGTCGAGATCAACGCAGGGCGCGAAGGAAAAGTCGAGGCCGCAGGCCAGCAACTCCGAGGCCATGAGCCACCCGTGGCGGCGCGCGAGATCGAGCCCGGTGGCGCTCGACTGGTCGAACTGATGTCCCAGCAGCCGCAGCGCCGGCAGCGGCGTGAACCCGGGCCGGAAGCGCTGCACGCGCCCGCCTTCCTGGTCGGCCGCCACCAGCAGCGCCGGGTGGCGCAGCGCATGCAGTTCGGCAATCAGAGCGGTGAGTTGCTGCGGGTCGGCGTAGTTGCGTGTGAACAGGATCACACTGCCAACCAGCGGGTGCGCCAGCACCTCGCGGTCTTCGGCGCTGAGCGTGTGGCCAGCGATGTCGACCATCAGCGGTCCCAGACTCATGGGTTTGGCACGCTACGACGCACAGCTCGACCTGTCATACCCCCCATCATAGGCCTTTGGCGGCACCAGTTTCTTTAACGGCTTCTCAGGACCAGCCGCCGGGCGCTGGTTTTTCAGGCCCCGGGGGCCAATACGGCCACCGATTCGACGTGCGCGGTCTGCGGAAACATGTCGGCCACGCCGGCCGCCAGCAGCTCAAAGCCATGCTCGTGCACCAGCTCACCCAGGTCGCGCGCCAGGCTCCCGGGGTGACAGGACACATAGACCAGCCGGCGTGGCGCCAGCCGCGCCAGCATCGGCAGCAGCTCGCGGGCGCCGATACGCGGCGGGTCGAGCAGCACATGGCTGTAGGGACCGCGTGCCCAGGCCGCCGCATCGACATCGGCACTGGCGAGGTTGGCGCTGTGAAATACGGCATTGGCAATGCCATTGGCGGAGGCATTGGCGGCCGCCCGTGCCACCAGGCCCGCATCGCCTTCCACGCCCACCACGCTCGCGCAGCGGCGCGCCAGGGCCAGCGTGAAATTGCCCAGACCGCAGAACAGATCGAGCACGCGCGCTTGTTCGTCGAGCTCGAGCAGCTGCACCACGCGCGTCACCAGCGAGCGGTTGAGCTCGGCATTCACCTGGATGAAATCGCTGGGCAGGAATTTCAAGCGCAGATTGAAATCCGGCAGCGCGTAGTCGAGCGTGGCCTCGGGCTCACGCAGCGGCCTCACCGTAGCAAGGCCACCGGGTTGCAGATACAGGCGCAGGCCATGGCGCGCCTCGAACTCGAGCAACAACTGCTGGTCCGCAGCGCTCGGCGCATCGAGCACCCGCAGCACCAGCACCGTGCACTCATCGGCCACCGACACCTCGACCTGCGGCACGCGTTCGCGTATCGACAGCGCAGTGAGCAGCGCGCCCAACGGCTCGAGCAGGTTGTCGACCGGCGCGCTCAACACCTCGCAATGCCTGAGCTCCGCGACATGCGAGGACAGGCGCTCGCGGAAGCCGACCAGCGAGCGCTCGCGCGCGCGCACGTAGCGCGCGCCGAGCCGCGCGCGGCGCCGGTATTGCCATTGCGGGCCGGTCAGTGCCGGCAGCCACTCGCGTGGCGTCACCTTGCCGATGCGCTCGAGCGCGGCGCGTAGCTGTTGCTGCTTGATCTCGAGCTGCGCGGTGCCATCGAGGTGCTGCAGGGCGCAGCCGCCACAGGTGCCGAAGTGCGCGCAACGTGGCGTGACGCGCCCGGCGGCCGGCTCGAGCACGGCATCGAGCTCGGCCTCATCGTACTGGCTGTGCGCACGCCGGCGCACGAAGCGCACCAGCTCGCCAGGCAAGGCGCCGGCGACAAACACGGTCTTGCCCGCGTGCACCACGCCGGCACCGTCATGGTTCAGGGACTCGACTCGCCCGGTCTCGGGCTCCGTCGACAAACGCCGCCTCAACCCAGCGCCTCCCAGGCCTGCAGGAACTGCGTATGGTGCGCGGCCGTGCTGGCGCGCAGCAGCACGCGCAAGCGCTCCAGCTCCTCGGCGTAACCGCCCTGATCGAGCCTGCCCCGAAACAGTTCAAAGCGCAGCAGGATCAGGTAGGTATTGAGCACATCGGTCTCGCAGTAATCGCGTACTGCAGCGAGCTTGCCATCGAGCACCGCGTCCCAGACCTGCGCGCCGGAAAAGCCGAGCTTGCCCGGCAGGCCCAGCAGCGTAGCCATGTCGGACAGCGAAGCGCGCGCACGACCCTGGAAGCTGGAGAGCACGTCCATCAGATCGAGGTGCCGCCAGTGGTAGCGGCTGAGATAATTGTTGTAGCGGAAGCTCGAGTCTTCATCGCCGGTTTCCCAGTAGCGCGGCGCACTCACGCCCGCCTTGAGCGCGCGATAGTGCAGCACCGGCATATCGAAGCCGCTGCCATTCCAGGACACGAGATCCGGCGTGTATTTGTCGATGCCTTCGAAGAAGCGCGTGATCAGCTCGGCCTCGCTCGAGCCGAGGTCGCCCAGGCTCCACACCGTGAGCTGCTCGCGCGTGCGCAGCACGCAGGAGATGGCCACCACTTTATGCTGCTCGAGCGGCAGGAAATCGCCGCCGCTCTCCTGGCGGCGCATCGCGAACATCGCCTTGGCAACCTGCGCATCGCTCAGGCCTTCGAGATTGTGCAGGCGTCGGCCGAGTTCCACATCGGGCACGGTTTCAATATCGAACACCAGGCGCGTCATGACGCCGACTCCTTCATCAGTATTGCGACGGCGACGATCAGGCCGGCTTCGTCGGTGAGCGTCACGTGGCCATCGCCCACGCCCAGCTTGCGACGCAGCTGCTCGCCGCGCTCCGAGTAGATCACCTCGGGCTTGCCCCAGGCGTTCTGCGCTACGCCGATGTCGCGGATCCACATGCCGTGCGCGAAGCCGGTGCCGAGCGCCTTGACCAGCGCTTCCTTGGCTGCGAAGCGCATCGCGATGAAGCGCTCGGGCCGCTGGGTCTTCGCGAGCTGTGCATGTTCGGCCGGCAGCAGCAGGTGATTGGTGAAACGCTCGCCAAAGCGCTTCAATGCCGCAGTGATGCGCGCCTGCTCGAGTACGTCGACGCCGATGCCGTAGATCATGGCCGCAGCATCAGCGCGCCGTCTGCAGCAGCGCAATCATGTCGCGCACCGCGGCCGGCAAGCCGGTGAAGATCGCCTGCGCGATGATCGCATGACCGATGTTCAGTTCCGTGATCTCGGGAATCGCCGCTACCGGCTGCACGTTGCGGTAGTTGAGGCCATGCCCGGCGTGCACGATCAGGCGGCGCTGCGCCGCATGGCGCGCCGCGGCGCGCAGGCGCTCGAGTTCGTGGGCCTGCGCCGCACCGCTGGCCTCGGCATATTCGCCGGTGTGCAGCTCGACCACCGAGGCGCCGCATTCGCCGGCCGCATCGATCTGCGCGGGCTCCGGGTCGATGAACAGCGCCACACGTATGCCCGCGGCGTTCAGGCGCTCGCAGGCCTTGCGCACGGCACCGCTGGCGGCGCGCACATCGAGGCCGCCTTCGGTGGTCAGCTCGGCGCGCCGCTCGGGCACCAGGCAGCAGTCTGCCGGCCGCACTTCCACGGCGAGTGCCATCATCGGCTCGGTGTTGGCCATCTCCAGGTTCATGCGCGTAGCCAGCAGGCCGCGCAGCGCACGCACATCGCGTTCCTGGATATGGCGCCGGTCTTCGCGCAGGTGCAGCGTGATGTTGTCGGCGCCCGCCTGCTCGGCCAGCACCGCCGCATGCACCGGATCGGGATAAGCGGTGCCGCGCTGCTGACGGAGCGTGGCCACGTGATCGATGTTGACGCCCAGTTCCATCCGCCCGTTCATGCACTCGCACCCCTGATCCTGGCGACCGCCCGCGCCACCACGCGGGTCTTGAGTTCACGGCCCTCGAGGCAATGATCGAGCGCCGCACGCAACAGCGCGCGCACGGCGCGCAGTTGCTGCACATCTTCCGGCAGCCGGCCCTCGGCCAGCTGCAACAGCACCTGGCCTGGCAGCAGCGGGCTTTCGCTCACGCCTTCGTGCTGCTCCGGCCGCTGCCGGCGCACACCCTCGCCCGCCGTGAAATGATAATACGCATCCTCGAGCACGGCGCTGCCATCGGCGCAATCGCGGCCAAGTTCTACGCCGAAGCCCAGCAGTTCGAGCAGTCGCAGCTCGAACTGGCGCAGCGCCGTGTCGAGCGGCGCACCGGCGCGCAGCTGCTCGAGTGTGGCCCGGTACTGCAGGTAGAGTTCGGGATGCGGATCGTGCGCCACGGTGAGCTTGAGCAGCAGTTCATTCAGGTACCAGGCGCTGAGCAGCGCCTCGGGCGCCAGCTGCAGCGGCGCCGAGCCATCGTTCTCGGCGGCGGTGAGCGTGGGTGCCTCGCCGCGCCCGGTCCACGACAGCAACAAGGGCCGGAACGGTTGCAGGCCGCTGTAGCGCGTCCGCGCGCCGCGCGCGCCGCGCGCGCCACGTGCAAACGCCGTGAGCCGCCCGTGTTCGGCCGTGAACAGCTCGACGATCAGGCTGGTGTCGCGCCACGGGCGCTGATGCAGCAGATAGCCGCAGCACAGCTCCACGCGCGCGCCCACGCGACTCATTCGAGCTCGAGCTGCTGCAGTGCGCGCGCATCGTCGGCCCAGTTCTCGCGCACCTTGACGAACAGCGTGAGGTGATGACGGCGACCAAAGGTATGGTTCAGCTCCAGGCGCGCACTGCGGCCGATGCGCTTGAGGCGCTCGCCGCCAGCGCCGATCACGATCGGCTTCTGGCCGGCCCGATCGACCCAGATCAGCGCGCTCACTTCCGTGCGGCCGTCGGGCGTGGTCTCCAGTTTCTCGACTTCGACCGCGATGCCATAGGGCAATTCCTCGACCAGCTCCAGCGTCAGCTTCTCGCGGATGCACTCGGCGATGCGGAATTTGTCGCTGCGATCGGTGATCTGCCCCTGCGGAAACATGCGCTCGCCCGCCGGCAGCGCGGCCAGGATCGTGCGCTTGAGTTCATCGAGGTTGCCGGCACGCAGCGCCGACACCGGCACGATCGCCAGGAAATCAGCGCGCGTGGCGAGCTGCCCGACGTAGGGCAGCAGCAGTTCGCGCGGATACACCTTGTCGATCTTGTTGACCACGCAGATCACCGGCCGGCCCGACTCGCGCACACGCTGCAGCGCCAGCTCGTCTTCGTTGGTCCAGCGCTGCGCTTCGACCAGCAGCAGCGCCAGGTCGCAGTCGGCCAGCACCGAGGTTGCGGTGCGATTCATCGCACGATTGAGCGCGCGCTCGTGCCCCTGGTGCATGCCGGGAGTATCGACGAAGGCGATCTGCCCCTCGGGCGTATCGACGATGCCGATGATGCGATGGCGGGTGGTCTGGGGACGCGGCGTGACAATGGCCAGCTTCTGGCCCAGCAACGCGTTGAGCAGGGTGGACTTGCCGACGTTCGGCCGCCCGATCAGCGCCACGAAGCCACTGCGATAGTCACTCATCCGGGCAGCTGCGTCAGCAGCGCCTGCGCCGCCACCTGTTCGGCGCGACGCCGGCTCACACCGCTCCCATTGGCCTTGAGATGCAGGGCCTCGATCGCGCAACTGACTTCGAACACCTGCGCATGCGATTCGCCCTCGATGTTGACCACGTGGTAGCGCGGCAGTGCCAGGCCACGCCCCTGCAGCCATTCCTGCAGGCGGGTCTTGGCATCCTTCTGTTCATCGACAGCGCCGGCCGCGGCCGGTTCGAGCGCTGCCAGCGCCGGACCCAGCACAAGCAGCATCAGCTCGCGCACCCGCTCGAAGCCCGCCTCCAGATACAGCGCGCCACACAGCGCCTCGAAGGCATCGGCCAGTATCGATTCACGACGGAAGCCGCCGGTCTTGAGTTCACCCGCGCCGAGCGCCAGCGCCGCGCCCAGATCCAGCCCGGTGGCGATACGCGCCAGCGATGTGCCGCTGACCACGGCAGCACGCAGCCGGCTCAGCGAGCCCTCGTCGGCCTGCGGATAGCGGCTGTAGAGGTGTTCAGCGACGATCAGGTTGAGGATCGCATCGCCCAGGAATTCCAGGCGCTCATTGTTGGCGCGCGCGGCGCTCCGGTGGGTGAGGGCCTGCTCGAAGAGCCTGGGGTCGACTACCTGGTACTGGAGCCGGCGCAGCAGCCACTCGGCGGCGCGCTCACTAGTCACTGCAGATCGACCTGCTTCCTGAACTGCACCAGTATCAGCACGTTGGCAAACAGCGGCGCCGGGTCTTCATAGTCGGCCACGGCCACCCACTTGTCGCCATCGCGATGGATGTCGATCTCCTTGGCGGCGGGATGGTCGACATACTCGACATCGAAGCGCTTCTCGAGCGAGGCGCGCAGCGCCACCGGGTTGATCTGCGAGTCGCCACGGGAATCGGCGGCCAGCTGCTCGAGCGAGCGCACGACGCGGAAGTAGTTGAGGTACAGCGGCGTCACACGAATGCCGACATAGACCAGGATGGCGAGCGGCACCAGCAGGAACACCCAGCCGATGAAGGTCACGCCACGTTGATGTTTGCGCATGAAACCGTCCTCCCCGGGTCTGCGACCCGGATCAATCGATATGCTTGCCGATCCGCCGCCAGTTGGGTCCGCCCGAGCGCTGCAGATCCCAATTGAACCAGATTCGCGAGGCCCTGCCGACCAGATTCTCCTCGGGCACGAACCCCCACACGCGGCTATCGGAACTGTTGTCCCTATTGTCGCCAATCATCAGATAGTGGCCGGGCGGCACCCTGATGTCGAATCTATCATTGGAATCGGGACCATCGCCATGCTGGGCGTCATCACATTGATAACTGTGGTCCATGTTGCGGTTGCAGCTGGCCACCGGCGGTGCGCCCAGCCCGCCGCTGGTGCGGCAGGAGAGCGTCTGGTGCAGGTGCTTGCCCAACTGCTCCTCGCCCAGTCGCATGTTGAGGTAGCAGCCATCGTTGAAACGGCCGCGATCGGTCACCGGCACCGGCGTGCCATTGACGATCAGCTGGTCGTCCTGGATCGAGACGGTGATCACCCGGCAGCCCCACCAGCCGCTTGATGTAGTTCACGGCCGGGTCGGGCGGATAGCGGAACACCACCACATCGCCACGCTCGGGCTCACCGATCGCCATGAGCTTGCGGTTCAGCACCGGCATGCGCAGGCCGTAGGCAAATTTGTTCACGACGATGAAATCGCCATCGAGCAGCGTGGGCATCATGGAATCGGAGGGGATGCGGAACGGCTCGAAGATGAAGGCGCGCACCACCAGCACCAGCGCCGCCACCGGCAGGAAGCTGCGCGCGTAGTCGACCGTGACCGGCAGCGCCACGGCGCTGGCATCTACGCCCGCCGCGAGCGCGCGCCGTTGCCGCTGCGGCGCCAGCAGCCAGCGGTCCACGGCCCAGATCAGCCCCGAGATCGACAGCACCAGCGTCAACACCAGCGAGAAATCCAGCCGCTCGGAGACCAGCAACCGCACGATGGCGCCGATCACCGCCACCGGCAGCACCGTGTACACCACACGCAACCAGGCCGGGTCATGCGACTCGGCAGGCAGCGCTGCCAGCCGCCGGGCCGGCCGGAGGAACCAGTCATCGACGACACCGATCAGCGTGAGCGGCAACGCGAGGTAGGTGAGGAACTGGAGTATCTGCATCTTCATGTCTGATCCTTGTGCGTCAGCCGCGTCGCGCGCGACTCATTTGCGGCCGACCTTGAGCACCGCGAGGAAGGCTTCCTGCGGAATTTCCACCTGGCCGACCTGCTTCATGCGCTTCTTGCCTTCCTTCTGTTTCTCGAGCAGCTTCTTCTTGCGGGTGATGTCGCCGCCATAGCACTTGGCCAGCACGTTCTTGCGCAGCGCCTTGACCGTGGCGCGCGCGATCACATGGCTGCCGATCGCGGCCTGCACCGCCACTTCGAACATCTGCCGCGGAATCAGCTCCTGCATCTTGTCGACCAGCTCGCGGCCGCGCTGGTAGGCGCTGTCGCGGTGGACGATCAGCGACAGCGCATCGACCTTGTCGCCGTTGATCAGCACGTCGAGCTTGACCAGCGGTGCCGCCTGGAAATGGCTGAATTCATAGTCGAAGGAAGCATAGCCGCGGCTGCAGGATTTCAGGCGATCGAAGAAGTCGAGCACCACTTCGGCCAGCGGCAGCTCGTACTGCAGCGACACCTGCGTGCCCAGGAACTGCATCTTCTTCTGCACGCCGCGCTTCTCGCTGCACAGCCTCAGCACCGCGCCCACGTAGTCGGGCGGCACCAGGATATTGGCGGTGATGATCGGCTCGCGCACTTCCTCGATGCGATCGGGCGCCGGCAGTTTCGCCGGGTTGTCGACCAGCAGCACCGTGCCGTCGGTGCACACCACCTCGTACACCACGGTCGGCGCGCTGGTGATCAGCTCGAGCTGGTACTCGCGCTCGAGCCGCTCCTGCACGATATCCATGTGCAGCAGGCCCAGGAACCCGCAGCGGAAACCGAAGCCCAGCGCGGTGGAAGCCTCCGGCTCGTAGTGCAGCGCCGAGTCGTTCAGGCGCAGCTTGGCGAGCGCATCGCGGAAGCTCTCGTAGTCCTCGGAATTGATCGGAAACATGCCGGCGAACACGCGCGGCTGCACCTGCTTGAAACCCGGGAGCGGCGCTGCGCAGGGCCGGTTGTCGTGGGTGATGGTATCGCCCACCGGCGCGCCATCGATTTCCTTGATGCCGGCGATCACGAAACCGACCTCGCCGGCGGCGAGCTCCGGCAGCGCCACCGAGCGCGGCGTGAAGCGTCCGAGCTTGTCGACCCCGTGGCTGCGGCCGGTGGACATCATGCGCATCTTTTCGCCCTGGCGCAGCGTGCCGTTCATCACCCGCACCAGCGAGACCACGCCGACGTAGTTGTCGAACCAGGAATCGATGATCAGTGCCTGCAGCGGTGCCGCAGGATCGCCCTTGGGCGCCGGGATGCGCAGTACGATCGCTTCCAGCAGCTCGGCCACGCCCTCGCCGGTCTTGGCGCTGACGCGCGCCGCGTGCTCGGCACTGATGCCGATGATCTCCTCGATCTCGGTCGCGACCCGCTCGGGGTCGGCCGAGGGCAAGTCGATCTTGTTGATGACCGGCAGCACCTCGAGCCCCTGCTCCACCGCGGTGTGGCAGTTGGCGACGCTCTGCGCCTCGACGCCCTGCGAGGCATCGACCACCAGCAGCGCGCCATCGCAGGCCGCCAGGCTGCGCGAGACTTCGTAGGAAAAATCGACGTGGCCGGGCGTGTCGATCAGGTTCAGCTGGTAGCGCTGGCCGGCCAGTGAGGTGTAGAACAAGGTGACGCTCTGCGCCTTGATGGTGATGCCGCGCTCGCGCTCCAGGTCCATGGAATCGAGCACCTGGGCCTGCATCTCGCGCTCCTCGAGGCCGCCGCACAGCTGGATCAGGCGGTCGGCGAGCGTCGATTTACCGTGGTCTACATGCGCGATGATCGAGAAATTACGTATGAATTGCATCAAGGAAAACCCGGGACCCCAGGGGCCGGGGCGCGCGGATTATAGCCGCAAAAGCCGCAGCAATTCCGTGCTGTCCAGCCGGTAGTGGCACACCGGCACCCCATCGAGCAGCAGCACGGGCACCTTGAGGCCGTAACGCTGCAACAGCCCCGGGTCGGCATCGACATCGACCAGCGTCAGCGGCGGTAGCGGGTGGCGCTGGCGCAGCGCTTCGTACTCGAGCTGCAGCTCCTCGCACAGATGACAATCAGCGCGCGTGACCAGGCTGAGCTGGGGCACCGACGGCGTGGCACTCAAGGCAGGAGACTCAATGATGCACGCCACCACCGGCATGCACGGCGCCGGCACCGCCAGCCCCAGGCCCGCGCCCGGCCCCGCTGGCCCGCAGCGACCCGGCGATCGCGCGCACCGTGCCCGCCGGCACCTCACCGATCGCCGTCACCTTGTGCCCATCGACCATGGTCGATACGGCGTTGGATGAACCGAGCGAAGTCACGGTGGTGGGCGCCTGGCCCTGCTCCCCCTGGGTGGCCGAAGCCGGGCCACCTGCCTCCGTAGCTTCGACGAATACCGAGACCGAGGCCACGCCGTCGCTGAAGACCAGGTGGGTCACGGTCTGGCTGCCACCCGGCAGCAGGCGCGTGGACCGACCGGTCATGCGAAAGCCCGGCGGCAAGGGGCCCGTCTGCCAGTTCACTGCGGGCACGGCGTCATTGGGCGCGCCGGCCATCACGCTCTCGTGTCGCAGCCAGCGCCAGTTGCGTGCATCGAAAGGCGGTTGCAGCGCTTTGTCATCGATATGCGGGGGCAAGGTGAGCTCGGTGAACACCAGCTGCTCGACCACGTTACCCGCGGCGGTACGCAGCTGGGTCTTGAGCGGCATGGCGCTGGCGCCATCGATCCAGACCCGGTAGCCATAGCGCAGGTCATCGCGCGGCTCGACATCGATCACATGCGCAGCGCGGCCGCTGATGCGTGCTTCCGGCGCTTCGCTCAAGGCGTAGAGCTGCGAGGCCACGGTATCGAGCTGCGTCAGTTCGCCCAGCAGCAGGCTGCGTTGTGGCGCGCTCTCGACCATCACCACGCGCCGGTCGGGAAAATAGGTGCTCAGCTCGCCGCCGCGACGCACGAATTCGCGCCCCGAACCATCCATCGCCTGGATGCGCTCGGCAACACCGCTGTCATCGACGCGATGGACCACATGCAGGGTGTCGGTCTGGCCGCCGTGCTCGTGCACGAAGGTGCCCTGGTAGTTGCGGGTGGCGAGCGCATGTTCCATGCGCTCGAGCCAGACACGCGCGTCATCGGCGGCCAGCGCCGCGGCCGCGGCGCCCATAGACACGGAGGCCAGCGCTGCTACACGGGCCTTATGGCTGAACATCGGGCTGGACACGCTCGCCGCTCGCGCGCGCAGCGGCAGGCGGCGCATCGAAGGGCGCCACCGACTCATCGCTGACCAGTATCGACACCACATTGGGACGCGACAGCGGCGACATCACGGCGCTGTGCGCCAGCACGTAATTGGCGAGCGATGCCGATACGGCCGGCGTCGTGCTGCTGCTGCGCGGCGGCACTACGTAGCTGGCCGGCTCGTTGCTCGAAGACACCGAGGCCAGCGACGGGCGCGTGGTCACGCTCACAGCCTGGATGGAAGCGGCGGACGGCAGGGCCGCACGGGTCACGGTCGGCGTATAGGCCACCAGCGAGTCCTGCGTTGCCGGCAAGCCGCTGCGCAGCAGCATGATGGCCGCGCCGGCCACACCGGCAGCCAGGCCTGCGCCCAGCGCGGCGCTGCGCCAGGGACGCGACAGCCGCGCGCTCGTGCCAGCAGCGGCTGCGGCGGGTGCCGCCTGCAGGCCGGCGCTCACGCGACGCGCGAAATTCGGGTTGACCCGTGCCACCGGTTCGGCGCGCAGTGCGGCGCCGATCACGGCATAGCGCGACCAGGTGGCACGCAGGTTTTCCTCGCGCGTCAGCCGGCGCGAGAGCAGTTCACATTCGGCCGCCGGCAACTCGCCATCGAACATGGCGGACAGCTGGCTTTCTTGTTCGTCGCGATTCACAACAACTCCTGTGCGCGGCCCAGGCCGCCGTCAAATACTTCACGCAACTGCTTATCGATGGCTTCGCGGGCGCGGAAGATGCGCGAGCGCACCGTGCCCACCGGGCAATTCATCGAGGCCGCGATCTCCTCGTAGCTCAGGCCCTCGAGCTCGCGCAGCATGATCGCGGTGCGCAGGTCTTCGGGCAGCTCGCCGATTGCCGCGTGCACGATATTGCGGATCTCTTCGCTGAGCGCCAGGCCCTCGGGCGTATCCGGATCGCGCAGCCGGCTCAGCATGTCGGGCCCGTCTTCATCGTTGTGGGCATCGAGCTCGTAGCCGACCGGATTGCGGTTGCGCGACACCAGGGAATTCTTGGCGGTGTTGATCGCGATGCGATACAGCCAGGTGTAGAAGGCGCTGTCGCCGCGAAACTGCGGCAGGGCCCGGTAGGCTTTGATGAAGGCTTCCTGTGCGACATCTTCCGCGTCCGCCGGGTTGCGCAGGTAGCGCATCACCAGCTTGACCACCTTGTGTTGATACTTGAGTACCAGCAGGTCGTAGGCGGCACGCTCGCCCGCCTGCACCCTTCTCACCAGGCTGAGATCGCCAGTATCGGCGGCCATCAGTGAGTGCCCGTCATCCGCGGCGGGGTCACTTGCACCCGGCACCGGATCCGACCCTGCAGGAAGTTTAAAGTTCGCCATAACGCGGGTCGTCCCTGCACCAAGCCTTCCCCCAATGCTGCCTTCAGTGGCCAGTCTAGCAGCAGGGCAACAGTTGACAGTCATCGCGCCATTCCCACCCAAGCTAAGGCCTGCGGAGCTTCAATCCCGCTTTGAGTCGCCGCCACTGGTTCGGTTCCACGACTGCAGCGTCGATGATCAACATTCGGTGACGTCCGTCGCTGCGCCAGTGCAACCACAGCAGCGGACCCAGGCGCTGGGGCGGCCGCGGTTGGACATAACTCCCCCGCCCGCTGCGCTCCTGCAGCCACCAGCGGCCGTCGGGCTGCCAGGTCAGGTGCTGGATATCGCAGGGTCTGCGGGCCCGCAGCAGCCTCAGGCCATGGAGGCCCAGCGCGACGGGCAGCAGCGCCAGAGGCAGGCGCGCAGCCAGCGGCAGGCTGCTGCCCAGGGCGATGGCCAAGGCCAGGGCCAGGCACCACAACGCCCAGCCCCAGGCCAGGCGCGCGGAACCCTTGAGCTCAATGCTTGAGCTGGACCAGCTGGTCGACGAGGAGGGCGAAGCTGGGGTCGGCGGGGGCGGCATGCGCCAGCAGCAAGCCAGCGATCTCCGGGTCTGGCAAGGCGAGAAAGGCCTCGAAGCAGGCCCTTTCAGCCACCGTAGCGCCGGGATAGCGCTGTTCGAGCCAGCCCTGCAGCATGAGATCGAGTTCCTTCATGCCACGCCGGCAGCGCCACAGCAGCTGGCCCGGCGGGGCGGCGCTCAATGCTGGCGCTCGAGCATCAGGCGCTTGATGCTGGCGATGGCGCGTGCCGGGTTCAGGTCCTTCGGGCAGGCCTCGGTGCAGTTCATGATCGTGTGGCAGCGATACAGGCGGAACGGGTCCTCGAGTTCATCGAGCCGCTCGCCCTGCGCCTCATCGCGCGAGTCGACGATCCAGCGATAGGCGGCCAGCAATGCCGCGGGCCCGAGGTACCGATCACTGTTCCACCAGTAGCTGGGACAGGAGGTCGAACAGCAGGCGCACAGGATGCAGGCCGAGGGCCGGTCGATCTGCTCCTGGTCAGCACGCGACTGCAGGCGCTCGCGATCGGGCGTCGCCGGCGTGCGGGTCTGCAGCCAGGGTTTGACCGCCGCGTACTGCGCGTAGAAGTTGGTGAGGTCGGTCACCAGGTCTTTCACTACCGGCATGTGAGGCAGCGGATAGATGCTGACCTCGCCCTTCCCCAGGTCATCGCAGTGCTGCGTGCAGGCCAGCGTATTGCGGCCGTCGATGTTCATCGCGCAGGAACCGCAGATGCCTTCGCGGCAGGAGCGGCGCAGCGACAGCGTGGCATCGATCTCGTTCTTGATCTTGAACAAGGCGTCGAGGACCATCGGCCCGCAGGCGGCCATGTCGATCTCGTAGCTGTCGACGCGCGGATTCTGGCCGCTGGCCGGATCGAAGCGATAGATACGGAAGGTGCGCACGCGCTTCGCGCCGGCGGGCGCCTTGAACAGCTTGCCGGCCTTGCGATCGACAACGGAGTTCGCGGGCAGCGTCAGCTCAACCATCGTTTTTGATCCTTGCGTGCATCAGTAGGTGCGGGCCTTGAGCGCCACGGTCTGCACCTCGTCGGTGAGCGTCTCCAGGTGCACCGGGCGGTAGCCGAACCTGGCCTTGCCCTGGCTATCGACCCAGCACAGCGTGTGCTTGAGCCAGTTCTGCATCGTCGCGCTGCGGGAAGTCCTCGCGCGCCTGCGCGCCGCGGCTCTCCTCGCGGTTGGCCGCGGAATTGATGGTCGCCGTGGCCTGCAGCAGCAGGTTGTCGAGTTCCAGGGTCTCGATCAGATCGGTGTTCCAGACCAGTGCCGCGATCGCTCAAGGCGACGTCGCGGAATGATTCGAAGGTGGCCGCGAGCTTCTGCGCGCCTTCGCGCAAAGTCGCCCGTGCGGAATACCGCGGCATCGGCCTGCATCAGCCGCTGCATCTCGAGGCGGATCTGCGCGGTGGGCCGGCTGCCATTCGCCTGCCGCAAGCGATCGACGCGCGCCACGGCCTCATCGCCGGCGCCCTTGGCCAGCGGTTTCTGCGCCGCGCCCGGCTTCAGCGTCGCCGCGCAATGGCGCGCCGCTTCGCGTCCGAAGATCACCAGATCGAGCAGCGAATTGGAGCCGAGGCGGTTGGCACCATGCACCGATACGCAGGCGGCCTCGCCGACCGCCATCAGTCCTGGCACGACTGCGCTTTCGCCGTCGCGCAACGTGAGCGCCTCGCCCTGCACGTTGCAGGGCACGCCGCCCATGTTGTAGTGCACGGTCGGCAGCACCGGAATCGGCTCGCGCGTCGACATCGACCCCGGCAAAGATGCGCGCGGTATCGGCAATGCCGGGCAGGCGCTCCTTGATCACGCCCGGCCCGAGGTGCTCGAGGTGCAGGTGGATGTGATCCTTGTGCGCACCGACGCCGCGGCCTTCGCGGATCTCGATGGTCATCGCGCGGCTCACGACATCGCGCGAAGCGAGATCCTTGGCATTGGGCGCGTAGCGCTCCATGAAGCGCTCGCCCGAGGCATTGGTGAGATAGCCGCCCTCGCCGCGCGCGCCTTCGGTGATCAGGCAACCCGAGCCGTAGATGCCGGTGGGATGGAATTGCACGAACTCCATGTCCTGCAGCGGCAGACCTGCGCGCAGCACCATGCCGCCGCCATCGCCGGTGCAGGTGTGCGCCGAGGTGCAGGAGAACCACGCGCGACCGTAGCCGCCGGTGGCCAGTATCGTGGTCTGCGCACGGAAGCGATGCAGTCGGCCTTCGGCGAGGTCGATGGCGATCACGCCGCGGCAGGCGCCATTCTCCATGATCAGGTCGACGACGAAATACTCGATGTAGAACTCGGCCGAGTTCTTCAGTGATTGCTGGTAGAGCGTATGCAGCATCGCGTGGCCGGTGCGATCGGCGGCCGCGCAGGTGCGTTGCGCAATGCCCTTGCCGAACTCAGTGGTCATGCCGCCGAAGGGCCGCTGGTAGATGCGGCCATCCTCGGTGCGCGAGAAGGGCACGCCGTAGTGCTCGAGCTCGATCACCGCCTGCGGGGCCTGCTTGCACATGAACTCGATCGCGTCCTGGTCGCCGAGCCAGTCGGAACCTTTCACGGTGTCGTACATGTGCCAGCGCCAGTCGTCGGCGCCCATGTTGCCGAGCGCCGCGGAGATGCCGCCCTGCGCGGCCACCGTGTGGCTGCGCGTGGGAAATACCTTGGTGATGCAGGCGGTGCTCAGGCCAGCCTCGGCGAGACCGAGCGTGGCGCGCAAGCCCGCGCCACCAGCGCCGATCACGATCACATCGTGACTGTGGTCGATGAACTCCAAGGCACTCATGTGGCGCCCCGCAGTGCGACGCGCAGGACCGCGTAGCTGCCGCCTGCGGCGAGCAGCACGTGCGCGCCGCTGCTGACGAGCAGGGAGGCGATCTTCAGTGCCGGCGCATGGACGTAATCCTCGATCACCACCTGCACGCCGAGCAGCGAATGCCAGCAGGCGACCAGCACGGTGAGCACCAGCAACACCGGATTCCAGGCGCTCGCCATCCAGATGGAGACCGCCGCGTAATCAGCCAGCGGCAAGCGCAGCAGCGAGATCAGCAGCCACAGCATCAGTGGCACCAGCGCCAGCGCCGAGATGCGCTGCGACCACCAGTGGCCGACGCCTTCGCCGGCAGTGCCATGACCCAGCGCCGCGCCCAAGGGCGAGCGCAGGCTCATGGCGCGCCCCGCTGCAGGGTGCAGAACAGCCAGGCGGCGATCAGGAAGGCCGCGAGCGCCACGACCACAACCAGCACCGCGCTACGCCGCGCCTGCAGTTTTTCCAGGCCGAAACCGGCATCCCACACCAGGTGGCGCAGTCCGTTGACCAGGTGATAGCAGAAGCCGGCCAGCCAGCTGAACAGCAGCACGCGGAAATACCAGGCCGACAGCAAGGTAGTGGCGCGCTCATAGGCCGCTTCACCATCGGCCAGGCCGATGAGCCAGTAGACCAGCACGCAGATTCCGGCAGCCAGCCACAGGCCGGCGAGGCGATGCGCGATCGAGAGCGCCATCGTATGTCCGAAATGGTAGATCCGCAGGTGCGGCGACAGCGGTCGCTGGCTCATTGGTGATCCTTGCGCACCCTAGAAATCGATGCAGCGCCCGGCACGCTCCCAATCGCCATAGCGTGTGGGATCGAGGCCCGCGGGGCCGGCCACCTCGGCCGGGCGCACGAGCTTCGCGCCCACGAGCTGCACACCCGGAAGCTGCGCGCCCGGAAGCTGCGCACTTGCGGCCGGCGAGCCTGGGTCGGCGTGGGTGGCTACAGCGATGGGCTGCAGCGGCGGGACGGGCGCCGACGGTTCTGGTGGGTTGGCGGGCGGCAGCGGCATCACGCACGAGTGTGCCAGAATCCGCCCATGCCGGCCACCGCCCAAGTCAACGCCAGTGCTGCACCACTGCTGGCGCAACTGCGCATCAGCGGCGCCGATGCGCGCAAATTCCTGCAGGGGCAGCTCTCCAACGACATGCAGCTGCTGGCTGCCGATCGCATGCTGGGCGCGGGGCTGCACACGCCGCAGGGCCGCGTGCTGGCCGTGCTGCAGCTGTGCACGCGCGGGAACGATGAGATCGTGGCGCTGCTGCCCGAAGACCTGGCCGCGATCGCCGCCAGCGCGCTGACGCGCTTCATCCTGCGCGCCAAAGTGAAGCTCAGCGTGGAGCCCGCCGATGAGACGTTGCGCGCGCTACCCGGCGCGCCCGCGGGCACCGTGGCGGAGAAGATGGTGGCGATAGCGCAGGGCCTGCCTCAGGTCTATGCCGCCAGCAGCGGCCAGTTCATCGCCCAGATGCTGAACCTCGATGTGCTCAAGGCCATCAGCTTCGACAAAGGCTGCTATACCGGGCAGGAGGTCATCGCACGCACGCACTATCGCGGCCGCGTGAAGCGCCGCATGCAGCGCTTCGCGGCCGACGGGCCGCTGTCGTTGCCGCCGGGCGCGACACTGCGGCTGCGCGATGGTCGCAGTGCGTTGCTGGTCGATAGCGTGGATCTGCCCACTGGTGGTTGCGAGTTCCTCGCGGTGACCACTGTGCCGGGGCCCAATGCAGGCGATGAGCCTGCAAATCGCGGCGAGGATGCCGGATCGCTGGCCGCTGCCAGCCCGAGCGAAGCGCCATTGATCGCGAGCACTCCGCTGCCACTGCCCTACCTGCTGCCCTGAGGCCGCTTCAGTCGAGAGCGACGCGCGCGACGACCGGCAGGTGATCGGAGGGGAAGCGACCTGCGACGCTGTCGGTCAGCACCGCATAGCGCAGCACTTTCCAGCGCGGCCCGAGAAAGATGTAGTCGATGCGATCCTGCAGCGGCGCATCGATCCTGAAATCGTTGAAGGTGCCGACCGGGCCATAAGGCGGCGTCAGTGTTTCCTGGCGCGCATCGCGCATGCCGGCCGCCATGATGCCGATCGGTTCCGAATCGGGCGTGGCATTGAAATCACCCAGGCACAGCACCGGGTGGTCGCCTGCAATCTCGCGGATCTTGCGCAGCATCAGCTGCGCCGACTCGCGCCGTGCGATCACGCCTTCATGATCGAAGTGCACCGCAAAGGCGTAGAACTCGCGCCCGGAGCGGCGCTCGCGCAAACGCGCCCAGCTCGAAATGCGATTGCAGCACTTCGCATCCCAGCCCTTGCCCGGCACATCCGGCGTGGGGCTGAGCCAGAAATCGCCGTGCGCCAGCACCGTGAAGCGCTCGCTGCGGTACAGGATCGCCGAGTGTTCGCCGGCGCGCTGGCCATCATCGCGCCCCACGCCGACGTAGGCGTAGCCGGTGGCAGCCGGTCAGATCCTCGAGCTGCTCCGCATAGCCTTCCTGCGTGCCCAGCA
The DNA here is from genome assembly GCA_963764065.1 of uncultured Gammaproteobacteria bacterium. Classification (GTDB taxonomy): domain Bacteria; phylum Pseudomonadota; class Gammaproteobacteria; order Steroidobacterales; family Steroidobacteraceae; genus FEN-1191. Next base: position 448,592 of record CAVXRM010000003.1, on the reverse strand, counting down.
GGTCGATCTGGTGGTAGCGGATCAACTCCCGGACCGCGTCCTTGCGCAGCGGCCAGGCATTGGGGCCATCCTCGGGCGTGTTGAGCCGGAGGTTGTAGGTGGCCACGTTGAATTCGAGGTGCTGAGCGGCCGCACTCATGTCAGGAGACATCGTGACCATCAGTGCCAACAACCACCTGAGAGGACCGCCAGAAGAATCAAGCGCCCGCATGCTTATCAGCGACGCCTGAAGAATACATAGTCATTGTGTCCTCGTAAGACACTCCAATCATATGGCAGCCCTGGAATGGGATCAGACACAAGTTGTTCGCCGCCCGTAGCGCCGACCCTGACATTGTCGCGTTGCGCCTCCTTGAACCTGACAATGTCAAACGCCCTTCTCGTCCTCGAGGGGAAATCCGGAAGAACGCACCAGATCCATGGTTCGCAGCACACTTGCGGAATCAAAACACAACACCAGCAGTACCGCGGGGGCCAGGAATTCCGAGGGCCATTTGATGCCCGTCACCAGATCGGTCTTGAATTGCCGCTGGTCCGTCAGCGTCAGCGTGCCGCCGCGCGTTGACGATCCTGCTACGAAGTCGCCTTCATAGCGATTGCCATTCGCGAACGTATAGACACCACTGCCATCATATTTGCCAAGGTAGAATTCGCCTTCGTACCGATCGCCGTTGGCATAGTTGGCCCGGCCCTTGCCGTCCATCTTCCCGCCGTGCATATCGCCAACATAGCTGCTGATAGCCGTGCCGCCTCGATGCCACGTTAACGAGCCCTCGCCTTCGGCATATCCGCCTGCGCAGGGTCCGTCCCAGGTGACGCTTTCACCGCGTAGCGGATTCGGATTGTAGACTTTGCAACCCTTGCTATCGGCAATCCAGCTTTCTGCCGCGTTAACGGTCTGCGCCACCAACCCCAGCAGTGCGCACAAAGCCAACCACCAACGATGGCCTGTCACGCATGTGAGCTGCATTGTCATGAATCGTCAGGTTACACGACACCAACGGCTATGCGACCGGCTCGCTCAGGCTAGCAGCGCCGCTCCGGCGCCCGAACCGGGCGCCGGAGCAGCTCGCCCTCAATTGTCGATCGAGATGGCCTGCGAGTAGGCGTCCTGGTTCGGCGCGTTCACGCCCGGCTTGCCGCGAAAATCGGTCCAGCACGGGTGGAATACTCCGTCACGGCCCATGGCACCGGCAGTGTAGTCGCCGATGAAGACGCCCTGCAGTACCTGTCCGCTGACCGCACCAACACCCACGAACTGGATCTGCGGATTCGCGGTCTGGGTCGTGATGCGGCGTACCTTCGCACGATTGAAGCCACCGACATCCTCTGCGCTGGCGTAGGCCATATCGAGGCCGATGCCATTCGGATCATAGGTGCGCGTATAGAAGCTCACCGCGACCCGACCATGATCGGCGGCGACAGCCGGATAGACCTCATCAGCGCCTGTGCCAATCGTCTTCACCGACGACCAGCGGCGGCCATCATTGCTGGCGACCAGGAAGGCATCGCCGTTGGTCTTGAGCGAATTGCCGAGCGCATCGTACTGACCGTTGCGATCATCCGCCCAGGTGACGTAGAGCGTACCGGTACTGCGGTCGATCGCCGTCTGCGGGAAGCTGTTGATGCGGAAGTTCTCGCCGGTCAGGGTCGAGCGGCCGACATCTGCGTTGCCCGGGAAGTCGTAGTCATACGCGACTTCCTGGTTGCTGAAGGTCCGGCCACCGTCGTATGAAGTCGCGACGACGATCGCGTCATGGTCTGTGGCCTGATCGCAGTTCAGGCTCTGGCAGACCGCCGACTCGTAGGCGATGCGCAGCGTGCCATCGTTGCCGACTTGCGGGCTCGAGCCCTGGCTGTAGGGCGTGACGCCGCCGGTCGTGAATGCCGTGTCCGGATTCACCTCCACGAATGGCGACCAGGTGCGGCCATGATCCATCGACCGCGAGACCACGATTGGCGAACCCGTGGGTCCGAAGCGAGTCCAGGTCACGTACACGGCGCCACTGGCCGGGTCGACCGTGATCCACTCCTTGTCGTTGAAGTAGTCGGTATCCAGCGGGCCGCCCGCCGCATCGACGCCATCGAGCTGCACGATCGACGGCTCGCTCCAGGTGCGGCCGCCATCGGTCGAGGCATTGACCGTGATACCGCCGCCGCCATTGAGACGGCTGAAGACGATGTTGGCGTAGTACACCGTGCCATCCGCACCATAGGCAACGACGGGATCGCCGGCCGAGTCCATATCCGAGAGTGCGCCGGTCGCGCCGGTCTGGAAGGTCAGGTGCGGCAGTTGCACGTCGCCCAGGTGCGTCCCCCGTTGGTCGTGTAGTACGCCCAGCCGGAGCCATCATTGCGGCCCTCGCGCGTGTTGAACACGCGGTAGTCGTTGGTCCCTGCCACCAGGTTGTTGGGATTGCGCGGATTCACGGCGATCGTGGTTTCGTTCTGCGCGGCAATGCAGCCGGTTTGTGAGCCTGCACTGACCACGCTGTCGCCATTGATCTGGTCGACATTGCGACCGGTCGCGGCATAGGGATTGGGCAAGCCCAGATAGCTCTGGCAGAGCGCCGAGAGCGTAGGGTCGAGCGAAATCGCCGTGTCATCGTCGCCCGGATCGCCACCCTTGGGCAGCAGCGCGTTGTTGGCGTGGACCACGACAGTACGCGCCAGCGGTTTCGCATGGCGCAGGTGCGGGCCGCGCTCTGGCCCATCGCCCGCTTGCGCAAGCCCGGCGGTTGCCACCATACCGGCAATCGCCGCCGCACAAGTCAACAGTCTGGAAATCTTCATACCAGGTACCCCTATCGTTTGTATGTCGGTTAACGCGCGATGATTGCCAACGCCGCGCCCGGACATCGTTAAGATTTTGTGAATTTGAGTGCTTCGTGGCAGGCCATCGCTGGCGGCCACCGTTGGGCATCGACGCTACCCGCGTTCCGCGCTGGCGTAAAGCGGTAGTTTGGAATGGACGGCCCGTCGGGGCCACGTCGACGACAGCGCCGCTCCCAGGCCCACGCCTCAGCCGTTGACGGCCTTCAACACCCGCTGCGGCTGCGCGATGCCATAGCCCTGCGCGAAATCCACGCCGATGCTGGTGAGCATCTGGATGATCTCGGCGTTCTCGGCGAATTCAGCGATGGTCTGCTTGCCGGTGAGATGCCCGATCTCGTTGATCGAGCGCACCATCTCGCGATCGATCGGGTCGTGCAGGATCTCGCGCACGAAACTGCCGTCGATCTTCAGGAAATCGACCGGGAAGTGCTTGAGGTAACCGAACGAGGACAGGCCGGTGCCGAAATCATCGAGCGCGAACTTGCAGCCCAGCTCCTTGAGCGCCTGGATGAAGCGGTTGGCCTGCGAGAAGCTGGCCACCGCCGCGGTCTCGGTGATCTCGAAGCAGATCTTGCGCGCATCGATGCCGCTCTTCTGGAACTGATCGATCACGAAGGGCAGGAACTTGTCATCGCCCAGGCTCTGGCCGGAAAGATTGATCGAGCACATCGTCAGCCGCTCGCGCTCGTCGGCTTCCGAGACCAGCCAGCGGAAAGCGTTCTCGATCACCCAGCGATCGATGCTGGGCGTGATGCCGTAGCGTTCGGCGGCGACGATGAAATTATCCGGCGAGACGATGCGGCCATTCTCATCGCGCATGCGCAGCAGCAGCTCGTAGTGCGCGCCGGTCTCGGGCTTCTGCAGCGGCTGGATGGTCATGCGGAACAGTTCGAAGCGCCCTTCCTCGAGCGCCGCGTTGATGCGCGCGGCCCACTGCATCTCGCGCCGGCGGCGCATCAGTTCGATGTCGTTCTCCGCGAAGCTGTGCACGCGATTGCGCCCCTGCTCCTTGGCGGCCTGGCAGGCGCTGTCGGCGGCGGAGATGATCGAGGCCACATCCTCGTTGTCGGCGGTGATCGGCACCACGCCGATGCTGGCGCCGAGCCGGAACACGCGCTCTTCCCAGGTGAAGCGGAAGTTGCGCACGGCCTCGCGCAGCGTCTCGGCCATGCGCATCGCCTCATCGAGCGAGCAGCTCTCGAGCAGGATGCCGAACTCATCGCCGCCGAGGCGCGAGAGCGTATCGCGCCAGCGCACCTTGGATTTCAGCAGCGCGCCGACCTGGCCGAGCAAGGCATCGCCGGCGCTGTGGCCGCAGCTGTCGTTGACGATCTTGAACTGGTCGATGTCGAGGTAACACAGCGCATACGAGGATTCGCGCGCCTTGGCGCTCTTGAGCGCGCGCTCCAGCCGGTTCTCGAACTCGCGCCGGTTCACCAGGCCCGTGAGCAGATCATGGCTGGCGTGGTAGCTCAGGCGCCGGTTCAGCTCGCGCGATTCACTGACATCGTGGAACACCAGCACGCCGCCGGCGGTGCGGCCCGCGCCATCGCGGATCGGCGCCGCCGTGCTCTCCACGTACAGCTCGTTGCCGTCGCGGCGGATCAAGAGCATCGGCCGCACTGATTTGATGGAGCGCGCGCGGCGGATCGCCACGGTCAGCGGATTCTCGAGCGGCTCGCAGGTCTCTTCATGGAAGGCGCGGAAGATTTCCTCGACCGGTTTCCCCATCGCATCTTCCAGCCGCCAGCCGGTGAGCTGCTCAGCCACCGGATTGATGTAGTCGATCACCGAGGCGGCATTGGTAGTCACCACCCCATCGCCGATCGACTGCAGCGTGATCTGCGCGCTCTCCTTCTCGCGGAACAGCGCTTCCTCGTAGAGCTTGCGCTCCGTGATGTCGAGTTCCACGCCCACCAGCCGCAAGAGGCGCCCGTGCGCATCGAGCGTGGCCTTGGCGCGGCTCATCACCCAGCGCCACTCGCCGCTGCGGTGATGCATGCGGTGCGTGCTCTCGAACATCTGCGTCTTGCCGGCCACATGGTCGCGGATCGCGTTCTGCACCTTGGTGGCATCTTCCGGATGCACCAGCGTGCGCCAGTCGAAATCGCTCTTCAGCTCGACCGTGTCGTAGCCGAGCATGGTGCGCCAGCGCGGCGAGAAATAGGTCTGCTGCGCCTCGACATCGAAATCCCACAGGCCATCGTTGGCGGCGAGCTCGGCCAGCTGCGAGCGCGCCTCCAGCCGATCGAGTGACAGACTCAGGCGTACGCGCTCCAGCCCCGCGGCCAGGCTGCTGCCCAGGAGCTTCAGCAACAACTGCAGGTTCACATCGAAGTTGCTGCGCGGCAGGCCATACACCAGGCCCAGCAGCCCGGCGCTGCGGCCGCGGATGCGAAAGCTGACCAGCAAGGCCGCACCGATCGACAGTTCGGAGAGCAGACCCGCATCCACGCCCTGCTCGCGCCGCGGCTTGGCGGTATCGCGAAACTCGCTGAGCCGCAGGTGATCGGCGCGTGCCGCCACATAGGGCAGACGATTGAGCGGCATGCCGCGCAGGCCCTCGGGGTGGCACTGCGCGAAGGGGCCATCGGCGATCATCACCGATTCGATGTAGGAACCGCCGGCATCGAAGAAGGCAGTGAAAGCCCCATCAGCCGCGGTCGACTCGCGCAGCAGCGTCAGGCTCTGGCGGATGACCTCATCGGCGTTGTGGCGCTGCAGGTTCTGGAAATCGACCGCGATCTTGGTGCAGGCCACATCGAGGCCCGGCAGCACCCGCTCCGGCCGCCCGGTCCAGAACTGCGAGGCCAGCACATCCGAGGCGGTGTGATCGCCACTCATGGCAGTGGGCGGTTTGCTCATTAGCTCAGGATTCTCCCACAGCGCCGCAGGAAGGCAAGCTAAGTGCCAGCAATCCCAGAAGAAAAACTCAGCGCTGCGGGGGCTCGAGCGCGGCCTTGGCGGCACGGAATGTGGCATGCAGGCGCTCCTGCAACTGCCGCTGGATGGCTTCGAGCGCCTCGGGGCTGGTGCCACGCGGCACGCTGAGCGGCTCGCCGACGGCAATGGCAATGCGCGCGCCGGGCCAGGGCAGCACGAACTTGTCCCAATGCACCAGCCAGGCACGCGAAGCGGCATAAGCAAGCGGCAGGATCTCGCGCCCGGACATCTGCGCCAGCAACACGGCGCCGGGTTTGCATTGGAATCGCGGACCACGCGGACCATCGGGATTGAGCACCGGCGATACGGCCTCGCGCATCAGCGCCTGGAAGTATTCCTTCATCGCCAGCGCTCCGGTGCGCGTGGAGGAACCACGGATCACATGACCGCCGAGCCGGCGCATGATCATCGCGCCCAGCTCGCCATCGAGCGAAGGGCTGATCAGGAAACCGGTGCGCAGTTTCCGCACCTGCTGCTGCTGCAACAGGAACTGGGCACAGAACAGATGGTGCTGGTGCCAGTACACCGGCAGAAACGAGGGATGGCGACTCAACGTGGCATCCAGGTGCTCGATGCCCACGACCTTCACCACGCGGGCGCAGCGCCACCACAGCCTGATGAGCCCGGCGGCCAGCGGCGCCAGGTAGCGATACGCGCTGCTTCGCAGCCGGCTCATGTGCCGACCCGGCATCTTCACCTGTCGATACACGCCCAGCTGCACCTGGCTTTGCTTGGGTTTCGGTGTTTCGCTCATCGTTGGGCCTGCTGCCGCGCGATCACGTGCTCCGCAGGCCGGCGCAGCAAGCGGCAGCGCGCGATGGGGAGCGAGCTCACCACGCGCAGCACAGTGCCTGGCGCGAGGCGCGGCGCATGGCCATACCAGCGTCGGGCGCGGAATCGCCAATGACTGCCGCCGCCCTGTACTCGCGCCAGCTCGCCGAGGGTGGCGCCCGCGGCCTTGAGCGTGGCTTCGCGACCGCTCCAGAGTGCCAGCGCGCCCGCTGTGCTCGCGCCCGAGGTACTTGGAGCGGACAAACCCGCGCCGGCCAGTACTTCTACATCAACGCCGATCGCGCCGCGGTTCGCGACCGCGCACACGACCCAGTCGCCGGCATGCGCGATGCTGAAATCCGGAAAGCCCGGCGCGTAGGGTTTGCCGCCCGCGCGATAGCGCAGCTGACTGGCGCGCAAGGGTCGCCGCGCGACGCGTGCAAGCAGCTCGCAGGCCAGCGCCACGCCAAGCAGGCTGTGCGATTGTCGCAGCGGCTCACTGCCCAGTTGCAGCTGCCGTCCGTAAGGGAGCTGCGCGCGCAATGCTGCGCGTGTTGCCGCCTGCAACGGTAGTGGCAGCCGGGCGCAGGCCACGATGACCTCATTGGCATCAGCGATCATAGGCCGCAGCCGCAATCGGCGCGGCGCCACCGCACACCAGATCGCTTTCCCAACGGCCGGCGCGATGATGCCGCAGCGCCTCCTGCAGCACGCCTGCGGGCGCTACGCCGTCCATGTCTACGCTCGCGCCACGGGCGCGCACCGCAGTGCCTTCGCCCAGGTAGTGGGCCATCGCGATGCGAGCGGGGTCATACGCGGCCGGATCCTTCGGCGGATCGCCGAGCGTGTAGCAGCCCTCCGGATGTGCATGCAGGTTCGGCCTGAACCACAGGTACGGCGCCTCGGAAAGCCAGGCGCCCAGCCAGCTGTAGGTGGAAGTGGAGCAGACCAGCAGATCCGCGGCCGCCAGTGCCAGCGCGTCGGAACAATCGCCGTGCGGCAGGTCGGCAGTGATGATGCAGGGGAAAGCTTCCAGCAAGGGGCGCAACTGTTCCGGCCCGCCATCGCTGACCACCAGCAGCTGCCAGCCATCGCCCCAGGCGCGCTGCAGCTGCGCAGCGATGTTCACGAACCACTCAATGGGCAGCGACACATTCCAGGAGCTGGAATAGTCGCCCGCCGCGCGTGGTGGTGCGAAATCGCCGAAGCGCACATGCATGGCCACCAGCACCTTGTGCGGATCAAGGCGTGCGCGCAGCTGCAGCAGGTTGCGCGCCGCATAGCGGGTGCCGAACAGCGTGCTGCGCACGAACTCGCGCGCCGCCATGATGTGATGGAAGCCGCCCCACAGACCCTGCGTCACGAACACATACACGCGCCGTTCGTGCAGGCGACGCGCAGCGATGAAGCTGCGCAAGGCCGTGACCACATCGCCACCGCCATGCTCGAGGTAGTCCTGCTCGCTGAACCATACCGAGGGCATCAGCTTCGGCAGCGCGCGACGGTAGATCCAGTCGTCGGCTGGCGTACCGAAATGCCGCCAGTACGGTCGACGGTTCAGTCCGAAGGCGGGCGTCAGCAGTTCGGCGCCCAGCAGTTGCGCCGCCAGATGCGCCCGGGCCCAGGGAATGAGTTCGTTCCCCAGGCCATAGCCGCGCTTGGGCACGCGCGGCAGGCAGTAGCGCAGCGACAGGCCACTCATCGCTGTTGGGCCGCGCCCGCAGGCACGCCCCGCCAGACCGGCGGCGGGTGACGGAGCCTGGCGATCAGCCGCGACACCAGCCCCGGCACCATCAGCAGCTCACGGGGTGCACCGATCATCAGTGCCGGAAACCAGGGCCAGTGCCACAGGCTGAGTGCAGCCCAGAAAGCGCCGAATTTCAGCGGCAGGCGCCAGCCCAGCAGCAACCACAGCAGCAGGCCCAGCACTGCGCCACCCGGACCCAGCAGCGCGGCCAGGCCCATGCAGCCGAGCACCAGTTGCATGATCATGAAGCCCGCCAAAGCCAGCAGGCAGCCAAAGGTCAGGAACAGCTTCCACATGCGCACCATTATGATGGGTTCGCGGCGCCGCGCCCACTGCGCACACAGGTTAGAATGCGCCGCTGCATGAATCCCCGGACACTGACCGAACTGCTACAGGCGCAGCGCACTGCCGATCGCAGCGTGACCTATCACGAGGGCGAACACGAAGCGCGCACCATCAGCTATGGCGAGTTGTACCAGCGCGCGCTGGGCGTGCTGCACCATCTGCAGCAACTGGGCGCGAAGCCCGGCGACCGCCTGCTGCTGTTCCTGAACAGCAATGAAGCCTTCATCGACGCCTTCTGGGCCGGCATCCTGGGCGGCATCACGCCAGTGCCCGTGGCGCCGGGCATCAGTGACGAGCACCGCCACAAGCTGCTGCGCATCGCCGCGCAGCTCGGCAACGCTTTTCTCTATACCGAGCGCAAACTCTTCGAGCGCATCCGCAATTTCGCCAGCCAGCACGATCAGCAGCCGGCCTTTGCCGCACTGGAAGCGCGCGCGCTGCTGAGCGATGAGCTGACCGATATCTCGAAGCCCGGGAAGCTGCACGCGGCGCGCGCGCAAGATCCCGCGTTCATCCAGTATTCCTCGGGTTCGACCAGTTCACCCAAAGGCGTGGTACTCACGCACGCCAACCTGCTGGCCAACTGCGAGGGCGCTACCGCGGGCGCCGGCTTCTGCGATCGCGATACCAGCCTGTCGTGGATGCCGCTCACCCATGACATGGGGCTGATTGGTTTCCACATCTACCTGTTGGCCAACCGGGTGCAGATCCATCACATGGCCACGGAGCTGTTCATCCGCCGGCCGGTGCTGTGGATGCAGCTCGCCTCGCGCCTGCGCGCGACGCTGCTGTGCTCGCCGAATTTCGGCTACCGCCACTACCTCAAGGTGCTGGGCGATCGGCCGCCGGGCGAGCTGGATCTAGCGGCCGTGCGCGTGATTTTCAACGGCGCCGAGCCCATCAGCCTCGGGCTGTGCGATGAATTCATGGATCGCCTGGCGGGCTGCGGCCTGCCGCGCAATGCGATGTTCCCGGTCTACGGCCTGGCCGAGGCCAGTGTGGCGGTGAGCTTCCAGCCATTGGGCGGCGCGTACCACGCCTCCTGGTTCGATCGCCAGCAACTGAATCCGGGGCAGCCGATCAAGCTGCTTGCGCCTGGCGATCGCGGTGCGTTGGCGCTGGTGGCGGTCGGCAACACGGTGCCGCTGTGCGAACTGCGCATCGCCGGCGATGACGATGTGCCGCTCGCCGATGAACATGTCGGTCATATCCAGATCCGCGGCGCCAATGTCACGGCCGGATACCTGGATGCGCCGGAAGCCAACGCCGCACTGCACACGGCCGATGGCTGGCTGCGCACGGGTGACCTGGGCGCGATACACGCGGGTGAACTCTATGTGACCGGCCGCCACAAGGAGATCCTGTTCGTCAACGGACAGAACTACTATCCGCACGATCTGGAATCCCTCACGCTCGATATTCCCGGCGTGGAACTTGGCAAGATCGTCGTCAGTGGGCGTACGCCCGGCGCAGGCCGAATCCGATCAACTGGTGGTGTTCGTGCTGCACCGGGGCGAGGTGGCCGAGTTCCTGCCGATTGCGCAGGCCGTGGCGCGGCGACTCGGGGAACATGCGGGGCTTGAAGTCACTGCAGTGGTGCCCGTGAAGCGCATCCCGAAAACCACCAGCGGCAAAGTGCAACGACACCTGCTGGAATCCGAATACCTCGCCGGCGCCAATGATGCGGATCTGGCCAGCCTGCGCGCGCTGGCGGCGCAGCGCGGCGCGGCGATCGACGGCAGCAATCCCCTGATCGCCGAACTGCAGGCGCTGTGCGCAGCGGCCCTCGATGGCCGCCAGGTCGACATCGGCGAAAGCCTGTTCGATGCGGGCGTGAGTTCGATCAAGCTGATGGCGCTGCACGAGCGCATCGAGCAGCGCTGGCCCGGCGTGCTCGACATCACCGACATCTTCGACAACCCCAGCATCGCCGAACTGGCGCATCTGCTCGGCGACAAACTGGCCAGGCAGGGCGCTGGCTGATGCGGCGCATGTACTGATGTGGGGCGCGCGCTGATGCAGGGCATTGACTGATGCCGGACAGCCGCGCGTCACTTGCAGCCGGCCTGCTGATGGACGTTCGTCGTGGCGCGCCACGCCTGGCTGCATTGCCCGAAGCACTGGCGCCACGAAATCTGGCCGATGCCTACGCGATCCAGCACGAAGTGTTGCGGATGCTCGGCAGCACAGTCGGTGGCTGGAAGGCCACGCTGTTCGATGCACACAACGGCATCTGCGCGCCCATTGCCCGCAATGCGCTGCTGCCCTCCCCGGCCACCATGGCCTCGCAGACGCTCGCCACGCTCAACACTGCGCGCCTCGGGCTCGAACCCGAAGTCGCATTCCTGTTGGGCGCCGATCTGCCCTCACGCGGCGCCGCCGCACCCTACAGCATGGAAGAAGTATGCGATGCCGTGGCCAGCGCCCACGCGGTGTTCGAAATCGTCGTGACCCGCTACGTCGATTTCAATGCGGTCTCGCAGCTCGAGCGCGTTGCCGACAGCTTCATGAACGAGGCGCTGGTGATCGGCGCGCCCTATCGCGAGTGGCGCGCGCTGGCGTTGCCAGAGCTGCCCCTGCAGGTGCAGATGGATGATCACACCGTGCACACGGGCGTCGGGGGCCATCCGCTGGCCAATCCGCTGCTGCCCTTGCACTGGATCGCCAATCACCTGGCCGCGCTGGGTGGCGGACTGCGCGCCGGCGACTACGTGACTACCGGCAGCTGTAATGGCTTGCGACTACTCGAACCGGGCCATCAGGCCCGCGCAACCTTTTCAGGGCTCGGCATCGCGGAGATAAAATTCCAATGACAACAAAACACACGCTCGCGTCCAACACCCTGGGCCTGAGCGAGTCGATCATCATGGGCATTGCCGGCACTGCACCAGCCTTCAGTGCCGCGGCCACCACGGCGACGCTGGTCCTTGCCGTCGGTGTCCTCTCTCCCGCCAGCCTGCTGTATTGCGGACTGATCATGTTCGGCGTGACGCTGGCCTTCAAGCAGCTCAACAGTGCCGATCCGAATGCCGGGGCCTCCTATGCCTGGGTCGAAAAGGCATTCGGGCCCGTGCTGGGTTTTCTGGCCGGCTGGTCATTGCTGGTGGCCTCGGCCCTGTTCATGGTTGGCGGCACCATACCCGCAGCCACTGCAACGCTGGGGCTATTCGCCCCGCAACTCGCCAACAGCCCGCTCATCGTCGCGCTGGTGGCGGCCGCGTGGTTGCTGATCGTCAGCGCGGTGGTACTCAAGGGCATCCAGGTCGCGAGCTACATGCAGGTGGTGCTAACCGGCATTGAGGTCGTGATCCTGGTGATCATCATCGGCACCGCATTGTTCAAGACGGGCGGACACCTCGCCCACAGCTTTTCATGGAGCTGGCTGTCGCCGGCTTCGTTCACTCCGCAACTGTTCGCCACGGGCGCGCTGACCGCGGTGTTCTTCTTCTGGGGCTGGGACGTCACGGTCAACCTCAACGAGGAAACGCGCGATGCCGGCAATACGCCGGGCCTCGGCGCCGTGCTGTCGATGATCGCAGCCGTGCTGCTGTTCGTGGGCTTCGCGCTCGCGACATTGCTGGTGCTGACCGATGCGGAAGTCGCGCATGCCGGCACCAACATCGTGCTGGCGGTGTCGGAAAAGATCTTCCCCAAGCCGTGGAGCTACATGGCGGTGATCGCGGTGCTGCTCAGTACCATCGGCACGCTCGAGACTTCGTTCCTGCAGTTCACGCGCACCATGTATGCCAAGGGTCGTGGCGGTGCCTTGCATCCGCGCTATGCGCGCCTGCACAAGAGCTGGCAGACACCCTGGGTGGCCGGCCTGGTACTCACCGTATTCGGGCTGGTGCTGCTCTCGCTCAGCTCCTTCCTGCCATCCGTGAACCAGATCATGAAGGATGCGGTGAACGCGATCGGCTTCCAGGCAGCGTTCTACTATGGCCTGGCGAGCTTCGCCTGCGCCTGGGGTGCGGGCCGCGCAGCGCTGAAGAGTCCGGGCAAGATGATCCTGCTGGTGCTCTGGCCGCTGGCCAGCGCGCTGTTCCTGGCCTTCGTCGCGATCTACAGCATCCCGACATTCGATCTGGTCACCAACGTGATCGGGTTGGGCGGCATTGCGATCGGATTGGTGCCGCTGTTCCACAATCGCTGGCAGCACAAGCGCGGCCGTCGCGCCAGCTAGCTGCACGCTACCAGGCGGCGCGCTAGGTAGCAGCGTCGCCTGGCGTCACTGAGGGCGGCTGCAGTTTCCAGCGTCGATGCGTCCAGGCCCACTCGGCGGGCTGTTCGCGCACCAGCGCCTCGACCTGCGCGGCGTAACGCTGCGTGAAAACCGGCACGTCGAGCATTTCGCCCGACGGGTTGATCGCCTCGAAATGCACTTCGTAGTAGCCGCGCCGCACACGCCGCTGCGCGCCGAAGTAGGCGCGGTAGTTGCCGAGCCGGGTGATCTCGGCAGGACCCGGAAAGAACGCCGTCTCGCGGCCGAAGAACTGCAGCCACACGCGCCCGGCGCTGCTGGTGGCCACCTGGTCGGCCACCATGCCCAGTATGTGGGGCGCGCCGCGCAGCCGCAGGATCTCGCGGATCAGGCGCTTCGAGGCCACCATGCGCACGCCCATCCGGCTGCGCACCGCCAGCATCAGGCGGTCGGCGCGCTCGCTGTGCGGCGGCTTGTAGGCACCGATCATGGGCACGTTGAAACCCGTGCCCAGTGCCTGCAGCATCCACTCCCAGTTGCTGAGGTGCGCCGCCAGTATCAGCACCGGCCGCCCGGCCGCGAGATCGGCCTGCACGCCTTCCGGATTGGCGAAGCGCACCCGCTCGAGCACCTGCTGTTCGGTCGCGACACACAACCACGGCAGCTCCACCAGCACTTCGGTGAGCTTCTGGTATTGGCGGTTGAGCAGCCGCTCGCGCTCGGGCGCAGACAGTTCCGGCAACGCACGCCGCAGGTTGTCGCGCGCCACGCCGACGCGAAAGCGCAGCACACGACGCAGCAGGAAAGCCAGGCAGGCCGCCAGCCCATACATCAAGGGCAGCGGCACGCGTCCCAGGGCGCGCAACAGCACACCCGGACGTGGCGGCGATGCGCCGGTACCCGACGCGGCACTGGGCTGCTGGCTCATGGGTGCAGGAGTTTAGGGCATTGCGCGCCAGTTGCGTGCACGCCGCTTGCGTGCGCGCCACGCCTGCAGGCACGATGAGCGCCATGCTGTGGATCAAGACCTTTCATATCCTGGGCGTGATGGCGTGGATGGCCGGCATCTTCTACCTGCCGCGCATCTTCGTGCACTACCGCGAAGGGAGCGATGCCGGCGAAGACGTGCGCCGCCTGGTGATCATGGCCGGCCGCCTCTATGGCTTCATGACGCTGATGGCCTGTTCGCGCTCGGCTTCGGCGTATGGCTGTGGCAGGGCTACGGCTATGCGGGCCTGTGGCTCAAGGTCAAGATCCTGCTGGTAGTGGGCCTGATCGCCTATCACCTGGCGTGCCGCGTGTTCGTGCAGCGCATGCGCAGCGGCGCGACGCTGCCGCGAGGCGTGGTGTTGCGGCTGTTCAACGAGACGGCACTGCTGCTGGTCGTGCCGATCTTGATCCTGGCGGTGCTCAAGCCCGGCTGACGGCGACTGCGACGATCGGCGCAGCGCGCGGCATTCGCGTGTGGCCTTTAGTTGGTTTTGCTGAACAGCGGCCGGTCGGGGCTGCGCCGCACCAGCCGCGCATCGAAGGCCATGCAGATATTGCGCAGGAACGGCCGACCGGCTTCGGTCACCTTGCAGCCATCCTCGCTCAGCTCCAGCAGACCATCGGCGGCGAACTCAGTGAGCCGCTCGGGCACGCTGTCCAGGAACCCGGTGTAATCCTCACCGTGCCACCGGGTTTCCATGCGCGTCATGAGATTGAGGATATGACGGCGCAGCACCTGGTCTTCGGCATCGAGCAGGTGGCCACGGTGCAGCGGCAACTCGCGACGCGCGATGCGCTCCTGGTAGACCTGCAGTTCCTTTTCGTTCTGCGCGTAGGCATCACCGGCATCGCCGATCGCCGAGACGCCCAGGCCCAGCAAGGGGCGCGTGAAGGCATCGGTGTAGCCCATGAAATTGCGATGCATCAGGCCGCTGCGCGCGGCGGTCCACAGGCTGTCGGTGGGCAGCGCGAAGTGATCGAGGCCGATTTCGCGATATCCGGCGCTCTCGAGGCGGTCGCGCCCGAGTTCGTAGAGTGCGCGCCGTGCCTCGCCCTCGGGCAGATCGGCTTCGGTGAAACGCCGCTGGCCCGGCCGTATCCACGGCACATGCGCATAGCCGTAGAGCGCGATGCGATCAGGGCGCAGCTCGCACACCGCATCCATCGTGACCTCGACACTGGCCAGGGTCTGCAGCGGCAGGCCGTAGATCAGGTCGAAGTTGACGCTGTTGAACCCGAGGCTGCGCGCCTGCTCGGTCACGGTGCGCACCTGCGCCACGCTCTGCGTGCGATTGACGATGTCCTGCACGCGCGGATCGAAATCCTGCACGCCGAGGCTGATGCGCTTGAAGCCATACTGCGCCAGCACCGAGAGCTGCTCGATGCTCGTGACGCGCGGATCCACCTCGATCGACAGCACGGCTTCCGGGCGCGGGCGCGAAGCCTGCAGCAGGCCGCCGACCAGCTCGCCGAGTTCCTCGGGCGTGAGGAAGGTCGGCGTGCCGCCGCCCAGGTGCAGCTCGCCCAGTTCCAGCTCCTGCACGCCAAGCCGCTCGCGGTAGAGCGCGAATTCGCTCAGCACCGAGCGCACATAGGGCATCACGATGGTGTGGGTGCGTGTCACGCGCGTGTTGCAACCGCAGAAAGTGCACAGCGAGCGGCAGAAAGGCACGTGCACGTAGATGGCGGCACCCTGGCCATGGCCCTGCGCCGCCTGCAGCGCGTTGCCGACGCGCTCCAGCCACTGCTGCTCGGTCGGGGTCTCGTCCCAGTACGGCACGGTGGGATAGCTGGTGTAGCGCGGGCCGGCCACATCGTACTTCGCCACCTGCGCGCTGCGTTGCGCTGCGTTCATGCGAACACCTCACGTTGCAGCCGGATCACCAGTCGCACATTTTCTTCAGGCGTGTGCTGCAGCACGCCGTGCCCGAGCCCACAAACCCAGGCCGCACGCGCCGCGGGAGGGAGCGCCGCCACGCTCGCAAACACCCGCCGCACGCGCGTCTCGAGTTCTTTCGCCGGCAGCAACAGCCAGTCGGGATCGATATTGCCCTGCACGCACCAGCGCGGCGTCTGCACCTGCAGGGTACCGGCCAGGTCATGGCGCCAATCGACGCCCAGGCACTGCAGATCGAGCCGGTTGAGCGCGCGCCAGTGCGCCGGGCCGGTGTCGCGCGAGTAGTAGATCAGCGGCGTCGCGGGGCAACTGCGGCGAAACAGCGTGATCACCTGCGAAAGCGGGCCACAGACGTGACGCGCGAACTGCGCCGGGTCGAGCGAACCCGCGGCGGTATCGAACAGCGCCACGCAATCGGCGCCCGCCTGGGCCTGCAGCACCATGTTGGCCGCCAGCAATTCAACCAGTCGTTCGCAGAATCCGGCGTACACGCCGTTGGCGAGACCCGAGAGCCCATCGCGGGTAAAGCCCTCGTGCGAGCCCGCGGCCGCATAGGCGTAAAGCGTGAAAGGCCCGCCGACAAAACCGATCAGCGCCTTCTCCGGCGCGAGCCTCGGTCGCAGCAGGCGCAGGGCCTCGGCCTGGAACTGCATGTGCTGCGCGGCCGCAGCGCCACCGCGCAGCCGCGACAGGTCGTCGGTGCTGCGCAAATGCCAGGCGAGCTTCGGTCCCGGCTCGTAAGTGAGGCCCATGCCCATCGCTTCGAGCGGAAACAGCAGATCGGAGAACAGGATCGCCGCATCGAAGTCGAAATCCTGGATCGGACCCATGGTCACTTCGCAAGCGAGCTCCGGTTGCTTGCACAGCGCGATGAAATCGTGCTTCGCACGCAGCGCCTGGTAATGACGGTGATAGCGGCCCGCCTGGCGCATGAACCACAGCGGCGGCCGCCGCGAATTGCGGCGCGCGAGCGCCGCTGCCAACAGGGTCTCAGTCACGTATCACCTCGGTCAACAGGTAGCCCACGCCGCGGATGCTGCGGATCACACGCGGCTCGGCCGCATCTGCCTCGACCAGGCGGCGCAGCCGCACGATGAAATTGTCGACGGTGCGCGAGGTCGGGAATTCATCCGCCGACCAGGCGCGATCGAGGATCTCGTCGCGGCTCACGGCCTTGCCCACGCGGCTGGCGAGCAGCCGCAGCACCGCGCACTCCTTGTGCGTGAGCGCATGGTGCTCGCCATCGACCACGGCGCTGAAGCGCTCGAAGTCCACCTGCGCGCGGCCGATGCGCAGGCTGCCGCGCACTTCGCCCGGGAGATTCGCCAGGTCCTGCGCACGCTTCAGGCAGTTCTGGATACGCAGCAGCAGTTCGCGGAAGTGAAAGGGTTTGGTGATGTAGTCGTCGGCGCCGAGTTCCAGGCCACGCACCCGCTCCTCGGGATTGCCGTGCGCGGTGAGGAAGATGATCGCCGTCTGCGGCGCGGCGCCGCGCAGTTCGCGCGCCAGCGCGAAACCGTTGCCATCGGGCAGGCCTACATCGAGCAGCGCCAGCGCTGGCGCCTCGGTGCGCCAGGCCTGACGCGCGCGTGCCGCGGAATCGGCCAGCGTCACGCGATAGCCCGCGCCCTGCAGGCGCTCGGCCAGCGTCTCGCCGACGTTGCGCTCGTCTTCGACGACCAGCAGATGGATGTCGCCGTTCACGGCGCACCCGTATCGGGGCTGGCGCTGAAGCGCAGCTCGGCGCGAAAGCCTGAGCCGGGCGCGCTGAAAAATTCCGCGCGCCCGCCCATGCGATTCATCAGCGCGCGCACGAGATAAAGCCCGACGCCGCTACCACCCGAGCCGGCGCCACGCTCGAAAAGACGCCCGAGCTCGCGGGCTGGCACCGCGGTGCCAGCGCCGTTGTCGGTGTATTCGACCAGCACCTTGCCTGCCGCGACGCACGCGCTGACCGACAGCTGCACGCACTCGAGACGCGCGTGCCGCACGGAGTTTTCCACCAGGTTGCGCAGGATCATCTGCACGGCGGCGGCGTCGGCCAGGATATCGGGCAGTGGCTCGTGCACCTGCACCGCCAGGTGCACACGCTCGCCGTAACCAGCAACGATGGTATTCAGGGTGCGCGCGAGCCAGCCGCCCAGCGGCACGGCCTGCTCGACCAGTGGTCCGCCGCCTTCGATGCGCGCCAGCTCCAGGGTCTTGTCGATCTGCGATTCCAGCCGGTTGGAATCTTCGAGCAGCCGGCGCGCCAGCGTGGCGCGCTGGTCGCCTTCCGCAATGGCCTCGGCCTGCAGGCGGATGCTGGTCAGCGGCGTGCGCAGCTCGTGCGTCACCGCCGCGAAGAAGGCCTGCATGCCGCGCGCACGGCGGCTCTCGCGCATGTAGAACCAGGCGAGCAGTGCGGATACCGCCAGCAGCAGGATCAGGAACACGCTCGACTCGCCGATCAGCATCAACCGGGTGCGCGCCCACTGCTCGGCCACCGCGCTGTTGGTGCGACCGGTGATCGACTGCAGCTCGGCGATCAGGCGCGCCTGGCGCACGAAGAACGTGACCCACCAGACACCAAGGCTCAGCACCAGCACGATCCACAGCGCGGCCAGTGCCGCGATCAGCCGCGCACGGCGCGCCGGCATCACGCTCAACGAGCCCTGTCCCGCCTTCAGATTCAAGTCTGCAACCACTCCCGCCAGTGCTTCACCGATGGAAACACCTGCAACTGCGTGACGCCCGCCTGCCGCAGGTGCTCAGCCGTCTTGCCCGGCCCGCAGGCGTGCGCGCTGTCGGCAGCGACCACGTTGCGCCACTGGTCGAACTGTACGCTGCTATGCCACCACAGGTGAGTGGCGCCTTGCGGCGACGAGGCTGTTGCACCCGCGGGCACTGCGCCATGCCGATAAGTGGCCAGCGCCGGCACATCGCCCCAGCCGTTCGCGGCCTCGGCACTGGTCAATGCCAGCCAGTCGCGTGGCGAAGGCAGATCCAGCAGGGGCTCGGATAGCGTGCGGCGCAGGGCCGCGAAGCCCAGCGACTCGGCGCAGCCTTCCACCCATACGCCGCGCGCGGCCAGCGCGTACCAGCTCTCGGTGCCCGAGACCCAGAGGTGCGGGCAGCGATTGACTGCCGTCGAGGGCATTTCCGGCAATGCGCGCCGGTGCGCGATGAACGCGGCCTCGGCACCCGAGAGCGCCAACGCACACTGCGATGCGGCATCGCTAATGGATTCGAGCGCAGGCGCAGGCTGTGCACTGCCATCCCAGGGCCGCGGTGCCTTGCTCTGCCCCACCGCCGACGCCGACGCGGCACTCGGGCGCACTGGCGCCTGCCAGTGCAGCTGCGGCGGCTGAGCGCCCTGTTCATTCGCATCGCGCACGTAGAGCAGAGCGCCGAGCCCATCGAGCTGCAGCTGCGTAGCGCCAAACTGCTGATGACAGCCGCCACCACGCTGTGCCAGCAGCGCGCGTTCCGCGGCGATGGCGGTGCGCGTTGGTGCATCGTCGATCGCGGCGAGCAGCGCGCGAGTCTCTGCATCATCCGTGCGGCATTCGATGGCGAGCGCGCCCTGCGCCGGCGCCGCGGGGCAGGCATTCAGCGGCAACAACATGCGCGGCAGGCCTGCCAGCAACTCGCGCATCACCGCGCCTGCGCCCACCGCTTCGTCTTGCCACAGTCGCGACACGCCGGCGAAGGCGAGGATCACGCCATCGAGCTGCCGCTCACTGCCGCGCGGCTCGCGCAGTCGCCGCAAGCGCGAATCGACGTTGCCGCGCAGGGGCACCAGCTCGACGCGCGGCCTGGCGCTCGCGTCCGCACTGCCCCCGTCGCCGCCGGTTGCGGCGCGCGGCAGCGCGCGCTCAAGGAACGAGGGCGCAAACGCTGCGCGTCGCGGTGAGGAACTGCCGATCCGCAGGCTCCCGCCGCGCGCCAGCACTTCGGCAACATCGGGCGCGAAGTAGACGATGTCACGTGGATTCTGCCGCAGCGGCACCGCACCCAGGTGCAGGCGCGCCGGGCGCTCCAGGCTCAGGTCTTTGAAAGAATGCACCGTGATGTCGACCGTGCCGCCAAGCAATGCGGCATCGATCTCGGCGGTGAAGAATTCCTTGCCATCGACCTGCGAGAGGGGCACGTCGAGTATGCGATCGCCGCGGGTGTCGATACCCACCAGCTCTACTTTCAGGCCCGGATGTGCGCGCTCCAGGTCATGGGCGACGGCGCTGCTCTGCGCGCGCGCGAGCAGGGAACGGCGGGTGCCTAGCCTGAGTGGCCGCTTGATCATCCCCGGTGTACCCCTGTTGGATCAGGGGCCGATAGTGGCAAAAGCGGCGAGATCTTCCCAGCCATGAGGCTGTGTCGCATTGCTGCCGAGCGAGCGCAGCACGGCCTTCTCGGCACAGGCGCGGCGGGCACGCACCACCTGGACGCGGCGCTGATCCGATTGCGCCCGCAGCATGTCGAACAGCGCAGTGAGGCTGGTCAGCCCCGGTACGCTGGCCCACAGTGCTTCGCCCGAGGAATCCTTGTCAGTGCCCGAGGTGCCCAGGCCCAGATGCACGATGCGGCCGCTGTGGCCAGCGCGTGCGCGCCAGGCGGCGATACGCGCGGCATCGCGCGTGGCGTCGGCCGGTACGCACAGCACGACATCGCCGGCCTGCGACCAGGCAGCGAGTTCGGCGTCCAGCGAATTCTCGAGTACGCGGCAGGCGCGCTGCGCGTGCCGCTCTTGTACCAGCGCGGCCAGTTCGTGCGCACGATCGGTGGTGCGGTTCCAGAGCAGCAACTCGCTGGTCTCGATCCAGGGCGCGACGGACTGCGCGAGCTGGCCGGCACCGACCAGCAACGTCGGGCCGTCGCTCACCGTACCGAGGAGCCGGCGCACCTGCG
The DNA here is from genome assembly GCA_963764065.1 of uncultured Gammaproteobacteria bacterium. Classification (GTDB taxonomy): domain Bacteria; phylum Pseudomonadota; class Gammaproteobacteria; order Steroidobacterales; family Steroidobacteraceae; genus FEN-1191. The sequence goes on along the minus strand of CAVXRM010000003.1, from coordinate 427,976 downwards.
AACCATAAGAAGCGCTGCCGAGCGATGAGAGCTGGTTGGCGCGCACTTCTTTCGTATCCTGGAACAGCGACTGCACGGCGCCTACGAGCTGGCGCGACTGCAGGCTGGGCGCGGCCGAAAAGGCGCGCCAGGATTCCTTGATCTGGCCGAAGATCTCCGTCTCGCCCAGCAGCTTGCTCTCGAGCCCGCAGGCGAAGCGCAGCAGGAAGGCGTAGGCCTCGGCGGATTCAAACGCGCGTGCTGCGGCGGCAGCCGGCAAACGCTGCAGCAGCGCTTCGCGCGCCGCACGCCCGGCGACCACGACTACGCTGCGCTGGCAGGTGGCGATCACCCAGGCCTGCGATTGCGTGCTGGCAGCGGCCAGTTCGCCGGTGGAGAGCGCGGCGCTCGCACCGTCGAAGTGGAAAACGTGCAGTTCAGCCAATTTCATGGAGCCGAGGCTAACGGCCCGCGCCGGCGGCTGTGTCACGGGGCTGTCACGCCCGGGGGTGCATGGGCCCCAATTAGGTAAAACCCCTAATATAGGTCTTGATATTCAAGGTGTTGCGAGCACGACAGGAGCGCCCGTATGCGCGGGAAACGGCTACCTTCTGTTAGTGTTTGTGCCAGCCGTGAATACGCGAAACCCCAAGAGCAGGCACTTCATCGCCGCGGCGTGGTTGCTGGTGGCGGCGCTGGTGCCGGCGTTATCCGCTGCGCAGCCGGCTGAATCGGTGCCGGCAGCGAGCCTGATCGAGCCCCTGGAACTCGCATCGCTGCTGCAAGAGACTCCGACTGCGAAACAGCCGCTGCTGCTGCAGGTGGGCTTTCGCAAGCTCTACGATCAGGCTCATATTCCCGGCTCCGAGTATGCGGGCCCGACGAGCACGCCGGCGGGCCTCGACGCCCTGCGCGAGCGCGTCGCGCGCCTGCCCAAAGATGCAGCAATCGTGATCTATTGCGGCTGCTGTCCCTGGAGCCACTGTCCAAATATCGCCGCGGCCTATGGCCTGCTGACGAAGCTTGGATTCACCAAGGTGAAGGTGCTGCACGTGGCCGACAACTTTGGCAGCGACTGGGTAGACAAGGGCTACGCCACAACAACGCAGCCATGATTGGCAAGCTGAGCTTGGCCGCCGCGGCGGCGTTATCGCTGCTGCTGTGTGGCACGGCGCAGGCGCTCGAGGTGGGTGAGCAAGCGCCGGATTTCACTCGCGCCGATATGTCCGGCCGACAGGTCACGCTGTCGGGTTATCGCGGCAAGCTGCTGCTGCTGAATTTCTGGGCGACCTGGTGCGCACCCTGTCGCGAGGAGTTGCCTGCTTTCACCCGCTGGCAGAAATCCTACGGCGCCGACGGACTGCAGGTCATCGGCATTTCGATGGACGATGAGATCGAGTCGGTACGACAGCTGCTCGCCCGGCATCCCGTCTCCTATCCCGTAGTCATGGGCGACGCGGCGCTCGGGGAGCGTTTCGGCGGCGTGCTCGGCTTGCCACTGACCCTGCTGATCGATGCACAGGGCCGCGTCGTGGCGCGCTACCAGGGCGCGGCCAATCTACCCGTCATGGAGGCGACGCTCAGGAAGCTGCTGGCGCAACCAGCATCACTGACACGGACCTGGGATCCTGAGCTAAGGCAGCCGGTGCAGCTCGTACTGGCAGATGTTCACGCTCGCCGCAACGTTCAGCGACTCGATCGCGCCGCTGCCGGCAATCGTGAACGGCTGGGCTTTGACTGCGGCCAGCGCCTCGGGCGGCAAGCCGCGCGCTTCATTGCCGAACAGGTAGCAGTCGAAATTGCGAAACGCGGTCGTGGCGATCGAGCGTCCCTTGAACTCGAGGCTGGCCACGCGCCCGAAGCGCGCCGGCAAGTGCCGCCATCGGCACATCGATTTCCACCGGCACATGGAAGATGGCACCCATGCTGGCGCGCACCACCTTGCCGTTGTGCGGATCGACACTGTCGGGACTGAGCAGGCAGCGGAATTTTCCGAACCAGGCCAATGTGCGCAGGATGGTGCCCAGGTTCCCGGGATCCTGGATCTCGTGCAGGTAGATGGCGCGTTCGCCGGCCAGCGGCGCCGGTGCAGCCAGCAGCGGCACCACCGCTGCGATGCCCTGTGGCGAGCGCGTTTCGCTGAGCTCCATCATGTGGCGCGTGTTGACCACGTGCGTCTTGAGATCGGTGCGCCAGTGCCGGTACTCGGCCGTGTAGTAGATTTCGCTGCTGCGCAGGCGCTCGTCACGCGCGACCGCTTTCTGCAGCTCCTGCACCAGGTGCTCGCCTTCCACCAGGAAGCAGCCGAACTCGGCGCGGTACTTCTTCTGGTGCAGCTTCTTGAGGTCTTCGAATTTCATGACAGGCTCCGCGCCACGGCTTCAGCCACCTTGATGCCATCGACCCCGGCCGAGAGGATGCCGCCCGCATAGCCGGCGCCTTCGCCGCAAGGATACAGCCCGCGCACGTTGAGACTCTGCAGCGAGTCGGCATCGCGCGTGATGCGCACGGGCGAGGATGTGCGGCTCTCGACGCCGGTGAGCACGGCATCCGCGCGATCGAAGCCGCGCATTTGCCGGCCGAAGGCCGGCAGGGCCTCACGCATGGCATCGATCGCGTAGGCCGGCAGCGCCTGCGACAGATCGCCGAGCCGCACGCCAGGCGTGTACGAGGGCGTGATCTCGCCGAGCTGCGTGGAAGCGATGCCGCGCAGGAAGTCACCGACCAGCTGCCCGGGCGCCGAGTAGTCGCTCCCGCCCAGAATGTAGGCCTGCGACTCCAGCGCTTCCTGCAACGCCACGCCAGCGAGCGGTCCGCCGGGAAAATCCGCCTCCGGATTGATGGCAATCACGATACCCGCATTGGCATTGCGCTCGTTGCGCGAATACTGGCTCATGCCATTGGTGACCACGCGCTGCGGCTCGGAAGTGGCGGCCACCACCGTGCCGCCGGGACACATGCAGAAGCTGTAGACCGAGCGCCCATTGCGCGCGTGATGCACCAGCTTGTAGTCGGCCGCGCCGAGTTCCTTGTGGCCCGCAAAGCGGCCGAAGCGCGCCGTATCCACCATCGACTGCGGATGCTCGATGCGAAAACCGATCGCGAAAGGCTTGGCTTCGAGGAACACCTGGCGCTGCTCCAGCATGCGCAGCGTGTCGCGCGAGCTGTGGCCCAGCGCCAATACCACGTGGCGACTGTGCAGCGATTCGCCATTCGCGAGCGTCAGGCCTTCGATCTGACCTTTTTCAATGAGCAGATCGGTAACCCGGCTCTCGAAGCGCACTTCCCCGCCGAGCGCGATGATCTCGGCGCGCATCGCCGCCACCACGCCGGTCAGGCGAAAGGTGCCGATGTGCGGCTTGCTCACGTAGAGGATTTCCGCCGGCGCACCGGCGCGCACGAATTCGTGCATCACCTTGCGGCCGTAGAATTTCGGATCCTTGATCTGGCTGTAGAGCTTGCCGTCGGAAAACAGGCCCGCCCCGCCCTCGCCAAACTGCACGTTGGATTCGGGGTTCAGCGTGTGCTGCCGCCACAGCGCCCAGGTGTCGCGCGTGCGCCGCCACACCTCACGCCCGCGCTCCAGCACGATGGGCTTGAAGCCCATCTGCGCGAGCAGCAGCGCTGCGAACAATCCGCAGGGGCCAAAGCCCACGACCAGCGGACGCTCCTTGAGCGTTGCCGGCGCTTTGGCGACCGGGTGATAGGCTGTGTCCGGCGCGACACTCACGTGCCGGTCAGCCTCGCAACGGCGCAGTACCGCGGCCTCGTCGCGGACCGTGACATCAACGATGCAGATGAAGAAGATGCCGCTGTGCTTCTTGCGCGCGTCGTAGCTGCGCTTGAAGAGCGTGAATTCGAGCAGGTCGGATTCGGCCAGTGCCAGGCGCCTCAGGATCGCCTGGCGCAGCGCCTCGCTCGTGTGCTCGAGCGGCAACTGCAGCTCAGTAATGCGGATCACCCGGTACATCCTGGCCGGTCTGTCCGGCATAGGGGGTAGAATGTGGCCATTCTAGCGCCCCGAAATACACTTAAAAATGGCTCGTACCAAAAGCAGCGCCAGCTGGATGTCGCGACACCTCAGCGACCCCTACGTCAAACAGGCGCAGAAGGATGGCTATCGTTCGCGCTCGGCCTACAAGCTGATCGAGCTGAACGAGAAAGACCGGCTGATCCGCCCCGGCATGCGCATCATGGACCTGGGCGCAGCTCCCGGGGGCTGGTCGCAGGTGGCGGGCAAGCTGGTCGGCCGGAAGGGGCGCATCCTCGCCACTGATATCCTGCCCATGGATGCGCTCGCAAACGTCGATTTCATCCAGGGCGATTTCACCGACGAGGCCATCGTGCAGCAGCTGCTGGACTGGCTCGATGGCGGCAGGTTCGATCTGATCATTTCCGATATCGCGCCGAACATCACCGGCATCAGCATGGCCGACCAGGCCTCGTCGATGTACTTCCTGGAACTGGCGCTGGATACGGTGCTCAAGACGCTGAAGCCCGGCGCGAGCTTCGTCGCCAAGATGTTCCAGGGGTCGGGGTCGGATCAGTATGTGAAAGAGCTGCGCAAGCACTTCGAAAAAGTGCTGATCCGCAAGCCGGCGGCATCGCGCAAGGAATCGCGCGAGGTTTATCTGGTGGCGAAGGGGTTCAAGGCGCAGGTACCGGGTTAGTCGGTCGCTGAATTGGTCACGCAGCGAGGCTAGACCTACCCTGCGCAAATTGTTTAAGGGGAGCGGGCTACATGATCGTTCGACTCAGAGTCTTCCTGCTGCGGCTGGGCACGGCGTTGCTTCCAGTGCTGTTGCTGGCATGCGCCACGGGCGGCGCGCCGCTGCCCACCTCGGTTTTTGGAGGCAAGCAGCGTTGGACAGAAACCGACCTGGTCAATGTCGCCTTGTCAGAGGCAGACCGAAATCGCGCTGAGCCGTGGTACGGATTACTCGGCAAGGGACCACGGTTGCTCCTTACGGGTTCGGATTGGCGGCAGGTATTTGTCGGTGACCCGACGAAGTCGCCGACGTTCACCATCGACTCAACGCGACTTGACAGTGAGGCTGCCGACGCAGGGCTCAAGACCCGTGCCCACTACAAAATCCAGGGGACTCTGCACTTCAACGGCAAGGACTATGCAGTCAGCGCGGAAGGTACCCGCACCCTCGCCATAAACACAACGGCAGCATTCCACGAGGCCGTGCAGCTTGGGATCGTTGACGCGGCCCGCAAGGTGAAGGCCATCGTCGCTGGCGGGATGGAAGGAGCATCCAATAACTAGCGTTTGAATTGCGTAAAGTAGGTTAGCCTGGTGGAAACGATGAGCCCGAATATGGCCACAGAGCCTTCAACCTCCCCTCTCTCCGGGAATTCAGAACCTATGCTTGAAGTCCACGCGCCTCACCAGACCGTCCACACGTGGAAGGATTTCCTGGTTCACATTGCGGCGATCAGCATCGGCCTGCTGATTGCGCTCGGTCTCGAAGCTACGGTGGAATGGGCACACCATAAGCATCAGGCGCAACACGCGCTCGAACTGCTGCAGCAGGAAATCGACCGCAATCGCATCGCGGTCGCGAACGACATGAGATCGGGAGATATCGGCGAGCGCAATCATCGTGCGGCGCTCGCTGTGCTGCAACGCCTGCGATCGCGCACACTTCGTCCGGATGACCGACTTATATTCGTCCGCAAATTCAGCCCGATCGGCTCTACCGCCTGGAAGGTCGTGCATGAGTCCGGCGCAGCCGCCTACATACCCTACGAACTGATGGCGCAGTACGGCGAAATCTATGAAGCGCAGCAACGCATCAATGATGGTGCGATGTCTGTGTACGCCGATCTGCAGCGGGCCACGGCAGTGCTCAATACCGAGACGGAAGATCAAAGCCGCGATGAGGAAGATCGCATCCAGAATGAGGCGGAAAATGCCGATGCGCAATTGGCGTTACGTGCGGCGGATTCCAGGCCCGAAGCGGCGGAGAACGCAATCAACGCAAGATTGAGCGGGAACCCGGATCTTGCGCGCCTGACACCGGCGCAGATCGATCGCCTTGAACTGGGCTTCCAGCAAGCCATCACCGACGACCGACGCCTGCATCGGAACTACGTCAACCTGAATGCTCTCTATGCCGCACTTGCAAAGTGATCGCGCCAACGAGGTTCATGGGCGCGGAAAGGTCAACGCAAATTTGTCGAGTACTTCGTAGCCCAGTCGCGAGCTATGGATTTCCGGCATGCCGCCCAATGCCGCAATTGCGTGGTATTGATCAAGTGCTTGCTGCGCGCCGGCTACCCCGTTGCCAGCGCACTCGACCAACGTTTGAAGATCTATCACTTGTGAATCCGATTCCATTTGCGGTCCGGGTCGCGCGGGGAGTTCTGCACCATCAATATAAGATCGGGGCCCGCCGCCGTGCAGTTGCAGGCAGGCGAGCTGAGAGCATATATGTGCACTACATATATTTGTTCAAGTCAACAATTGTCAAGAGTTCGGGCCGGGAAGATTTTGAGAAACACGGCGCGCCTGGCCTTCGTATCTGGACTGTCGCGGCAATCGCCCTCCAAAAGTCCGGGCAGTCGGACTAGGATGCCAAGGATTACCTGTGGGCCGGCCGGAGCGTAATGGCAAAGAGCAAGACTAATCCCGGACCCGTGCACAAGGCCCCGGCAGACATGCGCAGGGCCCTCAGCTCGGAAGCCGCGACGCAGGCGGCCTGGCAGGATCTGACGCCGCTGGCCCGAAACGAATGGGTTTGTTGGGTCATCTCGGCCAAGCAGGGATCGACGCGCGACCGCCGAATCCAACGAGCTGTCGAGGAGCTTACGGCGGGGAAACGCCGCCCATGTTGTTGGCCTGGATGCCCGCATCGCCGACCCAGCGCCAGGAAATGGTTTGAGCAGCGAGTCAGGTAATCCGTCGAACCCGGTTCGGGACGCAGGAGAAAAGTGACATGAGAGCACTTATGTCTGAAGTGCTGGGAACGGACCGAGAGCGACTGGTGCCGGAGATAGGAATCGAACCTACGACCTACGCATTACGAATGCGCCGCTCTACCAACTGAGCTACTCCGGCAGGGTGCAGAACCCGAACCTTTGCGAAAGGCGCGGCATTCTAAGAGAAGCCGCGCGCGGCAGGCAATGCAAATTCCGCAGATGTGCTGTGTTTCACGCCTGCGGGCGCAGGCGGATCACCATGTCGATGCCGGCGACCTCCATGCCTGGGGGCGGGGTCGGAAGCCGGCTGAACTGCACCTCGGGCAACGCCACGTCGATCAGCGCGCCGGAGGCTTCGTCGTGAAAATGATAGTGCGCCTGCACGTTGGAGTCGTACCAGCTGCGCTGGCCATCGAGGCTCAGCTGGTGCACCAGGCCGTGGGCGGCGAACAGGTTCAGCGTGTTGTAGACCGTGGCCTTCGAGACGCGCATGCCGGCGCGCTGCAACGCCTCGGCCACCTGGTCGGCCGAGAGATGTTGCGGCGCCGTGAGCAGCAATTGTGCGATCTGCAGGCGCTGCGCGGTTACACGGATGCCGCAGGCCTGCAGGCGCGCGGCCGCGTCGATCGGGCCAGGCGCGGCGGGCGTTTGGGAGTGCAGCGGTTGCGGATTTGCGGCCATGGCGGCGCTATATTTACCGCACTGCGGGCCAATTCGCCAACTCGAGCTGGTGATTTGTCAATTTGCCGGGCCCGCTGGCCGGGCCCACGCGCCAGGTCAACTGGCCGGTCGCAACGAGCGCGGCAAGGCGAACACCACATGCTCGCGCGCGCCAGCGGACTCGGCGGGCTCCGCCCCACCCCACTCGCGCAGCTTGGCCACCACTTCGCGCACCAGGGCTTCCGGGGCCGAAGCGCCTGCGGTCACGCCCACGTTCTCGCAGCCCTCGATCCACTCGCGACGCAGGTCATCGGCGCCGTCCACCAAATACCCAGGCACGCCAGCACGATCGGCCAGTTCGCGCAGCCGGTTTGAATTGGAGCTGCTGCTCGAACCCACGACGATCAGCACCGAGCATTCGCGCAGCAGCTGCTTCACCGCATCCTGCCGGTTCTGCGTGGCATAGCAGATGTCTTCCTTGCGCGGCGCCTGCAATTCCGGAAAGCGCTGGCGCAGCGCCTCGACGATCGCGGCCGTGTCATCGACCGAGAGCGTGGTCTGCGTGACGAAGGCCAGGCGTGCGGGCTCATGCACCTCGAGCCCGGCCACATCGGCGACGCTTTCGATCAGCGTGATGCGACCGCCCTGCGATGCATCGAAGCGACCCATCGTGCCTTCCACTTCAGGATGCCCGGCATGGCCGATCAGGATCACCTCGCGTGCTTCGCGCGCAAAGCGCGCCACTTCCATGTGCACCTTGGTGACCAGCGGACACGTGGCATCGAAGACCTGCAGGTCGCGCCGCTGCGCCTCTTGCTCCACCGCAGTTGAGACGCCATGCGCCGAGAAGATAACGGTCGCGCCGTCGGGTACTTCGTGCAGTTCCTCGACGAACACCGCGCCGAGTGCGCGCAGCCGCTCGACCACGCTGCGGTTGTGCACCACTTCATGGCGCACATGGATCGGCGCACCGAACATCTCCAGCGCGCGCTCGACGATTTCAATGGCGCGATCGACACCGGCACAGAACCCACGCGGATTGGCGAGCAGGATGCGCACGCTCAGCGGCCGTGCGTCTGCCGTGAACCGAGCAGGGCATCGAGCAGCAACAGCACCGCACCACAGGTGATGGCCGAGTCGGCCACGTTGAAGGCCGGGAAATAATGCTCGTGCCAGTGCACCTGCAGGAAGTCGACCACCCAGCCCTGGCGCAGCCGATCGATCAGGTTGCCGAGCGCGCCGGCGAGGATCAGCGCCAGCGCCGCAGCCATCAGTTGTGCCCGCCGCTCGAGGCGTACCAGCCAGGTGATCAGCGCAGCGCTTACGACCAGCGCCAGAGCGCTGAATGCCCAGCGCTGCCAGCCGCTCGAGTTGTTGAACATGCTGAAGGCCACGCCGCGATTGTGTGCGCGCACCAGGTCGAACACCGGCAGGATCTCGCGCGACTCCATGAAATTCAGGTGCGTCTCGATCAGCCGCTTGCTCCACTGATCGAGCGCGATCAGCACCACGCTCAGACCCAGCCACCGTAGTTGCCCGCGCGCGGGCGGATGCGCGGGGTCGTCCACGTGTATGCCCAGCCCTGCCCCGTTGCGCGTCATCAGGCGTACCGGCGCGTTTCGCCGGGCTCGGCCAGGTTGGTGACGCAGCGACTGCAGAGCTCCGGGTGCTCGGCGACACTGCCGACGTCGGCACGCTGGTGCCAGCAGCGCACGCATTTCTTGTGGCTGCTCGGCTGCACGCTTAACCACACACCGCCACCGGGCACATCGGCCGCGACACTGGTGCCGGCAGGTTGCGTCTCGGATTGCCGCAGGCTGGCAGCCGATGTGATCAGCAGGAAGCGCAGCTCATCGCCCAGCGCGTTGAGGCGTGGATACAGCGCGGCGCTGCAATGGATCTCCACCTCGGCCTGGAGCGGCGCGCCAATGCGGCCCGCCGCGCGCAACGCCTCGAGTTCGTGCGCCACTGAAGTGCGCAGCGCAATCAGCAGCGGCCAATCGATATCGCGTACACCCGCTGCCGGCAGTTCGTACCAGGTGGAAAGGAACACCGACTCGGCGCGCGGCCCGGGCAGGAAGCGCCAGACCTCTTCCGCCGTGAATGACAGGATCGGCGCCAGCCAGCGCACCATCGCCTCGGCAATGTGCCACATCGCGGTCTGCGCCGAGCGGCGCGCGCGTGATTGCGCAGGCGTGGTGTAGAGCCGGTCCTTGATGATGTCGAGATAGAAGCCGCCCAGATCGACCACGCAGAAATTGTGGATCTTCTGGTAGATCAGGTGGAACTGGTAATCGCGATAAGCGCTCGCGATCTCGCCATGCAGCGCACGCGCGCGCTCCAGCGCCCAGGCGTCGAGCGCCGTCAGTTCATTCGCGGGCAGGGCCTGCGCAGGGTCGAAGCCATGCAGGTTGCCGAGCAGGAAGCGCAGCGTGTTGCGCATGCGCCGGTAGGAATCGCTCATGCGCTTGAGGATTTCCTGCGAGAGGCTCATCTCGTTGGCGAAATCGGTGGCCGCCACCCACAAGCGCAGCATGTCGGCGCCGAGCGTGCGCCAGATGTCCTGCGGCTCGATGCCGTTGCCCAATGACTTGGACATCTTGCGGCCCTGCTCGTCCACGGTGAAACCGTGCGTGAGCACGCCGCGATAGGGCGCGCGCGCATACAGCGCCTCCGAGAGCAGCAGCGAGCTGTGGAACCAGCCGCGATGCTGGTCCGAACCCTCGAGATACAGATCGACCGGCGAATGAAAATCATCGCGCAGTGCCGCGACGCATTCGAAGGACATGCCGGAGTCGGCCCACACGTCCATCACGTCGGTGGCTTTCTCGTAATCCCCCGCCTCGCTCCCCAGCAGCGTCGCAGGGTCGAGCGCAAACCAGGCATCGACGCCGCCGCGCTCGACCAGCGCCGCGATCTCGCTCAGCAGTTCGGCCGTGCGCGGATGCATGCGCGCCGGTGGTGCGATGGGTGAACAGCGTGATCGGCACACCCCAGGTACGCTGGCGCGAGAGGCACCAGTCCGGACGATTCTCGATCATCGAGCTGATGCGCGACTGGCCCCAGTCGGGCGTCCAGCGCACACCCTTGATGTCGCGCAGCGTGTTGGCGCGCAGGCCTTGGTTGTCCATGCTGATGAACCACTGCGAAGTCGCGCGGAAGATCAGCGGGCTCTTGTGACGCCAGCAATGCGGATAGGAATGCTGGATGGGTTCCTGGTGCACCAGACGCCCACCGACGCGCAGACGCTCGACGATGGCCGGCACGGCTGCCTCGATCTTGAGCCCTTCGAACAATTCGGTGCCCGGTACGAAGCGTCCATCGTCGCCCACCGGATTGGTCACGGGCAGTTTGTATTGCAGGCCGACGGCGAAGTCTTCCTGGCCGTGCGCGGGCGCCGTGTGCACGGCGCCGGTGCCCGTATCGAGCGTGACGTGATCGCCCAGGATCACCGGCACCTGGCGGGCCAGCCAGGGATGCTCGAGTTTCAGGCCTTCGAGCGCCGCGCCCTTGAAACGACCGAGCAGCTTGCCTTCGAGTTGGTAGCGCGCCAGGCAGGCGGGCGCGAGCGCTTCGGCCAGCACCAGCACTTCGGCACCGCCATCCGCGCCGGCACTGTTCTCGCCGCGCTGCACCGCGTAGGCCGCGTAGTCGAAATCGGCGCGCAGCGTCACCGCCTGGCTTGCAGGCAAGGACCATGGCGTGGTGGTCCAGATCACCACTGACACTTTGGGGGCTGTCCCCGCGGCACCGCCCAAGGCGGCCGCAGCGATGCCGCTCAGACGCGCAAACTCACCCACGTCCACGCAGCGATACTCGACATCGATCGCTATCGAGGTGTGATTCTCGTATTCGACCTCCGCCTCGGCGAGCGCCGAGCGGCAATCGAAGCACCAATGCACGGGCTTGAGGCCGCGATACAGGTGGCCATTGGCGATGATCTTGCCGAGCGAGCGGATCTGCTGGGCTTCATAGCGCGGATCCATCGTGAGATAGGGCCGCTCCCAGTCGCCAAACACGCCGAGGCGCTTGAAATCGGCGCGCTGGGCATCCACCTGTTTGGTCGCGAACTCGCGGCAGGCCGCACGAAAAGCCGCCGCATCGAGTTTCTTGCCCGGGCGGCCGTGCTTCTTCTCGACCGCGAGTTCGATCGGCAGGCCGTGGCAATCCCAGCCCGGCACGTAGGGCGCATCGCAACCCTCGAAGCCACGCGACTTGACCACGATGTCCTTGAGCACCTTGTTGAGCGCATGGCCGAGGTGGATCGCGCCGTTCGCGTAGGGCGGCCCGTCATGCAGCACGAAGGGCGGACGACCGCGCGCGTACTCGCGGATGCGCGCATAGATATCGAGCCTGGCCCAGCGCTCCAGTTGCGCGGGCTCGCGCTGCGCCAGGTCCGCCTTCATCGGGAAATCGGTTACCGGCAGATTGATCGTGCTTTTGTAATCGGTCACTGCAATTCCACTTCAGGACAATAGTTGTCGCGCGGCCTCGGCATCGCGATGCATCTGGGCGATCATCTCGTCCAGCGAGCCAAAGCGCTGTTCATCGCGCAGCTTGGCGACGAATTCCACTTCGATCTCGCGTCCATAGAGGTCGCCGCTGAAGCGGAACAGGTGCACTTCGAGCAGCGGCTCGACGCCGTTCACCTGTGGGCGCGTGCCCAGGCTCGCCACGCCCGGCCAGCCATCGAGCGCCGCCATCGCACCGCCACTTGCACCTGCGTGCACGCGCACCGCAAAAATACCTGAAAAAGGCAAGGCGCGTCGATGCATCGCCAGGTTCGCCGTAGGGAAGCCGAGGGTACGGCCGAGCTGCGCACCGCGTCGCACGCGGCCCCGCATGGCATAGGCCCGGCGCAGCATGCGCTGCGCGGCCGGCAGGTCGGCTGTGGCCAGGGCCTCGCGCACGCGGCGCGAACCTACGCGCTCGCCGTCCAGCACTACCGGTTCCACGACCTCGACCTCGAAGCCGAGCTGCGGCCCCTGTTGCCGCAGCAGTGCGGTATCGCCGGCGCCGCGATGCCCGAAACGAAAGTCGTGCCCCACGGTGACGTGGCGCGCGCCGACCGAGGCGAGCATCTGCATGAAATCGGGCGCGCCGAGCTGGGCCAGCCGCGCATCGAAGCGCAGCACCAGGAATTCATCCAGCCCCAGTGACTGCAGCAGCCGCCAGCGCTCGCGAAAATCGGTCAGCCGCGCCGGCGCCTGCTCGCGCTGGAAGAATTCGCGCGGCAGTGGCTCGAAGCTCAGCAACGCAGCCGGCAACTTCAATCGCTGCGCGGCGCTGCGCGTACGGCGGATCAGTTCCTGGTGCCCCACGTGCAGGCCATCGAAGCCACCGATCGTCACCGCCCTGGCGCCAGCGCAACTGCGGCGCGCGGCCGAGAGGCGCAGCAGTCTCACGTCGCCACTCGCGTCTGCAGGTCGCGGCGGCGCACGCCGAGCGCATAGAGCACCAGGAAATACAGCAGCGCAGCGAGCGCGATGCCGCCGAGGCAACGCAGCAGTCGCTCGAGTTGCCGGTACGCGAGCCACACCTCGAGACTGGAAGACATCCACCACAATACCGCTGCCATCACGACGCATCCCGCGGCCACGCGCAGCAGCAGTGAGCCCCACAATTTCGAAGGCTGATATACGCCGCTACGGCGCAGGCCGCGCCACAGCAGCGTCGCATTCACGGCCGAGGAGATGCAGGTCGTGGTGGCCAACAACAGATAGGGCGCGCCGAATTTCAGCTTCACTGCCGGCACCACCACGCACAGGTTCAGCAGCATGTTGACGCCGAGAGCGGTCATCGCCGCGCGCACCGGTGTGCGCGTGTCCTGACGCGCGTAGTAGCCCGGCGCCAGCACCTTGACCAGGCTGAAGGTCATCACGCCCCAGGAGTAGCTGACCAGCGCCAGGCTCGCCATCTGCATGCCAACGGGCGCCACCTTCCTGAAACCGAACACCGCGCTGACGATCGGCCCCGAGAAGAACATCATGCCGATCATCGCCGGAGCCACAAGCAGCACCGTAATGCGCAGCGCCCAGTCGAGCGTGGCGGAAAACTCCGCGCCGGCCTGCTTGGCATGCTGCGCCGAGAGGCTCGGCAGGATCACCGTGCCGAGCGCAATGCTGAACACGCCCAACGGAAATTCCATCAAGCGGTCGGCGAGGTACAGCGCGCTGATGCTGCCGACCGCAAGAAAGGTCGCGATCGCGGAATTGAGCAGCAGGCTCACCTGCGACATCGAGCTGCCGACGATGCCCGGACCCATCAGCCGGATGATGCGGCGCACGCCTTCGGCCGCCGGCCGCCAGCGCGGCCACGAGAGCAAGCGCAGGCGCGCCACCGAAGGCAGGAGCGTCAGCACCTGCAACACACCCGAGATGAACACGCCGATCGCCAGCACCAGCCCGGGCTTGGCGCTGCCCGCAGCCAGCCACACGGCGGCAAAAATCATCACCACGTTCTGGATTACCTGCGTGAACGCCGGCAACGCAAAGCGCTGGTAGCTGTTCAGTACGCCGGCATAGAGCGAGGTCAACGAGATGAACAGCAGATAGGGGAACACCCAGCGGAACAGCTCGACCGCGATCGTCATACGATCGCCGCCCGCGTGCGCGAACCCCGGCAGGAACAGGTACACGATCACCGGCGCCGCGATCACGCCCAGAATCGTCACCAGCAACAGCACTGAGCCCAGGGTGCCCGCGGTGTCAGCAACGAGGTTGCGCACCTCGGCCTCGCTCCGGGTCTGCCGGTATTCGGACAGCACCGGTACGAAGGACTGGGAAAACGACCCCTCCGCAAACAGCCGCCGCAGGAAATTGGGGATCGCATAGACCGCGAAAAACGTGTCTGAGACCGCCCCCACGCCCATGGCGGCGGTGATGGCCATGTCCCGGCCCATGCCCGTCAGGCGCGACAGGAAGGTCGTAACGCCCGTAACGGCGGTATTTTTGAGGATGGGGCGGCTCATGGACCCTAAACGGCAATGCGGCCCCTAACTATACCGGAGCCGCATTGACAAGACCCGGGGCCCTTCCGCACACTACGCGGCCCTTCAGGGGACCAGCATTTCAGGATCGGCGGAGCAGGCGCTTGGCGAACACAAAATCGGCGGAAAAGGCGGCACGGCAGGCATTGCAGCATCGGGAGCGCAACGTCGCGCTGCGATCGCGCATGCGCACCGCGATCCGCAAGGTGATCGACACCACGGCCGCCGGCAAGAAGGCCGAGGCGCAGGCCAGCTACAAGGCTGCGGTGCCGCTGATCGACACGCTGGTCAACAAGAAGATCATCCACCGCAACCAGGCCGATCGGCACAAGAGCCGCCTGGCCGCGCGCGTCAAAGCCCTGGGTTAAGCCCGTCAGGCGCGCCGCTTGGCGGCAGCCTTGTGCGCATGCTTCGCGCGTTCTGCCACTGCAGCAGTGGCTTCCAGATCCTCTACTGCCAGCAGCAATGACAGGCGCGTGTCGCCGCGCGCAATTTCGCGCCAGTGCGTGCCTTCGGGCCAGGGCTCGAGCGCCCCAGCCAATGCCCACAGCAGATTCAGTGAAGGCGCGGCGCCCGAGCGCTTGAGCTCGGCGTAGACGCGCACCGCACCCTGGTGGCGCAGCGCATCGGCGGTGTAGATGCCGATTTCCCCCAGCACCTGCTCGGATTTCACGCCCAGGTTGCGCAGGTCGCGGATGCGCAGCTTCAGCTTGCCGGCTGCGATGCGCTGGCGAACTTTGCTATTGCGCATGGCGGCTATTACACATGGCGACTGCGACGCTTGGGCGTCTTCGGTTTGGCTGGCGCCTTGCGGGCCGGCTTTAGTACGGCAGCAGGCTCATCGTCGCTGCCCGCCGCAGCGCCCTGCGTCTCCAGGAAGCGCATGATCGACTCGGCCAGCTCGCGCGTGCCGCGACCGGTAGCGCCCGAGATCAGGTGCATCGGACCGCTGAAACGCAGGCGCCGCGCGATGTCCTTCGCCAGCTTCTCGGCCTCGTCATCGGGCAGCAGGTCGCGCTTGTTGATCACCAGCCAGCGCGGCTTGGTGCCGAGGTCCTTGCTGTAGGCCTTCAGCTCCGCGACGATCGCACGCGCATCGCGCACCGGATCGGCACTCGGGTCGACCGGCGCCATATCGATGAGGTGCAGCAACACGCGCGTGCGCTGCAGGTGCTTGAGAAATCGGTGCCCGAGGCCGGCGCCCTCGGCCGCGCCTTCGATGAGCCCCGGGATATCGGCCATCACGAAGCTGCGATGTTCGCCGCAATAGACCACGCCCAGGTTCGGATACAGCGTCGTGAAGGGATAGTCGGCCACCTTGGGCCGGGCCGCCGAAAGCGCGCGAATCAGCGTGGATTTGCCGGCGTTCGGCAAGCCCAGCAGGCCCACATCGGCGATCACCTTGAGTTCGAGCGCGAGCGTGCGCTTCTCGCCGGGCAGCCCCGAGCCGAACTGCCGCGGCGCGCGATTGGTGCTGGTCTTGAAGCGCGCGTTGCCCCAGCCGCCCTTGCCGCCATGCGCGACCTTCAGCTCCTGTCCTGCCGTTTTCAGATCGCCGAGCTCTTCGCCGGTCTCGACATCGCGCACCGAGGTGCCCACGGGCACGGTGACGTACATGTCGGGCCCGCCCTTGCCGGAGCAATCGTTGCCCGAACCGCCCTCGCCGTTCTTGGCCTTGTGCAGTCGCTCGATGCGAAAGTCGGCCAGCGTGTTGATGCCCTCGGCCGCGCGCAGATACACGCTGCCGCCCTGCCCGCCATCGCCGCCATCCGGCCCGCCGAAAGGCATGAATTTCTCGCGCCGGAAGCTCAGGCACCCGCGCCCGCCATTCCCGGCCTGCACCCGCAGTGTTGCCTCGTCGACGAATTTCATCCGGCCAGCTTACCTGTATCGGGACTGCGCAGTGCGCCAAACAAAAACCCCGGCGTCAGGGCCGGGGTTTAAGTTGAATCAGCATGATTCCAGCGTGGTCTGCAGACTTCAGTTGCTGGCTTCCGACTCTTTGGCCAGCACGTTCACGTACATCTGTTGGGCGGCGCCCTTGCGCCCAAATACCACCTGGCCGGTCTTCAGCGCGAACAGCGTGTGATCGGTGCCGATGCCCACGTTGCTGCCGGCGCGCACCTTGGTGCCACGCTGGCGGATGATGATGTTGCCGGCCAACACCGACTCGCCGCCGAAGGCCTTCACGCCCAGACGCTTGCTGTGCGAATCGCGACCGTTGCGGGTACTGCCGCCTGCTTTTTTATGTGCCATGTATCTGGACTCCGGATTCTGTAGCTCTGATCAGGCCGCGCTGATCTCGTTGATGCGCACCTGGGTGTAATTCTGCCGGTGGCCTTTCATGCGCATGTAGTGCTTGCGGCGCCGGAACTTCACGATCGACACCTTGTCGCCCTTGCCGTGCGACTCGACGGTGGCCGTGACCTTGCTGCCCTTGAGCATCGGCTTGCCGACCGTGATCTTCTCGCCGTCGGCGATCAGCAGCACCTGGTCGAACTCGACCGTGGCGCCGGCTTCAGCCTTCAGCAATTCGACGCGGAGCACGCCGCCCTTCTCGACCCGATACTGTTTGCCGCCCGTGGCGATGACCGCGTACATTGTCTCTAAGGCTCCGTGTGATTCGCCGCCAGCCGGTAACCGGCGGGTAGCGGAAAAGGCCGCGCATTCTACTGAAGCGCAGCCATGCGGGTCAAACCGGGTTTTCCTTGGAGAAACAGGCAGTTGAATAGCGTCCTCAAACCCGCAACCCAGCCGGCGGACAGCCCCCTGCCAGGGTCGGCGGCCCAACTCGAGCAGATCCGCGCCCTGGTACGCACCGATCTGGCCGCCGTGGACGAGGCCATCCGCACCGGGCTCAAGAGCATCGTACCCCTGGTCGACCAGATCGCCGAGCACATCATTGCCGGCGGCGGCAAGCGGCTGCGACCGCTGCTGGTGGTGCTGGCCGGGCGCGCCTGCGCGGCGCACGGCAGCGGCACCGCGGCTACAGGGGCGAGCGGCACGCGGATGATCCAGCGCCAGTGCACGCGGCAGCCTTCATCGAGTTCATCCACACCGCGACGCTGCTGCACGACGATGTGGTCGACATGTCCGCGCTGCGCCGCGGTCGCAACACCGCCAATGAGGTGTTCGGCAACCAGGCCAGCGTGCTGGTCGGCGATTTCGTGTATTCGCGCGCCTTCCAGATGATGGCGGCGGTGCGCTCGCAGCGCGTGATCGAGATCATGGCCGAAGCGACCAACGTGATCGCCGAGGGCGAAGTGCTGCAGCTGATGAACGCGCGCGACCCGGACACCACCGAGGCGCGCTATCTCGAGGTGATCCAGCGCAAGACCGCGCAGCTGTTCCAGGCCGGCGCCGAGGTCGCGGCGGTGGTCAGCGGCGCGCCGCTCGCGATCCAGCAGGCGCTGGCAGCTTATGGCAAGCACCTGGGCACGGCCTACCAGTTGATCGACGACGTGCTCGACTACCAGTCCGACCCCGAAACCCGCGGCAAGAACCTCGGCGACGACCTGGCCGAGGGCAAACCGACGCTGCCGCTGATCCATGCGCTGCGCCAAGGCAACGCCGCCACCGCCGCGCTGATCCGCAGCGCCATCGCCGGCGAGGGGCGCGAGCATCTGGCGGAAATACTGGCTGCAATTGAATCGACCGGGGGGCTTCAGTACACTGCCCGGCTCGCGCAAGTCGAGGCCGATCGTGCAGTTGCCGCCCTTGAGCCACTACCCGACACGCCATATCGCGCTGGTCTCGCGGCCCTGGCCCGCTTCGCAGTCGAGCGCCAGCATTGAGATTTCGGGGTGTAGCTCAGCCTGGTAGAGCGCTACGTTCGGGACGTATAGGTCGCAGGTTCAAATCCTGTCACCCCGACCACTGATTACCGGTGCGCGAACACCGGGGTGCGCTTCAGCCAGAGCCTCAGCGCCTGCCAATAGATATGGAACAGCACGCCTGCCCCTTGCAAGGGCGAGTACAGCAGCGCACTGGCGAGACTTCCCGCCGACAGCTCGCGCCGGCGCAGGCGCAGTCCGGCATCAAAATGCCGGCGATTGCCCATACGGTTGGTCATATGCACCAGCAGTTCGTCGCCCGGCTCCCCGAAGGCCCAGTCGTACTGCATCTCCATCGGCATGAAGGGCGATACGTGGAAGGCCTTCGGAAAAGTAGCTTTGATGGTCGCTGCGCGCTGCGCTGGAGCCGACGCTTCCAGCACGTAATGGTGGCGCTCGTTCCAGGGCGTGTTGGTGATTTCGGCCAGCACGCACTCGACCGTTGATCCGTCGGCATCGTAACAATAGTAGAAAGTCACCGGATTGAAGCACACGCCGAACATGCGCAACTGCGTCAGCATGCGGATCGGGCCGTTCGGGCGTTTGCCGGTGCGCGACTCGACGCGGCGACGCACCTCTTCCGCCAGCGATACGCGCTCATCGCCGAGGTAATCCGCGCGCCGGAACCAGGCCAGGTTGCGCCGCGCGACCGACCAGAACCAGCGCCCGCGGAACACTGTGGGGAGCTCGGACAGGTCCAGCCACAGCAGGCACACGCGGTAACTGAACGCGTGCGCCTTCGGCAGGTAGCGCTGGTGCTTAACCTGTCCGAAATAGATTGCGCTGTGCATGGTCCTGCCTGAAATGGGCCACCGCCTGCAGGGCACTGGCGACGCCGTCTTCGTGAAATCCGTTCCGCCACCAGGCACCGCAGTAATAGGTGCCGCGATAGCCGTTGAGTTCCCGATGCCGCAATTGCGCCCGCGTGCTCGCGGGCGAGAACAGCGGGTGGTGGTAAGTCTCGCGCGCGAACACCAGTGCGGGATCGATGGCATCAGTGCGATTGAGCGTCACCAGAAAGGGGCTGCCGGACTCCAGCCGCTGCAGCATGTTCATGTTGTAGGTCAATTGCACCGGCCCGTCACGATCCGCGGTCACGTGGTAATTCCAGGCCGCCCACGCGCGGCGGGTCCTGGGCAGCAGCGAGGCGTCGCGGTGCAATACCGCTTCGTTGCGCTGGAACGGGATGGAGCCCAGCACCTCGCACTCCTGCGCCGTTGGCTGCGCGAGCAGCTTCAGGGCCTCATCGCTGTGGCACGCGAGGAAAATTGCGTCGTAACGCACCGGTCCGCTGCCGCCGGCGCTGAGCCACACTC
This sequence comes from uncultured Gammaproteobacteria bacterium, assembly GCA_963764065.1. Taxonomy (GTDB): domain Bacteria; phylum Pseudomonadota; class Gammaproteobacteria; order Steroidobacterales; family Steroidobacteraceae; genus FEN-1191. The sequence goes on along the minus strand of CAVXRM010000003.1, from coordinate 408,273 downwards.
CGTTCACCTCGCGTCGCAGGCGCTCCGCGGGCGCGTTCAGCCTGATGCGGCTGCGAAACGGCGCCACCAGTCGTTCGACATACTGCATCGAGCCGCCGACAATCGATCGCCATTCCGGGTGCTTGCCGGCCGAGAGCATGCCGTGGTTGTGCAGGAAGCGCACGAAGAACTGCGCCGGGAACTGCAGCATCAGGCCCGGTCGCGTGGACCAGATGGCCGCTCCCATCGGGATGATGAATTGATCGATGAAATGCTGGCTGTAGCCCTCGCGCTGCAGATAGTCGCCCAGCGAGACTTCGGCGACACCGGCGACCAGCAGTCCGGGCGCGCGCGCATTGAAGCGCATGATCTCGCGCAGCATGCGCAGGAACGCGGGATTGAGCAGATTGCGCCGTTGCGCGAAAAAGGTATTGAGGTTGGTGCCGCTGTATTCGAGGCCGCTGCGCTCGTCGCGCACCGAGAAACTCATCGTGCTCGGTTGCGATGCCACGCCCAGCATGTTCAGCATGCTGCTGAACTCCGGGTAGTTGCGGGTGTTGTAGACGATGAAGCCGGTATCGATCGCGTAGCTGCGGCCCGCGTGTTCAACGCGGTGCGTATGCGAGTGCCCGCCGATGCGCGCCCCGGCTTCGAACACGGTGATGTCGTGCTCCGCATGCAACTGGCGGGCGACGGTGTTGCCGGCAATGCCGGAGCCGATGATCGCGATCTTCATTGCTGCGGCACCCGCTGGATCTTGTCGCGCTCGTAGCCGAGTGATACGGCAACGGCGATCAGCTTCTGCAAGTCCGCTTCGGCCAGCTGCGGCGTGCGGGCCATGATCCACAGGTAGTCGCGCTGGGTTCTGGCGATGATGGTCTGGCCGTAGTCCTCGGAGAGATAGGCGATGCGATAGTCGGCCTTGATCGGCCACACAAAACGCATGCCCCAGACAGCATTGCTCGCCTTGTCAATGACAAAGCCGCGCGGTGTATGCCGCTTCTCGGGACCGGTGAATGAACCGGCACGATAGGTGAAGGTGGTGGCGATCGTACCGTCCGGGGCCAGGCGATAGGACTCCTTGGCGAGGTAGGCGTTCTTTTCGATCACGGTCGGAATGTTCGCAATGACGTACCAGTCGCCCATGAAGCGCGCCAGGTCGACGTGCGCGACCACGGGCAGCGCGGGTTGCACCTGCTCACTGCAGGCCAGCAATGCGGCAGCGGCGCCGAGCGTCAAGGCAAGTGTTCGTTTGACTGACATGGCAGGCATCACTCCTCAGGCAGGGTCGCGCGGCAGGCGCGGAAAGAAGGCCGCAGTGCGTGCGATGTAGGCCTGGTAGCCGGGCCGGCGCTGGCCGATGTCCCGCTCGAGCAGGCTGACGCCTGATACGCGCAGCAGCAGCACCGTCATGAGCAGTGGCGAAATCACGGTCCACAAGGTATTCGCGCTCGCCGAGGCTACGAAGAATCCCCACCACACCAGGCACTCGCCGAAGTAGTTGGGGTGGCGGCTGTAGCGCCACAAGCCCGTGTCCAGCACCTGGCCTGCCGAGGATTTCTGCTGCCGGAAGCGGGCCAGTTGCCCGTCGGCGATCGCTTCCCAGGCGAATCCGAACAGCGCCAGAATCATGCCGGCCCGCAACGTGGGCGTAATGCCAGTGGACCCGCCGACGCCAGCCGCCAACGGCATGGAGACGATCCAGGCCAACACCGCCTGCAACAGGAATACGTAGATCAGGCTCCTCCACCAGAAGCCCGGCTCATTGCGCGCTCTGATCGCCGCGTAGCGCCGATCCTCGGGTGCGCTCCAGTTGCGCCGCGCCAGGTGGATCGCCAGGCGCAACGACCAGAGCAAGAGCACAGCCAGTTGCGCGCCGCCTGCGCTGCTGAAGTTTGGGCTGAGCAGCGCATCGGTAATCCCGGCCGCCAACAGGAACAGCGGCCAGCCGATGTCGATGAGACCCACATTGCGTCGCCAGGTGCAGATCACCCACGCCAAGAGTGCCAGCACGGCAATGGGCACGAAGCTGATGAACCAGATGTGCAGCAGCTGCGTCATGCGGGCACTTCCCAGCGGCGCGCCAGCTCGGACATCAACGGCAATGCCAGTGCCCAGAGCAGCGCGACGACCCACAACGACGCGCTCGCCGGCAGATCGAGCGCCCCGAGTCTTGCGCCGGCAACGTACGAGAGACTGCCGCCGACCGCGCCAAACAGGCTCGCTATCAGCCATCGACCCTGAAGCCAACGCAGCGAGCTCGTCAGAGTAGTCGCGAACAGGCCCCACAGCGCGACCATCCAGACAGGCACGCCTGCAATCGACCAGGGCTCGGGGGAAAATGCGGTCATTCCCAGTGCCCGCAAGCTCACCTCGCCCGCCGCGCCCAGTGCCAGTGCCACAAGTACCAGCGACAGTGCCCGGGTTCGGCGACGGTTCGGCAGGATGTAGAGCAGCAGCACCACCGCAATGACGCACGGCCCCAGCAGCAAATGATGATGTGCAGCACCAAGGACTGCGCACCACCAGCCCAACTGGAATAGCACGATGTTCAGCGCCATGGCGACGCGTCCTGCGGGTAGCGCTGGGCCAGAGTCAGTCACGATACGGGCTTTTCGAACAACGCGTGCGCGACCCACCACTCCTCGCCGCCGGCGTAGCCAAAGAGTTCCTCACAGGCCATGAAGAACATGCGCCAGCGCTGCAACCAAAGCTGCTCCTGCTCCTTGCCGTAAACGTCCCTGAGGATGGGCATGACCTTGTCCCGATGCTGGTCGAGATTCTCCAGCCAGGCGCGTGCGGTGCGCTGGTAATGGGTACCATCCCAGCGCCAGGTGCGGCTCAGCTGCAGCGAGTCCTGCAGGAACGATGGCAGGGTGTCGCTCGGCATGATGCCGCCCGAGAAGAAATACCGGCTCATCCAGTCGCTGCCGTCGCGATCATCGAACAGGTACGGCACCGAGCGATGACAGAAGACATGCAGCAGCAGTTTTCCCGAAGGGTTCAACGCGGCCGCGATGCGCGCGAGCAGCGCCGGCCAATTGCGCATGTGCTCGAACATCTCGATCGACACCACGCGATCGAACTGGCCCGGGATCACGAACGTGTTCATGTCCGCGACCCGATGCTCGATGTTGCCTAACCCGCGACGCCGCGCCTCGCTCATGATGAATTCGCCCTGCGATACCGAATTCGATATCGCCACGATCTGGCTCGCTGGGTAGTGTTCGGCCATCCACAGCGTCAGCGAACCCCAGCCACAACCCAGCTCCAGGATGCGCTGGCCATCGGCCAGCTCGGCGTGAGCGCAGGTCTCCTGGAGCGCCGCCGCTTCGGCGACCTCCAGAGAGGAGACACCTTCGGGCCACCAGCCACTGCTGTACTTGCGGTGTGGCCCGAGTACCCAGCCGAAGAATTCGGCGGGAACCTCGTAGTGCTGTTCGTTGGCCTTGGCCGGGAGATCGGCGATGGGCCAGGTGCGCATCGACTCGACGAACCGGGCGGTGCGTATGCGGGCAGCCTCCGGTGATCGATCGCCGAGCGTACGCAGTCGATCCTTCAGCAGGCGGCGTATGCCTACCCGAATGAGTGCGTCGGGCACCCGACCACGCTCTGACCAGTCTATGGCGCGATTCGCTAGTGACACTCGATGCTCCTGGGCACGGGTTGCTGGAAGGGTATGCGCGTGGGTGCCTCAAGCCAGTTATACGGCGGCACTGTCCGGTCGGATCAGTCCGGGCGCAGACCGCTTGAAGTGATCCGTCCCCGGGGCGGTTACGTATAGAGAAGCATGTCGATGGCCTTCGCAGTTCCCGGGACCTACCCGATGGGCTGGCGTTTCCGTACGCGCAGCATTCCGATCCCGGCGCCCGCCGGAGGTTATGCTGTCGCCGTGACGCCCCCTGATGATCTCGAGTCCTGCATCCGGCTGGTTGCTGAGCGCAGCGACCGGGCGGCGTTCACGACACTGTTTCGGCACTTCGCGCCGCGGGTCACCGGCTTTCTGCAGCGCAGTGGCGCCGCGCGCGCTCTGGCCGAGGAACTGGCGCAGGAGACGCTGGTGACCGTGTGGCGCAAAGCCGCGCAGTTCGACCCCGAGCGCGCCTCACCGGCAACCTGGGTGTACACGATCGCCCGCAATCTGTGGGTCGATGAACATCGCCGCTCGCAGCGCGGTCCGGTTGGCGCGCACACCGAATCCTGGCTCGAGGATTTGCCGATGGCCGAGGGATCGCGTGCGCCTGAAGAGGAAGTACTGGGCTCCCAGCGTCAGCGCGCGGTGCGCGAGGCTATCGCGGCGCTGTCGCCGGCACAGGCGGAAGTCTTGCGGCGCGCGTACTTCGCCGAACAGTCCCAGTCGCAGATTGCCGGCGAATTGCGGCTGTCGCTGGGCACCGTCAAATCTCGCGCCCGGCTCGCACTCGAGCATCTCAAAGACCTGTTGGATGGGAACTACCTATGATTTCGCATCACCCTGACGACGAGTGCCTGCTGGCCTTCGCCGCAGGCCAACTGGACAGCGGCCGTGGTCTGCTGCTTGCGGTTCACCTGGATGCCTGCCGGCAGTGCCATCAACGGGTGCAGACTTTGTTGTCGGTTGGCGGTGAAATCATGGAGCGCGCGCCGCCGGCGCAGCTGTCGGACAACGCACTGCAGCGAGCGCTCGAGCAGATTGACGGCCTGTCACCAGGCAGCGCGCCGGCGAGCCGCAACGCCGGGATTGCCGCGAATCCGCTGCCGGCGGCACGCGGGATGTCGCGCCTCGATGGCTGCCAGGTGTCACCTTGGCACTGGATCGCGCCAGGCATGCGCTATCGACGGGTGCAGGTGCCGCATGCCGCCGAGGGCAAGATGTTCGTGCTGGGCATTTCGCCCGGGCGCAGCCTGCCCAGGCACTCGCATCGCGATATCGAGTGGACCCAGGTCATCAGTGGCGCGTTCGACGACGGGCGTGCGCGCTTCGAAGCCGGGGATTTCGATGCCACTGACGGGTCGGTGCATCACCAACCGGTGGTCACGGAACAGGCCGAATGCATCTGCCTGGCTCACCTGAGCGCACCGCTGGTGTTCGATGGCTGGATCTCGCGTGCCGTCGGCCGCTGGATCGGCATGTAGGCGGGCCTGCGGCGATCGCCTATCTGTTCCCCTGCACGTAGATGGCGCGTTCATGCGAGAACGCCTTGAAGCCAAACACGCCGTGATAGCTGCCCATGCCACTCTGGTTGACGCCGCCAAACGGCAACTGGTTCTCGAGGTAATGCGAGAAGAAGCCGTTGATCGTCACGCCGCCCGATGAAGTGCGGCTGAGGATGCGCTCCACGTTGGCGGGCGTGTTGCTGTAGATGTAGAGCGCCAGCGGCTTGGGGCGGTCCGAGATGTAGCCGATGACCTCATCGAGCGTCTTGTAGGTCATCACGGGCACCACGGGTCCGAATATTTCTTCCTGCATGATCAGCATGTCGGGCGTGACGTCGGTGACCAGCGTCGGATGCACCGTGCGATCAGCGGCCTCCAGTGTGCCGCCCACGGCCAGCTTGGCGCCCTTGGCCACTGCGTCATCGAGCAGCTTGCTGATGCGCGCGAAGTTCTGGTCATTGACGATCTGGGCAATGTTTTCTTTCTTGAGACTGCCGTTTTCAGCGTAAAGATTCTGCTGTACCCGGGCGCGAAATTCCTCCACCAGTGCACTCTTCTGCTCTGCCTTGACGAACACATGATCAGGGCAGATGCAGGCCTGCCCGCCGTTGAACTGCTTGGCGGCAGCCAGGTCGGCGGCGACTTTCTTGACGTCCGCGTCCGCATCGACGATGACGGGCGACTTGCCGCCCAGCTCCAGCGTGACGCTGGCCAGGTTGCGCGCCGCAGCGGCCATGACCAGCTTGCCGACGCGCGTGCTGCCGGTGAAGAAGATGTGGTTGAACGGCAGTTCGAGCAACGCGGTGGCCACATCCACGTCGCCCTCGAACAGCGCGACCTCGTTCTCCGCGAAGGCCTCGCGGATGATCTTGCCGGCGACGCGCGCGCGTCGCGGGGCACAGGTCGGTGAGCTTCACCATGCAGCAGTTGCCGGCGGCCACGGCGGCAGCCAGCGGGCCCATGCACCAGCCCGAGCGGAAAGTTCCAGGGGCCCAGGATCAGGCAGACGCCGCGCGCCTCGTAGACGATGCGGGCCTGGTCACTCTTGTTGAGGGATGGCGAGACCTCGACCGGCTTCATCCACTCATCGAGGTTGTTGATGTTGCGATCGATGTTGCCGAGCACGTTCAGCAGCTCGGTGACCCGGATCTCGTTGCTCGGGCTTGCGCGTGTCCTGCCGGCACCGCCGCCACGATCTCCTCGGCGTGCGCTTCGACAGCCGCCTTCAGCTTCTTCAGCTTCGCCTTGCGCTGCTCTGCCGTCGACGCCTTTACGTCCCATTGATGCGCGCGCTGCAGCGCGAAGACTCGCTCGATGTCGGTGGTAGGCACGGTGATCTCTCCATTCGGCGAGCGCGGATCGGCTGGCCATGGGAAATCGTAGCACTGACGCGGCTACGGTTGCGGGCTGATGTGGCCTTGTCCGACGCCACCCGAGGCCGAGCCATGCCGCGCCTTCAGCTTCTCCGTCAGCGCGTAGCCAATCACTCGCATCAACGCCGCCTTGATGTCTTTCTCCTGGGTAAACAGCTGATCGAGCGCCGACCTGGCCACCGAAAACAGCACCACCTTGCCTGCCGCGGTGACTGTGGCAGAAGCGGTCTCGCCCGTCATGTAGCTCATCTCGCCCACGAAGGATCCCGCTTGCTGCATCGCTACGATTTCAGCCCCTACCTCGACTTTGACCGTTCCGGTGGCAATCAGCAGCAATTCCGGTACCGCCTGGCCTTTCTCAACCAGCACTGTTCCACTCTCCACATCACGCCAGTTCCCGATCTTGAGGAAACGATTGAACTGCACTGCTGTCAGTTCCGGGAACATCGCCCGATGTACGAACAGTTCCCGCTCCGACAAATGCACGGCCAGGCGCTCGCGCGTCATGCGCATCAGCTGTACAAAGTTGATGGCGACAAAGACTACTGACCAGCCGATGCCAACCCACAAAGGCGGTGTCGAGCCGAAGTAGAAGTAAACCCCTTCAAGGCCAAGGGCGACGATCGCCAGTATGCGCAGCCAATATAGATCGGCCACAAGGTAGGAGGCCGCCAGCAGCAGATAGCAAAGATTTGCCGCCCAATCCTGCCAGGTCATCGTGGTCGCCAAAGACTCGAGGCGCGCACGAGGCTCCTCAGCGTATTGGTCTTGCCCGTCATTCCAATCCGACTCCTTGCCATCGTATGCCCACGGCGGCATCAGCGCCGCACTAGCTACAGGTCACTGAATAGTCGCCCACGCTCCTGTCTACCACAAGAGAACGGATTCTCCACGAGAGTCAGGCTGCTGGCGGAGGGAACAAAGCCCCGATCGTGCGCACGGCGCGCTCGGCCTCGGCGCGGTCCGGCACAGTCGTGTCGTCACCGTAACCGTAGTAGTCGCTGTCGCCGAATATCTGGAACACGAAGCCGTCACGGCGCGGCACGAACAGCGCATCCCGGTAGATCAGGCTGTAGCGGATGTCGTCCTGCACAGTCGTGCGCGCGAGTTGGCCACGCACCGGGATGATCGATTCATCGCCCAGCAGGGCCCGTGCACCGTAGCCCGTTGCATTGACCAGTGTGCGCTGACGTAGGCCGGCGAAATCGGCAGCGCTGCGGAACTCCCTGACATCAATGGCTCCTCCGGCTGCAATGAAATCCGCCAGCAGCAGTCGGGCGTACGCATTGATGTTGAACATCAAGGGCGTGAAGCGCTGCACCGCACGCGCACCGAATGGGTGTGTGCCGGGCAGGTAATGCTTCGTCGCCGGCACCAGGCCGGTCAAATCCTGTTCCAGCTGCGCGAACGGGGGTCGATCATCGGCGCTCGAGGCAACAGCCGGATTCGACGCTTCTGTTATGTAGTACTGATCAATGAACTCGACCGGGCTTCCAGCCAGACCAAGCGCACTCTGATGGGCCTGATACGAGTGGCGCGCCATCTCGTTCCAGGTTTGCCTGAACGCCGGCGTCGCATGTTTTTCGAGGCAAATGCGTGAGTCCGGCGACCACACGCCGGTCGCCAGCGACGAGCGCACGTTGGGCGGCAGATCTCTGGCAAAGATCGTGACGCGAGCACCGGCACGTTGCAGCTGAATCGCGGATGTCAGCCCGAGTGCTCCACAGCCGATCACCGCGATGTCCTTCTCGCCGGTGGCCAGTGCGTTGCGCGCTGCGATCGAGCCGGATCCCCAGGAGAGCGACCAGCCGCTGCCGCCGTGGCCATAGTTGTGCACGACGGTCTGCTCGCCGATACGCTCCACGTCGAGCCGCGGGCCCTGCGCCCGAAAAGGTCGGGTGCAGACGGTGATCCTCGTGATCAGGTCTGGATCTGCGCGCAGTACTGGCAGCGACAGCTTGCTGGAAGGCAGTGATCGCAACGCGCGAACGCCGCAACCGTCCAGGAAACCCGCCGCCAGCGCTGCACCGGCGGACTTGAGCAGTGCGCGGCGTCCGATCATGGCGTGGTCCATTTGATGGGCTCGATACGCGGAATCAATACGCCAAAAGCCAGGCATCCGAGCAGCGTGACCATAGCAGCGATGACAAAGGCCCAATAGAACCCGTGGGTATGGTCGACCACCAGACCGGTGACAAATGGCGCGACCACACCGGCAATGTTGCCGATGAAATTCTGTACGCCCATCCATTGGCCAGCGGCGCGCGGGCCGCCCAGCGTCTGCGAGATGGCAAAGATGTTCGGCGTCTGGGTGCCAAACAGCACTGCGGTCGCGGCCAGCAGCGGCACGCCTGAACTGCCCACGGCGCTCGCGCAGATCATCATCAGGATGGCGATGCCGATCAGACCACCGACCAGCATGGTCTTGCGCACCCGATTGGCAGAGGCGCCGGCCATGATCCAGCGATCTGAAGCCCAACCCATCGTGAACGAGCTCAAGGCGTAGAGCGCATAGACGCCGGCACCGATGCGACTCATTTCCTGCATGCTGTAGCCATAACTCTTGACCAGGATCAGCGGCATCCACGAGAGCACCAGGTAGAACGAATAGGTCGAAAAGAACTGCCCCAGGCTCGCACCCCAGAGTGCGCGCTCCCTGAACAGGCGCAGGTAAGACAGCGGCGGCCCGTGGTCCACGCCCGCGATCGTGGTGCCGCCGCGTGTCGCGAGGAACCACGGCAGCAGCCACAACAACGAGACGAGTCCGAACCCCACGAACGCCGTGCGCCAGCCGTAGTGCGCCATGATCATTCCGCCCACCAGCGTGCCGAAGGTGGGACCCAGGGCCTGGCAGCCCGCGATCACGCCGTTGGCGCGTCCGCGCTGATGTTCGGGCGAACGCTGCGCCAGCAAGCGTGAATTGCAGGGATAGGTGACACTCTCGCCGACGCCGAGCAACAGGCGCAGCGCCAGCAGCGCCGTGAAACTGCTGACCAGACCGACCAGCGAGGTTGCGGTGGCCCAGATGACCAGTCCCCCTGCGAGCACATAGCGGACATCAAAGCGCTGCGCCAGCCAGCCGGCCACCAATTGCAGCGGTGCGTACGACAGGAAGAACGCGGAGCTCAAGGCGCCAAACTGCGCATTGCTCAAACCCAGTTCGTCCTTGAGCTGCGGACCTGCCGTGGCGAGGTTGCCACGATCGACATAGTTGATGAACACCGCAATGGCCAGCAACAGCACGATATGCAGTGGCAATGTGTGCGACTGCGCAGCGGGTCTGGCATCCAGTAGCATGTGCGCAGTGTAAGCCTTCAACAGCAGCGAGCAATGAGCATCGTGACAGGGCGCCGGCGTGGTTGGGAGTTCTGGATCGACCGCGGCGGCACCTTCACCGACCTGGTGGCACGCCGACCTGACGGCAAGCTCAGCACGGCGAAACTGTTGTCGGAAAACCCCGAACTGTATGCCGATGCGGCAATCGAGGGCATCCGGCAACTGCTCGGCGTAGCGCCGGGCGCGCCCACTCCGGTCGGCGACATCGACCTGGTGAGGATGGGCACGACGGTTGCGACCAACGCGCTGCTGGAGCGCAAAGGCGCGCCCACGGCGCTGCTGACCACGCGCGGCTTCCGCGATCAGCTGCGCATCGGCTACCAGGAACGGCCGCATATCTTTGCGCGCCACATCGTGCTGCCCGAGTTGTTGTACACACAGGTGCGCGAACTGCGGGAGCGCATCAGCGCGCAGGGCGAGGTACTGGAGCCGCTCGATGAGCAGGCCGCGCGCCTTGAGCTGCAGAGCCTGTGGGACCAGGGTCTGCGCTGCGTCGCCATCGTCTTCATGCATGGCTACCGTTACACGCAGCACGAGCGGTTCGCGGCGGCCATCGCGCGCGCGATCGGCTTCACGCAGGTCTCGGTGTCGCACGAGGTCTCGCCGCTGATGAAGTTCGTGTCGCGCGGCGATACCACGGTGGTCGATGCCTACCTGTCGCCGATCCTGCGCCGCTATGTGCAGCAGGTGGCCGCAGAACTTCCAGGCGTGCGCCTGCAGTTCATGCAGTCTTCCGGCGGCCTGATCGATGCCATGGCCTTCCAGGGCAAGGATGCCGTGCTCTCGGGCCCGGCTGGCGGCATTGTCGGCATGGTGCGCACCGCGGTGGCCGCCGGGCACGAGCGGCTCATCGGCTTCGACATGGGCGGCACATCGACCGATGTGTCCCACTATGCCGGGGAATTCGAGCGCAACTTCGAGACGCAGGTGGCGGGCGTGCGCATGCGCGCGCCGATGATGAACATCCATACGGTGGCAGCCGGCGGCGGTTCAATCCTGCATTTCGATGGCGCGCGCTATCGCGTCGGGCCTGATTCCGCCGGTGCGCACCCCGGGCCCGCGGCCTACCGGCGCGGCGGCCCGCTCACGGTCACCGACTGCAATGTGATGCTGGGGAAACTCCAGCCCGATCTTTTTCCGCAGGTGTTCGGACGCGCGGGCAACGAGCCTCTGGATGCCGATGCGGTACGACGGCAATTCCTCGCGCTCGCCAACGCGATCGGGCGCCACGGCGGCCGCGTGCCACCACCCGAAGTCGTGGCAGAGGGTTTCGTGCGGATCGCGATCGACAACATGGCCAACGCGATCAAAAAGGTCTCGGTGGCGCGCGGCTACGATGCCACGCAGTACACGTTGCAGTGTTTCGGTGGCGCCGGCGGCCAGCACGCCTGCCTGATTGCCGATGCCGTAGGCATCACCCGCATCTACATGCATCCCTACGCGGGTGTGCTCTCGGCCTATGGCCTCGGTCTGGCCGATATCACGCTGATCGCGAGCCAGGCGATTGAACAGCCCCTGAACGAGGCCACCCTGCCACTGCTGCGGGCCGCGTTCGATGAGCTGTGCACGCGTACGCGCGCGCAACTGCAGGCACAGGGTTTTGCCGATGCACAGATCAGCTTCAAGCCTCGTGTGCACGCGCGCTACGAGGGCACGGATTCCGCGCTGATCGTCGAGGATGACACGGCCGCCGGGATCCGGCGCCGCTTCGAGGCGGCGTATCGGCAGCGCTATTCCTTCCTGATGGACGAGAGGGCCCTGGTGATCGAGGCTGTGTCGATCGAGGCGATCGCGAGCAGTGCCGAGCCGTTGGCCGCCGCGCCGGTCGTTGCTGCGCTTGGCCCGGCTGCGTTGCCATCAACGGGTGGCGCACCGACAGCAAGGCTGCAGCGCCGCGTCTATCTCGCGGGCCAATGGCAGGAAACGCCCGTGTTCCGACGTGAACAACTGGCGAGCGGCGAGCGGATCACAGGCCCGGCTATCGTCGCCGAAGCCCATGGCACTGTCGTCGTGGAACCCGGCTGGCAACTCGAGATGGGCACAGCCGGTCAGCTGCAACTGCAGCGCACCGTGGCACTGGATCGCGGCACGGCGATCGGCACCAGCGTAGACCCGGTGATGCTCGAGGTGTTCAGCAACCTGTTCATGGCGATTGCGGAACAGATGGGCCTGCGGCTCGCGAATACGGCCTATTCCGTGAACATCAAAGAGCGGCTGGATTTCTCCTGCGCGCTGTTCGACCAGCACGGCGCACTGATCGCCAACGCGCCGCACATGCCGGTGCACCTGGGATCGATGGGCGAATCGGTGCGCGCGGTGATCCGCGACAACACGGCTGCCAGCGGCCGCGCCAGCAGGCCCGGCGATGTCTACATGCTCAACGCGCCGTACAACGGCGGCACGCATCTGCCGGACATCACGGTGATCACGCCGGTGTTCGACGCGAATGGTAGCCGCGTGATCTTCTATGTGGGTTCACGCGGACATCACGCCGACATCGGCGGCCTGACGCCCGGCTCAATGCCTTCGGAATCGAAGCTCATCGAGGAAGAAGGCGTACTCATCGACAACTTCCTGCTGGTGGAAGGCGGCAAACTGCGCGAGCAGGAGACGCGGCGATTGCTCGGCTCCGGCCCCTACCCTGCGCGCAACATCGACCAGAACCTCGCAGACCTGCGCGCGATGATCGCGGCGAACGAGAAGGGCGTGCAGGAGTTGCGCCGCATCACCGCGGAATACAGCCTCGAGGTGGTGCACGCCTACATGCGGCACGTACAGGACAACGCCGAGGAGGCCGTGCGTCGGGTGATCCACAGGCTCGCCTTGCAGTCGCCCTCCGGCAAATGGTCAGGCGAGTTCAGCTATCCGATGGATCATGGCGCCCTGATCAAGGTGCGCATCGCGCTCGATGCGACCACGCGCACCGGCGTCGTGGACTTCAGCGGCAGCTCCGCGCAACTCGCGAACAATTTCAATGCGCCGAGCGCGGTTTGCCACGCGGCGGTGCTGTACGTGTTCCGCACGCTGGTCGACGATGACATCCCGCTGAATGCGGGCTGCCTCAAGCCCCTGCAGATCCTGATCCCCGACGGCAGCATGCTCAATCCGCGCTACCCCGCAGCAGTCGTGGCGGGGAACGTGGAGACTTCGCAATGCCTGACCGATGCGCTCTACGGCGCACTCGGCGTGCTGGGCGCGAGCCAGGGCACGATGAACAATTTCAGTTTCGGCAACGCGCGCTACCAGTACTACGAGACCATCGCCGCCGGATCAGGCGCTGGCGATGGCTTCGACGGTGCCACGCCGGTGCAGACCCACATGACCAACAGCCGCATGACCGATCCGGAGGTACTGGAATTCCGCTATCCAGTGCTGGTGGAGGAACACTCGATCCGTTACGGCTCCGGCGGCGCCGGGCGCTGGCGCGGCGGTCCGGGCGCCTTGCGTCGGATTCGATTTCTCGAGCCGATGGAAGCTTCGATACTGTCGGGTCACCGGCGCGTGCCACCTTATGGCATGGCGGGTGGCGCTGCCGGTGAAGTCGGCAGGAACTGGATCGAGCGCAGCGACGGCAGCGTCACGCAGCTGCCGGGCGCGGCGACCGCGCACTGCGAAGCAGGTGATGTGTTCGTGATCCAGACGCCGACAGCCGGAGGCTACGGCGCCGCGGAGTGACAACGGCTCGTGAGCTCGTCGAGCCCGTAGCGCGTGATCGTGCCACCGTGGTAATCCGTGAGCCAGATCGAGCCGTGGCCAATGCCCAGTGAATCGCCGCCGGCACCGACCCACTGGCATAGCAGCGTATTGGTCGCGGGATCGACGGCGGAGAGTGGGGTCTTGATCATGGTGGTCCAGACCAGCCCACTGCCGAGGCTGATGTCACCGCCATGACCGGGTGTACTCAGCGCGACGTTCGCGACCAGCCGCTGCGTGGCCGGTTCGATACGCGACAGGCTGCCATCGCCCTGATTCAAGGTCCACACGGCATTGGCCTCGGCCGTCAGGAAGCGCGGATGGGGTCCGGTTTTCGTTACCGCAATGATCTTGCCGGTGTTGGCATCGACACTGCTGACTTGCGCGCCCTCGGCGCGCGTGACCCATAGGCGTCCATTGTCGTAGCGAGGATTGTACGAACCGGGCGCCAGCGCGATCCGCTGCCGCACCGAGCCGGATTGCGGATCAATGCGCAGCAGCGTGCCCCTGGCATCACCCACCAGCCAGACACTGTCCGGGCTCGTGGTCACGCCGCCTTCAGCGGCCGAGCCAACCTTGTAGACCGCAGTGAGTGCATTGCGCAGCAGGTCCACGCGCGCGAGCGAGCTGGGTTTCGTGCACAAGGGCACCCAGAGACTGCCGAATCCCGTGGCCAGTCCGGCGCAGGGTTCTCCCGGCAGCGGCACGCTCGCCACTACACGATTGGTTTGCGGATCGATACGGTGGACGGCATGCGGACCCGTACTGCCCACCCACACCGCATCAGCAGTGATCGCCACCCAATCGGCCGTCGCCCCAAGGTGAAGTATTGCCTGCGGCTTCAGCTCGGTCATCGGGCGCACTCGCGCGACCAATGACCCGGTGCAGCGCCTGCGCTGACGCCGAACAGGATCAGGACTGCAACAGCGGGCAGGTCGGTGCGCGAATCACCGCGCCGGATCATGCCAGCGAGTCAGGAATACTTGTTTTGAACGACACCACGCACCGGGTGCGTGTCGTAGACCAGCACGATCGAGGCGATGTGCCCCGTATCCATGTCGAAGTTGAAGATGTCCGAGCAGTCGAACGCCACCCTGGAGCCATCTTTCAGTGACCAGTCGTAGCGATAGTACGCGACCGCGCGCAGGTGCCCTTCGGCGCTGACCAGCACGTCATAGACCGTGAGCTTGGCGCCACTCGAGGCGCCGGCAACCTTCGCGAAGAACTCGCGCACCGGCAGCTTGCCCAGGAACGGTGACTCGACCCAGCCATCCGGAATGAACAGTGCGGCCGCTTTGCCCGCATCACCCGCTTCGAGGGCCGTGAGGTATTTGCGCACGATCTTCTGCATACGACTCTCCGGTCAGTTTGCTTGCGACGGCAACGCCTGGGCGCACGGTCATCATAGACCCGGTGGCGGCACTGTGCCAGATGCGCACCGGACATTGACCTGATGGAACCCGCTGGCGGAAACTGTCGCATGCCATTCATCACCGCCAGCGCGGCACAGGACCGACACTACGACGTGATCGTCATCGGTTCGGGCGCCGCCGGCGGCCAGAGCGCCTACACCCTGACGATGGAAGGCGTGAAGGTGCTGATGCTCGAGGCCGGGCGCCGCTACACGCCCGAGCACGAGACCCCGATGTTCCAGACAGCGGACATGGCACCGCTCCGTGAGTCGGGCACGCCCGACAAGCCCTTCGGCTTCTACGATGCCACGATCGATGGCGGCTGGCAGGTTCCGGGCGAACCCTACACCAGCGCTTCGGATGACCCGACGCGCCAGTTCTGGTGGTGGCGGCCGCGCATGCTGGGCGGACGCACCAACCACTGGGGGCGCATCGCGCTGCGCAACGGCCACTACGATTTCAAGCCCTACTCGCGCGACGGGCTGGGCCGCGACTGGCCGATCGGCTACGAGGAAGTCGCGCCCTACTACGATCGCGTCGAGCGCCTGATCGGCGTCTACGGCGCCAACGACGGCCTCGAGAACACACCCAACTCACCGCCGGGCGTGCTGATGGCACCGCCGAAGCCGCGCGTAGGTGAATTGCTGGTGCAAAAAGGATCGCGCTCGCTCGGCGTGCCTTTCGTGGCGATGCATCGCGCGGTGATGACCGAGCGGCTCGATCACCAGCGGCTGCCGGCGCTGCTGCATCCGGGCAACGCTACGGCGCAGCGGATCATCAAGGCCGACATGCAGAATCGCGCCGCCTGCTTCTACGCCACGCCCTGCGGGCGCGGCTGCTCGATTCGCGCCACCTATCAATCAACCACCGTGCATCTGCCCCCGGCGCTGGCCACCGGGCATCTCGACATCCTCTGCGACGCGATGGTGCGCGAGATCGTGCAGGGCAAGGATGGCAAGGCCACCGGCGTGCGCTTCATCGACAAGACTACCGGCAAGGAACATCACGCGCAGGCGCGTGCGATCGTGCTCGCTGCCGGCGCCTGCGAGTCGGTGCGCATACTCCTGAACTCGGGCGCCGCGCGCAGCGGCGGGCTGGCGAATTCGAGCGGCCTCGTCGGCCGCTACATCATGGATACGGTGGGCGCCGGTCTGTATGGCCAGGTGCCGCGGCTCGAGAGCTTGCCAGCACACAATGAAGATGGCGCGGGCGGCGAACACCTGTACGCGCCCTGGTGGCTGTACGGCAAGGACAATGTCGCGAAGCTCGGCTTTGCGCGCGGTTACCACATCGAATTCAGCACCGGCCGGCGCGCGCCGGCGATGGATCTGGCCAGCGGCCTCGAAGTGCTGACCCACGGCAGCTATGGCGCGCGCTTCAAGGCCGACGTGCGCCGCTACTACGGCTCGTTCGTGGGTTTCGCCGGCCGCGGCGAAATGATTCCAAACGACGACTGCTACTGCGAGCTCGATCCGCAGCTCAAGGATCACTGGGGCATTCCGGTGCTGCGCTTCCACTGGCGCTGGTCCGATCATGAGACGCGCCAGGCCGCGCACATGCAGAAGACCTTCGCCGATATCGTGCAGAACCTGGGCGGTCGCGTGCTGAGCCACGTGGCGGCAGACGGCAAGCAAGCCATCGAACCCGGCGGCAAGATCATCCACGAAGTCGGCGGCACGCTGATGGGCACGAATGCACGCAACTCGGTCACCAATCAGTGGGGCCAGACCTGGGACATCCCCAATCTGTTCATCAACGACGGCGGCACCTTCTGCTCGAATGCCGACAAGAACCCGACACTGACGATCATGGCGCTGGCCTGGCGGGCATCCGATCACCTCGTGTCCCTGATGAAGCGCAAGGAGATCTGAGGTGAGCCATGACTGAAGCGGACCACAGCCCGCGATTCGACCGGCGCACCACGATCAAGTGGATGCTGGCGGCCGCTGCCAGCATGCGCCTGCGCGCTGCGACTGCGGCGCAGCCGGAAAACGCCGGGCCGCTGCATCACAACGGCCCGGCTCAGGGATACGGCACCGACCCGAAACTGCAGACGCCCCACTCGCCAGGCATGTACTGGCCCCTGACGCTGAGCCCGATTCAACGCCGCTGTGCCACGGCCTTGAGCGATGTGATCATTCCCGCTGACCAGTTTTCGCCCAGCGCCTCGAGCGTCGGCGTGGTTGATTTCATCGACGAGTGGATCAGCGCACCCTACCCCGACCAGGTCGCCGATCGTGCCATCGTGATTCCCGGTCTCGCCTGGGTCGATGCCGAGGCACAACGCCGCTACGGACACGACTTCGCTGCTCTCGACGCCAGTGGACAGGATGCGATCTGCAAGGACATCTGCTACCAGCCCGAGGCCAGCGCACAGTTCCAGCAGGGCGCGGTTTTCTTCGCGCGCTTCCGCGATCTCACGGCCGGCGGCTTCTACACCTCTCCCGCCGGCACGAAGGACCTGGGCTATGTCGGCAACATGCCGCTGGCGAAGTTCGATGGCCCACCGCCCGAAGTCCTCAAGCAAGCCGGCCTGGCCTGAAGGAATCACCATGCGTAATCGTTACCTGTCCTTGGCGTGCGCCCTGCTGGCTGTTGCAGGCGCCTGGTCTGCCCGCGCAATCACGGCCGCGACGCAAGCCGCGTCGGGTGACCAGGGCTGGCAAAGCCTGTTCGATGGCAAGACGCTGGATGGCTGGCGCGCCAGCGATGCGCCCGGCACCTTCTCGGTGGTGAAGGGCGAGCTCGTGGCACACGGACCGCGCTCACATCTGTTCTATGAAGGCCCCGTTGCGCAGCATGACTTCAGGAATTTTGAATTCATGGCGGACGTGAAGACCCGTCCGCACGCGAACTCGGGCGTGTACTTTCATACCCAGTTCCAGGAAACCGGCTGGCCCTCGAAGGGCTATGAGGTGCAGGTCAACAACTCGCACTCCGATCCGAAGCGCACCGGCGGGCTGTATGCCATCCAGGACAACTTCGTGGCGCCGGCGCCCGACGACCAGTGGTTCAGGCTCTATATCCGGGTCGAGGGCAAGCACGTCATCACCAGGGTGAATGGCAAGACGATTGCCGACTACCTCGAGCCTGAGCACGCCGAGCGCGCGCCGGAATTCAAGGATCGCCTGCTCTCACACGGCACCTTTGCGTTGCAGGGCCACGATCCGGACAGCGAGACACACTATCGCCGCATCCGGGTGCGCCCAATGCCCTGAGCAGCGCCTGGCACCGTGTCGCGGTCGGCCACCGCGCGCCTAGCCGGCGCCTATTGCGAATGCCGAAGGCATCGGTGGCGAGACGATCAGCAGATAGTACTCGAGCATCTTGGCGAGGCCGACGAACTGGTCAGGTGAATCAGATTTCACGACATAGCCGGCGACGTGGGCATCGTAGGCGGTGCTGCGATCGCGTTCGCTGGCCGATGTCGTCAATACGAAGATGACCGTACGTTGCAGCATGGGGTTGTTGCGCACTTCGCGAATCAGGCCAAGGCCATCCAGCCGGGGCATGCGTATGTCAACCAGCATCAGGTAGGGTGGCGTCAGCTTCTGCTGACCATTGCTGCCCAACAGCATTTCCAGCGCCTCGACGCCATCGTGCGCGCGCAGCAGCGGGTTGGTGATTCCGGCCTTGGCAAGCCCACGACCCACCATCGCCGCATCGATGTCATCGTCCTCTACCAGGAGGATCGATACCAGATTGTCACTCATAGTGTTTCCCCAGTTGCCAGGCCAGCCGCGGGCCATTCAAACCACACCAGCGTGCCGCGATTCGCTGCGGCTTCGATTCCACACTCCCCGCCCATCCGTGCAACGATTTTGCGTACCAGCGCCAGGCCCATGCCACTGCCTTCAACCTTGTCGCGCGGCTTCAGCGTCCTGAACATTTCAAACACGGCCTCGCGATACTGCTCGGGAATGCCGGGACCATCGTCAGTTACCGAAAATCGCAGCCATCGGCCGCGCGCCACCAGCGCAACCGTGACCGCGCCGGCCTGCCGGTCATGATGCTTGATGGCATTGCTGATCAGGTTGTGCAGCACCTGCTCGAGCGGTACCCGTGCGACCTGGGCGCTCTCGAGCGCAGGATCGGCAACCACTGCAAAGCCGGGCGGCAGGTGCGCCGTAGCGGCAACGTCCGCCACCAGGGTCGCGGCACTCATCACCGTTCCGGATACCTGCGCGGAACGGCCGGCGCGAGCGTAGTCATGGATATCGGTCAGCAGCCGGCTCATGCGGCGGATGCGGCCCTGGATCAACACCAGCCGCTCGCGCGATTCCGGTGCCAGGGTGGCATCGTCTTCCAGTATCCACTGCGCGACCGTGCTTACACCGGTGAGTGGCGCACGCAGATCGTGCGAAGCGGTGTAGACGAACTCATCCAGTTCGCGGTTGGTCTTTTCCAGCTCGGCGTTGCTGAGGCGCAGTTTGTCTTCGCTGAGCTTGCGTGCCGTGATGTCGATGATGGACGCCAGCGTAAACAGCCCGCTCGGCGTGTCGATCGGGTTCAGGCCGATCTCGATCGGCACTTCGCTGCCATTCTTGCGCACGCCGAACAGTTCCCGGCCCGCACCCATCGCGCGGCTTTGCGGCGCCGCCATGAATTCGGCCACGTGCTGTGGATGTTGCCCGCGAAATCGTTGCGGCACCAGCATCTCGAGCAGCTGGCCGATCAGCTCGCTGCGCGTGTAGCCAAACAGCACTTCGGCGCTGCGATTGACCAGCGCAATTCTGCGGTTGCGGTCGGCCACGAGTATCGCATCGGGGGCACTCTCGACGATGGTTTCGAACCAGCTGCCAGACGGCAGGCCATCGGGAGTTGCCGGGGCCGTCATGGTTCAAATTTCCAGCGACGCGCTCATGCAGTCCGATACTCCATGCGCGCACTGTACACCCACTAGCGGCAGCATTCCTGAGCAGGAGCGTGAGGGTCTATGTGCAAGCGGCATATATTGTTGCTATGCAGCGTCGATTGACCGGCGCCGTACTTCAGAATTCCAGTCCTATGCCGAAACGCCTTCCAGGCGCATTGGCAATGTCGCGGAATTCAGATGCCCGTCAGCTACAGCCCCTGGTTGGTCTCGCTATCGATCGGCGTCGCCATCCTTGTGTCCTACACCTCCCTGGGGCTGGCCTCGCGGGTCTCACAGTCCCTGCGCTCGCTGGGCGGTCTGTGGCTGGTCATCGGCGCGATCACCATGGGCACCGGCATCTGGTCGATGCACTTCATCGGCATGCTGGCCATGTCACTGCCAATTGGCCTGCGTTACGACATGGGTGTGACGCTGGGGTCGCTGGGCATCGCCATCCTGACCTCTGGATTCGCGATCCGCATTGCCAGCAGTGCGCAGCTGGGGCTGGTCCGCCACCTGGTCTGCAGCATGGTCATGGGCATGGGCATAGTTGCCATGCACTACACGGGCATGAGTGCGATCCACATCCTGCCGGCGATTTCCTATGATCCCCTGTTGGTTGCGGCATCAGGCGGCATCGCGCTGGGCGCCTCGTACGCGGCCCTGGGCCTGACCTTCAAACTTCGATCGCCGGGACAGCCTGCGCGCCAGGATGGCGCGCCTCGGTGCCGCCGTGCTGATGGGACTGGCCATCGCCGGCATGCACTACACCGGCATGGCGGCCTCGCACTTCGTGCCTGGCTCCATTTGCCGCGGCGGCTTCGCCATCGACAATGGCTGGCTGGCCGTGGCCGTGGGCCTGGTCAGTTCGGCCTGCTCACCACCACGCTGATCACGCTGGTATTTGACTCGCATCTGGCATCGCGGGCGCGCGCGCACGCAGAACGGCTGCAGCTTGCCAATGCCCGCCTGACACACCAGGCCACGCACGACGCCCTCACGGACCTGCCCAATCGTGCGTTGTTCATAGAACGACTCAAGCAGGGCATCGCCGCATACGCCGACGACCCCCGACCCCTCGCGGTGATGCTGGTGGACCTGGACCGGTTCAAGCCGATAAACGATTCGCTCGGCCACGGCACGGGGGATGCGGTGCTTGGGGAAGTAGGCGGTCGCCTGCAGCTGCTGGCGAGCGACGCAGGCGCGGTGGCCCGCATGGGTGCCGATGAATTTCTGGTGCTGGCGCGGGTGACGGGCGCCAGGGACGTCATTGCATTCGCCGAGCGCATCGTCCACAGCCTCGCACAGCCCTATCGAGTCGGCGAGGTTGAATTGCACATGGCGGCCAGCGTCGGAGTCACGACGTTTCCCTTCGACAACTCACCGGCGGACGTGCTGGTCTCGCACGCCGACGAAGCCATGTACGAGGCCAAGCATGATGGCGGCAATGGCTACCGGATCTTCGTGCCGGGCACCACGGTCTACACCCTGGATCGCATACAACTCGAGAACGACCTGTGGCATGCGATCGAACGGCGCCAGCTGGAGCTGCACTACCAGCCTCAGGTAAACGTCCGGGACGGGCAGATTGTCGGCCTCGAGGCGCTGGCACGCTGGCGGCACCCGCAGCGTGGCTGGGTGTCGCCCAGTGAATTCATCCCGCTGGCCGAGTCCAGTGGTCTTATCCAGCACATTGGCCAATGGATTCTGGAAGAAGTATGCAGGCAGATCAGCAGCTGGCGGGGCGCGGGATTCGACAACATCCGGGTGGCGGTCAATCTGTCAGCGCGGCAGTTCCGGCAGCCGGACCTGGTGTCAGTCTTCGAGCAGACCATGAACCGCTACGGCATCCAGGCACACCATCTGGAGCTCGAGGTGACCGAATCGGTGGTGATGAGCAATTTCGAGCGTGCCCGCGACACGCTCGAGCAACTCAATCATGCCGGACTGCGCATAGCAGTCGATGATTTTGGCACCGGCTACTCGTCGCTGAGCTACCTCAAGCGCCTGCCCATCGGCTACCTGAAGATCGACCGCAGCTTTGTCATGGACCTGGGCACCAATGTCCAGAGTGACGCGATCGTAAAGGCAATCATCGCGCTGGCGCACGGCCTGGGCATGAGTGCCATCGCCGAAGGCGTGGAGATCCACCGCGCAGCTCGCCTGCCTGCTCGAATTCGGCTGTGACCACTACCAGGGGTACCTGTTCAGCCGACCACGCAGCGCCGAGCACATCAGCGAGACTGCTGCGGCGTGAGCCAATGCCGTTTACCGACGGCGACGCTGTGCGGTCAATTCTTGAATCGGCGGGCTAGCCGCGGCGCAGCCGTCGACAGCAGTTCGGCGAGCGCTTCACTGAGTGACTTGGGCTTGCCGTACAGGTAACCCTGCGCGTAGCGCACGCCCAACGAACGGAGCTTCGCGGCCACCGCTTCCGACTCGACGAATTCCGCCACGATCTCGAGCTTGAGCTGCTCGGCGATCAGCACCAGCGCGCGCACCAGGGCCTCCGAGCGCGCATTGGTGAGCAGGTCACGGATGAAACTGCCATCGATCTTGATCTGGTTGATCGCCAGTTCCTTCAGGTGCATCAGCGACGACAGGCCGGTGCCAAAGTCATCCAGTGCGATCGAGGAGCCGAGGTCGGCAATGCGCTCGATGAAGCGCTTGGTCGCACCGATGTTGCGCACCGCCGCGGTCTCGGTGAATTCGAAGCCGACCATAGCGCCAGGCACGTTGTGCTGCTTGACCGCGGTGCGGACGAAGTCGGCGAAGTTGGGTTGGCTGATCGACTGTCCGGTGAGGTTGATCGCAAAGCGCACGCCCAGCTCGCTCAGGCGCTGGGCCTGGGGCGTGATGAGCTGCAATACGTTCTCCACCACCCAGCGGTCGAGCCGCTCGAGCAGCTGGTAGCGATCGGCGGCGCGCATGTATTCGCCGACGCTGATCAGGCGCCCGTCCTGATCCTTGATCCGCAGCAGCACTTCGAAATGCGAGCATTGTTCAGGCGTGGCGAGCGCCACGATCGGCTGGGCATGCAGCACGAAGCGGTTGTCGTCCAGCGCGTCGCTCATCACGCGCGACTCACGCACCTCCTCGTGGCGGCGGATCATGGTCGCATCGGCAATCTCGTAGATCTCGACGCGGTTGCGGCCGCGTTCCTTGGCGACGCGGCAGGCAGTCTCTGCGGCCGCCAGCGCACGCTGGAAAGAGCCGGCGTCATTCAGCGAAACCACGCCGAGGCTGGCCGTCACGTGGGTCTGCGACCCACGGAACTTGAGTGCCTCGATCGCCTCGCGGGCACGCTCGGCCCAGCTGCGTGCCTGGTTCATGGTGTGGTTGAACAGCACCGCGGCGTAACGATCGCCCGAGAGATGCGTGGCGACGCTGCCAGTGGGCAACAGGCGCGACTGCCACAGCCGGCCGATATCGCGCAGCACTTCGTCGCCGGCGGCGAAGCCCGCGATCTCGTTGACCGCGTGCATCTGGTCCAGGTCGCCGTAGACCACGCAGGCGGGTTCATCGGCGTTGAGGCGCTGTGCGACCTCGAGTTCGAAGACCGGGCGCCGCAGCAGCCCCGTGTGCTCTTCGACCCGCCCGCCAAGGCGCTCCTGCAAGCCCGGCACGGTCTCGCCCAGCACCTCGATGTCGGCGGGCACGAACTCGGGCTGCGACTGCGAGCGGATCACCGCCACGAGGCCGACGGCATCGCCGGCATCGAGCAACGGGCAGAACAGGATGCGGTACGGAATCACCGGGCCGCCGTGCTTGAGCCGCATGCGATTGAGGATCTGCGGCGTGCTCTTTTCGCGGGCCATGGACCAGAGCACGTGCCGGGTCAGCGAATCGATGGCCTCAGCCGCGCCATCCTGCGCCGGTGGCACCACCACATCGACAAACCATGAGGGCGCATGCACGACCACATGCGTGCATTGCAGTCGACTGGCGAGTGCGCTCAATAGGACGTCGGTCATGCCCCGGGGCCGGATTGCCAAGTACCGCGCATGATGGCCGCCAGCGCGGGTTAGCGGTAACGCGCTGGTTCACAGCTTGGCGCTGCGACGCCGCAGGGCCGGGGACACAGTGTGACGGGGGTCTGATTCCGGCTGGAAAAGGCTCAGTCGAGCCGGCGCTGCACGATGCCAGCCGTCAGGGTGTCGCTCCCCAGGGTCAGGTAAAGGGTGCCGTCGGATACCGCAAGATCAAACTCCATGCGTCGTTCCAGGCGCTGCGCAAGCGCCGCAATCAGTTCGCGATCCACCTCATGGATGGCGAGCTGCGCGGCGTTGTGGATGCGCTCGCCGCGCAGCCGCGCGAGCCAGGATTCCACATCGCGGTGCGCGTACACCGCCACGCGCCGCGCGCTCTTGGCGGCCTTGTGCAGGCGCGCGGCCTCGGGAGTACCGATGTCGATCCAGGTCAGCAACGCACCCGTGAGATCGCGCACCGCGATGGCCGGTTCGTTCGGCTCGGAGAGTCCCTTCGACCAGGCAATGCCCTCGGTATATTCCAGGCAATAGGCCAGCAACCGCGTCAGCAGGTACTCGGCCGATTCCGACGGATGGCGCGCCAGCCGCAGGTTGAGCGTTTCATAGACATTGCGATCGGCATCGGCCAGCCTGACCGTAAAGACATAGACCGTTGCGCCCAGTACCATGTGTTGTGCCACTCGATCAATACAATGCTGCGATTGCGGTGTAGCTTAAGCTGAAGGCAATGACCGCGACATCCGATCTGAAAACCCGCATCGTGGTGGTCGGCGGCGGCGCCGGCGGCCTGGAACTGGTGCGTCGCCTCGGCGCGCACTACGGCACTGCACGCCACGACATCATACTGATCGAGCGCAACCGCACCCACATCTGGAAACCCTTGCTGCACGAAGTGGCAGCGGGCTCGCTCGATGCCAATCTCGATGAGGTGGGGTATCGCAGTCATTGCCATCGCTGGCACTACCGCTATTTCTTCGGCGCCATGCAGGGCATCGATCGGGCGACGCGCGAGGTGATCGTTGCACCTCTGGTCGAAGAAGGCCGGGAGCTGATCGGCGCGCACCGTATCCGCTACGACTACCTGGCGATTGCCATCGGCTCGGTGACCAATGATTTCGGCACCGAAGGTGCTGCCGAGCACTGCCTGTTCCTCGACAATCGCGCGCAGGCCGACCGCTTCCGCTCGCGCCTGCTGAACCAGTGTTTGCGGGTGTCGCGCGCACTCGAAGAAAACCCCGCAGCCGATGCCTGCGTGCGCGTGGTGATCATCGGTGCCGGTGCGACCGGCATCGAGCTGGCCGCGGAACTCTACAACTCCGCGGCCGCGCTGAAGCACTACGGGCTCGAGGCTTTCGATGCCGGGAGGCTCAAGGTCACGATCATCGAGGCCGGGCCACGTATCCTGCCGGCACTGCCGGAAAAACTGGCGGACGCGGCCAAGGCCGAACTGGAGGCGCTGGGCACGCGTGTGTTGACCGGCGTGCGCGTCACGCGGGTGAGCGAGGTGGCCGTGCATACGCACACCGGCGAGAGCATTGCGGCGGATCTGCGCGTCTGGGCGGCCGGCGTGCGCGGCGCGCCGTTATTGAAGGATATCGGCGGGCTCGAAACGACCCCCACC
This sequence comes from uncultured Gammaproteobacteria bacterium, assembly GCA_963764065.1. Lineage (GTDB taxonomy): Bacteria > Pseudomonadota > Gammaproteobacteria > Steroidobacterales > Steroidobacteraceae > FEN-1191. The sequence goes on along the minus strand of CAVXRM010000003.1, from coordinate 382,879 downwards.
TGCCAGCTCGTGGTCCGGCCGACGCTGCAGGTAACACGCGATGATCGTATTTTCGCCTTCGGCGATTGCTGCAGCTGCCTGCTGCCGGGCGCGACCCGGCCCGTGCCGCCACGCGCGCAGGCGGCGCACCAGATGGCGACTACGGTGTACGACAATCTCAGGCGACTGATGGACGGGCGAGCGCCGGTGGACTACGTCTATCGCGACCACGGCTCACTGGTCTCGCTGAGCCGCTACTCGACCGTGGGCAGCCTGATGGGCAATCTGATAGGCGGACGCATGGCGATCGAAGGCCGCCTGGCGCGCTACGTCTATCGTTCGCTGTATCGCCTGCACCTGATCAGCATCCACGGCTGGCTGCGCGGCATGGCGCTGGTGCTGGTCGGTCACGTGAACCGCATCGTGCGTCCACGACTCAAGTTGCACTGAATCGGGGCCGCCTGTCAGGGCAGATTCTGCAGCGCCGTGAAGCTGCCCGCCGTGGTGGCACTTTGCAGCAGCACGCCTGGCTGCGTCACATAGGTGCCACTGGTGAGCGGCGTCGTGGCCGAATTGCTGGTCACGATGTCAGGCAGGCCATCGTCATCCACATCCGCCACGGCGACCTGGAACGAGCCGTTCGGTGTCGGATAGTAATTCGCAGCGGCGAAGGTGCCCGGCGACACCGCGTTCTGCAGTAATACGTTCACGCCCGAATCGTCGCCGACGATCACGTCCGGAAGATCATCGCCATTCAGGTCGGCGAGTACGATCGATTGCGCGCGATGACCGTTGGGCAGTGAATAGCTGCCGGGCGCCAGGAAAGTTCCCAGTGATGCCGGGTTCTGCAGCAGCACGTTCACCGTGGGCGGCGTCGGGCCATACGGACCCGGATCGGTGATCACCAGGTCGTTCAGGCCGTCGCCATCGACATCGGCGATCGCCACGAAATTCGCAGCCACGAAGGCCTGGTTCGGCGTCTGCGTGAATACCGTTACGGGATTCATGAAGGTCGCGCTGGTGCCAGTCGCCGAGTGGACGTACAGCTTGACGCCAGTGGCATCAGTGACCACGAGGTCGGGAAGTCCATCGTCGTTGAGATCGCCGACGGCCACCCAGCTCGCGCCACCGGAGGAAAGGCTGGTGGGCGCAAGGAAACTGCCTGGGTTGGCCGGATCCTGCAGGAAGATGTTCACGCCGTAGTCGGCCGAGACCAGATCGGGAAGACCATCGCCGTTCAGATCGGCGATCACCACCTGCGAAGTACCGGGCGATTGCAGGTGCACCGCTGCGCCGAAGGTACCCGGCGTGGCGGTCTGGTTCAGATACACCAGCAGCTCACCGCCATCTTCGTCGGCCGCAACCACGTCGGGCAGGCCGTCGCCGTTGAGGTCGGCCGCCGCGAGGTACAGCGGTTCGATGCCGGCCGGAGTCGACAGTGGGCATCCCGTAACCCGTGCCACTACCGGCATTGTGCAGATACAGGTTGAGTGTGCCGCTCTCGAAGGGCGCCATCGGCTGGTGCAGCGTACGCCCGTCGAGCACATCGGCCAGACCGTCGTTGTTGAAGTCGGCCACTGCCACCGACAAATTGATCTCGTAGGGCGTGTAGGTATAAGTGGGGTTGTCGTAACCGCTGCCGCAACCAGCCAGCGTCAGCAGCCCGCCGACGGCCACGGCCAGACCCGCGCGTTTCATATTCGTAGTGGTCATGACAAGCCTCCTGGAACCCGAACAGATTGTACTACCGGCGATGTGGCGCGCTCTCGTCGCCAATACGCGACAGCACACACTCAACGGGGCAATTGTGCTGCGCTCCTGCTGGAAAAACTGCGACCGGGCGCATGGATTTCCAACGCGCACCACGGATCCAAGCGATGTTCAGCTGCGCGTTTCTTGCAGGGATGTGAAGAGCAGTCCACAGGCCGTCAGCACGGCGAACGCAGCGCCCGCATGAAAGGTCGCTGACGATCCGTAAGCACTCCAGAGCGCGCCGGCGATGGCGCTCGAGAACAACAAGGAGATACCGGTCACAAAATTGTAGACACCAAAAGCGGTGCCACGCAGTTCAACCGGCGCCGCGTTGGCGACCAGTTTGGAGAACAGGCCCTGCGTGAGCGCCATGTGCAATCCCCACAACGCCGCACCGCACAGCACGAGCGGCCCCGAGCCGGCCCGCGCCAGTACTACATCTGCCAGCACCAGCAACAGCAGGCCCGCCAGCAGCAATATGCGCGGGTCGCGCCGGTCGGCGGCGATGCCGGCAGGCCAGGCAGCACCCGCGTAGAGTACGTTCATCACCACCATCACCAGCGGCACCCAGGTCAGCGAAAAGCCCGTCTGCTGGGCCCGCAAGACCAGGAAGGCTTCGCTGAAGCGCGCCAGCGTGAACAATGCGCCGAGGCCGGTGATATACCAATAGCGCGCACTGAGCTTACGCATGCTGGCCATGCTGATCGGCGCGGGGCGGCGCGCTGCATGCGGCGCGTTCGCGGGCTCTTTCACCATCCACAGCAACAACGCCAGCGCGATGAAGGCCGGCGCCACACCCACCCACAACACGGCGCGCACATCACCAGCCAGCCACAGCATGGCGAGGATCGCCAGCAGCGGGCCCAGCGCAGCACCGAGTGAATCGAGCGCCTGGCGCAATCCGTAGGCTGCGCCGCGCAGTTCAGGTGCGGTGATGTCGGCCACCAGTGCATCGCGCGGCGCGCCACGTATGCCCTTGCCTACCCGATCGACAAAGCGAGCCCCGGCTACAGCGGCAATCGAAGCGGCCAGCGGAAACACCGGCTTGGTCAGCGCCGCCATGCCATAGCCCAGCAGCAGCAAGGGGCGACGCCGACCCCAGTGATCGCTGAGGCTCCCTGAAAACAGCTTGGTGATCGATGCAGTGGCTTCCGCGAAGCCCTCGATGAGACCGATGGTCAACATGCCCGCGCCCAGCACCCCGGACATCAGCAGCGGCAACAGGCTGTGCATCAGCTCCGAGGAGATATCCATGAACATGGACGTGAGGCCCAGGCCCCAGATGCCGACCGGCAGTTTGCGCAGCAGCGATCGGAGCCGCTGCGCGGTGGAGGGCTGCTCGTCATCGGCACTCATGCGCTCTGCACTCATGCGCACCTTATAACCCGCGCCGGCAGTCACTGGACAGTCTGCCGAGCAGCAGTGCTACTCTGGACAGCAGACCACCACGGCATGGGAGCAATCAGCATGAGCCGCAATGCATTCACAGCCGCAACTGCCTTGGCTGCAACCGCAATGGCTGCGCTCTGCTGCGCGGCTGCGGCAAGCAGCGCTGCGCCCTTGGCCAGTTTTCGCGATCGCCCCGCCAGCGACGAGATCATCTATTTCCTCATGATCGACCGCTTTGCCAACGGCGATGCGGCCAACGATCGCGGTGGCCTGAGTGGCGAGCGCTTGCATACCGGATACGATCCGACCAGCAAGGGCTACTTCCATGGTGGCGATCTCAAGGGCGTGACCGCGCACCTCGACTACATCCAGTCACTGGGTGCTACGGCGATCTGGCTGACGCCGGTCATGGTCAACAAGCCGGTGCAAGGGGCGCCTGGCCAGGAATCCGCCGGCTATCACGGATACTGGATCACCGATTTCACGCGCGTCGATCCGCACCTGGGGAGCGAGGCCGACTTGCATGCGCTGGTCGATGCGGCGCATGCGCGTGGCATCAAGATCTACCTCGATATCGTCGTCAATCACACGGCGGATGTGATCCGCTATCGCGAGTGCCCGGGTGAAACCTGCCCCTATCGCTCACGGGCGGATTTTCCGGACCGGCCCGGTGCCTACGCCTACACGCCCTACGTGCCCGTGGGCGAGGAGCATCGCAAGGCACCCGAGTGGCTGAATGATCCGGCCTGGTACCACAATCGCGGCAACAGCACTTTCGAGGGCGAGAGTTCGACGCTCGGCGATTTCGGCGGCCTCGATGACGTGGCCACGGAGCAAGCTCGCGTGGTGCAGGGTTTCATCGACATCTACGGCGCCTGGATCGACAACTATGGCATCGACGGCTATCGCATCGATACGGCGCGGCACGTGAACCCTGAGTTCTGGCAGGCCTTCGTGCCGGCCATGCTGGCGCGCGCCGCTGCACATGGCATTGCGAACTTCCACATCTTCGGCGAAGTAGCCACGCAGGAGATGGACCCTGCCGCCCTGGCTGTGCACACGCGGGTCGACAGGCTGCCAGCGGTACTCGACTTTGCTTTCACCGCGGCGGTACGCGACACGGTTGCCGGCCATGCCGGCACGGACGAACTGGCGCGGCTGTTTGCGGCCGATCCGCTGTATGAAGGCGGCGCACAGGCAGCGCTGCAATTGCCCACCTTCGTCGGCAATCACGACGACGGCCGGTTTGCCTTCCAGGTGCTGCACCAGCGGCCCGACATCAGCCGCGAGGAGCTGCTGCAACGCGTGCAGCTCGGCTACGCGATGCTGATGACCCTGCGCGGCGTGCCGACGATCTACTATGGCGATGAGCAGGGGTTCGCCGGGCTCGGTCGCGATCAGGATGCGCGCCAGGACATGTTCGCGAGCCGCGTGAACTCATACAACACGCAACCGCTGGTGGGCACGAACTCGACCACTGCGGTCGACAATTTCAACAGCGGCCATCCGCTGTACCGGGCCATCGCAGAATTGGCGAAGCTCCGCCAGCAGCAGCCTGCGCTGCGGCACGGGCAACAGATCGTGCGCGCTGCTGGCAACAAACCCGGGCTCTTTGCGGTCTCGCGCCTGGATGCGGCGAGCGGACAGGAAGTGCTGGTGGCATTCAACACCAGCACGACACCCATCGAAGCCCAGGTGGTCGTGGAACGCAGCTCAGCACAATTCAAGGCGCTGCACGGACGCTGCGCAGCGGCAAGCACACAGCCCGGGAGTTATCAGCTCTCGCTCGCACCGCTCGACTACGTGATCTGTGCCGCGGGTACGCAGCACTGAGGCTGCACAGCAGCGCGTCAGTGCATCAGCCCAGCGCACTGTCGGCACCGCGGCCGACGCTGTTGTCATGCCTGGTGTTGATTTCGACGCGCACTTCCTGGCAGCCGTACACCGGCTGGCCGTTGGCGAGCTGCGGCTGGTAGTGGGCCTGCCTGGCCCAGTCCAGTGCCGACTCGTCGAAGTTCTTCTGTGCCGAAGAGACCACGATACGGGTACTGGCGATCGCGCCGTCGGGCAACACGCACACCTGCACCACTGCGAATTGGCCCTGTGCATAGTGATGCCCAGCGGTCGTGATGTAGGTCGTGGTCACATCGATTGGGGTGATTTCAACGGGCGGCACACGGCCCTTGGCCACCGGCCGGGGCGCAGCGGCACAGGCCGCCAGCAGCAGCAGTGCGCAACCCGCAACGGGCGTGAATTTCGCCGGTGCCATGCGCACAGGAGAATACTCGCGCTGGCGGAAGTCAACCAGCACCCGAGCTATGCAGGCCGATCTACTTTGCCGGCGTCCCCATATCGCGATAGCTGGCCACCAGTGCCACCGGATAGGCCGGCGCTGCGACAAAATTGGCGAGCACCGAAACCGCCAGCGCGACGCTATGCCTGGAGCCCGCGTCCAACGGCAGCGCCGCGGTCAGCAGGTGCGCCGCGATGCCTCCGAAAACACTGACCAGTGTGCCGGCGCCCAGGCCGCAGATCGTAACGATGAAAACCGTGGTGTTGCCTCGCCACCAATGGCCCGACACGCGTCGCCAGCTCTGCTGCAGGCACTGCGAGGCCTTGGCATCGCCAACCATCAGCGCCACCACCCACCACTGCAGTGCGCCGGCAAGATAGCAGCCCGGCACCAGCAACAGCGCCATGCCCGCAGACACCAGCACGGAGAACAGCAGCGCGATCAGCAGCGCCGCGGGATAGGCGCGCAAGGCCGCCAGCAGGCCACCAGCCGCGGGGGCTTTCGTGCCGCCAGCCAGATGGTGCGCACACAGCACCAGCGCACAGGAAGGCCACAGCGACAACAGGCCCAGCGCCAGCAGCGAACGCCACAAGGTCGCCGAGACCAGAAAGGCCTGCAGTTGCCCGAGCGCTTCCAGTGACAGGTCTTCGGGCAACTGCAGCATCAGCCGATCGATCAACAGGCTCATCATCAGCGCGATCAGCAAGGCCGCAGGCCAGCCGCGCAGCAACACGCTGCGATACAGGCTGAAAATGGCGGCGCCGCTCATCGGCGCACCGGATCCGTGGAGGCCGCCGCCGTGCCCGCCAGCGCCTTGCGCAAAGCTGCCGCGTCGAGCTCGCCTTCCCAGCGCGCGATGACCAGCGTCGCCACCGAGTTGCCGATGATGTTGGTGAGCGCCCGGCATTCACTCATGAAGCGATCGATGCCGAGGATCAACGCCATGCCGGCCACTGGCACCGCCGGCACCACGGCCAGGGTGGCGGCCAGCGTGATGAAGCCAGAACCACTGACCCCGGCCGCGCCCTTGGAGCTGAGCGCCGCGACCAGCAGCAGCAGGCACTGATCGCCCAGCGTCAGGGGCACGTTGGTCGCCTGGGCGATGAACAGTGCCGCCATCGTCATATAGATGTTGGTGCCATCGAGATTGAATGAATAGCCGGCAGGCACCACCAGGCCCGCCACCGAACGCGCGCAACCGGCGCGCTCCAGCTTGTCGATCAGCGGCGGCAGCGCGGCCTCGGACGAGGCTGTGCCCAGCACCAGCAGCAACTCCGCGCGCAGGTAGCGCAGCAGCCGCCACAACGAGAAGCCATTCCAGCGCGCGATCGCACCCAGCACGCCGGCCACGAACAGGAAGCTGGTGAGATAGAAGCAGGCGATCAGCCCACCAAGGTGCGCGAGCGAGGTCACGCCGAACTTGCCGACCGTGTAAGCCATCGCACCGAACGCGCCGATCGGTGCCGCACGCATGATCAGGCCGACGACGCGGAAGATGACCGCACCGACAGCATCGATGATATGTGCCGCCGGCCGCGCACGCTCGCCGGCCAGCATCAGCCCGAGACCGAACAGCAGCGAGAACAACAGCACCTGCAGGATCTCGCCGCTGGTGAAGGCGCCGACCGCCGTGTCCGGAATGACCTGCAGCAGGAACTCGGTCACCGTACGCTGGTGCGCCTGGCCCTGGTAACCCGCGATCGCGCTGGTATCGAGCGTAGCGGGATCGGCATTCAGGCCGGTGCCGGGGTGCAGAAGGTTGCCGACCACCAGGCCGATCGCCAGCGCCAGCGTCGAGACCACCAGGAAATAGCCGAGTGCCTTGAGGCCCACGCGACCGAGCTTGCGCACACCGCCGATGCCACCAATGCCGCCCACCACGGAGCAGAAGATCACGGGTGCGATGATCATCTTCACCAGCTTGATGAAACCATCGCCCAGCGGCTTGAGCGCCACTGCGGACCTGGGCGCCAGGATGCCCAGTGCAATGCCGGCGACGACGGCTAGCAACACCTGCACGTACAGCGATGCGTACCAGCGAGTGCTTGCGGACGATGCTGCCATGGCTCCCTCTCTGCCTTGCCGAAGTATGCACAAAAGCAGACCAGCACAGTCGACTTTGCGCTCCACCAGTGGCCTGAGTCAGAATGAGTGCGGCCGTCAGCTGTAACGGCCGAACCGCGGGGAGTAGAGTTCATGCGCACTGCCAGACTATGCCTTTGCCTGCTGACCGGTCTGCTGACCGCGCAGGTCGCCACATCCGCCGACAACAGCGCGACTGCGCCGGCTGCCAAGCCTGCAGCGTCGCGCTCGATGGCGGAAATCCTGGCCGCTTCGCCCGCCAGCGCCTGGCGGCCGCTCAATGACGAACACACGCTCTACATGGAGATGCCCGGCGGACGCGTGATCATCGAGCTGCAACCCGCACTGGCCCCGCGCACGGTGGCAAACATCGAGGCGCTGGCGCGCCTGCATTACTTCGACGGCCTGTCGATCCTGCGGGTGCAGGACAACTACGTGACCCAATGGGGCGATCCGGACGGCGTGCGCAAGGTTCCGGAGAACATGCAGAAGCTCGCACCGGAATTCTCGGTAAAGCTGGGCGCCGCGGCCTTTACCAGGCTACCCGATCACGACGGCTACGCCCCGCAGGTGGGCTTCGTCGACAGCTTCCCGGCGGCGCGTGATCCGGCCACGGGCATGGCCTGGCTGACGCATTGCTACGGCGCGATCGGTGTCGGGCGCGACAATGATCCGGCCAGCGGCAACGGCGCCGAACTGTATGCGGTGATCGGCAACGCACCGCGCCACCTCGATGGCAACGTCACCGTGGTCGGGCGCGTGCGCCAGGGCATCGAACTGCTCTCGAGCCTGCCGCGCGGCACTGCGGAACTGGGCTTCTACGACAAACCGGAGCAGCGCGTCACGATCAGCAGTGTGCAGCTGGCGAGTGCCGTGCCACCCGAGCAGCGCGCGCGCCTCGAAGTACTGCGCAGCGACTCGCCCACTTTCACTGCCGTGGTCGAAGCGCGTCGCAATCGCAAGGACGACTGGTACCTGCGCCCGGCCGGCTACATCGAACTGTGCAACGTACCGCTGCCGGTACGAAGCGTCGCGCCGCCCACCCATTGAGGAGATACCCATGGCCTTCCTGCTCATGAGCCCGGATATTCCGCCGCAAAGCGTGATCGATCCACCCTATGTATTCCAGGCTTGCAACGGCAAGAACCTGTCGCCGGAGCTGCGCTGGAGTGGCGCACCGGAAGGCACCAAGTCCTACGCGATCACGGTCTATGATCCGGACGCACCCACCGGCAGTGGCTGGTGGCACTGGCAGGTGTACAACATCCCGGCCACTGCCACGCAGCTGCAGCGCGGTGCCAGCAGCAGCGAGATCGCGCTGCCGCCGGGCACGAAACAGGGCATCAATGACTATTCGCAGCCGGGTTATGGCGGCCCCTGCCCGCCTTCCGGCGGTGGCACGCATCACTATGTGTTTACGATCTACGCGCTGAAGATCGCCCATCTCGAATTGAATGCCAACGCCAGTGGCGCGCTGATCGGCTTCAGCATCAATGCGAACATGCTGGCCAAAGCCAGTTTTACCGCACTGTTCAGCTACAACGCCCGACCTGGAAAAACCGGCAAATGACGCGCTGCCGGTGCCGCCCGCGTGGCGCCGGCGGAATGTGACGCACTGCCCAGTTTGACCGCAGCATGCGCGCCGGACGCGGCGGCAACACTCCCGTGTTGCAGGGCAGGCGTCGATACTTAAAGAGTGAACAGCTCCGCTCGCCAATCCCAGGCTGCAGGCTCCACGACCCGACGCCAGCAGCGCTGGCTGCTGGTCGTTGCCGTGGGCATGTTATTGGCCCTGGGCCTGATCCTGGCGGTCGCCGCGCGGATGATGATCGGCAACTTCGAGAACATCGAGACGGCGGCTACCGAGCAGAAGGCGCAGCAGCTCTACCAGGCCTTCAACTCCGACCTGCGCCAGCTCGCGATCAGCACCCGCGACTATGCCCAGTGGGACAGTGCCGCCGACTTCGTCAGTGGCAGCAACCCGAAATTCCTGGTTGGCAACTTCACGCGCGAGACCATGAGTGCGATGCACGTCGACCTGGTGTGGATCCTCGATCGCGATGGCAACGATATCTATTCAAGCTACTACGATCCCGCCAAGGACAAGCTGTACGAGCCGGCGCCCGCGGCGCTGCTGCTCGACCTGCGTCGCGTGACCCGCATTGATGCGGCGATGAACGAGAGCCAGCCGATCGAACGCCTGTTGCGCACCCACGCTGGCCCCGTGGGCTTCTCGGCGATGGAAATCAGGCGCACCGACCTTACCGGCCCGACCGGCGCCGTGATGTTGTTTGCGCGCTATATCGACGCCGACGATGTCGAGCGCATCAGTGAAACCCTGCGCATGACCGTGCATATGGATGCACTGGGCACGGCCGTCGAACCCATGTCGACGCTCCTGCCCTCGCCGGTACGCCAGTGGATCCGTGGGCCGCATCCCGCCTCGAGCATGGTCTGGAATTCCGATCGCGAGCTGACCACGGCCTACGCCATGGCGCGCGACATCGATGGCGATCCGCTGGTGCTGTTCAGCAGCAGCGCGCCGCGCAGCATCTACCGCCTGGGTCTGCATGCCACCGCACTGATGGTGGGCAGCATCCTGCTGCTGCTGCTGGTTGGCAGCAGCGGCGTGTTGTGGCTGGCGCTGCGACTGCAGCGCAGTTTCGCCGCTACCGATGCCGCCGAGCAGCGTTACGCGAGCATCGCCGCGCAGCTGCACGAGGCCATCACGCTGGCAGAGCCGGGGAGCGGGCGCATCATCGAGGCCAACGAAGCGGTGCTGCGGGCGATGGGCTGCACGCTCGAGAGCGTGCGCGAACACACGGTATTCGATCTCTATCCGGACCTGAAGCGCGCAGCGCTCGACCAGGTGGCTGGCGATGGCGGCGCGCGCCTGGTGCTCGAATCGCGCATGCGCAACAGCAGCGGCGGCACGATTGATGCCGAAGTCGCCATCACGCACATGACCGATGCCGCACAGCGCCTGTGGTGCCTGGTGGGGCGCGACGTCAGTCATCGCCGCGAAGCGCAATTGCAGCAGCGCGCCAGCCACAAGAAGCTGGTGCACATCGCGCAGCACGATCCGCTCACGGGTCTGCCCAACCGGCTCTATCTCAGCGCTCGGCTGCCGCGCGCGCTGCGGCTGGCGGCGCAATCACAGCGCATGCTGGCGCTGATCTACCTCGACGTCGATCATTTCAAGAACATCAACGATTCGCGCGGCCACGGCGCCGGCGATGCGCTGCTGCAGGTAATCGCCAAACGACTGCGCGGCACGGTGGCCATGCAGGACGTGGTGCTGCGCATGGGCGGGGACGAGTTCGTGATCATTGCAGCGCTGCTGCCCGATGTGGAAGCCGTGCACAGCCTGGCGATGCGCTTGCAGGCCGCGATCCAGGCGCCCCTGGCACTCGATGACACACCGCTCGAAGTCTCTGCGAGTCTTGGCATTGCGCTCTATCCGAACGACGGCGACGACATGGAAGCGCTGCTCAAGCACGCCGACATCGCGCTCTACCAGGCCAAAGCCGCCGGCCGCCGCTGCCACCGGCTGTTCTCGCCCGACATGCTGGTGCGGGTCAGCGAGAGCGTGGCGATGGAGCAGGCCCTGCGTCGTGGCATTGGCAGCGATCAGTTCAGCATGGATTACCAGCCGGTGATCAACATGAAGACCGGCCGCGTCTCCTCGCTCGAGGCGTTGATGCGCTGGCGACATCCGGAGCTGGGCCAGGTGCCGCCCGGTCAGTTCATTCCGGTAGCCGACAGCAGTGGCCTGACCGTGGAGCTCGGACTGCAGGGACTGCGCATCGTGCTGGCGCAACTGCGCGCCTGGCAGGATGCCGATGTGCCGATCGTACCGATCGCCGTCAACATCTCGCCGGTACAGCTCGAGCAATCCGACTTCTGTTCATCGGTGCTGCAGCTGGCCAGCGAGCACCAGGTCGATCCGCGCTGGCTGCACTTCGAGATAACCGAGACCGCGTTGCTCAAGGATCCCGACGGCCTGGTCGGCACGCTGCAGACGCTGCGCGCGCTGGGCTCGCAGGTGCTGATCGATGACTTCGGCACTGGCTACTCGGGCCTGAACTATCTGGCGCGCCTGCCGGTCGATTGCATCAAGATCGATCGCAGCTTCATCAGTGACCTGGGCAAGAATGCGGCGCGCACGCCGATCATCGATGCCGTGATCGAGATCGCGCGCAAGCTCAACATGACGATCGTGGCCGAAGGCGTGGAAACGCAGCAGCAGGCGCTGATCCTGCAGGAGCAGGGTTGCGACTACGCGCAGGGTTACTTCTACAGCCGGCCGGTCAGCGCGCAGCATTGCCGCACCTTGCTCGAAAAACTCAAGCTCGAGCGGCCGCTGACCGAGACGCTGATCACGCGCGTGCTGCGCAGCGGCTGAGCGGCGCCGGCGCCGCGCGGCGCGCGACGCGCGGCGCCCGGCACGGCGCGGGTCGTGCGGCTCAGGCCTGGCTGAGCAGCGCGGCGTTACCGCCCACGGCCGCAGTGTTCACCGTGACCACCTGTTCGCTCGCGAAGCGGTGCAGATAGTGTGGTCCGCCCGCCTTGGGCCCGGTGCCTGAGCGGTTACAGCCGCCGAAGGGCTGCACGCCCACCACCGCGCCGATGGTATTGCGGTTCACGTAGACATTGCCGACCCGTGCGCGCTGCGCGATCTGGGTTGCGCGCGTCTCGATGCGGGTGTGGATGCCGAGCGTGAGACCGTAGCCCGTGGCGTTGATGTCATCGACCACGCGCGCGATGTCGGCAGCACGGAAACGCACCACGTGCAGTGCCGGCCCGAACACTTCTGATTCGAGTTCGCTGATGCTGCCGATCTCGGCCAGCAGCGGCGCGAAATAGTGGCCCACCAGTCCGGCGCGCGGCGGTCGCCCGCGATGCAGCACCTGCCCGGCCGCGCCCAGTCGCCGCGCGTGCAGCTCAAGGCCTGCGAGTGCCTGGGGATCGATCAGCGGACCGATGTCGGTGGCGAGCAGCGCCGGATCGCCCAGCACCAGTTCGTCCATTGCGCCGCACAGCGCCTCGATCAGGCGTGGCGCCAGCTCTTCCTGCACATACAACACGCGTACCGCGGAACAACGCTGGCCAGCGCTGTTGTACGAGGAGGCGAGCAGATCCTGCACCACCTGTTCCACCAGCGCCGAGCTGTCGGCAATCAGCGCATTCTGGCCGCCGGTCTCGGCGATCAGCGTTGCGATCGGACCCGTGCGCGCGGCGAGCGCGCGCGCAATCAATTGCGCAGTATCGGTGGAACCCGTGAAAGCCACGCCGGCCAGGCACTCCTGGCGGCAGATCGCAGCACCTACCACGCCATCGCCCGGCAGCAACTGCAGTACGCCACCGGGCACGCCCGCCTGGTGCAACAGCTCGGTGGCGAAGGCGGCCGTGAGCGGCGTCTGCTCGGCAGGCTTGGCCAGCACGCTGTTGCCTGCGGCCAGTGCCGCTGCAACCTGGCCGGTGAAGATGGCAAGCGGAAAATTCCAGGGACTGATGCACCCGAACACGCCGCGCGCACGCAGTCGCAGATTGTTGGCCTCGCCGGCAGGGCCTGGCAACGCCAGATCACTGCTGAATCCGGCGCGCGCCTGCGCGGCGTAGTAGCGCAGGAAATCGATCGCCTCACGCCACTCGGACACGCTATCCGCCAGGGTCTTGCCCGCTTCGCGCACGCAACGTGCGAGCAGCCCGGCGCGCTCGCGCTCGAACAGATCGGCGGCACGCTCGAGCACCTCAGCGCGCCGTGCGCCACCGGCATCGTCCCATTCCGGCCAGCTCCCGACGGCAATCTTCGCCGCGTGCTCGACCTGTTCGGCCGTGGCGCTGACGCATTCGCCCACCAGGTCTGATTGGTCCGCGGGATTGATCACCGGTGCGGTCTGGCCGCTCTCGGCGGTGCCACCGATCACGGGTCGCGCCAGCCATTCGGTACGACTTGCGGCCGCAAATTCGCCGGCCAGCTGCGCCAGCACGCCGCTGTCAAAGAGATTGATGCCGGGTGAATTGCTGCGCTCGGGTGCGAACATCTTGCCCGGCTCGGCCAGCGAGACCGCAAAGGGCGCACCGCCGCCAGGCGCCGGATCGGTCGGATCGCGCACCACTTCGCTCGCCGCCTGGCCGCGATCGCCAGCGCGATGCACGAAGGAGGTGTTGGCACCGTTCTCGAGCAGGCGGCGCACCAGATAAGGCAGCAGCTCGGATTGCGGACCGACTGGCGCATACACGCGGCAGCTGTGCTGCCCGCCCGCGGCGCCGGCACGCACCGCGCTGTAAAGCGCTTCGCCCATGCCGTGCAGGCGCTGGAACTCGAAGGCCTTGGCATCGGCGCCGTAGAGCTCGGCCACGTAGGCCACGGTATGTGCATTGTGCGTGGCGAACTGCGCGCTGATCACGTCGCGGTTGGCCGCGAGTCGGCGCGCGCAGGCGAGATAGGCGATGTCGGTATGCTGCTTGCGCGTGAACACCGGATAGCTCTGCAATCCGGCCTGCTGCGTGCGCTTGATCTCGGTGTCCCAGTACGCGCCCTTCACGAGGCGCATCGTGATGTGTCGATTGCTGGCGCGCACCCGTGCCGCCAGCCAGTCGATCACGCGCACGGAGCGTTTCTGGTAGGCCTGCACTGCCAAACCCAGCTGTCCGGGGCGCGCCGCCGCGGGTGTCTGCAGCAGTCGCTCGAACAGCTGCAGCGAGAGTTCCAGCCGTTCGGTTTCCTCGGCGTCGATGGTGAGGCCGATGCCAGCCTGTTCGGACTGCGCCAGCAGTTCGCTCATCGCTGGTAGCAGCTCGGCGTGCACCCGCTCACGCTGTGCCAGTTCGTAGCGCGGATGGAGTGCGGAGAGTTTCACCGACACACTGTTGCGCACTGTCAGCGGCACGCCTGCGGCGGCGGCCTGCTGCGCGGCCTGGCCCACCTGGGCGATGGCATCGCGATAGGCTTCGAGATGATGACGCGCATCGCGTGTGGTCATCGCGGCCTCGCCCAGCATGTCGAAGGAATAGCGCTCGCCGGTACGCGCGCCCTGTGCGCGCTTCAGCGCAGCCTCGAGATCGGTGCCGAAGATGAATTGCTGGCTGAGGATTTTCATCGCCTGTCGCAACGCGGTGCGCGCCACCGGCTCGCCGATGCGTCCGACCAGCCCGCGCAGCCAACCCTGCGGGTCACGAGTGAGCGCAGCTTCCGGCGTCAGCAGCGCGCCCGTGAGCATCAGGCCGAAGGTCGAGGCATTCACGAACAGCGAGGCCGAATCGTCCAGATGCCCGCGCCAGTCACCGCGCCCCAGGCGATCGGCGATCAGGCGATCGGCAGTGGCCGCATCGGGAATGCGCAGCAGCGCCTCGGCCAGGCACAGCAGCAGGATGCCTTCCTGGGAATCGAGGCCGTAGCTCTGCAGGAATTCATCGATGCCCGCGGCCGCATCGGCACCGGCCCGCACGGCTTCGACCAGTTGTATGGCGCGCCCGGCCACGCGCTCACGCGCCGGCGCATCCAGTCGCGCCTGGCTGGCAAGCTTGTTGACCAGTTGCACCTCATCGGCCAGGTAGTCGCCGTTGATGGCTGCGCCGACGGCGCTGCTGATGTTCGCCTGATCTGCTGCGATAAAGGTCTTCACGCTACGCTTCTCCCCGCACGGCCGTATACACTACCGCTATCCGCTCGCCAAAGTAACGTCATAGATCATGGGTCGCATCTTCGAAGTTCGCAAACACGCCATGTTCGCGCGCTGGAACCGCATGGCCAAGCAGTTCGCGCGTGTCGCCAAGGACATCGCGATGACCGTGAAGACCGGCGGACCTGATCCTGCCGCAAACCCTGCGCTGCGCCGCATTATCCAGAATGCGCGTGCGGTCAACATGCCCAAGGACAAGGTCGAGGCGGCGATCAAGCGCGCCAGCGGCCGCGACGCCACCAACTACCATGAGGTGCTGTATGAGGGTTACGCACCCCATGGGGTCGCACTGATCGTCGAGACGGCCACCGACAATCCGACTCGCACTGTGGCCCACGTGCGCAACATCATCACCAAGCACGGCGGGAACCTGGGCACCAATGGCAGCGTCGCGTTCCAGTTCCGCAAGATGGGCGTGTTCCGGCTCGATCCGGCCGGCATCGACCAGGATTCGCTCGAGCTCGACATGATCGACCACGGGCTCGAGGAAATGGGCGAGAGCGCGGGTGAGAAAGGCGAGCCGCAGCTGGTGCTGCGCTGCGAGTTCGCCAATTTCGGCAAACTGCAGGAAGCGCTTGAGGCGCGGGGTATTGCGCCGTTATCGGCCGAACATGAATACATCTGCTCGGTGCCCATCGAGCTCGCCGAAGCACCCGCTGCCGAGGTGCTGGAACTCATCGATCAGCTCGAGCAGGACGAAGACGTGCAGCGCGTGTTTCACACGCTCGCGTAACAGGATTCGAGAAACACGGCGATCCGGCGGCGCGCCTCGGCTGCCACCGGGGTCGGCTCACGCAGGAACAGGTGCGTGGCCTGATCGTACACTTCCAGCTGCGTACGATTGCCGGCCGCACGCCAGCGCGCCGCCATGAACAGCGAATCATCGAGCACGGCATCGCTGCTGCCGACGCTGAAGATTGCCGGCGGCAAGCCGCGCAGATCCGCATACAGCGCAGAAATTCCCGGATCGCGCAGCGCTTCGGCATCGCGGCCTGGAAAGGCAGCCGCGACTGTGGCATCCAGTCGTGCGGGTGAGAGAAACAGCGCGTCGGTAGACGCTCGCTGGCTCGGCGTCTTCGAAAAATCGTAGCCGCCAACCACAAGGCTCGCGCCGCGAAAGCGCTGCGCAGCACTGTGACGATCGCGCAGCCGCAGCAGGGTCAGCACACTCAAGGCAGCGCCCACCGATTCGCCGCCGATCAACAGGTTGGCGGTTCCTAGCTGCGGCGCGCCGCTCGCGATCAGCCACAACGCTGCTGCCTCGCAGTCCTCGAGTGCGGCCGGATGCGGATGCGCGGGCGCCAGCCGGTAGCCGACGCTGATCGTGGCAATGCCCAGTGCAGCCGACAGCGCGCTGTTGTTCTCATCGTCCATCGCTGCGTCGCCAAACGCGAAGCCGCCGCCGTGGATGTGCAGCATGGCGGCCCGAGGCTGGCTGCGAGGGCGAATCATGCGCACGCCGAGTGCGGGCCGCTCCGGCAGGCGCAGATCAACCGGTGGCAGCAGCTCGAAGCTCGCAGACGAACCGGCGGCGTTCAAGTACGCACTCCCGCGGGCACGCTCGCGCGCCGCAATAGCGGAATGACTTCGGCCCAGAGCTGCAACGAGCGACCCATCTGCTCGCGGCTCAGTGTGCCCGGTGAATAAGCCATGAAATGCCCGGCGCCACAGTCACTGCACTGCCCGATGATCTGCTCGGCCACCTGCGCCGGCGTGCCGCCGATGGATTCCTCGTCGGCCACTTCCGGTGCGCCGCGCCTCGGGTTGGGTGCATCGGGCACGGCGCCGCTGGCAGCGTTCGGTTGGGGCGCAAAGCTTTTCATGATGGCACGCAGGCGATCGCGCGCGCCGGTGGCGATCTGCGCGCCGCGGCTGCCTTCGTCATCGACATAGACCATGCGTCGCAAGCCGAGCTGCTCAGGGCCCGCAGCAAACCCGGCGCTGCGTGCGGCCTCGGTATGTGCGGCGAAGATCTTGCGCACCGCCGCCTGGCCGATGAAACCGGTGCTGAACTTGTAACCGCGGCTGGCCGCGAGCGTGGCGGTAGGCACGCTGAGCCCTGTCATCCAGCGCGGTGGCGCGGGCTGTTGGCGCGGCCGCGGCGCGATATGCAGCCGCTCGAACTGCCAGTGCTTGCCACGGTGCGAGAATTCCGGCTGCGTCAGCGCGGCATCGATCACATCCAGCGATTCGGCGAAGCGCTCGTGCAACGTGTCGCCGCCCATGCCGATCGCCTTGAATTCCATCGGACCGGAGCCGCTCGCGAGCCCGATCTCGAGCCTTCCGCCCGAGAGCTGGTCGAGCATCGCGTACTCCTCGGCCAGGCGCCAGGGCTCGTAGAATGGCACCACGTTGCCCATCGTACCCAGGCGCAACTTGCGGGTGCGCGTGGCAATGGCGGCAATGAGCAGGTTCGGCGAGGGACTGAAGCGCCCGGGCACGAAGTGATGCTCGCTGAAGAAGATGCCTTCGAAGCCACTGGCCTCGGCCTTTACCCACTGCTCGACATACCAGGCGAAATCGCGCTCGCACGCGGCAGCGTCGTAGTGTTCGCCGTCGGGCGGCGCAAAGCTGGTGAAGAACTCGAAAATCCAGGGTTTGATCATCGCCCCTCCGGAATGAACTCAGCGATCGATACGCGTGGAAAGCACGATCGAGGAATCGGTGCGATCGACACCGGGCAGCGCGCCAATGCGATCGAGGATCTTGTCCATCTCGCCCACCGAGTCGGTGACCAGCACCGCGATGAAATCGTGCTGGCCGCTGACCGAGTAGAGCTTGCGCACTTCCGGCAGGCCACGCAGCGTTGCTTCGAGGCGCGTGAGCAGTTTTGGAATCGCGGTGATCATCACATGCGCGAGCAGCTGCCCGCGCTCGCGCTCCACGCCCATGCGCAGCGTGAAACCGGCGATCACCTTGTTGTGGAGCAGGCGCTCGATGCGGCTCTGCACGGTGGTGCGCGCCAGGCCCAGCCGGCGCCCCAGTTGCGCAGTGGACGCACGGGCGTTTTCGCGCAGCAGCGCGATGATGCGCTGGTCGGTGGCGTCTGTCGTCATAGTGCCGATATTGTACGGCATAGCGACGAAAATGTGTCGTCAAACTGACGTTTTCGGGGCTGCTTTTCGTCCTGCCTATCGCGAATATAGGCGGCTGAATTATCCATGAGGTGTGACATGAAACGCGTAGCAATCGTAGGCGCCGGCAAGATCGGCCAGATGATCGCTGACCTGCTGGTGCATAGCGGCGATTACCAGGTTGCCGTGATCGACAAGTCGGTCGAACAGCTCGAGCGCCTGAAAGGCGGCGTGCCGGTCGAGACCCTGGCGATCGACGTGAACGACCCGCAGGCCGTCGCGGCCGCACTGCGCGGCCGCTTTGCGGTGCTCAGCGCCGCGCCCTTCCAGGTCACCGGCAAGATCGCCGAGGCTGCGGCCATGGCCGGCGTGCACTACCTCGATCTCACGGAAGATGTCGCCAACACGCGGCGCGTGCGCCAGCTGGCTGCCACCGCCAGCACCGCGTTCATTCCGCAGTGCGGCCTGGCGCCCGGCTTCATCACGATTGTCGGTTACGACCTGGCGAAGCATTTCGACAAGCTGCAGGACGTGCGCCTGCGGGTCGGCGCCCTGCCCCAGTATCCGTCGAACGCGCTCAACTACAATCTCACCTGGAGCACCGACGGCGTCATCAACGAATACTGCGAGCCCTGCGAGGAAATCGCCAACGGCGAACTCGTGAATGCACCGCCGCTCGAAGAGCGCGAGGAATTCTCGCTCGATGGCGTGACCTATGAGGCCTTCAATACTTCCGGTGGCGTCGGCACGCTGTGCGAGACGCTGCGCGGCCGCGTGCGCAATCTCAACTACCGCACCATCCGCTACCCGGGCCATGCGGCCATCATGAAGGCGCTGCTTCAGGATTTGCGCCTGCGCGAGCGTCGCGATGTGCTCAAGGACATCCTCGAGAATGCGCTGCCCACCACCCTGCAGGATGTCGTCATCGTGTTCGTCACAGTCACCGGCATCAAGAAGGGCGGCCTGGTGCAGGAAACCTACGCCAACAAGGTCTACGGTCAGCGCGTCAATGGCATCGATCGCAGCGCCATCCAGTTGACCACGGCGGCCGGAATCTGTGGTGTACTTGATCTGCTGGCCGCTGGTCGCCTGCCGCAGAAAGGCTTTGTCCGCCAGGAAGACATACCGCTGGCTGATTTTCTCGGCAATCGCTTCGGCAGCATTTATGCCATGCGTCAGCCTGGCCAGAGGGAGGCGGCTTGAGCAACAGTTACCACAGCATCCTGCAGCAAGCGGGCCTGGCGGCAGTTTCCGCCAGCGCCGGTGCTGCCGCGCCGGGCAGCCTCGAGGTGCACACACCGATCGACGGCACGCTGCTGGCGCGCGTCCCCATGGACAGCAGCAGCGCGGTCAGCGCGAAGATCCAGGCTGCGGCCGAGGCCTTCCTGCGCTGGCGCGAAGTGCCGGGGCCGCAGCGCGGTGAGCTGCTGCGCCGCTTCGCGCTGCGCGTACGCTCCGACAAGCAGGCGCTCGGCAAGCTGATCTCGCTGGAAGCCGGCAAGATCCTCAGCGAAGGCCTGGGCGAAGTGCAGGAAGTCATCGACATCTGCGATTTCGCGGTCGGACTCTCGCGCCAGATCTACGGACTGACCATAGCCTCCGAGCGCCCTGGTCACCACCTGCTCGAGCGCTGGCAGCCGCTGGGCCCGGTGGGTGTGATCAGCGCCTTCAACTTCCCGATGGCGGTGTGGGCCTGGAATGCCGCGCTCGCGCTGGTATGCGGCGACACCGTGATCTGGAAGCCCTCCGAGAAAACCCCGCTCAGCGCCATGGCGCTACACCGCTTGATGGCAGAAACCGTTGCGGAATTTCCGGGAGCGCCGGCTGCGATCTCGCAGCTGATCATCGGCAAGCGCGACGTCGGTGAGCAACTCGCCGATTCGGACCTGGTGCCGCTGGTCAGCGCGACTGGCAGCACCGCGATGGGCCGTGCGCTTGGGCCGCGTGTCGCGGCGCGCTTTGGCCGCTCGCTGCTGGAACTCGGCGGCAACAACGCCGCGATCGTCACGCCCACGGCTGATCTCAACCTGACCTTGCGTGCGGTGGTGTTTGCCGCCGCCGGCACGGCCGGGCAGCGCTGCACTACCCTGCGCCGCCTGTTCGTGCACCGCTCGCTGTGCACGCGTCTGCGCGAAATGCTGCGCAAGAGCTACGCGAGCCTGGCAATCGGCTCACCGCTCGAGGCCGGCACACTGATCGGCCCGCTGATCGATGCGGCTTCCTACGAGCGCATGCAGGCGACGCTCGCGGCCGCGAAGGCGCAGGGCGCCACTGTGATTGGCGGCGAGCGTGCTATGCCCGCCGGCGTCGGCGGCGGCTTCTACGTGCGCCCGGCGCTGGTCGAGGCCGACAAGCCGCTGGCCGTGATGAGCGATGAGACCTTCGCGCCCATCCTCTATGTGGTTCCTTACGATTCCTTCAGCGATGCGCTGCAGATGCAGAACGGTGTGCGCCAGGGCCTGTCCTCGGCGATCTTCACCAACGACATGCGCGAGGCCGAGACCTTCCTGTCAGCGACCGGCAGCGACTGTGGCATCGCCAATGTGAACACCGGCCCGAGCGGCGCCGAGATCGGCGGCGCGTTCGGCGGCGAGAAAGAAACCGGCGGCGGGCGTGAATCCGGGAGCGACGCCTGGAAGGCCTATATGCGCCGGCAGACGCAGACGGTAAATTACTCCTCCGCCGTGCAGCTGGCGCAGGGCGTGGAATTTCCGGTCGACTGATCTTGAGCTGCTGGCAGCAGGACCCACAAGCATGAATGCCCTTGATTTCTTCGATCTGCGCGGACAACTGAGCAGCGACGAGCAGCTGGTGCAGGAAAGCGTCGCGCGCCTGGTCGACACGCGCGTACTGCCGATCATCCGTGAATGCTTCGAGCAGCATCGCTTTCCGCGCGAGCTGGTGCCGGAACTCGCGGCGCTGGGCCTGCTGGGCGCGAGCCTCGAGGGCTATGGCTGCGCGGGCCTGAACTCGGCCTCCTCCGGCCTGATCTGCCAGGAGCTGGAGCGCGGCGATTCCGCGTTGCGCAGCTTCGTTTCGGTGCAATCCTCGCTGGTGATGTATCCAATCTGGGCCTTTGGCAGCGAGGCGCAGAAGCAGCAGTACCTGCCGCGGCTGGCGCGCGGCGAGCTGATCGGCTGCTTCGGTCTCACTGAGCCGCATGGCGGCTCGGATCCGGCCAACATGAAGACGCGCGCGCGCAAGAGCGGCGGCGACTGGCTGATCAGCGGCTCGAAGATGTGGATCACCAACGGCGCGATCGCCGATGTGTGCGTCGCCTGGGCCGATACCGACGAAGGCGTGCGCGGCTTCATCATCGACAAGGGTACACCCGGTTTCAGCAGCAGCGAGATCGAGAACAAATTCTCACTGCGCGCTTCGAACACCGGCGCGCTGTTCTTCGATGAAGTGCGCGTGCCTGACTCGCAGCGCCTGCCAGGCGCCGCGGGCCTCAAGGGGCCGCTCTCCTGCCTGACACAGGCGCGCTATGGCATCGCCTGGGGCGTGATCGGCGCCGCGCAGGCCTGCCTCGCGCAAATGCTCGATTACACGGCCTCGCGCGAACTGTTCGGTCGCCCGCTGGCGCAGAACCAGGCGATCCAGATCCGCCTGGCCGAGATGGCGCGCGGCATCACGACTTCGCAGATGCTGGCGCTGCAGCTCGCGCGACTCAAGGACAAAGGCGAGCTCAAGCCAGTGCAGGTATCCATGGCCAAGTGGCACAACTGCCGCACGGCGCTCGATATCGCGCGCGACTGTCGCGATATGCTCGGTGGCGCGGGCATCAGCGCAGAGTTCAGTCCGATCCGCCACATGCTGAATCTCGAGAGCGTGATTACCTACGAAGGCACCGAAACCATCCACCAGCTGGCCGTGGGCCGCGAACTCACGGGCCGCAGCGCCTTCTAGCGGTGAGCGCATGACGCAGACCACCACGAACCAGGTTCCGAAGCGCCGCCGACGCTGGCCGCTGTATCTGCTGGTGCTGGTGGGACTGATTGTCGGTTATACGGTGTTGGCCCTGAACTGGTCGTATTCGGAAGGTGAGCGCGTCGGCGTGCTGCAGAAAGTTTCGCGCAAGGGCTGGGTGTGCAAGACCTACGAGGGCGAACTGGCGCTGTACGTGGTGAGCGGCATTGCCCCGCAGATCTGGACCTTCACGGTACGCGACGCGAAAGTGGCCGAGCAGTTGAATGTGGTGCTGGGCGAGCGTGTGCGGCTGCATTACGCCGAGCATCGCGGACTGCCCTCGAGCTGCTTTGGCGACACGCCCTACTTCGTCGACCGCGTCGATCACGGCGCCGCCATGCCTGTGTTGCCTGTCAGCCCGGCGCCGGCACCAGCTGCACCCGCTCCCGCCGCCGCCTCGACACCGGCTCCGCCGGCCGCTGTAAATAGCGCAAATCATTAGAGTTCTGCCGGACTTTCCGGAAGATCTTCGCGCGTCGTCGCCAGCGCTTTTCACTGGCGGTTGCCAAACAGCATCGCCTTCAGTAGAAAGGCGAATTCCCAGCGTCGAAATAGGTAAAAATGCGCTGTGGGGATGCTAAAACAATCACAAGCATGAACGCTGTCAACGCCACACGCCCGGATATCGCGAACATCGGACCTGGGAGCCTGCGCGCCCGGCTCGACCTGCTGCTGCAGCACGCGATCACACTCGAGAGTTTCGAGGCCGACGTCACGCGACTCTGCCAGGCGAATAGCGAAGAAATATGGACGGTGCTCGCGCTGCTCGATCAGTACCACCGTCGCGGATTGTTGCCCACCCCGCTGTTCAAGTCGCTCAAGGCCTCGGCGGATCGCCGCGGTCTCGGACGCCAGGGCGCTGTGCCCACGCCCGCACCCGCACCCGCACCCGCACCCGCGACCGCGCCGATTGCAGTTGTGCAATCACCAGTCGCGCAACCACCAGTCGTGCAGCCGCCCGTCGTGCAGCCACCAGTCGTAGCGGCTGTCGCAGCAGGCGCACCAGCTGCCACCACAACGCCGGCCTCCACGGCGAGCTTGCCCCCGGGTACGGTTCTACGCGATCGCTATGTGCTCGAGGAACTGCTGGGCCGCGGCACACGCAGCTGCGTGTACCGCGCGCTCGATCGCGAGCGGCGCAAGCTGCCGCAGTCCAACCAGCATGTGGCCGTGAAGATCCTGCGCGCGTCGGCGATGAGCGGGCCGGGCGCGCAGGCCAATCTGCGAGTCGAGTTCCAGTGCGCGCAGTCCATGTCGCACCCGAATATCGTGAATGTCTATGAACTCGAGCAGGATGGGCCGCTCAGCTTCCTGACCATGGAGCTGCTCGATGGCGAGCCGCTGGAGGCGCTGCTCGAGAGCCACGGCCGCCAACCGCTGCCGCGCCCCGCCGCGCTGGCGATCATCCGTGATGTGGGCGCGGCACTGGTGCACGCTCACGAGCGCGGCGTAGTGCATGGCAACCTGCAGCCGCGGCACATCATGATCACCGCCAACGGCGAAGTTCGCGTGACCAATTTCGCGGCCGCGCGCGCCGACTATCTGGAGAGCGTGCCCGAGGCCAATGTCTACGCCAGCTACGAAGCGCTCGAGGGCCAGATTCCCGATCGCCGCGACGATCTGTACGCCCTGGCCTGCATCAGCTATGAGCTGCTCGCCGGGCATCACCCTTTCAATCGCCTGAGCGCGGCGCAGGCGCGCGGCCGTTCGCTGGTGCCGCGACGTCCGCCGCAACTGGGCAACGGCACCTGGCGGGCGCTGCGCGCAGGTCTGGCGTGGCGTCGCGAGAATCGCACAGTGGGCATCGGCTGGTGGCTTTCGCGCATGAACCTGAGCGGCGCGGCGAGAAACCTGCCGACATTGCGCGAGCTGCACATTGCACACCGGCCGGTGCGACGCGTGCCTGCTCGACGTATGCTGCTGCTCTGTGGCCTTGGTGTTGCCATCGCGGCGGCAGCGGCGGTCGATCGCCTGCCTGCGCGGCAATGGTTGGTCAATGGCTGGCATGAGTTGCGCGCCAGGCCTATTGGCAATCCATTGCAGCGACTCGGCGACTGGCTGAGTCCGGCGCCGGCTGCCGCTCCTGAGACCGCCCGCAAGAGCGTGGCCGGCACGCGCCGACCGCCTGCGGCAACCGGCAGCATCCAAAGACGCGCGCATACCAGCGGCTCCGGCACGGCAAATTCTGCGCGCAATGAATCTGAGGCCGCAATGACGGCCGAGGCTGCGCCTGTCGATGCTGCTGTCGATCTGCCAATGGAAGCGCCAGCAACCGCACCTGAACCCGTTGCTGCTGCGGCTCCCGGCGTCGAAGCCGCGAAGAGCGCCGCTGCGCCACGTGCCGAGCAGTCCACGGGCGCCGCGGGCAGTGCGCTGCGCGTTGCCGTGGCTGCGACTCCAGCGCCGCACATCGAATTGACGGCGGACAATTACACGGTGCTGCCCGGCGAGCCCGCGGCGCATGTCATCGTGCGTCGGCGCGGCAGCCTGCAGGGTGATGTGAGCTTCGTGTGGTCGACCGAGGGCGCCAGCGCGCAGCCGGAGCGCGACTTCATCGCCTCGGGGCCGCGCGCTGAGCAGATTCCTGCCGGGGTCAGCAGTGTGACGCTGCTGGTGCCCATCGTCAGTGACGTCACGCGCACGGAATCGCGCGTGTTCTACGTGAGCATCGGCGCACCCGGCGGCGGTGCCGAGCTCGGGTCCAATGCGCGCGCCTCGGTGCTGGTCACTGGCGGCAACTGATTGCGGCGCCGTGCGCGCACAGTGAATGAAATACAAAGACTACTACCACGTGCTCGGCGTCGAGCGCGGCGCCAGCGGCGACCAGATCAAGAAGGCCTATCGCAAGCTGGCGCAGAAATACCATCCGGATGTGTCCAAGGATCCGGCTGGCGAGGAAAAATTCAAGGAAGTCGCCGAGGCCTACGAGACCCTCAAGGACAGCGCCAAGCGCGCCGCCTACGATCAGCTGGGCGCGCATTCGGCCGGTGAGGAATTCCGTCCACCGCCAGACTGGGGCCGGCAAGGCAATGCGGAGCCGCAGGATTTCGCAGACCTGGACCTCGCCGATCTGCTGGCGGGCCTGGCGCGCAGCCAGGGCCGCGGCGGCGGCGGCCATGCTTCACTGCGCATGCCAGGCGAGGACTTCGAAGCGAAAGTCAGCATTCCGCTCGCTGCGGCATACAGCGGCACCGAAGTGGAACTGCAGCTGGCCATGCCCGAGATCAATGCACAGGGTTTCGTGCAGCGGGTGCCGCGCACGCTCAAGGTGCGCATCCCGAAAGGCGCGAGTGACGGTCAGCGGCTGCGACTGGCAGGCCGCGGCGGCAAGGGTCACAACGGCGGGCGCGATGGTGACCTGTGGCTCAACATCAGCCTGCTGCCGCATCCGCTGTTTCGCGCCAGCGGACACGACCTGTTCATCGACCTGCCGCTGGCGCCCTGGGAGGCCGTGCTGGGCACCAGCATCGAACTGCCGACGCTCGGCGGTAGCGTCCAACTGAAGGTGCCGGCCCATACCGACAGTGGCCGACAGCTGCGCCTGGGCGGGCGCGGCTTGCCAAAGCCCGGTGGCGGCGCCGGTGACCTCTATGCGATTGCGCAGATCGTCGTGCCGGCGACGACCAGCGAGGCCGAGCAGAAACTGTACGAGCAGCTCAAGGCGAGCGCCACGTTCAACCCGCGACAGCGATTCGAGCAGGAGGGCAAGCCGTGACCACTGAATCTGAAGTGAGCACCTGGCTCGGCGAAGTGCACGAGCTGTCGATCACCCAGCTGCAGGAGCTCTCGGGACTTGCGGCGCACGAGCTGCAGGAGCTGGTCGACTGCGGTGCGCTGCAGCCGCTGGATGAAACGGCAGCGCCTCTGGTATTCGCCAGCCATTGCCTGCTCACCGTGCGCACGGCTACGCGTCTGCGCCGCAGCTTCGAGCTCGAGCCGCACGGCCTGGCCCTGGCCGTCAGCCTGCTGGAGCGCATCCGCGACCTGGAAGCCCAGCTGGAGCAGGTACGTGCGCAGTTGCCGCGAACCTTTCGCTGATCGCCGGTGTTTCTGGCCAGGATTTCGCAGGTCCGGCGCTAAGGGCGGTTACGTACATACAAAGCGATGCATTCGCGGCACACTGCAACAGCAGCAACCAGGCATGCAGGAGTCATCATGAGCGAGCATTACCACGCCATCATCTGGGTCGATCACCGCGACGCCAAGATCTTTCACTTCGATGCTGCGGACGTCGAACGCGTCGTCGTGCACTCCAATGCCACCGGCCGTCATCTGCAGCACAAGGCCAATACCACTGGCAGTGGGCACAAGGGCGTCGACAAGGAGTTCTTCACGCGCATCAGCGCCGCGCTGACGCACACGGGCGCCATCCTGCTCACCGGCCCCGGCAATGCCAAGACGGAGCTGAAGCATTTCATCGACGAGCGGCACCCCGACCTTGCTGCGCGCATCTCAGGCGTCGAAACGCTCGATCACCCGACCGACGGCATGCTGGTGGCGCTGGCGCGCCGCTTCTTCAAGGCTGATGACCGGATGCACTCGCAATTGCCTCATCAAGCATCTTGATCAGCGCCGCGCGATCGTAGGTGTAGGGCTGGCGCTCGTTGAGCTGCACCAGCTGCGCGATCTGCTTGCTGATCGTGATCTCCGCCTCATGCTGGTTGGGCACCACCATATAGCGCGGCTTGGGATTGGCCTCGAACAGCGCCAGCTCAACGGCCGCAGCGACCTCATCGGGCTTCTTGTAGATCGAGCGATCGGTGATGCGCGTGTCCGCAATGCCCAGCCGCTTGCTGGCACTCTTGCCGATCTCGGAATCGTAATTGCCCGGCTCCACGATGCTCACCTTCACGCCCACTGGCGCCATCTGCGCGGCGAGTGAATCGGTGAAGGCTTCCATGGCGTGCTTGCTCATGCTGTAGGCACCCAGATCCTTGCTGGCAAGGATCCCGGAAATCGAACCGATGGTCGTGATGCGCCCCTGCTGCGCCACGATCAGCGGCAGGAAGGCCCTGGTCATGCGGTAAGGGCCGTAAAGATTGACCGCCATCACCAGGTCGAACTCTTCGTCCTTCATATCGGCGAAGCTGCCGACCGTGGCGATGCCAGCGTTGTTCACCAGACCGTAAAGTCCGCGGCCGCCTTTGGTCACGGCCTGCACGGCCGCGGCAATGTCTGCGGCACTCGTGACATCCAGGCGCAGCGCCTGCACATTCTTGATGGCATTGAGCGCCGCGAGGTCGCTGTCCTTGCGCGCTCCGGCGTAGACGAAGTAACCCTCGGCCGCCAGGTGCTCGGTGATGCTGCGACCGATGCCGGTGCTGGCACCGGTGACCAGTATGGCCTTGGCGGTATTTACCGCTGCCGGCGCAACTGCGGCCGGCGCGGCTGCGGCCGGGGCAGCAGCAGCCGGGCTCGCCTCGCCCGCTGCCGACATTGCAGCGGCGGACCAGGCGAGCATCGCAAGCAGGATCCGCGACGTTGGCGAACGGCTATGCATCGCAGCCACCTCAGTCGTCGGACTTGCCGCCAGTGAGTGGCTTCGATGGCGTGAGCTTGTCCTTCACGGCTTCGTAGGTCGCGGCATCCGACGGGGCGATATTCGGGCGACCGGCAACAAAGCCTACGCCAATCGAGGCTACGACGTAGTAGGTCTCGCCAGCCTCGACGTCGATCGTCAGCTCATCCTTGGCTTCCGAGTGCACGACGTAGTGGTGCACGCCAGCCGGCGCCTTGACGGAGAAGGTATTGCCGTTACGCAGCTTGCCGAGCTGCGTGGTGCCCTCGCGCACGATGAAGCCGATCGCGGCGCCCAGGAATTTCTTGGGACGAAAGAAGATCACCGTGCCGGTTTCCGCGCCGGCGGGGGCAGCAGCACTGGGCGCGGCAGCGGGGGCTGCGGGAGCAGCAGCAGGCGCAGGCGCAGTTGCCTCAGGTGTGGCCGGGGCAGCGGGGGCCTCTGGTGCTGCAGGCGTCGCCGGAGCGGCGGGCGCGGTGGCGGCAGCGTCGGCTGCTGGTGCAGTCTCTGCGTCAGCGGCGATCGCGTGTGCAAAATTCAGGGACACAATGGCTGCAGCCAGCCAGACGGTTGCTTTCATCTCGGACTTCCTTGTATTTGAACCCAATGGTCGCACCGCAGCATGCAGCAACCGCGCTCGGTGCGTCAATGCGCCGGCCGCACGGTGGCCGCGAACACCTCGTCGTGTACCACCCTGGCGATGAGCTCCGTGCCTTCCGGAATCTCCACCTTGCCACCCCGCACAAAGGGAATGAAGAACGCCTCGCTGGCCTTGCTGGCACCGCCCGTGCCCAGGGCGGCATGCAAGTGTATGACCCGCTCGCCCACATGCAGGACGCGTGCGGATATGCTCAATTCACCGGCCTTGCCGAACATGCCAGATTTCGCGGCGTGTATGACTTCTCCGTCGGCGATGGAACCGGCCGGAATCACCACGGTGTCATCCACGTTGATGTCATCCGTCACTTCGAGCCTGAAGTGTGTGCCGGGCGCCGTGCTGTCGGAATTCAGCGATTCCATCATGCGCAGCGGCACCAGCGAATTTGCATGTAGTGTCACCGTTGCTGGCGCTGCTGGAGCCGCAGCGGCTGCGGGAGTCTCCGGCGTCGCGGGTGGAGTCGCCGACGGCGCCGCGGTCGCAGGTGCCGCCGGAGGCGTAGCGGCATTCTCAACCGCAGTCGCGGAGGCCAACGCTGCCGTGAAGCCTACGGCCAGTGCACTGCACAGGCCCGCCACGACGATCCTCGTTGCAATTCGCATGGTCCGCATCCTAGTTGGTGAAACTGACATCCAGCGAGTCATCGAAATCGACCTTGGCGCCGCTCTGTGAGGTGGCGCGCAAGTGCAGTGCATTGATGCCATTCACGCAATACTGCGCGATGCTCCACGGGCCGAAGGCGACTTCGTTGTCTTTCAGGGTTATGCCAGCGGCCGGCTCCGGGACTGTCAGGTCGCCAACTCGCAGTAATTCGATCGATGCCAGTGGATCACCAACCAGCGCTTCGGGCCAATGCAGCTTGAATTTGATTGATCCGTTCACCGGGCCTTTCTCCAGCCGCAGATGCAGCTGCTGGCCCGGGGAATCCAGGATCCTGTGGCTCAACACTTGCGAGGACAGCGCAGCAACCTGCTCGGGCGCTGCAGCGGCTGGCGCCGACACCTCCACCCGCCGGTCCGTGAGCACCTGTGCGGCAATGACTGTCCCGCGTTCAACGTGTGCGCTCACGCCACGCGTGAGCATGCCGCCAAGGCCCCAGAACATCGTCCACCCCACCAGCGCCCCTTCGCGGCTGCGTCCGACAGAAGTCTTGGATGCGATCACGCGAATCATCTGGCCATCGACCGCCTGGACATTGTGCACATCCAGTCCAATCGTGCCGCTCACTGCCATGGCTTGCCGCGTACCCAGGTTGGTGATCCTGCCGGTCACCAGCGTTCCCTTGCGTATCACCGTGGCGCCTTCGGCCACGATGTCGTCTACGACGCGGAAGTAGACCGGCGCGTCAGGCTGCGTATAGGCCGAGCTGAGATTCTGTTGCAACTCGAGCTTGATGGGAGTACTGCCCAAGAGCCGGACAGTACTGGCCGCGGCCGGCCCCGCGAGCGCTGCGCCAGAGAACATCAGGGCAATGCCCGGCCACGGGCGCTTCATGACAACGCAGGTGGAGCTCACGACTACCCCGACGGTTGTACTTGTTGTTATGCAGTCCGCATACTCTGGAGCAACGGGCAACTGCTGTAAAGTGCCGGCTCGCGCCAGCCGACCCTGCCCCATCCGCAAGCTTCAGGAAATTATCGCCTCCAGCTCCCGCTCGCCGCGCAGCGAATTGGCGATCAGGCAGAGCTTCTCGGCGCGCCCGAGCAGTTCCTGCGCCCTGCCGCGATCTGCACCGGCTGCAAGCTGCAGCGTGGCCCGCGTCTTGAAGCGCGAGAAGCTGGTGACGCCTTCCTTGCGTTCGAGCACGCCTTCGACCTGGCACTCGACACGCTCCCATTCGAGCTTCGCTGCGCGCGCCACGCCGCGAAAAGTGAGAATGAAGCAATTGGCGACCGCGGCGACCAGCAGGGTTTCCGGTGACCACGCATCGCCTGGCCCGTCGAACTCGGCAGGCGGAGCGGTATCGATCGAAGGTATACCTTTGGAACTCACTGGCACGATGCCGGTGGCCGAGCCGCTGGCGCTGACGCTGTAGACATGTGGATAGGGGTGCATGACTCAACCCGCCAGCCGACGCACGCCGAGCGCACGCAGCACGTACTTTTCATACAAAGGTTCCGAGGTACCCTGCTTCATCTTGTAGATGAAATATTTCTCGAACAACACCTTGGCCCAGTGCACCCAGCGACCCTTCTTGAACCAGTTGACGTTGCGCGGCGGAATCTGCGGCAGCGCCACGAATACCGCACCAGTGCTACCCATGTCGGCCAGGCAGATCGCGTTCCAGGAACCCTTGGCCATCACGGGCTGCCCCGCAAGTTCCGCGGCGATGTTCTTGACGATAGCGGTCACCATGGTCTCGATCATGTAGCCGGTCTTCGGCGCGCCGGTCGGCACGGGTGTCACTTCGACCGGGGGAATGGCAATGCACACGCCGGCCGAGTAGATATTGGGATACTTCCTGCTGCGCTGGTGCTCGTCGACGAGCACGAAGCCACGCGGATTGCACAGCCCCTCCACTGCCGCAACCGCATCGACACCCTTGAAGGCAGGCAACATCATCGAGTACTTGAACGGCAGTTCATGCTCTTTGACCGTGGCGCCGTTGGCATCCACTTCGGTGACGAACATCTTGCCTGCCTCGATCCTCGTCACCCTGGCGTTGGTGATCCACTTCACGTCGTTGTTGCGGAATTCCGATTCCAGCAGGCTCTTGGAGTCGCCCACGCCACCGAGGCCCAGATGACCGATGTAGGGTTCGCTGGTAACGAAGGTGATCGGCACCTTGTGACGCAGGCGCCGGCGCCGCAAATCGGTATTGAGTATGAAACTGAACTCGTAGGCCGGCCCGAAGCAGCTGGCCATCGGCATCGCGCCAATGACGACCGGTCCCGGATCCTTCAGGAACTCCTGGTAGGCCTCCCAGCTCTTCTCCGCATGATCCACCGTACACACGGAATGCGTGTAACCCCCGTCGGGGCCGGAACCCGGTACCTCTGCGAACGAGAGCTTGGGCCCGGTGGTGATCAGCAGGTAGTCATAGGCCAGCGCGCTGCCGTCGGCCATTTCCAGCCGGTTGCCAGCGGCATCGATGCGCGTCACGGGCTGGGCAATGAATTCGATATTGCGGCGCTCGAGGTGCGGGCCGATCGGAAAGGTGATCGCGGCGCGCTTGCGCCATCCAACGGCCAGCCACGGGTTGGATGGCACGAACTGGAAGTAGTCGACCGCATTCACCACGGTGATGCGATGCTTCGAGCCGAGCGCCGCGCGCAGTTCGTAGGCTGCCGGCATGCCGCCAGTGCCGGCGCCGAGGATTGCTATGTGTGCCATGTGATGCCCCCATCAAGGTGAGTCGTTGATATTCATTGCGCGGCAGCCGGCGCCACGCCCAGTCGCTGATCGATCGCCCGCAGGTCGGCTTCGTCGAGCGCTCCGCTCAGCGCCTTGAGTTGCAGGCCGGCCAGGAACCAGTCGCCCTGCGCGCGCTGGTAGTCGGCCTCCGCCCGCAGCGAATCGCCCTCTGCGCCGAGCAGCTCGAGCGCAGTGCGCTCGCCGATCTCGGCGCCCAACCGGGTTGCATTGCGGCGACCCGCAGTGGATGTGCGCAGTCGGTCGAGCGCCCGCACCCGCGCCGCCGCGGTGGCCAGTGCCAGCCAGGCAGAGCGCGTCTGCTGCCGCAATTGCAGCGTTGCGCCATCCAGCTCAGCCGCAGCCTGCTGTTCGAGCGCACGCGCCTCGTGTCGCTGCGCGCTGCGCATGCCCCCCGTGAACAGCGGCAACGAGGCCTGCAGGCCGATGCTCGTCTGTCGCTGCATGATGTCGGTGGCACCGAAGTCGCCGCTGCCGGAAAGCGAATCGCGCCCGGTCTGCGCGACCAGGCTGAGTCGCAGAGCATCGAAGGCACCGAAGCGTCCGACCTGGGCCGCCGCGGTTTCCCGCGCCAACAGGGAGATCGCGAGCTGCGGACTGCCGCGCAGCGCACGCTGGGTCCACTCGTCCAGGGATTCAGGAATTGGCAGGTTGTCGGTCGCGGTGGCGGGCAGCGCCCCGAGCCCCGCAACGTCCAGGCCAGTCAAGTCAGTGAATGCTGCTTCACTGAGTGTCGCGGCAGTGCGCGCATCGAGCTCTTGCACGCCCACGGCATCGGCCCCGGCCTGCGCTTCGCGCATGTCAGTAACGGCAATGTCGCCGGCCTCGTAGCGGGCCTGCGACTCGGCGCGCGCACGCTCGGCTGCCGCGTGCAGACGCTGCAGTGCCTGCAGCTGGGCGCGCGCATTGAGTACCTCAAAGTAGCTCCTGGCAGTACGCGTGATCAGCTCCTGCTGCGCCAGGCGAAACTGCGCCTCGGCAATCCCGGCTGCCTTGCGCCCGGCGCTCGCATCAGCAAAACGGGCCGCATCGAATAGCGGTTGCTCGGCGACCAACGCCCAGCGCGTGGCCGTACCGCCATTCAGGCTGGTTCGAAAATCCACGCCACCGGTACTGCCAAAGCCCGGCGCGGAGAAATAGGCGCCTTGCGTGCGGCTATCCAGGTCGCTGCGCCCGCTGCTGCCCATGGCCGCGAGCGTGGGCAGCCACAGTGCGCGCGCCTGTGCGCGCTGCGCCTGCCCCGCATCGCGCTTCGCCTGGGCTGCTGCGTAGACCGGATCGTGCAGCATCGCGGCGCGCCAGGCATCGGTGACACCGATGCCGGCTGCCCCGAGCGGCAAGGAAAGCAGCAGCGCAACAGCAATGACCAGCGTTTTCACGGTGGCTGGTCTCAGTCCATGCCGGCTTTCAGGCCCAGCGCGCGCAGGATACGTTCCATCAGGCACCAGCGGGTCAGTCCGCTCTGCAGCAGATTGATGCCCACGAATGCGGTGAACCACAGCCAGTAGCTGCTCTGGTAGATCGGGCTGCCCTGCACGCCCAGCGCGAGCGACAGCAGTATGAATGTGCCGGCGATGACACGGGTGAGTTGCCATGTAGTCATGGTGATTGCTCCTGAGGGGTAGGCTCTGCCGCCAATGGATCTGGGTGCGCATGCTGATAGACGGCGTAGTACAGCAGCGGTATCACGACCAGCGTCAACACGGTCGAGACCAGGATGCCGAAGATCAACGAGATCGCGAGCCCGTTGAAGATCGGATCATCCAGGATGAAGAAGGCGCCCAGCATGGCCGCGAGCGCGGTGAGCACGATCGGCTGGGCGCGCGTGGCAGCCGAGCGCACCACCGCGTCGCGAAACCCGGCACCCGCCGCCAGCTGCAGCTTGATGAAGTCGACCAGCAGGATCGAATTGCGCACGATGATGCCGGCGAGCGCGATCATGCCGATCATAGAGGTGGCCGTGAACTGCGCAGCGCAGCAGTGCGTGGCCGGGCATCACGCCAATGATGGTCAGTGGTATGGGCGCCATGATGATCAGAGGTGTGAGGTAGGAGCCGAACTGCGCTACCACCAGCAGATAGATCAGGATCAAGCCGACGGCGTAGGCCGCGCCCATGTCACGGAAGGTCTCGTAGGTGATCTGCCACTCGCCATCCCACTTCAGCGCGTAGCCACGATAGGGATCGGAAGGCTGGTGGATGAAATACTCGCGCACCTTGCCGCCGTCGGGCGCCACGATGCGATGCAATGCACTGCGCAGGCCGAACATGCCGTACAGCGGGCTGTCGACCTTCCCGGCAACATCGCCCGTGACGTAGACCAGCGGCAGAAGGTCCTTGTGGTATCGCGGTTGTTCCACGGTGCTCTGCGACACCTTTACGACGGCCGACAACGGCACCAGCGCACCGTTTGCGGCGCGCACGCCCAGGCCCAGAGCCGCATCGAGATCGCCGCGCGTACTGTCTGCCAGCTGCAGCCGGAGCGGCGCCGGATATTTGCTGGCATCCTGGAGAAAAGTGGCGTCGATACCGCTCAGCGCAGCGCGCAGGCTGGTGACGACTTCGCTGGTGCTGACACCGAGGCGCGCCGCGCGTGCGCGATCGACCGTCACCACCTGGCGCGGCGCAGCCGTTACATAGGTGGCATCGACATCGACCAGCGAAGGCTGGCGCAGGAAAGCGCCGCGCACCTTTTGCGCCAGTTGCAGGCGGCCGGCATCATCCGGCCCGTAGATTTCAGCGACGATCGGCGCCAGCACCGGCGGCCCCGGCGGCACTTCGGCCACTTTGACGACGGCACCATGACGCTGTGCGATGGCAGCAAGCGCTGGCCGCAGGCGCTCGGCAATCACATGGCTCTGCTCACTGCGCGCGTGCTTGTCGACGAGATTGACCTGGATATCACCGAGTTCGGCGCCGGCGCGCAGGTAGTACTGCCGCACCAGGCCGTTGAAATTGATCGGCGCGGCCAGGCCCGCGTAAACCTGGTAATTGCGCACCTCGGGCTGTGTCGCCAGGTAGTGGCCCATGTCTGACAAAGTGGAGGCAGTGCTCTCGAGCGGCGTGCCCGCCGGCATGTCGAGCACCACCTGGAACTCCGATTTGTTGTCGAAAGGCAGCATCTTCAGCACCACCCACTGCACAGCAGGCAGCGCGATGGCGAGCAGGATCAAACCCGCGACGCCAGCCCACAGTTTGCGCCGCTGGCGCTGGCCGCTGACGGCATCGAGGAACGGCGTGAACAGCTTGCGCAGTAGCGGCTCGAGGCGCGCGGTCCAGCTCGTGTGCGCGCTGCCGGTAGCCGGCTTCAGCCACAGGCGCGCCAGCCAGGGCGTAAGCGTGAAGGCAACGGCGAGTGAAATCAGCATGCCCATCGAGGCATTGATCGGGATCGGCCCCATGTAAGGGCCCATCAGTCCGCCAACGAATGCCATAGGCAACAGCGCTGCGATCACGGTGAGCGTCGCCAGAATGGTTGGGCCGCCTACCTCATCCACGGCCTCCGGAATGATCGCGCTCAGGGGACGATCGGGCGTGAGCTGCAGGTGCCGGTGGATATTCTCCACCACCACGATCGCGTCATCGACCAGGATACCGATCGAGAAGATCAGTGCGAACAGGCTGACGCGATTGAGCGTGAAGCCCCAGGCCCAGGAGGCAAACAGCGTCGCGGTCAGCGTGAGTGCCACTGCAATGCCGACAATCGCAGCTTCGCGCCGCCCCATCGCGAAAAACACCAGCGCCACGACCGAGGCGGTGGCGAACAGCAGCTTCTCGATCAGCTTTAGCGCCTTGTCATTGGCGGTGGCACCGTAGTCACGCGAGATCTCGACGCCCACGCCTTCGGGGATCAGGCTGTTATGCAGCTCGGCGATCCGTTCTCGCAGGCGCGAAGTGACTTCGACCGCATTTTCACCGGGCTTCTTGGTGACGCTGAGCGTCACGGCCGGGTATTCCGCGGCGTTGCGGCCCGTGGTGCCGTACCACAGGTAGTGCTCTGGCGGCGGCGGCCCATCGACGATGCGGGCCACATCGCGCAGGAACACCGGCTTGCCTGCGCGCGTGCCGATGATCAGCTCCTCAATCGCGGCGCTGTTCTCGAACAGGCCACCGGCATCGATTCTTACCGATTCGTCGCCACGCACGATATTGCCAACCGGCAGCCCGGCGTTGGCCGACTGCAGGCTGCGCTGCAATTGCGGAACGCTGACATCCACTGCGCGCAGGGCCTGCGCATCGAGAATGATGTTGATGGCGCGGCCGGGACCACCGAGGGTAGTCACTTCGCGGGTGCCAGCGACGCGCTTGAGCTCGGCTTCCATCGCGTGCGCGATGTGCTCGAGCTCTGCCGCACCACTCCCCGGGCGCTGGTCGTAGAGCGTTGCCGTCAGTATTGGCACATCGTCAATGCCCTTGGGCTTGACGATCGGCTCGCCGACGCCGAGCCCGGCAGGCAGCCAGTCGCGGTGCGAGTCGAGCGTGTCGTGCAGGCGTACCAGCGCTTCGGTCCTCGGCACGCCGACCTTGAACTGCACGGTAACGATCGCCAGGCCCGGGCGCGATACCGACATCACGTGCTCGAGTCCGGCCATCTGCCCCAGCACCTGCTCAGCCGGACCCGCGATGGTCTGCTCGACCTGGCGTGCCGAGGCGCCCGGAAAGGGAATCAGCACGTTGGCCATCGTGACGTTGATCTGCGGCTCTTCTTCGCGCGGCGTCACCAGCGCGGCGAACAAGCCCATCAACAGCGCTACCAGCGCCAGGAGCGGCGTGATGCGCGCTGCCTGGAAGTAGCCTGCGATGCGACCCGCAATGCCCATGTGTGCTGCCTAGGGCCTCGCCGCCGCCGCAGGGTCGAGCGCGACGCGCTCGCCGGCCTGCAGACCCGACAGCACCGTCACCAAAGTACCGACCACCGGCCCCAGACGCACTTGCCGCAGATGCGCACTGCCCTGCCCGTCCACCACGTAGACCGCCGTGACTTCGCTGCGAATCACGATCGCGCCGGACGGCACCTGCAGCAGCGCACTCCCGTCACGCAGCGGCAACTGCAGGCTGGCGAACTGTCCGGGTTGCATGCCGGTACCCGATGGCAATTCGGCGCGCACTTCCACGCTGTGCGTGACCGGGTCGACCGCACCGACCAGCTGCCAATTGCTCGTAGCGACGGCTTCTGCACCTGCCAACAGCTGCGCTGGTTTTCTGGCATCGACATGGGCCGCCAGCGATTCGGGCAGTTGCGCCACCACACGCATCGCGGCGCGATCATAGATCGCCAGCAGGGGTCTGCCAGGCGTTGCAAGGTCACCGGCGCTGACCCATAGTTGCGTGACCTGACCCGCATAGGGTGCAGTCACGGTGTGCCATTGGGCACGTGTGCGTGCGGCCTTGGCCTGGGCAGCGCTGGCGGCGGCCTCGGCTTCGGCCGAATGCAATGTGGCCTCGGCGCGCTGCATTGCCGCTGCACTGAGGTAATCCTGCGCGTGCAGTCGCTGTGCACGTTCGTAGTCGCCGCGCGCGCTGAGCAGCCGCGCGGCCGCACCGCTGGCGGCCGCGGCACTGGCAACGGCCGTGTCGCCGTCATCGCCGGCTTCGATACGTATCAACGGCTGCCCCGCTTTCACCGCATCGCCGTTGCGCACCGGCACATCCGTGATGCGCCCGGAGACCTGCGCTGCCACTGTGCCCTGACGCACCGCCTCGATGGTGCCGGTGGCTGTATAGCTGCCCGAGCCAGACTGCGCGCGGACCGTATAGGTAGCCAATGTACCGGCCCGAGCCGGCACTGCCTGGGCTGCAGCGGCAATGGCTGCCACCAGCAGGCTCATTGCCAACCCCAACCTGCGCAGCCTCGTTGCCATTGCATCCTCCTGTCTCGTGAATTACTATATCGCTATATGGCGATTGATGCAATAGACGATCAGAGGTACACTGCCGGCCGGGTTGGCTACCGCGGGTGTACTGCATTGAAGGCACTGGATGACCGGGCCCTGGGCTATGTCGCCGAGTATTTCCGGGCGCTCTCGGAACCCTTGCGGCTCAAGATACTCAATGCCTTGCGCGACAAGGCGCGCAACGTCGGCCAGTTGACCGAGCTGCTCGACAGCAGCCAGGCAAACGTGTCCAAACACCTGGCGACGCTCACGCGACTGGGTTTCGTGGAACGCAGCGCCCAGGGCACGAGCGCCTACTATCGCATCGCCGATCCGCGCATCTACCAGCTCTGTGACCTGGTGTGCGGGCAGATGGCGCAGCGTTACGCGAGCCAGGCGGAGATGCTGGGCGCGTCGGCGCCGATAGCGCGCCGCTCGACGCGGTCGGGGCGCGGAGCCTGAGCCTACTGCGTCTGCCGCAGGCCAGAGGCTCGCGGATCAGCGACTACAGGAACGCCGGATTGCCGCTGGCGAACTTGCCGATGTTCGGCATTACACCTGGCAGCTCGCTCACAACCGCCTATGTCAGACCGCATGGTTCTGTTGGTCGCATTGCGCCGCCACCTGCTCGCGAATGATCGCGGCCAGTCGCAAGGCTCCTGGTCCAGCGTAGTCGCGATCGGCGTAGACGAGATACAGGTCGCCCCAACGCTCGGCACCTTCGCGCAGTGGCAAGGCCTTGAGTTCGCCGCGTTCCAGTTCACCGCGCACCGTGTCTTCCGCGAACCATGCAAATCCCAGGCCCATGACCGCCGCACGGATGGACGTGGCTTTCTGGCTCACGGTCCAGCTCTGCTCCGCGCCCAGCCAGCTGCCGCTCTTTCGCTGACTGCCCGTGTCGCGAATGATCAGATGTCGGTGTGCACGCAGGTCCTGCATTGACAGTTCACGACCCAGTTGATGCAACGCGTGCCCGGGATGCGCGGCAGCGACGAAGCGCAGTC
Source organism: uncultured Gammaproteobacteria bacterium (assembly GCA_963764065.1). Taxonomy (GTDB): domain Bacteria; phylum Pseudomonadota; class Gammaproteobacteria; order Steroidobacterales; family Steroidobacteraceae; genus FEN-1191. The sequence continues at coordinate 344,229 of CAVXRM010000003.1, read as the reverse complement.
GCATCAACCGGTCACCCACGAAGCCCTGCGGCACACGCGAGCAGATCGCAAGATCCACGCGGCGCTGCTGCAACGCTTCCTCGGTGCCGCTGAGTACGCTTTCATGCAGCTCGATGCGCGTCTCTGGATGTTCGGTGCCGAAGCTGGCAAAACACTGCAGCAACAACCAGGTCGGAAAGATGATCTCCACCGCGAGCCGCAGCTCCGGTTCCCAGCCCGCGGCCAGGGTGCCTGCGGCACTCTCGAGCGCGCCGGCCTCTTCGAGCAGCGATTTCGCACGCCGATACAGCACCTTGCCGGTCGCAGTGAGATGGGCCTTGCGACCGATCACTTCGAAGACTTTCACGCCCAGCAGCTGCTCCATCTTCTGCACGGCATAGGTCACTGCCGACTGGCTCTTGTGCAGCACAGTGGCCGCCTGGGCGTAGCCGCCAGCGTCAACAACCGCAAGCAGCGATCGCCACTGTTCCAACGAGATTCGCGGGCTGCCGGCCATTTATCATCTCTTTCGATAGATATGAGCCAATTATTATGCTTTTTTATCAGTTCAATCAATATTTAAATGGCTCCATCGGGCCACGGCGGCCCCAAACGAGACCAGGAGCCTTCAATGACCACCCTGCTGCAGATCAACGCCAGCATCAACAACGGTAACGGCCAGTCCAGCCAGCTGGCCCGGCAATTCGTGGCGGCCTTCCAGAAGCGTGAGCCCGAGGCAAGCGTCGTGGTGCGCGATGTTGCCGCGGCCGAGCCCGTGCCGCATCTCGATGCGGCGCGCTTTGGCGCCTTCATCACGCCGGCCGACCAACGCGATGCCGCACAGCAGAGCGTGGTCGCCTACTCCGATGCGCTGATCGATGAGATCAAGCGCGCGGACGTGATCGTATTGGGCCTGCCGATGTACAACTTCGGCGTGCCCTCGCAACTTAAGGCGTATTTCGATCACATTGCGCGTGCCGGCGTAACATTCAAGTACACCGAGAGCGGTCCGGTCGGATTGCTGACCGGCAAGCAGGCCTATGTGTTCGCGGCGCGCGGCGGCCAATACGCCGGCACGCCGCTCGACACGCAGACCCACTACGTACGCGACTTCCTGCGCTTCGTTGGCATAACGGAAGTCGAGTTCATTTACGCTGAAGGGCTGGCTCTCGGCCCGCAGAGCAAGGAAACGAACCTCGCCAGGGCTGCGGCAGAGATTGCGCGGCTCGCGGCCTGAACAGCAGGAGTATTTCGATGAACACCCGCACACTCGATCATGTCATCCAGTCGATGCCCACCTCTGACGGTGCTGGCGTGAAGCTGCGCCGCAGTGTCGGCAGCCAGCGCGGTCTGTACGTGGATCCGTTCCTGATGCTCGATGAGTTTTATTCGGATGATCCAGACGACTATCTGGCCGGTTTTCCGGCGCATCCGCATCGCGGCTTCGAAACCGTGACCTACATGCTCGATGGCCACATGCGCCACGAAGATCACCTGGGCAATCGCGGCGACCTGGGCCCTGGCGACGTGCAGTGGATGACGGCGGCGCACGGCATCATCCACTCCGAGATGCCGCAGCAGAGCGAGGGCCGCATGCGCGGCTTCCAGCTCTGGCTCAATCTGCCGTCGAAAGAGAAGATGCTGCCCGCACGCTACCGCGACATTCCCGCGCGCGAAGTGCCTGTGGTCGCGTTGCCGCAGGGCGGTGAAGTGCGTGTGATCGCTGGTGCGCTGCCATTGGCTGGCGGCACCACGCGCGGACCCGTCAATGGCGCGGGCGAGAACCTCAGCACCGATCCGCTGTACCTGGACGTGCGCCTGCCGGCTGGCAAGGAATTCACGCTGCCGATCACTTCGGGCTACGGTGCCTTCCTGTACACCTATGAAGGCAGTGGTGATGTGGGCGCGTCAGGCGCAACCAAGCCGCTGCCACATCGCGCGGCGGGCGTACTATCGGACGGTGAACAGCTGCGGGTCGTGGCCGGAGCGCAGGGCCTGCAATTCCTGCTGCTGGCGGCACGGCCCATCGGCGAGCCGGTGGTGCAGTACGGTCCCTTCGTGATGAACACGCGCGAGGAGATCGAACAGGCCCTGGCCGACTTCAAGGATGGCAAGCTGGCGGCGAGGGCTTGAACACGCCGCGACCCGCGAACGAGGCCCGGTCGAGCGAAGCTCAGTTGCGATCGAGGAACAACAGCTTCGCCGAGCCGGGCGTGACCCGATAGCGGTGGCGGTAGTCCTTGGGGTCGGCTGACTCGTTGAGCGTCATGTCTGCGGCGACGAGATACAGCCGGCCCGTGCCGGGATCCACAGTCATCGTGCGCGCACCGAGCATCGTGGTCACCGTACCCAGCACCGCGTAGGCATCCGGCCCCTGCTCACCGACTACCGTCAGGCTGCCGTCACCGTTGGAACTGAAGGCACGGCGCGTGATGGGATCAAATGCCGCGCCATCGGTGCGCGCGCCGATCGGGACCTTGGCGAGCTGCCTGCCGGTGTGGCCATCGACCACGACCATCAGCTTGTTCGCGCAGCTCGAAAAGATGCGCAGCGTCTTGGCATCCACCGCAATGCCGTGTGGGCTTTCGCAGTCGGGTATCGGCCAGCGGGCATCGATGGTGCTGGTGCGGGCATCGACGCGCAGGATCTCGCGCCGCGCCTCGCCGTTGATGTAGACCTTGCCGGCACCATCAACAGCGCTGATTTCGAGTTTGCCACCGCCATCCAGCGTGGCCAGCACTTGATCGGTACGTGGGTCGATGACGGTGATCTTGCCAGGATCGGAATCCACCACGAAGACACGACCTGTGACCGGCTCGTAACTGATGGCATCCGCGTCAGCCTCGGCCTTTATTGACTTGAGCGGCCGCAAGGTTCGCAGATCAAACGAGCCGGCAACGCCGGCGTCGCCGTCATCCGTATAGCCGCGACCCAATGCCGGCACGAGCGCCACGCCGTGCGTGCCGCCGGCGTAGCCCTGCACCTGACCGATCAGCGCACCGCTTTGCCCATCGACAACGGTCACCCGATCGCCATGCGCGATATACACCCGGTGTGATGCTGCATCGACAGTCAGCAGATCCCAGTGATCTGGCGCGCCGATCGGCACCACCTTGCTGATCCGGTAGAGCGGTTTTGCACCCTCTTCAGCCCTCGCGGCAGTCATCAATACACACAGGCCGCACAGGACCTGGACCACCGTCGACGTATACCGGCAAATGTTCATCAGCGTGCACCGCAGCTTCGATTGGTGCGGCGATCATCTGCCGGTCACGAGTTCAACGCAACGGTTGTTGCGAGTGCCAGGGAGCGACGCCTAGAATGATTCCGGCCCGACCCGATAACTCCTGCGAGCAACTCGTCATGACTACAACCCTGTGGCTGCGCATCTCATCGGTCATCACATTGCTGTTCGCCGCCGGGCACACACTCGGTGGACGCAAGCATTGGTCTCCTATGGGTGACAATGCGGTGTTGAACGCCATGCGCGATACCCATTTCCAGACCATGGGTGTGAACCGCAGCTACCTCGACTTCTACACTGCGTTCGGCTGGTCGCTTTCAGTCGCACAATTGATGCTGGCCGTGTTGCTCTGGCAGCTCGCGTCGCTCGCGCGGACGAATGCCAAGGCGGTGAAACCAATGATCGCCGTGATCACAATTGCCATGGCGGCGACCGGCGTCATTGCCTGGCAACTGCTGTTCCCGTTGCCTGCGCTGTTCTCGCTGGTGCTGGTCGCCAGCCTGGTGGTGGCATTTTCCAGGGCGCGCTGATTTCAGCATGACCACAGCGACCAGTCCAAGCAGCAGCCAGCCGATGCTGAATGCACCTGCGCCACCGCCGGAGTGCACGACCTTGACGCGCGCCGTGCCATTTTTCACCTGCTGCTCGAATTCGCTCAGGGCCACATCGAAGTGCTCCACCATCTGGTCGGTGGCGGTCGAGAACCCTGTGTTGCTGGCATTGCGGGCATCGCGATCTGCGCTGATGGCCGTGGAGGTATCGTGCGCAGCGCTGGTGCCGCCGGCTCGCAGCACCAGCGAACGCGTGACCGGATCCACCACAGCAAGATCGACCAGGGTCGATACATCCTGCCGGGTACCCTTGACCACGTAGGCTCCAACGATGGTGAGATAGGCCAGCGACCAGGAAGAGTCGTCCGAATGCGTCACCTGATCATAGGAGACGAGTGCCATCAGATCGGTGTGGTAGAGGCGTTGCACCGACTCCAGGCCTTCGAAGCCGCGCTTGCCGGTAAGGTAATAATCCGGGATCGTTACGATCTCGGCCACGAACCGGCGGCTCTTGAAGCGCTCGCGAATGCGCTCGAGCAGCTGTTCACGCTGGGCCGCATCCAGAGTGCCGAGCGGATTCGAGCCGGTCGAGGGCAAGAACGCCAGGCCGACCCGCAGCGGCAACTTGAGTTCGGGTACCGCGTTTTCGGCTGGCGGGGTCTGGCCTTGCGGATACAGAAAATCCACCAGACTCGAGGACGCACGTGACTGCGCATGGCAGTTCGGCGCGCAGAACAGGTGATTGAGGTCCTCGCATCCCGCAAGCGCAGTCGCGCACAGCACCGTCACGACGATGTTTCTCCAGCTCTTCATGGCAGACGCCCCCTCTGTGTGTTTTGCCGCGGTGATCAAGCTAAGGCAAAGTCTCGCAGGGCGATATTTTTTGCGCACTGGTGGCGCCCTTCTAGCCATAAGGTATCGTTTGGCAATACCATGTGTCCGGAAGCAACCGGAGAGTGGAGTCATGGCGATGCGTGCCGATCTGATGCTGGAGCTGAAGCGAGCCCTGAAGGAGACCGGGCACACCTACAAAGACGTGGCGCGCCAACTGAATTTGAGTGAACCGAGCGTCAAGCGCCTGTTCTCGAGTGGCGATCTGTCGCTCGCGCGCGTGGATTTGATTTGCGAGCTCATCGACATGCCACTGCCGGCACTCATCGAGCGCGCGATGGAGCGTCGCACGCCGGAGAATCAGCTCACCCTGAGCCAGGAGAAGGAAATCACGGCTGATCCGAAGCTGTTCATGATCACCTGGCTGATCCTCGGTCGTACGCCCTATGAAACGATCATGCGCGACTACCAGTTCACGCGCGCGGAAGCGCAGCGTTACCTGATCCGCCTTGATCGCCTCAAGGTAATTGAGCTGCAACCGGCGAATCGGGTGCGGATCCTGGTCAACCGCCGCTTCAGCTGGATCCGCGGTGGCCCGGTGCAACGCTATATCCACCAGACGTTGCTCCGGGAATTCCTGTCACACCGCTTTGCGGATGCGGGCGACGAGTTCTTCTTTCACGGCGATGCCATCACGGAGGCCGGCCTGACTCAGCTCAAGCGGGCACTGCAGAATGCTTCGCGCGAATGCATGCAGATCATGGAACATGACCGCACCATGACCCAGCCACGCAACGGTGCGGCCTTCGTACTGGCGCTGCGCCCCTGGGAATACAGCGGCTTCATGCAGTGGCGGCGACAAGGCGCCTGATCGCCTCTATAGTTGGCCGGTCGCCAAACCAGGAGCGCAGCACATGGGCACCATGAAGAAACAGACTCTCAGCAGGCGTCAATTCAATGCCCACATGGCGGCGCTCGGCCTGTCGCTGCCACTCGCTGGCCGATTGCTGGCGGCCGATCAGACGCCGACTGTCGCGACTGGCCCCGCGACTGGCGCCGCGCCGGCACCGCAAGCCGCACGCCGCAGTGTTCGTCTGCCCGATGGCACGACGGTCCCGGCTCTCGGCATGGGTGCCTGGCATCTGGGCATAGACCGGCACCCGCCTGCCGTTGAAGCAGACGCGGTCAACGCCGGTCTCGCGCTCGGTATGACGCTCATCGATACCTCGGGCAACTATGGCCATGGGCGTTCGGAACAATTCCTCGGCAAGGTACTCGCCGGGCAGCGCGACAAGATCTATCTGGTCTCGAAGGTGGAAGGCGATGAGATCGCGGGTGATGGCATTGCCCGCGCCTGTGCCGCGAGCCTTGCGCGCCTGGGCACCGATCACCTGGATCTCTACCTGCTCCACTGGCCGGTGCCTGCCGAAAAATTTGCAGGCGTCGTTGCCGCCTTCGAGCAGCTGCGCGCGGCAGGGAAGATTCGTGCCTGGGGCGTATCCAATTTTGACGCGGGGCAGATGGCTGCGCTGTTCAAGGTGCCCAATGGTGATCGCTGCGCCACCAACCAGGTGCCCTACAGTCTCAATCGCCGCGACATCGAGCGCGAGCTGCTGCCCTGGTGCGCGCAGCACCACATGCCGGTGATGGCCTATTCACCGCTCGGCGGTGACAACAATCTGGTGGTCAAGGACCGCGTGCTGCAGCAGATCGCCGCGGCGCATGGTTGTTCTGCCGCGGCCGTGGCGCTGGCATGGGTGATCCGCAGCGGTATGGTCATCGCGATCCCGGAATCGGGCTCACCCGCACATACCAGGGAAAATGCCCAGGCACTTTCACTGACGCTGACGCCGCAGGAATTGCAGCAACTGGCTGGCAGCTATCCGTGATCGCCGGTCAGAACCACATATCGCGTACACAGCGCCCGTCGCCTGGCAGGTCCTCGAAGCTGTCGAGGCCATCGAAATGATCGATGCGCAAATCCGCAACGGCCTCGGGCGGTGCAAGGCGCACGTTCACGGCCATGCGCCGTCGCCCGTCCGCCTCCAGTCGCAGACCGCGCCAGCTGAGTACACAGCTGCAGGTCGGGCAGAAGAGCATCTCGAGTGCGGGATCCGCCTTGCCGGGACGCGTGTACGAACCCCTGGGCCCCGATAGCGTGATCGTCTCGCCTTCGTAGCCGTAAGACCAGAGCGCGCCGTAGCGCCGACAAAGCGTGCAGTTGCAGGCCGTGATCGAGCCCGGGTCGCCCTCCAGCCGCCAACCCGCGGCGCCGCAATGGCAGGTGCCCTGCAAGCCGCTCATTAAAGGGTTCATCTACTGGCCCCACGCAAAGCGCAGTAGAGTGCACGTTTCAGCTACGCGCTTCAACGTCGATCAAGGTGGTATTGCTCCCGGAGGCTGGCGCAGATTGCGTCTGCGCCAGCCTCCGCAAGAGCGCATCGACTAGAACTGACAGTAACCCGGATTCGCGGCATCGATTCGACGCGCAGCGCCCGTCGGTATGATCTGGAACGCCACGGTAACCAGCGGCACCGAGCCTGCGTTGCGCACCAGGTGCACATGGGTACCGCCGGCATCGATGAAGCCCGTGCCGGCTGGCACGGCAACCGGAGTGCACGAAGGGTCGTCGCCCTCGTAGATCGACGCCGTGCCGCTCGTCACCATCACGATGCTGGGGCCGGGATGGGTGTGCCAGCCGCTGTCCGCACCAGGCGCCACCGTGTTCCTGACCATGTAAACATCCGATGGATCCTTGGCCAGGATCTTCACCAGGTTCGCGGTGACGACGTCATCATCGTCATTGTGGGCGGTGCTCACGCGGATGCGCTCGAAGAATGATCGCCCCAGGATTTCGCTGACGAATCCCGCACTTGCGGGCGTTGCCAGGGCGACGCCGGAGACATGAAGCGCTGCAGCCGCGCCGAGAACCAACGAGCCACTGAGCAGGGACAACTTGAAAGTCTTGAAACTCATCTGATTTCTCCCGTGCGGTCGGAAAATCGCCGCTGCAGGAACTTCGGGCGAAATCTTCCGGCCTGCAAACGGCATTGCACGGCATTCAGCCATGGAGCCCTGGTGCGCCGTACAATGCCGCGGGTTGCCGTCGCGGCATCAGGCATCCGCACCTGTTGACAGGGGTGCGAGCACGGATTGGGGGAGCATGGACGAGCACGGAAGCGGCCCCGAACTGAATCCAGGCGTTGCGGCGGGCGACCGCCTCGATTCCTGGAAGCGCATTGCGCAGTACCTCAAGCGCGATGTCACGACGGTGCAGCGCTGGGAACGACGCGAAGCAATGCCCGTGCACCGCCATCAGCACGCGAAACTGGGCTCGGTATTTGCGTACAAGAGCGAGCTCGACACCTGGTGGGCCAGCCGCGGCACGCAGCTGGTCGAGCGCGAGGTCAGCGACAAGCAGGGTGGTTCCGCTATCAGTGCAGCTACTGGAGCCTCCGCACCTGCGCAGCGGCCCGGGCCAACGCCACGGCAGATACTGCTCGCGGGCACCGCGATGGTGCTGCTCACAGCGGCAGTCTGGTATCTGCGCGACTCGGTCGAAGCGTGGCGCAATCCACTGACGGAAGCGAAAGTAACGCGCCTGACGCAGTTCAGCGGTGCAGAACAGGCAGCCGCCATTTCACGCGACGGTCGCTTCGTGGCCTTCCTCGCGAATCGCGAAGGACCGCAGGACGCCTGGCTGACCGAGATCGGCAGCCGTCGCTATCGCAACCTCACGCAGGGCCAGCTGCACGAGATGAGCAATCCATCACTGCGCACGCTCAGCTTCACGCCCGACAACACGCAGGTGGCGATCTGGACGCGCCACGGCGATGGTTCCAGACCCGAAGACATCAACCTCATGGGTGCACCGGTTGCGGGTGGACCCCTGCAGCTATACCTGCCTGAGGCCGCCGAGATCGACTGGTCCGCAGACGGCAGGCAGCAGGTCTTTCATACGACCGCGCCAGGCGATCCCATATTCATTCGCGCCGCGGGCGAACCCACGGCGCATCAGATCTATGTCGCGCCACGCGGCATCCACTGTCACTTTCCGACCTGGTCGCCTGATGGCAAGTTCATCTATTTCGTGCGAGGCGAGCCGCCGTCGGCGAACTGGGATATCTGGCGAGTGCGGCCGTCCGGAAGTGGACTGGAACGACTCAGCTTTCACAATGCCTGGGTCGGCTATCCGGTGATGCTGGGCGCCAGTGATCTGCTGTATCTGGCCAACGACCCCGACGGCTCCGGACCATGGCTGTATGCCATGGATCTGCGCCACCTGCGCAGCCACCGCATCAGCTTCGGCCTGGAGCGCTACACCTCGCTGGCGGCGAGCGCGAATGGCGCAAGGCTCGTGGCAACGATCGCGAATTTGCGCTCCGGACTGTGGCGCATAGCCCTGTCGCAGGATTCTGCGCTACAGACGAGTGCGTCACCACTTACGTTGACGGCGCAGAGTGCCGCGACTCCGCGCTTTGGTCCGGACTATCTTGCCTATGCCACCACTGATGGTGATCGGCGCGGCATCTGGAAACTCTCGCACGGCACGGCCACGGAACTCTGGGCCGAGCCGGGCGTCGACCGCATCAGTGCACCAGCCGTCGCGCCTGATGGACGCCACCTGGCCTTCACGATCGTCAAGCATGATGTGACGCGCCTGTACGTGATGGACAGCACTGGCCATCAAGTGCGGGCGATTCCGACCAATGCCAGTATTCGTGGCGATGTGGCCTGGAGTCCCGATTCAAAGTCGATCGTCGGCGCAATCGTGCGCGATGGCGAGCCGCGTCTGGTGCGAATCGCGCTGGACGGCAGCCCACTGCAACCGATGGCCGCTGAATATTCTGTCGATCCGGTCTGGTCACCCGACGGCAGATACTTCGTGTACTCCGGCGCCGAAGTCGGCACGACCTTCCCGCTGCGGGCCGCCGGGCCAGACGGCCGGCCCTACACCAGGCCGAACCTGATCATGACCCGTGGCGCGCGCCGCGTGGCCTTCCTGCGCCGCTCAGGGTCGCTGGTGATCCTGCGCGGCGATATCAACCACAAGAACTTCTGGCTGATAGACCCGAACACCGGTGCCGAGCGCCAGTTGACCGATCTGCCCGCCAACGTTGCGGTCGGCGACTTTGACGTATCACCGGACGGCACCGAGATCATCTTCGACCGGCTCGAGAGCGACAGCTCGAGCATTGCGTTGATCGAGCGCGCACACTGACCCGAGGTGCCGACTACTGGGTGATGTTCGGCTCGACCAGCTTCGCGAGGTTGCGCAGTGATTCCTGCCAGCCGAGGTAACAGGCCTCGACCGGAATGGCATCGGGCAAGCCTTCCTGCACGATATCGAGCTGCGTACCCACCAGCACCTTCTTCATCGTCACCTTCACGTGGATATCGCCCGGCAGGTTCGGATCGTCGAACTTATCCGTGTAGTGCAGATGCTCATTGGGGACCAGCTCCAGGTACTTGCCGCCAAAAGTGTGGCTCTGGCCCGTGGTGAAGTTCCTGAAGGACATGCGGTAGGTTCCGCCCACTTTCGCGTCCATGTGTTCCACCGTGCAGGTGAAGCCATTGGGCGGAATCCACTTGGCCATTGCGTCGGCCTCGGTGAAAGCGCGATAGAGCTTCTCCGGTGTGGTTGCCAGCACGCGGTGCAGTCGTACGGTATTCGGCATGGTCGTTACTCCTCAGGCGCCCGGCACGGGCATTACAGGCATGACCTCGACGGCATCGCCCGGAAAGATCGCGAAGTGCGGGTGCTGCTCGAACAGCCTGGCCGCCGCCTCGTGCGAGTCGGCGCGCACCACGGTAAAGGCCGCCATGTGGTTGCTGGTGTCATGAATGCCGTCTGCAGACACATGCTTGGTCTTGCCCAGTGGCCCACCCATGGTAACGATCGCGGCCTGATGCGTCTGCACCCACGCCATCCACGCCGCCATGCCTGCGCGCTCCTTTGTCTGGCGATCGGCTGGCGACAGCGCATCCCATGCAGCCCGCCGCGGACTGCTCTTGCTGCCGAGGAATACGGCGAGATAGGTATTGTTCGTGCTCATGATCGTTCCTTGGTTTTGCGTTTGGCAGTGTTAAACAGCAACTCGATGTAACGGTGCAGGTGATCGATGCTGGCAGCGGCCACACCCACATCGCCCGTGGCTTTCGCCAGTATGAATGCGCCCTGCAGCACTGCCTGGGTGTGCAGCGCCAGGCTCGAGGCCGTCCAGCGCACACGCAGCCGATGTTGCTTCATTGCAGCGGCAATGTCCGCTTCAACCTTGGCGGCGTGTCCGCAGATGCTCGCCTCGCAGGCCGCGCGTATCGCGGGACTGGTGCTGTAGACCTCCTGGACCATCGTGCCAACCAGGCAGGTGAACTCCGCGAGCTCCCCCTTCAGGATCGCCTTGCGGAAGTCGAGATAGCCCAGCACCCGCTGCAGCGGATCCTTCAGCTGGTGGTACGGTGCCGTTGCGAAGAAGGCCCCGGTGATCTCTGACCAGTGGTTGGCTGCGGCTACGGCCAGCGCATCCTTGCTCTTGAAGTGATGAAAGAAGGCGCCCTTGGTTACACCGGCTGCAGCGCACAGTTCATCGACTGAAGTCGAGGAATAGCCCTTTTCCCGAACCAGCGCCAGCGCCGCCTGCAGCAGCCTGGGGCGAGCCCCGCCCGCGGATGACAGCAATCTCGTCGCGGGCTCCATGCCTTTAACATACCAACTGGTCTGTATGTCGTCAACAGGCGGATGGTGTCAGGCCGCGCGGGCGGTCTCATCAATCCAGCCCGCTGCCGCCGCTCTCGACGTGCGGCAGCGGGCAATGCGTGCAGTCCCGTTGCCGGGGCGCTTCAATCGCCGAGCTCTACCTTGACGATCTGCCCGGCGCCCACCGGCGGTGCGCCATAGCCGATGTTCGAGATATACAGTGCGCCGTCGGGGCCGAGTGTCATGCCAGTGGGAATGCTCAGGATGCCGCTCGAGCCATCGACCAACACGCGCTGCGTGCCGTTCGGCAGGATGCGGATCAGCCGACCCGTCGCCGGCTCCGGGCCCGGATCAGTCGCGGAATATGAAGTCTCGAGCACGTACAGGCGCTCGCGCTTGTCGAGCACGATGCCCAACACCTTGCTGAGCCCGGTCGCGACCACCTTCACGTTGCCGCCGCGCGTAACGCGATAGATGCTCTGTACGTTCAGATCATCGGGATCGAAGCCACCGAGATTGCTGACAAAGAAGGCGTCGTCGCCATGCGCGACCACAGTCGGCACCACGTGACCCTGCGATGCCGATATGTCGACGATGCGGGTCACATGGCCGGAAGTGGAAATCCGATCAAGCTCACCGTGATTGGGTTCGACGGCATAGAGCGCACCATCCACAGCAATCATGCTGTACCACGTGCCATCCGGCTCGTAGTCGCCCGTGATGGCATCAGTCGGATGGACAACAGGGTGCGCATGCTGAAAGGCGCCCAGATCCGCGATCATGGTCCAGCTGCGATCGCGGTTCACGCGGATGACACCATTCGGGATGCTGGGTACACCGTGTGAACAGCCGGCTCCGGCCAGGACGGCGTACATCGTACGGCCGATGAACGCGACGTCAGCCACACCGCTCGCCAGCCCGCTAGCCTGGCTGGAGGGCAGCCCGCCAACGAAGGTCTCCACGTGGCCCTGCATGTCAATGCGCGAAATGCGTGAGCCCGTCGTGCTGCCGAAATATTCGCCCGGACCGCCGCTGCCTGCCGAGCAAGGTCCGCCCAGACCCACAGGCGCGCCGATCGTAGGCTCAACGGGATACCCGCCTTCGGCCACATAGAGCTTACCGTCGGGTCCGAACTTGAGGCCGCGCGGATTGACGAGTCCGCCGGGCACGAACACGGTGGCCACGGCGGGTCTGATTGCGCTGTCCGACGAAGCCGTCGAACCACCGGCCCATGCGACTCCGGTAGCCAAAGCGGCAACGCCCAAGGCTCCAGCCGTCACGAGATTCCTGGTGCTATCGGTGAGTGATCTCATGCGTCTCCCCTTTATGAATATGAATGGCAATGGCTTGGCCCGTAAGGCCCCATGCCTATTGATAAAGAGTCCCCGCAGTGAATATTGGGCACTACCAAATATTGGGAATATGGCGCGCCTGGAGAGATTCGAACTCCCGACCCTCTGGTTCGTAGCCAGATACTCTATCCAACTGAGCTACAGGCGCGCCGAAAACGATATAAATCAGTGACTTGACCGATTCCGGGCCGATTGCTGGCGCGATCGGGCTCCGTCCGGGGCGCGCATCCTACCACACCGAATAATGGAGTCGCTCGGGCTAGTAATAGCCCAGCTGCCCCATGGGCGCGCTGACCACCAGGCGCGGACCGCGAGTCTTGGTGGGTACACGGCTCTTGAAGCTCGCGGGCTTCACGACCAGCACATCACAGGGCAGCTCATCGAGGATGCGCTCGGCGGTGTTGCCGATCAGCAGGTTCTTCAGGCCCGATCGGGACACGGCGCCCATCACGACCAGCGAACTGCGGCTGCGCGCAGCCGCGCCGAGTATCGCGTCGATCGGGTGCGCACCGATCAGGTAGCGGCGCGCGCGGCTGACCTTCGTGCCACGCAGTGCGCGACTCATGCGCTGCCTGGCGCCCTGCTCGGCCTCGCGCTGCAGCCGCTGCACCGTGCGTACAGTCATCGGCTGGCTCTGCAAGGTCGCGATCGGAATCTGCGGATACGCATGCACCACATGCAAACTGCCATGCAGGCCGCCGCTCACGCTGGTGCCCAGTGCCAGCAGCGCCTTGTCGAGCTTCAGCGGCTTGTCGAAAGCATGGCCAGGATCGATGGCGACCAATACCCTGGGGCGGCGGTAGGCGTTGGCTTTCTTCACCAGCAGCACCGGTATCGGGCTCTGGCGAACCAGCTCCCAGTCTGTCAGCCGCAACAGCCAGGGGGCGACAAAGCGGCCTTCGTGGCGCGCGGCGACGATCAGATCCGCCTTGATGCGCAGCGCGCGGCGAATCACGGCTTCAAATGGCGGAAAATCCCACTCGGCCGAAACGCTCACACGGATGCCGTGCTGGCGCAGGCGATCAGCGGCGCGCTCGAGCCGACGCAGCGCCTGCTGGCGCAGGTCTGCCTCGAGCGATTCGAGACTTTGCGCACCGAAGGCATAGAGGTCGGCATACAGCGGCGTGCTCAGCGTGTGGAACAACTCCACGGACGCGCCGCAGGCGCGCGCGAGTTGCGCGGCCTTGAGCATCGCGGGCTGCGACTTGCCACGCAGGTCTTTCACTGCCACCAGGATCTTGCGTATTGCGGTCATGGCGTTTCTCCAGGTTGCGCTGCCGTCAGCAGCGTGGCCTGCATGCCTGGGGTGACACCGGCGGCATTGCCTTCATCGGTGTCGAGATGCAGCTCCATGCGAAAATTTTCGGCGACGCGCACGACCACATCGGCGAATACCGCGCGGCGACCGGCACCGTCGACTTCGACGGCGACGCGATCCTGGTCCTTGAGGCCCAGCACTTCGGCATCGGCAGTGCTCATGTGTATGTGCCTGAGCGCGCACACCACCCCGCTGTCGATCGTCACCGAGCCCTGCGGGCCGGCGATGGTCAGGCCAGGCGTGCCATCGAGATCGCCGGATTCGCGCAGCGGCGCATCAATGCCCAGCACGAATTCATCGCTGCGCGAGATCTCGACCTGGTTGCGGCTGCGTGGTGGCCCGACGATGCGCACGTGCTGCAACTCGCCAGCCTTGCCGATCAACGTGACCGTCTCTTCGGCGGCATACTGGCCCGGCTGGCCGATCGCCAGCCGCTGTTTCAATTGATGACCGGCGCCAAAGAGCTGTTCGACGGTCTGCTGCGTCAGGTGCACGTGGCGCGCAGATATCGCCACCGGAATATTCGCGGTGGCGACACCCGTGTGCCCGGCGACGCTACTTGGTGGCGTCGTCTTCGTGCTCGTGTTCACCACCTTTGGCGTGCTCCCCATGCTCGTGCATCTTCTTCATCATATGCTCGCAGTCATGTTCGTGTTCATGCTTGTCGCCCATCGCGCCTTCCATCTTCTCGTGGGCGGCCATCATCTCGTGGTGGCAATCGTCGATGGACTTGGCGGAGCGCAGGCAGGCGGCCATGTGCTCGTGGAGCGAGGCCATCTGTTCGCGCATTTCCTTGGTCGGAGCCGGGTGTTCCATCTTCTGGTGAGCAGCGGGTTTGGCCACCGGCGGCGGCGGCGCATCCGCGGCATAGACCATGGCGAAACTGCCGAGCAAGGCGGTAGCCGCGCAGGCCAGCAGGGTCGATGTGACTGTCTTGGTCATGGAGTGCCCCTCAATGTGGATTGGTCAGGTGTGAAACCAGTATATTCATCAGCTTACGCAGCGGGTGGCGCGGCATCCATACGCATATGCCCCTACCCCAGGCAGCGCAACAAGGCGGATGATATGCCTATGAGTCACACTTCACGACGCAAGTTCCTGGGTAGGCTTGGAGTGCTGGCGGCGTTGACGCGTGCGCCCAAGGTGCTGGCCGAGACCAACGGAACGCGCAGCCTCGCCTTTGCTCACACGCACACGGGCGAGAGCCTGAGCACGGTGTACTTTGACGGCGGCACCTATGTGCCCGCGGCGCTCGAGTCGATCAACGTGCTGCTGCGCGATTTTCGCACCGAGACCGTGTATCCGATCGAGCCGCAACTGCTCGATCGCCTGTACACGTTGCAGGCCACGCTGGGCAACGACAGCGCCTTCCAGGTGATCTGCGGCTATCGATCGCCGGAGACCAACAACATGCTGCGAGCGCGCTCGAGCGGCGTGGCCGAGCACAGCCTGCACATGCAGGGGCGCGCGATCGACATCCGCCTGCCGGGTGTCGATACCGCGCAGCTCGCGGTGCTGGCGCGCCGCGCATTGGCGGGCGGCGTGGGATATTACCGAGTGTCTGATTTCGTACATGTGGATACGGGCGCGGTGCGCAACTGGGGCGACCCTATTGGAGGTGAGTCGTGAGCTCGGGCAGCGAACAATTGTTGAAACAGCTCTCGAAGCTGGTGGAAGACATCGAAGGGCTGGCGGCTGCGACCACGCACGCCGGCGCCGAAGGCGCGGCATCGGTCACCGACCACATCAAGGATGCCCTGGCCGATGCACACACGCGCATCCGCCATGCGGAGCAGGGCCTGAAGCGTGGCGCGCTCGACAGCGCCAAGGCTGCCGACAGCTACGTGCGCAATAACGCCTGGGTGTCGGTGGGCGTGGCGGCGGCGATTGCCTTTCTGCTCGGCGCGCTCTCGACGCGCCGCGACTGAGCCAGGAGCATAGTCATGAGTTTTTCCGGAAGTGCTGCGTCGCTGCTGCTCGATTCGATCGAAAGGATCGGCGCCAGCGTCGGCCGCCTGGTCGAAGGAAAAGTCGCGGCGCTGCGCGCTGCAGTACGCACTGAAGTGCGCCGCGCGGTATCGGCGGCGATGTGGGGCGTGCTGGCGGCCCTGCTGGCCTTCACCGCGCTGGAATTCGCCGCGGTGACGATCCTGATCGCCGCATGGGATACGCATCGCGTGCTCGCTGCCGGGCTGATCGCCGCAGGCTTCCTGCTGTTGGCGATCGTCGCGCTGCTGGCGATGCGCAGCAACACCAGCAACAAGAATTGATGCGGCCTGCCCTGCTGCTGGGCTGCCTGCTGTGTAGTGCATGGGCGGCAGCAGCGACGAATGCGGTAACGGACGCAGTAACGGCACCGTTGCTCTGGTTCCAGCGCGGGCACACCACTGCCCAGGCGTTGTCCCTGCTGGCCGAGATGCGCGGCGCGGAGCGCTACGGCCTCAGGGCGGGCGACTATGGCGCTGAGGCATTGGCCGCACAGATCCAGCGAGCAGATTCCGAGGGCGCGCGCGACACAGCGGCCTGGCAGCAACTCGATGCGGCAATCTCCGCGTCAGCTTTGCGCTTCGTCACGCACCTGCATTCCGGCCGCGTCAGTGCCCGTCGTGCAGGGTTCGACGTGGAGACGCCCCGACCGGGTTTCGATGCCGCGGCGGCCGTGCAACGGCTGGCCACCGGCACCGATACGCTCGCGACTCTACAGGCCCTCGAACCGCCCTTTCTGCACTACCGCTTGCTGAAAGACGCCCTGCATCGCTATCAGCAGCTTGCGGCACAGACGGGACTGACCGATCTGCCGCCCTTCAAACCGCGCTCTTTGCGTGTCGGGGATCACTACGCGGGCGCAGATGCGTTGCGTCGGTTGCTTGGCGCGCTGGGCGACCTTGATGTACGCACGGGCCAGGTGGGCACTTCTTCCGGTGCGCTGACTCTGGACCCACTCACGATTGACGCCAGCCTGGGCACGGCCTTGCAGAAATTCCAGGAACGCCACGGTCTTCGTCCCGACGGCGTGCTCGGCCGCAGCAGCTACAACGCGCTGACGGTGCCGTTGGCCAAGCGGGTGCAGCAGATCGAACTGACGCTGGAGCGCTGGCGCTGGCTGCCGCCGTTCACGACGCCGCCGATCATCGTGAACATTCCGCAGTTCAGGCTGTTTGCGTTTCGTACCACTGATGATCATGTGGCCGACATCCTGCAGATGCCGGTGATCGTCGGGCGCATCTTTCCGCGCAACCGGACGCCCGTGTTCATGAGCGAGCTGCGCTATGTCGTGTTCCGGCCCTATTGGGATGTGCCGCCCAGCATCGTGCAGCACGAGATGCTCGCGCAGATCCGCAAGTCGATCGCTTACCTGGAGCGCAACAATCTCGAGCTGGTGCGCGGCGAAGGCGACGACGGCGCGGTGATTGCGCCCGATGATGCGAGCGTCGAGGCGCTGGCGCGCGGGGAGCTGCGGCTGCGCCAGCGGCCGGGCGAAGGCAACGCGCTGGGCCTGATCAAATTCCTGATGCCCAACGGCTACAACGTTTACCTGCACTCGACGCCCGAGCAGCACCTTTTCAACGAGGCGCAGCGCGCCTTCAGCCATGGCTGCATCCGCGTCGCCGATCCGGTAGCGCTGGCGGCGCAGGTGCTGAGCGAGCGCGCGGACGCGTGGTCGACGCAATCCATCGAGGCGGCCATGCATGGCAACAGTACGCAGCGCATCGCCCTTGCACGGCCCATACCGGTACTGGTGCTCTATGGCACCGCACTGGCCAAGGAAGACGGCCAGGTCATGTTCTTCAACGATATCTACGGACACGACCGGCGGCTCGAGCGGCTGCTGGGCCCGTAGGCTCGGCCAGCCTATTCGTCGAAGCGCAGGTGCTTGACGCTCTTGCCGTGACGGCGGATCAGGCGCAGCGCTTCGATGCCGATCTGCACGTGCCGCTCGACGAATTCGTCGGTGATGCGACGGTCCGAGGCTTCGGTCTTCACGCCCTCGGGCATCATCGGCTGATCGCTCACCAGCAGCAGGGCGCCGGTGGGGATCGAATTGGCGAACCCGGCGGCGAAGATGGTCGCGGTCTCCATGTCGATCGCCATCGAGCGCGTCTTGCGCAGGTATTCCTTGAATTCGTCGTCATGCTCCCAGACGCGGCGGTTGGTCGTGTAGACCGTGCCGGTCCAGTAGTCGCGGGCCAGGTCGCGGATCACGGTCGAAATCGCGCGCTGCAGGCTGAAGGCCGGCAGCGCGGGCACTTCCGGCAACAGATAGTCGTTCGAAGTGCCCTCGCCACGGATCGCCGCGATCGGCAGCACCAGATCGCCGATCTGGTTCTTGCGCTTGAGCCCGCCGCACTTGCCGAGGAACAGCACGGCCTTGGGATTGATCGCCGAGAGCAGATCCATGATGGTGGCGGCATTGGCGCTGCCCATGCCGAAGTTGATCATGGTGATGCCATCGCCGGTGGCGTTCATCATCGAGCGATCGCGCCCCACGATCTCGGCGCCGGTCAGGCGCGCAAACACTTCGACGTAGTTGCCGAAATTGGTCAGCAACACATACTGGCCAAAGTCCGCGAGTTGCGTGCCGGTGTAACGGGGCAGCCAGTTGTCGACGATCTGCTGTTTGGTCTTCATCGCGGCACTCAGACTTTCTCGAGGGCCTGGCGCAGATCCTCCACCAGATCGGCAGCGTCTTCAATACCAACAGACAGGCGGATCATCGATTCGGAAATGCCGAGCCGCTGGCGCACTTCGATCGGCACACCCGAATGCGTCATCGCCGCGGGGTGACTGGCGAGGCTCTCGGTGCCGCCGAGGCTCACGGCCAGCTTGATCACTGTCATGGCATCGAGACAGCGGAACGCACCCGCCTCGCCACCCTGCACTTCGAAGGAAAACGTGGAGCCTGCACCCGTGCACTGTCGATCGAAGACGGCGCGGCGCGGATCATTCGCGGCCAGCAGGCCGAGATAATTCACCGAGGTGACTTTGGGATGCGTGGCCAGGAACTCGGCCACGATGCGCGCGTTGTGCCCCGCCCGCTCCATGCGCAATTGCAGGGTTTCCATGGAGCGCAGCAACATCCAGGCACTGTTGGGATCGAGCTGCGTACCCATGGCACCGCGCGCCTGACGCACCGGCAACACGTGCGCGCGACTGCCGGAGACGCCTCCGGCCACCAGGTCGGAGTGGCCGCCGACATACTTGGTGAGTGAATAGACATTGATATCGGCGCCGCACTTCAGTGGCTGCTGGTACACCGGCCCGAGCATGGTGTTGTCGGTGACGATCAGTGGGCGATGACCCTGGCGCTTCCCGATCTCGTCCGCCGTGCGCTTCATCAGCTCGAGATCCACCATCGAATTGGTGGGGTTGGCCGGTGTCTCAGTCATGATCAGACCAACGCGCCCCAGCGCCTCAGCCTCCTTGACCGCGGCCTGCACTGCGGTTGGCGACACGCCGTCGGCAAAGCCCACATGCCGGATGCCGAAGTTGGGCAGTGTCTTCGTGATCAGCGTTTCGGTGCCGCCATACAGCGGCTGACAGAACAGCAACACGTCGCCGGCTTTCAGGTACGTGAACAACGTTGTGGCGATCGCCGCCATGCCGGAGGCGAAGACCGCCGCTGATTCCGCTTCGTCCCACAGCGCCAGGCGATCTTCGAGCACCTCGAGGTTGGGATTGTTGAAGCGCGAATACACCAGGCCGCCGCGCGCACCATCGGGCAGCGTCTTGCGGCCGGAGGTGTAGTTGAAGAAATCCTTGCCGTCCTGCGCGCTGCGGAACACGAAAGTCGAGGTCAGGAATATGGGTGGCTTCAGCGCGCCTTCCGACAGGTGCGGCTCGTAGCCGAAGCCCATCATCTGGGTGACGGGCGAGAGAGTGCGCTTGCCGACCGTGCGCTTGTGGTAAGTGTCGACCATCGCTCACGCTCCTGTACGGGGTATGTATAGGTGCGCAGTGTGGGTCATTGGCGCGCCGCTGTCACCCGGGCGAGCGCGTGGCCTCTGCGGGCCACTCAGGCCTGCGGGCGCGGCGCGAAACGAATCGGCAGCATCAGCAGCACGCCCAGCAGCATGACCGCGACGCCGGTGATCGCGCCGACCTTCACGTGCGCCACGCTGCTGTAGAACACAAAAGCGCTGCTGGCCACGAAACCGATGGGCAGCCACGGAAACCAGGGCGCACGAAACGGACGGCGCACATGCGCATGGCGCTGGCGCAGGATGAAATATGCGCCGCCACTGAGCATCAGGAAAAACCAATACACCGGCGACAGGTAATCCACCATGGTCGTGAAGCCGTGGCGCGTGTAGGCGCCGAAGCCCACGAGCAGCAGCGCCACGGTGCCGATGGCGATGATCGCGGCAGGTGGCGTGCCGCGCACCACGTGCCAGCGGCCCAGGTGGCGCAGCGTCACGGTGTCGCGGGCCGCAGCATAGGTCGTGCGGGCACCTGCAATCAGCAAGGCGTTCATCACGGTGATCGAAGTGATCGCCACGACCGTGACGATCAGCACCTGGCCAGGGCGACCGAAGGCACGCAGCATCAATTCGGCGGCCGGCGCCTCGGTTGCGGCGAGGCCGGCGAGCCCCAGGCCGCGCAGCAACGCCCAGTTCACCAGCAGGTACAGCGCGGTCACCGTTCCCATGCCGAGCAGCAGCGCACGCTTGATGCCGTGATCGCCATCGCGCATCTCCGCCGAGAGCGTGGCCGCATCGCTCCAGCCGCCGTAGGCCAGGAACACGAACACCAATGCCGAACCCCAGTTCGTCACGGGCGCCGCGGCGCCAGCCGCCATGGTCGCGGCAGCTGACGTTGCCGGTGCAATGCCCTGAAAGCTGATCCACAAGCCTGCCGCACCGACGCTTGCCAGGCCCAACAGCACAATCGACATCAAGGCGACCTGCGTATTGATGCCGAAGCGCAGGCCGGCAAGATTCACCAGCACCAGCACGATCACGATCAACGCCGCGAACAGTGCACTGCCGGATGGACCCAGATGCACCACCTGGCCCAGGTAGTCGCCGAACACAAAGGCCAGCATCGCCATCGAACCCGTATGGATCACGGCGAAGCGCGACCAGGCGAACAGGAATCCCAGGCGCGGTCCGTAGGCCCGATATAGAAAGAAGTAGTCGCCTCCGGCATCCGGGAAGGCCGCGGCCATCTCGGCATAGCAGAGCGCACCGGCCACCGAGAGTGCGCCGCCAAATGCCCAGGTCCACATCAACACGCTGCTGCTGGAGACATTGGCCGCCGCGGCCGGCGTGGTAGAGAAGATGCCGGCGCCGATGACCATGCCCACGCACACTGAAATCGCGTGCCACACCGATAGCTGACGCCGTGGCGCGCCGTGGGACCCTTCAGTCATGCTCGATCACCCGTATAGGCAGGGCTCTGCCGATATTGATTTGTTTATGCCTGATTTGCTTATGCGAATTGGCGAGTTGCTTATTTACGAACGGCAGTTGCGCCCGGCGACGCTGATTCTTAGTATAAAGCAATCAGCGCGCGCCAGAACGAAGCCTCGATAAGACAGGCTGGCGCGCTGGAATCCAAGGGAGTGAGCAGATCATGAAAACCTATGCGCCCATCGTCGCCCTGCTGGGCGTCGCCCTCACCGGCCAGAGCACCGCCATTCTCGCAGCCGCGGCCAATGCGCCGGCGACGAGCGCGACCGGCGCGACCAGTACCGCTGGCACCTCTGGCAATGACCTCGACGAGGTGATCGTCACCGGCACACGCACCAAGGGGCGCACGGTACTCGACTCGCCCGTGCCAGTGGACGTGCTCAGTGCCGGCGATCTCGCCAAGACTGGCGCGGTGGCCGGTGAACTCGGCCAGGCACTGCAGGCGCTGGCGCCGTCGTTCAATTTTCCGCGGCAGTCGAATTCCGGCGGCGCCGATCATATCCGCGCGGCGCAGCTGCGCGGCATGAGCCCCGATCAGGTGCTGGTGCTGATCAATGGCAAGCGGCGGCACACCTCGGCCGTCGTGAACCTGGAATCGAAGATCGGCAAGGGCACGACGCCGGTTGATTTCAATTCGATTCCGCTGAATGCGATCAAGCGCATCGAAGTGCTGCGCGATGGCGCCGGTGCCCAGTACGGCTCCGATGCGATCGCCGGCGTGATCAACATCATCCTCGATGATGCCACCGCTGGTTCGGAAGCCAGCCTGAGCTTCGGCCAGAATGTCACTTCGTTCGCGCCCACGCACCAGAGCCTGCGCGACGGCGACACCACGGTGGCGCAGTTCAAGAGTGCCTTTGCCTATGGCGGCGGCTATCTGGACCTCGGCGCCGAGATCCGTCATCGCGGCAGCACCA
This sequence comes from uncultured Gammaproteobacteria bacterium, assembly GCA_963764065.1. Lineage (GTDB taxonomy): Bacteria > Pseudomonadota > Gammaproteobacteria > Steroidobacterales > Steroidobacteraceae > FEN-1191. The sequence continues at coordinate 321,931 of CAVXRM010000003.1, read as the reverse complement.
ATCGTGCGGGCTTCGACACCCTGCCCTTCTTCTATGATTCCACGCCAGCCAACGTGGCCACGATCGGCAATCGCAACTACGCCCCTGGCGATGGCGACGCGAAAGACTACGACGCCTGGTTCAACAGCCGCGTGCCGCTGGACAGTGGCGCGGAGGCCTACGCCTTCGGCACCTACGATCATCGCGATTCGACCGGCGCCGCGTTCTTCCGCTATCCCGACAGCTCGGGCAACCAGCCGGTGGTGTATCCGCAAGGCTTTCGACCGAACACTCTGGGTTCGAACGATGACCTCCAGCTGGCCGGCGGACTCAACGGCAAGGCCGGCGCCTGGAACTGGGATGCCTCGCTCGGCTATGGCGTGAACCGCTTCGATTACCGGCTCGAGCATTCGCTCAACGCTTCGCTCGGGCCGACCAGCCCGACCACTTTCAAGATCGGTGATTACAAATTCGATCAGCTGACGCTCGACTTCGACACCACGCGCCAGATCGATGTGGGCTCCGCCGCGCATCCGCTGAACCTGGCGCTAGGCGCCGAGTATCGGCGCGAGAGCTACAAGACCGGCGCCGGTGATCCGGCCTCCTATGCCGCGGGCCCGTTCACGGACAAGGACGCCGGCGCACAGGCTGGCCCCGGCCTTTCGCCGGCCGACGCTGCCAGCACCTCGCGCAATGTCGGCAGCCTCTATGCCGATGTCTCGAAGGATTTCGGCGATCACCTCTTCGCTGACGCCGCCGCACGCTTCGAGCACTACAACGACTTCGGCAATGCAGTGGCGGGCAAGCTCAGCGGCATCTACAAATTTGCGCCGGCCTTCGCGCTGCGCGAGCGCCGTGTCCAACAGCTTCCGTGCGCCTTCGCTCAGCCAGATTTCCTATAAGGCCACCGCGACCAACTTCACTTCCGGTGGCCAGCTGGGTTCAGTGCTCGACCCTGCCGGTAGCCAGCCCGATTGCGCGCGCCCTGGGCGCGCAGGACCTCAAGGCCGAGAAGTCGCTGAACTTCAGCGCTGGCTTCACGCTGGCGCCAGTGGAGAATTTCGACCTCGCCGTGGATTTCTTCCGCATCAAGGTGAAGGATCGCATCACGATCTCCGAGCAGCTCAACGGCACCGACCTGACGGATTTCATCCAGACGCAGTTTGGCATCACGGGCGTACAGGGCATCAATTTCTTCACCAATGCCGTCGACACGCTGACCAAGGGCGTCGACGTCGTGGGCAACTATCGCCACGCGCTCGGCTCCGGCAGCCTGAAACTGACGGCCGCCTATACCTATGCGACGTACCACGATCGATGGCGTGCGTGCGACGCCCGCGCAGTTGCAGGCGCTGGGCCTGAACGATGTACTGATCGGCGTTGAGGAGCGCAACACGCTCGAAGGCGCCGCACCGAAGACCAAGGCGATCCTCGGCGCCGAGTGGAGCAGTGCGCACTGGGACCTGACCTCGCGCCTGACCCGCTACGGCAGCGCCGTGCGCGTGTTCGATTTCGGTGGCGGTTTCGAGCCCAGCCAGGAGTACAGCGCCAAATCGCAGCTCGATCTCGACATCGCCTACAAGGTGAACAAGCAGTTCACGCTGGCGCTGGGCGGCACCAACGTGCTCGACACCTATCCGGACCTCTCGAGCAGCGACATCAACTACTTCGGCAACTTCCCCTACGACGTGCTCTCGCCGATCGGCTTCAATGGCGCATTCTTCTATGGCCGCGCCACGGTGAGCTTCTAGCGCCGGCCCGCGAGCTCCCTGATCAGCGCATACCACTGCGCCGCGCCCTCGTAGAGCGAGGCGACGGGTATGCGCTCGTTCAGGCCGTGCGCGAAGTTCTCGCTCTCCTTGCCGAAGGAAGCCTGCACGCCGTAGGTCGCAAGGCCGCCGTGACGAAACACGGCGCCATCGGTCGCATACGAGGCCTGCTCCGGCACGATCGGAATGCCCGGATGCACGCTGTGCACTGCCTTGGCGACCGCCGCCATCAGCTTGGGGTCCAGGGGTGATGCGGCCGAAACGACGCCGGTATTGCCCTGCTTGACCACGACCTTGTCGCCCACCACTTCCTGCAGCGTGGCGCGCACGGCGTCGATCGGATGACCCGGGAACACGCGGCAGCTGAGATTCACCTGTGCCATCTGTGGCAGCGCATTGTGCGCATGCCCGCCCGCCAGCATGGTCGGTATGCAGGTGGTGCGCGTCTTGCCGACGTAGGCAGCATTCTGGAACAGCAGGTCGGCGGCCGCCTCATCGTGCGGGTTCGCTGCAAAGTGCAGCATCGCTTCGCCGAGCGGCCCTGGCGTGTAGGTCGCGGCCGCCTTGAAATTCTCGATGGTCCAGTCATTCCACATGACCGGGAACCTGAAGGCCTGCAGTTTCCTGATCGCATCGGCCAGGTCGTAGATCGCATTGTCGGGGCGCGGTCGGCTGCTGTGGCCACCGGGGTTGCGCACCGTCAGTTCGAAATCGGCATAGGTCTTCTCGGCGCCCTGCACGTAGAAGGCCGTGGCGGCGCCGGTCTGTTCATCGAGCACGCCATCGCCGCCGTCACCATTGAGTGCGTATTCGGCATCGATCAGGTCGCGGTGGTTCTCGATCAGGTCGGCGGTGGTGGCTTCCGCGGTTTCCTCGTCGCCCGTGAAGACGATGATCAGATCGCGGGTGGGTTTGAAGCCTTCGGCTTTCAGGCGCAGAAACGTCGCGGTGAGTTCCGCGACTTCCTGCTTGATGTCGATCGTGCCGCGACCGAAGAAATAGCCATTCTCTTCCACCAGCGTGTAGGGATCGCGCTGCCAGTCTTCGCGCTTTGCCGTGACGACATCGAGATGCCCCATGAACGCGATGGGCTTGCCGCCACTGCCATCGCCCCGGTAGCGCACCACCAGCGACGCGGTCTCGCCCAGCGGCAGGACATGGACGTCACTTTCCGGGAAGCCGCCGGCACGAAATTGATCAGCGAGATAGGCCGCAAGCCTGGGCACGTTGCCCAGGCCTATCGAGGTTGGCATGCTGATTGCGGTGGCGAAGATCTCGCGCAAGCGCGCATCGTTGGCGGCCTGCGCGGCCTTGACCGCCTTTGCTGGCGCGGCATCCCGGGCTGGTTTTGCGGCCATCGTCGGCGTGGCCGCGAGCACCATCAAGCCCGTCGCGGCAGCAGCGCCCAGGCGCCGCAGGTATCTTGAAATCATGTTTCCCCCGGAGTTCGATAATTCGAAGCTGTGGCCCGGAGAATACCTGAAGGCTGCGCCTCGGTGGACACTCAGGCGGCGATCAACCCCAGCTGCTGGTCAGTCGCCGCACTCCCCCACTTGTCACGCGGTGGCATTGGACGCGTGCGCCAGGGAGGGTCAAGCGTGAAACTCGATACCTTGCGACCTTCGGGAATGCGCCCGTTGCCGCCACCCTGGCTGTAGTCGTAGTACAGCTTCATCAGTTCCTCGTGGCTGCGGTGCTGCGCTGCCGGATGCGCGACGCAGGCATCGCGCCAGCGGCGCACGCGCGTGCAGGCCTCGGGAATCTGGTAGTTCTCGTAGTACTCCAGGAACCACAGGCGCTTGAACATCGGCGTGTAGGCCACTTCGGCCCAGCCGAATTCATCGAACAGCCAGGTGCCGCCCGGATTGTAGTGCTGCAGGTAGGCATCGAGCCGCTGGTACTGCGCGTCCATGTCTTTCGCATGCTGGTCACGCAGCGCAGGGTCGCGATTCAGGATCATGCGGTAGCCGGCACCCGTGAAGGCACCATCCGTGGCGCACAGCATCGCCTCAACCGCGTGGCGATAGGGATCGCGCTGCGCTACCGGTCGCGCCGGAAAGCGGTCTTCCAGGTAGCGCAGGATGACCATGCTCTCCTTCAGCGTTGCGCCGTTCTCGAGCTCCATCGCCGGCAATGAGGTGGAACCCAGGGTCTTGCGCAACAACCAGTCGGGCCGCGGCTTGGAAATATCGATCTCCATGTCGGTCATGATCGGCCCCAGGCCCTTGAGTTCGAGCAGGATCTCGACCCGCTCGGAAAACGGGCAACCCGGAAAGTGATACATCGTCAGCTTCGCCGCTTCACTCATCGCACCTGTGCCCTCAGCATCGCCTGGTTGTGCTGACGCAGCGTACCCTCTTCGGGCGCGCTGGCAAGTGTCGTCACCGGGCAGCCGGCGCGCACGCGCTCGTGGAAATCGTGGATGCAATGTTCCCACGAGGAGAGCGGACCGAATTCGTAGCCGACCGAATTCAGGCCGCCCTGCAGCCCTTCGCACAGGAATTTGTCCTCGGCGCTTACCTGGCGGTTCACGCGCACGTTCAGGTAACGCAGGATCTTCATTTCGCGCGAGGCATTGGGGCGCACGAATATCGGGTAGCGTACCGTGCAGGTCTCGGCCGTGAGCGGCATGAACTGGAACAGGTCGAAGCTGTCGCCGTAGATGTCGATGCCGATGTTGGGAGGCATCGTGAAGAACAGCCAGCTGCTGCGCACATCCTCCGGCAGATCGCGGTTCAGGCCTGGCGCCATCTGCTGGTACATGCGCTCCGACCACACGCGCGAAGGCGTGCTGCGCAGCACGCTGCGGCTGCCGGCCACGCCGTGCTGGTTGATGAAACCCTTCATGTCCGATTCCAGCATGCGGTCGTACCCGGGATGTCCGATCGGCACGTGGTAGTTCTCGAGGTTGTTGTCGACGCCCACCTTCCAGTTGCAGTTCCAGGTTTCGACCGAAGGCTCTTCCAGCGGCACCATCTCCTCGAGGCGATAGGGCTCGAGCATGTGCACATAGTCCTTCCACATCTCCTTCAATGACGGCCCGCCCGGCACCAGGCGCACGAACACCATGCCGCACAGCACTTCGAGTTCCACCGGGCGCAGGCCCAGTTCTTTCCTGGGGGTGCCGGTAAAAGTCTGCTCGGCCGGGCGCGCGACCAGATCGCCCTGCAGGTTGTAGGTCCAGCCGTGATAGCGACAGGTCATGCGCGCCTTGCAGCTGCCCGAACCATCGAGAATGCGCGAGGCACGATGCCGGCACACATTCATCATCGCGCGCAGCACGCCATCGTCACCGCGCAGCACGATCACGGAATCGCGCAGCAGATCGAGCGTGACGTAGTCGCGCGGATTCTTCACCTGGCTGATATGGCAGGCGAATTGCCACGAGGGACGAAACAGCTGCTCGTATTCGAGATCGACGAGTTCGGGGTGGCGGTAAGTCCACGCGGGCAAGGTGCGCGGCACGGACGCAGCCACGGCATCGTGAGCCTGACGGATTGCGGTCGGTGAACTGCTCATGATCGATGCTCCTCATGCACGGGAAACTCACGCGGAAAAGTGCCGGCCAGATAGGCGCGCGCCACGCGCCTGGCGTTGTCGCGATCGAAGCCTGGGCCGCTGACCAGGATTTCCTGCCACTGCCATTCCAGGATGCCGGCGAAGCCGATCGCCACCGCCTCGGCATCCAGATGTGCGTAGCCACCTGCCATGATCAACTCGCGGCACAGGCGCTCGAGATCCTGCTGGTAGGCATGATCGAGTGCGCTGATGCGCTCCATGTACAGCTGCCGCGCGCGCGCCTCGCCCCAGAACGCGTACCACACCGCCACTTTCGCGGGATCACTGACCGCGGGGTCGAGCGACATATCGATCAGCGCGCTGAGCGCGGCACTCGCTGAAGTACCGGCACCATCGATCGCCGCGCGCCGCGCCTGCTCGAATTCAAGCGCAACGCTCTGCATCGCCGCGGCGAGCAACGCATCCTTGTTATGGAAGCGCAGGATCACGGTGCCGGCAGCAACCTTCGCCGCCTGCGCCACGAGCTGGATCGTGGTGCCCGAAAGGCTGTGACGCGCGATGGTCCTGATCGTGGCCTGCAGGATCGCCTGCTCGGTGCGCGATGAGACCGCGCCGGCATTGCGACGCAGAGGCAATTTCGCAAGCGTGGCCGATCGAGCCATGGGTACCTGCCGGGCTACTGCATTTTATGAATGATTATTCATTCACATTTGCAAGTATCCGCCAGATTGGCTTATTGATCAAGTACTTGGCTTGAGTTCGGCGCCCTGCAGCGCAGCACCTTCCGGGTCAATGACTTAGCGCGAAACGGCCGGGCGTCGCAGCCCCTGCAAGCGCCCATAGGTCAGCGATCGCCAGGCCCATTCCGCGGGCCCGTACTGGAATCGCGCCAGCCACAGCGGGCTCCATATCAGCTGCACCACCCAGATCGCGCCCACCACATAGTAGAGCTCGTGGCGCGAGAGCCGCGCGTACAGCCCGAAACCCAGGCCCGAGAAAATGAAGGTGCATATCAGGCTCTGGGTCATGTAGTTGGTGAGCGCCATGCGACCGACCGAAGCAAGGCGTCGCAGTGCCGCCGGGAACACCCCACTCTTCCAGATCAGCATGATGAGCCCGAGGTGCCCGAGCGTCATGGGTATGCGGCCCAGCTCGTAGCTGGCGGACAGTGTCCACTGCAACGTGATCACGTCGAATCCCGAGCGGATCACTGCAGTGGTCTCGAGTGTGTTGACCAGGAGTCCGAGCGCATAGCCCGCCACGGTGAGCAAGGCGTAGCGACGCAGCGTCCACTGCCCTTGCAGTGCGCCCAATGCGAACAGGGCGATGCCGAGCAGCATGGTCGCGAAGTCTTCCGCGAACCCGTAACGATAGAAGTACGTGGTGCGCAGATAGAAGGTGTGGTCGGTGACTGTTTTGAATACGGCCGGCCAGCTGCCGCGCATGCCCGCGATCTCCTGCGACAGCCGCTCTGCATCGGGCTTGAGATCCTGCAGGCTGGTCGACCAGGTATCCACGGCCTCCTGCTGCGCCTTGCTCAATGCGCCACCCGCGGCCTTCACTGCCAGCGCGACGTCGGCGGCATGGCGCTGCGACTGCAGCGCGAGCACATCGAACACTCCGCGGATGCTGATGGCGATCAGTATCGCCGTCGCCAGCACCAGCAGCGTGCGCACCGAGGTCTTGCGGAAGGCATAGAGCATCAGGCCCACGACGCCGTATTCCCACAGGATGTCGCCGAGCCACAGGAAGACGTGTGAATTCACGAAGCCGAACACGATCAGCCATAGCATGCGGCGCACGTGCAGATCGGCGGCCTCGGGCACCTGCGCCTTTTCGAGCCGGCGCGTGAACAGCACCACACCGGCGCCGAACAGCAGGGTGAACAGCCCGCGCAGCGTGCCTTCGAACAGCATCGTGTTGGTGATCCAGGACCACAGATCGGCGCCGGTCGAACCACCATAGTTCGTGGGATTGTCGTAGGCCTCGGGCAATCCGAAATCGATGATGTTCATCAGCAGGATGCCGAGGATCGCCACCCCCCGCAGTACATCCAGAGAATCGATCCGCGTGTCGCGGCTGGTGGGGGTAGCGGGCATCCTGCTCACTTCCTGTGTCGGAGATTCCTTGCTCGACCTGTTGTATGGTACACGCACTTGAAACCGCCGCACTCAATTCCGGTTTCCCGCCGTAGCTTCCTGCAGCACACGTCGATGGCCACTGCGGCACTGCTGGCAGGCGGATCGCGCGGGGTCCTTGCGCACGGGTCGCGCGCAGAACCGCCAGCCCTGCTGGCGGAATTTGGCTACGGCAACGTCACCCTGGCCAGCGAACTGCACGATTCGCAGTTGGCGAATACGCATTCGGTGCTGATGGCGCTCAGCGAAGACAGCATGCTCAAGCCCTTTCGCCAGATGTCTGGCATGCAGGCGCCGGGGGAGGATCTGGGCGGCTGGTATTCCTACGAGCCCGACTACGACTATACGAAAGACTTTGACCAGGGTTTCGCGCCCGGCTGCACCTTCGGTCAGTGGGTATCGGCGCTAGCGCGCAGTTACGCGATCACGGGCGACGCTGCGACGCGCGAGAAAGTGCTGCGCCTCAACCGGCGCTATGCGGAAACCATCACGCCAGAGTTCTATGTCAGGAACCGCTTTCCGGCCTACACCTACGACAAGCTGCTACTCGGCCTGCTCGATTCACACACCCTGGTGCGCGACCCGCAGGCCCTGGCGATACTCGAGCACACCACAAACGTAGCTCTGCCGCATCTGCCTGGCCACGCCATCGAACATGGCCTGCCGTGGCGCGCGGACAAGGATCCGCGCGATGACTCCTGGACCTGGGATGAGTCCTACACCTGCCCCGAAAACATGTTCATCGCCTACCAACGCGGCGCGGGCCGGCGCTACTACGACCTGGCGTTGCAATACCTGGACGATGTGCCCTGGTTCGATCGCCTGGCCCGCGGCGAACACGTGCTCGGCGGCCGGCACGCCTACAGTCATGTGAACTCATTGAGCTCGGCCGCGATGGCTTACCTCACGGCGGGCAGCGAGCGGCATCTGCGTGCCGCGAAGAACGCCTTTGCAATGCTGCAGGCCCAGAGCTACGCAACCGGTGGCTGGGGGCCGAATGAAACGCTCTGCAAAGCCGATAGCGACGAACTCTACGAAAGCCTGACGGGTACGCACCACCATTTCGAGACGCCCTGCGGCGCCTATGCGCACTTCAAGCTGACCCGCTACCTGCTGCGCGTGACGCGCGACAGCCGTTATGGCGACAGCATGGAACGCGTGATGTACAACACCGTGCTCGGCGCGAAGCCGCTATTGATGACCGGCGAGAATTTCTACTACGCCGACTACAACTTCAACGCACGCCGCGTGTACAAGGAGGCGCACTGGGCCTGTTGTGCGGGCACGCTGCCACAGGTTGCGACCGACTATCGCATCAACAGCTATTTTCACGAGCCGGGCGCGCTCTATGTGAATCTCTTCATCCCCTCGACCCTGCGTTGGCAGGAAGCCGGAGTAGCCCTGTCGCTCCAGCAGCGGGGCAACTACCCCTACGATGCCAGCGTACGGTTTACGCTCGGCGCCGCGCGCCCGGCGCGTTTCACGCTGCACCTGCGCATCCCGGAGTGGACTACAGGCGCATCGATCAGCGTAAACGAGCGACGACTGCCGCTCGAGCTGGCGCCAGGAAGCTTTGCGGCGATCAAGCGCGAATGGCGCGACGGCGATCGCATCGTGCTGGAATTGCCGATGAGCCTGCGGCTCGAGCCCATCGACGAGCGGCATGCGGACACCGTGGCGCTTTTGCACGGTCCGCTGGTGCTGATGGCGGTGAAGTCGGAACAGGAAAGCGCCATGCCGCGATTGCGCCGCGAGCAACTGCTGGCGGCGAAGCGACTGGGCCAGCAACAATGGCAGGTGGAGACCGGCACTGGCGCGCTTGTGCTGCTGCCGTATACCGCGCTGGGCGAACGCCCCTACACGACCTACCTGAAACTCAGCTGAGCAGGCCCTCGGCCGCTGTCAGCTCGCCAGCGGCAGTGGCTGGTCGACGGCACGCCGCCCGATCACCGGCGTGCGCCGCTCCTGGCGGAAACTCTGCAGGGCGTATTCCTCCACCATACTGCCGCGGCGACCGGCCTTGCGGCGATCCACGAAGTAACGATGCGGGCAGGCGCAGCTGACCGCTCCACATCCGGCCACCGGCTCGGGTGAGGGAGCTGCAGCGGGCCGCAGCCAGCGCGAAGCGGCGGCGCCGGATCTTGCGGGTTCTATCGCCACCTCGTTGACGCCACCCGGAGGCAGCAGCAGAAACCCCTGGCGCAGCGCATAGCGCGTCAGATCGGCCACCTTGCGCAACTCGAGCTTGCGCATCAGGTTGGCGCGATGCTTCTCGATCGTCTTGACGCTGAGGCTCAGTTTCCCGGCCATCTGTTTGTTGCACAGCCCGGTCGCGATCAGCGTCAGTACTTCGCGCTCGCGAGGTGTGATCCCGGAGTTGCCGGCTGTCGGGGCCGTCGAGCGAACGCTGACACCATTGGCGCGCAATTGCGCCGCGGCTATCGGGCACAGGTGGCGCTGACCACGGGCGACGTCGCGCAGCCCGGGCAGAAAATGCTGGCGCACGTTTTGTTTGACCATGTAGCCAAAAGCGCCGTCGCGCAGTGCAGCGCGGATATCGCGCGCGGTATCGAGATGGCTGAGCGCCAGTACGCGCGCGGTCGGATACACAGCCAGCAACCGTGCAATGCCGGTATCGCCGAACACATCGGGGTGGTCAGTCGCGGCCACGATGATCTGCGGCTCCAGCATGGTCGCCAGGCTCTCGGCGTCGGCGACTGTCGCCACTTCACCAGCAAGTGCGAAACGCGCATCGAGCTCGATCATATGCGCCAGTTCACTGCGCAGTTGCAGCTCGCTATCGATCAGCAATACCTGTGTCGTACTCATGTCGGCAACCGCCTCATCATTGTGCACTCGATTGCGAACGAATGTAGACACCCGCGCTTAAGGGCCAATTAAAAAAATTCGTGTGCGTTGACCGTAATCAAAAACAAAGAAGTTCTTGTACATAACGTTTATAGGGTGCGGAGCCCAGATACAGCCCGGGCGTTGGCCGCAAGAATTCCCGCAGGCTCACCTGGGGAACTTCCGTGCACAAAAACTCCGAGATCAGTTCGCATCGCTTCGTTTCCAAATGGATCACCGCATTGTTGACTGCAGTGGTGGCGTTCCTGCCGCTGCGCAGTACGCAGGCCGGTGCCGGTTGGGGCGACACTTCCAATCTCACACCTGACCCGAACGTATCTGCGCCTTCCGCCGTGAGCGGAACGCTCAAGGTGCGCACTTACTATGCGAACAGTCCGCAGGGCATGCAGGTCGATGCGCTCACCGGCGGGTCGCGCGACACCGGCACGGCATTGCGCAAGTTCGTCGATCCCCTGCCTGGCCTCAGCGCGCCTGGCGGCGGTGGCATTACCGTTGCGGTGGCCGACGCGACCAGCTATCCCGGTTCCGACTACTACGAAATCGCCGTGGTCGAGTACGCGCAGCGCATGCACAGCGATCTGGCCAAGGCCACTACGCTGCGCGGCTACGTGCAGATCGATCCGGTAACGACCGATGCGAATGCCGGTCTGGTCAATGGCGCGACGACGCCGGCCGGTAGCCTGGCGGTGCCGCTGCTGAATCTCGATGGCACGGCGGTGCTGATCTCCCGGCCGCACAACAATGACGGCAGCTTCGTGCAGGTGCCGGCCTACGGTTTCGACAGTCCACACTACCTGGGCGCGACCATCGTCGCGACGCACGGGCGCCCGACCCGCGTGAAGTTCTACAACGGCCTGCCCGCCGGTCACGGCGCAATTGACGTCACCGGCGCGTGGCGCCGTAACGGCGACCTGTTCATTCCGGTCGATCACACGCTGTTCGGTGGTGGCGACGGCCAGACACAGTTGCCGATGGGCAAGGACATCCTCTGCGGCGACGTGCTGGTGGGCCCGAACAATGCGGGCGACCCGACGCTGAGTGCCTGCGCCGGCGGTCCGAATGCCGACGGCAGCCCGGACACACCGCAAGGTTACGTGCACGTGCCCGCCTTCGCGCAGTACACGGAGAATCGCGAAGAGCTGCACCTGCACGGCGGCGACAATCCGTGGATCTCCGACGGCCACCCGCACCAGTGGATCACGCCGGCGGCCGATGAACTCGCGCCGGTCGATGCCAACTACCAGCGCGGCAGCATCGCCTACAACGTGCCCGACATGCCGAATCCCGGCCCGGGCGCCGTAACGTACTACTGGCCCAATGGCCAGTCAGGCCGCCTGATGTTCTTCCACGATCACGCCACCGGCCTCACGCGGCTGAACGTGTACGTGGGCACCGCGGCGGGCTACCTGCTCACCGATCCGACGGAGCGCGCGTTGAACAAGTACGCGCCCGGCGGCGAGATTCCGCTGGTGATCCAGGACAAGACCTTCGTGCCCAAGGACATCCTCACGCAGGATGCCAAGTGGGACTTGAGCAAGTGGGGCCAGGAGGGCGACCTCTGGTTCCCGCACGTGTACGAGACCAACCAGGATCCGCTCTCGGCTGACGCCACCAATCCGGTAGGTCGCTGGGATGGCGCTTCGTTCTTCTGGCCGGTGTTCCCGCAGAATTACGCGACGCCGGATGGCAGCTCCGCCAATCCTTCGACCACGCCCGAAGCCTTCATGGACACGCCGATCGTCAACGGCATGGCCTATCCGGTGCTGCACGTGCCGGCCTCGCCGGTGCGCTTCCGCATCCTGGGCGTCGGCAACGATCGCATGTTGAACCTCAGCTTCTTCGTAGCCGATCCGGCGCAGGTGGCCGCCGATGGCCGCACCAACACCGAAGTGAAGATGGTGCCGTTCAACAGCCCCAACAGCCCCACCTCGACCACCTACGTCTGCCCGGATGGCAGCACCGCCGCCAAGTCCGTCGGCGCGGTGAACGCCCTGGGCACGGTGACGAAGCTCGGCTGGACAGAGTCCGGCATGAGCAGCGCCAACATCGTCTACTACAACACCTCATTCCCCTGCGCTGGCGGCCTGACCGACACCGGCTGGGGCCAGGCTGACAATCGCCCGGGCGGCGTGCCCGATCCGGCGGCTGCCGGCCCGGACATCGTGCGCATCGGCAACGAGGGCGGCCTGTTCCAGGGCCCGGTGGCGATTCCGCCCACCGTAATGAACTACGAGTACAACAAGCGTTCGGTCACCGTGCTGAACGTGCTCGAGCGCAGCCTGTGGCTGGGCCCGGCCGAGCGCGCCGACGTGATGGTCGACTTCTCGGCCTACGCGGGCAAGACACTTATTCTCTATAACGATTCCGGTGCACCGGTTCCGGCCGGCGATCCGCGCATCGATTACTTCACGGGCGACGGCGACCAGACCGGTGCCGGCGGCGCGCCGAACACCGACGTGGGTTACGGCCCGAACACGCGCACTGTCATGCAGGTGGTGGTCGATGCCCCGGGCGCGGTTGCCGCGCTGGATACGGCGGGCCTCAGCACCGATCTGCTGTCGGCCTACCAGGCGACGCAGCCGCTGCCGGTGGTGCCGACTGCCGAATACGCACCGATCCTGGGCGCGGGCGCCAACGCTCCGTATGAGCACATCTATACGGGCTCGATCTACCTGAACCACTACAACGCCCTGACGATTCCGGCGGCTGCCGAAGCCTTCAAGTACACGCCGGCTCCGGTGTGCAGCACGACGGCCACTTGCGCCGCAGCGCTGGCCGCGATCCGCAAGGGTCCCGCTGGCGGCCTGGTGCAGGCCGTGCCCGGTCAACCGGTGAACGCCTATGTGGAGAGCAAGGCGATCCAGGAACTGTTCGAGACCGACTACGGCCGCATGAACGCCACGCTCGGCGTCGAGCTGCCGTTCACGAACGTGAACATCCAGACCACGATACCGCTGGCCTATGTGGATCCGGCCACCGAGACGATCACCAATGGTGAAACGCAGTTCTGGAAGATCACGCACAACGGCGTCGATTCGCACCCGGTGCACTTCCACTTCATCAACGTGCAGGTGATCAACCGCGTGGGCTGGGACGGCACGATCAAGCAGATTCCCGCCGACGAAGTGGGCTGGAAGGAAACCGTGAAGATGCACCCGCTCGAGGACATCATCGTCGCGGTGCGCGCCAAGACTGCGCCGCCGACACCGTTTGGCATGCCGCACAGCTACCGTCAGCCGGCGCCGAACCAGCTGCCGAGCGACAACCACGGCATCACGCAGATCGATGCCGCTACCGGCAATGCGCCGGCCACGCCGTACACCAATGCCGCTGTGGACTATTTCTCTGAGTACGTCTGGCACTGCCATATCCTCGGCCACGAGGAAAACGACTTCATGCGGCCCTTCCTGCTGAAGGCTGGCGAGGTCGTGGCGCCGCCGTTCACGATTGCTTCGGCCTCGAACACGCCGACCGGTATCAGCGTGAGCTGGACCGATCCGACGCCCGTGCCGACGCCGCTGACCGCATTCGACAGCATCACCTCGCCGCTCGGGTTCCTGGGCAATCCGAACAACGAAATCGGCTTCCGCGTCGAACGCGCGGCCGTGGACGCTGCCGGTGTCGTGGGCCCCTACGTGCCCGTGGCGCTGAACCTGCGCACGATCAACCCGATCACGCACGCGATCAACACGCTCGCGAACGCGACCAGCTACACCGATCCGGTGCAGTCGGGCACCGCGTTGCTGACGCCGATCGCGGCTACGCTGGTCTCGCAGAGTGCGAGCTCGGTGACGCTCAGTCTGCCGGTGCTGAATGACGCACTGGCGACCGGTTACGATGTGTACCGCAACGGCGTGAAGGTCGCGACCAATGTGCCGGCCGGCAACTGGGTCGACACGACCGGAATCCTCACGGGCCAGACCTACCTGTACACGCTGATCGAAGTCGCGGGCAGCGCACCCACGTTCTCGTACCGGGTCGCCGCGGTGACTGCCGCTGGCGATACGTATTCGACCAATACGATGAACGCGAATGGCGCATCGCCCAGCAACTCGGCGGCCTCGCCGGCATTGACCGTGCTGACGGCGCCGGCTGCACCGACCGCGCTGGTCTTCAGCAACATCACTGCCGGATCGATGAGCGCAAGCTGGACGGCTGCCCCCGCGGCGGCCAGCTATGACGTGACACTCAGCGGCGGTGCAGGCTCTACCACACCCAATGTCGCCGTGACCACGGACGCGTTGACTGCCCTGACCGGCAATACGCTCTACACGGTCAGCGTCATCGCGCGCAACGGCGCCGGCACCAGCGCCACCGCGCTCACCGGCAGCCAGCTGACCTTGCCGAACGTGCCGGGTATTCCGCTGGTCAGCGCAGTGACCAATGCTTCGGCAACGCTGAGCTGGGCCGCCCCGCCCGGCAGCGCAGCCGGCTACCTGGTCGAGTACAGCGCCAATGCCGGCGCGAGCTGGAGCGCTGGTGCCAACGTAGCGACCACCAATGCACTGGTGGGTGGCTTGCTGCCCAACACCACGTACCTGTTCCGCGTATCAGGCACGAATGCGGCCGGCACTGGCCTGCCCTCGGGCACGGCCAGCGCACTGACCCTGCCGCTCGCTCCCGCAGGTCTGAATGTAGTGGCGGGCTCGATCACCACCACCAGCGTCACGCTCGCGTGGGCGCCTGCGGCTGGTAACGGCGCGCTCACCTACACGGTGCAGTACAGCTCGAATGGCGGTGGCAGCTTCACGAGTCTGCCGCCACTCGCCGGCACAGGCACGACGGTGTCGGGCCTTACGGCCTCGACCGCCTACCTGTTCCAGGTGGTGGCGAGCAATGCATCGGGCGCCAGCCTGGCTTCGGGCCAGGTGAGCGCGACCACACTCGCGCCGTTCGTCGCACCGGGTGTACCGGGTTGCTGCACGGCGAGCAGCCTGACGGCCACCGGTCTGACGCTGAACTGGACCGCGCCGGCCGTGGGCCCTGCCATGAGTTACACGGTGCAGCGTGCGACCAACGCCACGTTCACGCGCGGCCTGCAGACCACGCTGAACATTGCGGCGACCAACCTGGGCTTCGCGGGCCTGAACCAGGGCGGCACGTATTACTTCCGCGTGCTGGCCGTGAACAGCGTGGGCAGCAGCGCCTACTCGCCGGCGTTCATCCAGGTGATGCCGACCGTGCCGGCTGCGCCCAATGCACCAGCCGCAGCGCTCGCGCCGATTGGCACCACGCTGCAGACCGTCACGCTGACACTGCCCGCACCTGCGGCCGGTGTGAGCTACACGATCTATCAGCAGTCGCGTGCTGCCGGTGGTGGCGTGCCCTGGGGCGCGGCGGTGGCGGTTGCCACCGGCGTCACGGGCACGAGCTACACGAGCGCAGGCCTGTTGCCGGCCACGCAGTATCGCTACTACCTGGTGGCGGTGAATGCGGTGGGCAGTTCGACCAACGGCAACAACTCGAACGCCGTGACCGCGCAGGAACTGGCGAACGCTGCGGGTGCCCCGTCGGCAACCGCAGTTCCTGGCGTCACGGTAGGCGCAGGCACTCGGCAGATGACCTTGAGCTGGGTCCTGGGCACGCCGAACAATGCCACCGTGACCGCGGTGCGCGTGTTGCGCAATGCCTCGGGCAACCAGGCTGCACCGGGCGTCGGACAGACGAACGGCGCGCTGACCGGTGGTGTAACGACTTCGGCCAACCTCGGTGCGGCCGCGGCGACCACCACGATCGGCGGCCTGGCCCGCAACACCCGGTACTTCTTCCAGGTACAGGTGACCACGGCGGGCGGCAACAACTACAGCACAGTGGTGGCAGGCACCACTGCGCCGTAACGGGCAAGGCAAGGTCGGCGTCAGCGCAAGCCTGACGCCGACCGCGCCGCGCGATGCCAGGCTTTCAGGAGTACGCATGAGCTTCCGATGGACAGTGACGATGTTGACGCTGCTCGCCAGCGCACAGGCCAGCGCCACGGCGGCAACGCCGTTCAAGGACTACAAGGAACAGCAGAGCTATGCGATCGGCGCCCAGACCGGGCGCACGCTGAAGAAAGACAACGTCGACATCAACGTGGAAATACTGATCCGTGGCCTCAAGGACGGCCTCGGTGGCAACAAATTGCAGATGAGCGAACAGGATCTGCGCGCCGTGATGAGCCGTGTGCAACAGGACCTGCACCGCAACCAGGTGCTGAATCGTCGTGCGGCCGGCGAGCGCAACCTCAAGGAAAGCGCGGCCTACCTGGCCGACAACGGCAAGCGGCCCGGCGTGATCACCACGCCAACAGGGCTGCAGTATCGCGTCATCAAGGCAGGCAATGGCCGCAAGCCTGCGCTGGGTGACACCGTATTGGTGAACTATCGCGGCACACGCATCGATGGTTTTGAGTTCGAGGCTACGGAAGCCGGCAAGCCCGCTGCGATCGTCGTGGCACAGGCGATTGCCGGCTGGAAAGAGGCGCTGCAGCAGATGCAGGCCGGCGCGCATTGGCAGCTGATGGTGCCGCCGAACCTCGCCTATGCCGATCGCGGCAGCGGCGCCGACATTGGTCCTAACCAGCTGCTGCTGTTCGACCTGGAACTGGTTGATGTCAAATAGACCGACAGCGTCGGTTGCGATGCTGCGCAGCGCAGGGCTGACGCTGTGCCTGCTGCTGCACGTCGGCCTGGTATCCGCCGCAGATGATGTGGAGCTCGGTCGACGCATCTACGAGCGCGGCATCCTGGTGGATGGCAGCACGCTGTCCGGCACGCGCGTCGGTGGCAGCAATGTCAGCGCTGACCAGGCCGCGTGCAGCAGCTGCCACCGCCGCAGCGGCATGGGCGGCGTAGAGGGTGATCTGCAGGTGCCGCCGATTACCGGCAACGCGCTGTTCGGCACCGGCGACAAGGTGGTCGCGACCATGGATCCGCGCTCGGGCAAAGCATTCAACCGCGCCCATGCGCCCTACACGGCCAGCTCGCTGGCGGCAGCACTGCGCAGCGGCCGGCGCGCTGATGGTCAGCTTATGCAGGCACCGATGCCTCGCTATGCGCTGGGCGCTGCGGACCTGCATGCGCTGAGCGCCTATCTGCGCCAGCTGTCGGTCGAGTGGTCGCCGGGAGTCACCAGGAACTCCATCCACTTTGCCACCGTCATTACACCCGAAGTGTCGGCGCAACGACGCGCCGTGTTCATCGACATGGTGCGCAAGATCGTGGCGCAGAAGAATGGCAGCACGATGGTGGCGGGCAACGGCAGATCACGGCACCACATGGCTTCGGCCGCCGAGCTGGTGCTGGGCACCGAGCGCACCTGGAGCGTGGACGTCTGGGAATTGCAGGGCGCGCCGTCGACCTGGCGGCAACAGCTCGAAGAACGCTACGCGCGTGAACCTGTGTTTGCGCTGATTTCCGGCCTCGGCGATGACAACTGGGGCCCGATCGACGAGTTCTGTGACCGGCAAGCAGTGCCCTGCTGGTTCCCCAGCGTTGCACTGCCGCCGTCCGCAGCGCCGGCTTACAGCCTGTATTTCAATCGCGGCGTGGCACTCGAGGCGGCGGTATTGGCCGCGCAGTGGAAGGGGTCGGCGGCCAAAGCGCCTGGGCGCGTGGTGCAGATCTATCGCGATGATGCCGTGGGTCGCGGCGCCGCACAGGCATTGGACGCGGCGCTGGCTTCCTCCAATCTCGCCGTCGAGAACCGGCCGCTGGCCGGCCGCGACAGCGCGGCCCTGACTGCCGCGCTACAGAATCTGCATGAGAATGATGCGGTGATGTACTGGCTGCGTCCCGAGGAGCTCGCAACACTCACCGCCCTGCCGCCGCCGACGGCGGCGAACTATTTCTCCGCCGAGCTCGGTGGCGACGCACTCGCAAAGCTGCCGCCGACGTGGGCGCGTTCAGCGCGCCTGGTATACCTGCAGGAGATGCCCGAACGCCGCGCCGCCAATCTGGCCTATTTCAAGGCCTGGATGCACCAGCGCCACGTGCCGATGGTCGATGAACTGACGCAGTCGGAAGTGTATTTCGCATTTGCGTTTCTCACCGACACCATCACCGAGATGCTCGACAACCTGCACCGCGACTACCTGATCGAAAGAGCCGAGAGCATGATCAGTCGCCGCGAAGGCAGCAAAGCCGAGGCCGAGTACTACAGCAGCACACAGAGCCACGTGCGCACCCATGCGCAGCGGGCCGATGGCAGCATCGAGGCCGCGCCGGTATCCGCCGAAACCGTAGGCCAGCAGGCGCTGCGTGTTGCCGGCACTTCATTTCATGTACGCGAGGGTACCTCCGCGTATCCGCGCCTCAGCCTGGGGCCGGGACAGCGCTTTGCTTCCAAAGGTGGCTACATCGCGAGAGTCGGCGATGACGGCGCACTGCTGGCCGCAAGTGACTGGATCGTGCCTACCGTTCCTTGAAATACTGGAGATCTGCAATGAACAAGCGCTCGCTTGAAATCCTGATGGCCATGACGATGCTGGCTGGCGCAGCAGGCGTGACCCGCGCAGAAAATGCCGTGTACGCCTGCACCAGCGACACTGGCGTGGTCAGCTACACCAACCACATGGACAACGGACAATGCGTGAAGCTGCTCTCCGGCGCCGACATCGCGCCGACCGCCGAGGCCAGGGCGTCCGCAGGTGCGCCCGCCGATGTTGCCGACCAGGGTGCGAGCGCTGCGGCGCCAGCCGTGGCTGCCAGCACGGCACCGACGCCCATCGTGCCACCGCCGCCCCAGAAACCGCGTGAAGCGCATGCACCGTTGGTCGCCCCGCAGGCCACTGCGCCGCAGCCGCGCAACGCACGCGAGTCACTGCTTGCCCAACGTCGCGACCAGGTGATACGCCAGACCGGCGATGCTTACCTGACCGATCAACCCAATAGCAGTGCCAATCGCGCGGTCGGGCGCCGCTACCTGATGGTCAACCGCTCGACCTATCAGCAGTCGGTCGCCGTCACGCCCTGAAGCCTGGGGTTGCGCTGCGGCTAGTTGCCGTTGCGCCGGTCGGTGGCTTCACCGACCAGGAAGCTGACTTCGATGCGCGCGCCGCTGGCGAAGCGCAGCGTCGCTACGATGCGCTCGCCGGTGACGTAGTCGCGCTGCGCCTCAATGAAGGCGAGATGGTAGTCATTCGCGGAGAGCACCAGCGTGCCGTGCGCGGGTACGGGAATCGACAGCACATTGCGCATCTTCGCGCCGGCGTCGGTGACGTTGGTGGCGCGCAGTACCACCGAATGCGCCGCTGCGCTGTGCACCTCGACCAGCGCATCAGCCGCCCCATGATTCACGATGGTTGCCACGGCCCAGGTCTCGAACTGACCGGTGGTGGCCGGACCGATCATCGCTTGTTCAACACTGATCGAGGGCGGATCCTTCGCACTCGCGGGCGGTGGCGCTGCTGCGCAGCCGGCTATCAGCCACAACAGGCATGCAGGGATGAGTTTCATGGAGCAAGGCTGAAGCCTGGAGGCCAAAAGCGCAATGATCCCGGGCAAGTTCGGTCGCAGTTCACACTCTCGAAATCAATCGGCCGGTGCCGGGCCCGCGGCGCTACGGATTGCCTACAATCGCCCACCGGGCACGAATTCGCAGGCAACAAGGGCTGTTTCCACATGCATCGAAGGATTCTCCTGGCAACGGTGGCCACGGGCTTTGCAATTGCGGCGCAGGCCGAGATCTATCGCTGCGTGGTGGACGGACGCACGACCTTTCGTGACCGGCCCTGCGCACCCGCGGAGAGCCAGTCGATGGTTGCGCAATCCAGCGACAAGATGGCGGGCTGTTACGAAATCAATGCATCCGGATGGGAAAGCGGCCGGAATATCTTCACGATCAACCTGTCGGTGACCGCACCCGGAAAGTTTGTGATGACACAGCCCGGACCCGACCCGAACTCCAAGGTGCCGATGCGGCGCGCCAGTGCAACGGAGTTGCGCGATGCCACGCGCCTGCTGCAGTTCGCGGTTACGGATGCCATTGTGATGGAAGTACCCGCAGGCATGCCCAACCAGCCGGCCATACCGATCGGGCTCTACAAGGGGCTGGACGAGCATCGCGATCCCACCTGGTTCTTCTTCGGCTTCATGAGCAATGGCCGCGCCAAGCCGGTGGGCTGCAAATGAAGAGGTTGCTGCTGCTGGCCCTGCCCGCGTTGCTGCTGGCGATCTGGCTCTGGCATTCGCACGGCACCTCGCATGCACCGCGCCCGGCCGATGGCGAACTGGTGGTCACGCTGCCGCAGTGGCCGGCCCTGCCCTTCAGAAATTACCGCGACTACATGCCATACGGAGGCAACCAGGTGCAGCCGATGAGTTCGGCTGATCTGATGGGCCGCGTGCTGGCGAGCAAGCAGTATCCGCCCAAAGGCTTTGGCGAAGTCACCCACACGGACCTGGTACTGGGCTGGGGCCCGATGTCCGACAACCGCGTACTCGATCACCTGAAGATCACACAGGCAGAGCGTGGCATGGATATCGTGCCCGATTCCGCGGCGCCCATCACCCTCGCTGCCGCTGATGATTCATCGATCAATCTTTCGGTGTACTCGGATTACTTCGACAACAGTGCGGCGCTCGATGCCATCAGGATCGGGGATGTCGTACGCATCGTCGGCTGGCAGATGCGCGCGCGCGACGCCAGCGGCACGACCTGGGAAGGCGGCAGTGGCCATGACCGCAAGGGCCAGCGATCGGCCGTGATCCTGGTACTCAAGCTGCAGGTCAACGATGAAAAGAAATTCGGCAACTGGACCGCTCCAGCCGGAAGCTGACAGTTATTTCTTGCCTGCCTGGCTGGCATCCAACAGCACATCGACCCGCCCGCTGGCGGATACCATCAGGATGCGATCGTAGCGATGCGCTGGCGAGATCTTTGCATAGGCTCGCTGATAGGTCTTGCAGTCTGCGATCCAGCCTTCGGCCACCAGCGCCAGCCAGCGCTTGCCCGCGCCTCGCGCTGCTGCGCGCTTGCCAGGTGACTTTGCGATCGCCTCATGGAGTGCGCCGAGCGTACTGGCAAGCAGGCCGGGGCTCGGATCACCGCTGAAGACGAAGCCGATCATTTGCGGTGTCCACCGGGAGCTGGCCTTCATCACCCTGAAGCGCACGCGATTGCCCAGTATCCGCTTGCTGACATCGACCTCTTCGGCGCCGCTTGCCAGGTAACCTTCCAGCGTCTCCGTGAGCGCCGCAACCAACTTGCTCGCCAACTTGATTGGCGCGCCAAGCGTGAGGATGATCGTGCGGCCAGCGTTCAACTGCGGATTGAGCTTGCTTTCCAGATCGCCCAGCACCCGTTGTGCTACCCGGTCTTCTCGTAGCCGCGGCAGCACGCGCCTGTTCGCGCCGCGCCTTGCGGACGACGGCGCCTGCGACATGAGCGCGACCTCGAGCACAACGGGCTGGCCGCGCACGATCAGCGCAGCGCCTGAAGAACGTGCCGCGCTCGACAGGCGGACAGCGCTCGACCTGACCGCTCCACTTGCCCGCGTGGTCGAGTATTGTTTCGCGATGGCCTGAACCGCGCACAGTTCAGGCGACGGCAGCTCTGATTTCATCATTGAGCTCTCATGCTTGTAAGGTGTCAGCGGACTACCAGCCACCCGCCGAGCAATGCGAGCGCCAGGCCGAGAATCCGCCTGGCGTCGACAATCTCACTGAAATACGCGGCACCAATCACTGCCAACAAAGCCACCGTTGCCACGCTCGTGACGGCGTAGGTGACACCGAGCGTCCAGCCGCTGCGGTAGGCGAGCAGGTAGCCGATTTCTATGCCGACGACTGAGAGCGCCAGCAGGACTGCGGGCCAGCCGAACAGGCGTCGCGCATCGGCGATGCCGACGGCCTTGCCCGCGAATGGGGCCAGCACAATGCAAGTGAGCATGGCGATGCCGTAGACGATGATCAGCACGCTGAAGGGGTTGGACTCACGCGGCACGGCCTTCACCGCCAGCTGGTAGACCACCTGCGATGCAATGACGAGCAGGATGCTGTAGACAAAGGCAGTCATGACAAGCCCGGTTTGCGGCGGCCCGCACGCGGCGAATGGGCCAACCCCGGCTCATACACCGCCATCGCAAACAGTACTTTCCCGCGGCCCGCACACGCATAGGCATGCGGCCGATCGGTGCGCGCGCGAGCACAGACTCCGGCGGGCACGCGCGTGAGCACACCACCCACCTCCAGCGCGAGCGCGCCCTGCTGCACCTGGATCAGCTCCAGCGTTCCCGCGGCATGCGCTCGCGCCTCGTAGCGCTCGCCAGGGTGCAGGGCCCAGCTCCACAGCTCCAGCATGTCCGGACCTTCAGAGCCCACCAGCAGCGTGGCTGAACCCCCGCGCGGACCCTTCCAGAGCCTTCTGCGCTGGCCGGGTGCGACCAGCTGCACCGGGCTTGCGGATTCCTCACCGCCTGCGACCAGATCAGCCACCGACACGCCGAGGCCCGCGGCCAGGCGGCACAGCGTGGCAATGCTCGGATTGGCCCGGGCCTGCTCGATCTGCACCAGCATGCCCTTGCTGACGCCGCTGCGCACGGCGAGCTCGTCAAAGGATTGCCGTCTGCCCTTGCGCAGCAGGGCGGCGCGCCGCGCGATGGCGCCGTTGAGCAGGCCGGCGTCGCCGCCGGTCGCATCGCGTTCGGTCATTATCTTGACTGCTGCGGTCATTGCTTATATATAGCGGTGCGCGCCCGGCCTGTCAACGAAGGTGGTTTCCCATGTCACAGCACTCCACGCCTGCCATCCGCTCGAGTCACCCCGAGACGCTGGTCACAACTGCCGATGCAGGCCTGGAGGATGCCGCGGATATAGCAGCGCCCATACACCAGACGGCGCCCTTCCGTGCGCGCTCGGATGACGAGTTCGCCGACATGTCGGCCACTGCGCGTCACCCCAGGTACTACACACGCGATGGCAACCCGACCTTCACACGCGTGGAAGCCATCATCGCCGCGCTCGAGGGAACAGAGGCCGCCCTGCTGACCGCCTCCGGGATGAGTGCGATCAGCACCACGGCACTCGCCCTGCTCGCCCAGGGCGATCACGTGATCGCCCAGAAGACCCACTACATGGGCACCTCGCAGCTGCTGGACACGCTACTGCCGCGCTTTGGAGTCTCGGTGACGCTGGTCGATCAGACCTCGCCACAGGCCTTCGCCAGTGCGTTGACGCCCGCCACCAAGCTCATCCTGGTCGAATCGCCGGCGAATCCGTTGCTGACGCTGACGGATCTCGCAGCAATCGCCGCACTGGCCCACGCCCGCGGCATCATCACGATGTGTGACAACACGATCGCCTCGCCGATCAACCAGGCACCGGTTCGCAGTGGCATTGATCTGGTCATCCACAGCGCAACCAAGTTCCTCGGCGGTCACCACGACCTCACGGCGGGCGTCATCGCAGGGCCGCGAGCGCTGGTGGAAAAAATCTGGGCCTGCGCAGTGATGCTGGGCCCCGTGCCTGACCCGTTCGCCGCCTGGCTGCTGCTCCGTGGCTTGCGAACCCTGCCGCTGCGAATCGCACGGCAGAATCAGACCGCCCTGCTGGTCGCGCGCTTCCTGGAGCAGCACCCCGCCATTGCCAGGGTGAACTACCCGGGCCTCGAGTCACACCCTCAACACTCGCTGGCACGCCAGCAGATGCCCGGCGGATCTGGCGGCCTGCTCAGTTTCGAGCTGCGCGGCGGGTTCGAGGCGGCGCGCGCCTTCATCAATGCAATGCAGCTTGCGGTCAGGGCGGTCAGCTTCGGTGGATTCGAGTCGCTCGCCACGCAGCCCGCGGCGATGTGGGCAGGGTCCATCGGTGCGGAGAAGGCCGCCGAGGCCGGAATACCGCTCGGACTGATCCGTTACTCCGTGGGCCTCGAGCACGCGGACGACCTGATCGAGGATCTGCGCCAGGCGCTTGCCTGAATTCTGCGAACTGCGTGCCGTGCCGGGTGGCAACGGCCGGCGCATACTGCCCCGCATTCCTGGAGGTGTCACATGTTTCGATCCATTCAAAAGCCGCTGCTGACGCTGCTGCTGTCGATCACGGCGGCCACGTCAGCCCTGGCGAGCGGCATCAACGGTATCAACGGCAACAACATGCCGAATCGCATTTCGATGAACGTCACGGTACCGAAGCAGACCCAGGGTGCGACTTTCGGCGAGAAAGTGAATGCGGGCCTGCACGCCACCGGCAACGTCATTGCCAATGGCGCCAGCCTGGTGATCGAATGCGGCGCGGGCGCCTGCGCGGTAGTGCTTCCGGATGGCAGCGGATTTCGTGCGGACCTGGATTCCATGGCGATCGCCCCACTCGATCCGGCACAGGGGCAGAGCCTGCGCAAGGCGCCGGCTGGAGCATCCGTGCTCGGCGCTGCGCTACCGGGAGGCAGCATCATCTCCGCCGCGGTCTCTTCAGTCAGTCAGTTGAAAGGCGGTGGCGCCGCTTCCGCCGCTTACGCAGCCACCGGCCGCAGCGCCGCCCCTGAGGCGCTTGCCAGCCACAATCGCGACGATGGCGGCATCGACATCACCGAGCCACTGGTCAACGGCGACTATGTGCTGACGCTGGTGGTCGAGAAGGCCACCAGCGGCTTGAAAGACACGCTGAAAACGCAGGTGCGCATGGCAGCCCCGCAGCGGGTGCGCATGCGCTTCACGTTCACTGTGGCAGACGGCGCACTGCGGACGCGACCTGACTCAGCCGCCAACTCGATGGTCAGCGCAAGCGGCTAAGCATTTCCTGGAATCTCGGGTCATCGCGCAGCAGGTCGTAATCGGGATCGCGCTCGATCCAGTCGCGCTTGCCCCAGCCGCGCGAGAAGGCGCGCTCAAGCAGGTCGAGCGCCGGTTCCTTCTCGCCCAGCAATGTGTGCAACAAGGCGGCGTTGATGAGCGAGCTCATGTCATCGGCATCCTGTTCGAGCGCGCGACTCACCCACTCACGGGCACGCGGCACCTGGCCGTCGTTCAACAGGGCATGCGCGCCCAGCGACAGAGCCCTGGAATCCGCAGGATTCAGCGCGAGGGCGCGCTCTGCGCGGCGGATGCCTTCGCGGTCTGAGTCGATCGCCTGCGCTTGCTGTCCCAGCATCCGCAAAGTCTGGGCACGCAGGATCGGGCTCTGGAAATCCTCGCGGCGCACGTCGGCCGCCTTGCGGAACAGCTCCGACGCCTGCGCGATATCACCCGCGGCGAAACTCGCGCGGCCGTAGTAATAGTAGCCCTCGAAAAGATACGGGTTGATCCGCACGGCCGCCGCGAATTCCTCGATCGCGCGCACGTAGTCGCGCGAGAGTTCCAGCGCAAAACCACGCGCTACGCGTGCCTCGGCGAGCTGCGGCGCCAGTGTGGCGGCTCGCTGGCTGGCTTCGGTGGCGCGCTCCAGGTTGTGCGGATCGGCGCCAAACCATTCGTACAGCGTGCCGAACACCATGGCCTGCCCCGCGTAGGCCGGGCCGTAATTGGCATCCAGGCCCGCTGCCTGCTCGAACAGGCTGGCGCTCTGGCGCAGCCCTGCTTCGGTCATGCTGCGCAGGCTCTGCAGGCCACGCAGGTAATATTCGTAGGCGGCCGTGCCGGTCTCGAGCGGCTGCAGCCTTTGCTTCTCGGCCGCGCTCAGCTCCACACCGATAAGCACGCGACTGAGGTCTTCGACGATTTCGCTCTGGATCGCGAACACGTCCTCGGGCCTGCGCTCGAACTGCCGCGACCAGGTGTGGTAACCCGAATCGACGTCGATCAGCTGCACGGCAACATGCAACAGCTCCCTGCTCTTGCGGATGCTGCCCTCCAGCAGGTAACGCGCACCAAGATGACTGCCAACCGAACGCACGTCGGCTCCTGGGCTGCGGAACTGGAACGAGGCCGTTCTGGAAACGACGCGCAGGCCAGCCACTTGCGAGAGGCGCCCGATCAATTCCACCGCCAGGCCGTCGCAGTAGTAGTCCTGGTCGTGCTCATGACTGATGTCACTGAAGGGCAGCACGGCAATGGATGGAGGCTCGCGACCGCTGTCGCCAGACTCTGCGCGGCGGGTCTCGGCGATGAACCGGTAGCCGAGCCGATGCCGGGTTTCGATGAATCGCGGTTGCTTCGGGTTGTCGCCCAGGGTCTTGCGAAGTTCCAGGATGCATGAGGTCAGCGCATCATCGCTGACGACGGTTCCGCTCCAGACTCGCTCGAAGAGCTGCGTCCTTGGAGACCGGCGTGCCCGGGTTCTCGATTAGCGCGCGCAGCAGTGCGGCCGCACGCGGAGTCAGGTGCAGTTCGTCCTTGCCACGCCACAGCTGGCCGCTGTCGGGCTGGAATGAATGCTCGCCGAATTGAATCACCAGGCCCACGCCACCACCTGCAGGTCGCACCATTCCCCAGAACTATCCCAACTCGCTCCCAAGACTGCGGAGCAAAGCTCGGGCATGCTGGCGTTGTTGCAATCCCACTGCCCGAATCCAGGATTCTGGCATGCCCAAGGAGTAATTCGCATGATCAGCGTGCAGCAGTTGATCGCCCAGGCCAATTCGCGCATCACGACGATTCCGGTCGAGCAGGCCCTCGGGCTGCTCAATGACGAGGCCACCGTGTTCGTGGACCTGCGGGATTCCGCGGAAATTGCCCGCGACGGCAAGATTCCCGGAGCCCTGCATATCAGCCGCGGCATGCTCGAATTCGCGCTCGACCCGGCCACGCCCTACCATCAGCCGGTGCTTGCTTCCGGCAAGCGGATCCTGCTGTATTGCGCCAGCGGTGGGCGCTCGGCGCTCGCGGCCGATACCGCGTGCTCCATGGGTGCGGCGCAAGTCGCGCACCTGGCCGGAGGCTTCAAGGCGTGGAAAGCCGGCGGCGGCCCGACCCTCGACGGCAAGATGGCCTGAACAGCGCTCGCAGCAGGCGCTCGGAGCGCCTGCGCACCCAATTCACCCACAACGCGTACCTATCAGAGGAACAAGACCATGGAACCTGCCGTCAAGGACAAAGTACTCAGGCTCGCCCTGCGGGTCTTCGGCATCATCTTCATGCTCGTTTATCCACTGGGCATGGTCTGGCCGGCCGGCTGGGTCTGGCACGGCGGCATGGGTGGCTACTACCTGCAGATGATTGCGGGCGTCTATGTAGTGCTGGGCATTTTCCTGATCCGCGCGGCCAGCAACCCGCGCGAGCATCGCAGCCTGATCTCGTTCACGGCCTGGTCGAGTCTCGTGCACGCGGCGATCATGGCTGCGCAGGCATCGGGCGATGCGCATGAGCATGGTCACCTCGTAGGCGACGTGCCTGCATTGCTGCTCGTGGCGGCGGTCCTGTGGATCTTTGCGCCATCCAGGGCATAGCATCGTCACGATGTATCTGAATAGCGCTCTTCGCACGGGCCTGGTCGCCGCGCTTGCATTCGTGCTGGCTCTCGCCAGTGCGCCAGTTCCGGCGCAAGCGGATCCACAAGGCGCAGTCACGAAGGGCCACTTCCTGCTCGTGTGGGCGGGCGATCGCGCCGGCAAGGGCAACGACTTCCTGGTGGTCATCGATGCCGACCCTGGCTCCAGCGGTTACGGCCACATGGTCACGACGCTGGCAACCGACCAGCAGACGGTGCGCGTGCATCACACCGAATACACCATGCCCGAAAGCGGCATGCTGTTCGCCAACGATCACGACGTGGGCCGCAGCTTCGTATTCGATGTGCGCGATCCGCGCCACCCGAAGGTCGCGGCCTCGTTTTCCGATCTCGCCGGTTACATGCACCCGCATTCCTATGTGCGCCTGCCCAATGGCCATGTGCTCGCCACGTTCCAGCATGCCCACCACGATGCTGCGCCCGGGGATTTCGGCAAGACGGGTGGGCTGGTGGAAATCGACGATGCCGGCTCCGCGATCCGCGCCGTCAGCAACGCCGATGCTGCATTTGCGGACGCACTGCTGATGCCCTACGGACTGGTGATAGTGCCGGCCATCGATCGGATCGTATCGACGAATTCGTCGATGCACGATCCAGACCTGTTCAGTGGCGTGTCCTACCAGGTCTGGCGCCTGTCCGACCTCAAGCTGCTGAAGACCGCCAACTTCGATGTTGGCAACAACCGGTATGCGCATATCAGTCCCGAGGAGCCACGCCTCGGGCCCGATGGCTCGGTGTTCGTGCAGACGCTCGGCTGCGGGCTCGAGCGCATCACCGGCATCGCTACGGCTAAGCCCCACTCAAAGCTCGTGTACACCTTTCCCGGGAACTGGTGCGGAGTGCCGACCATCGTCGGCCATTACTTCGTGCAGAGCGTACCTGCCATCCACGGCTTCATCGTGCTCGACATCGCCAACCCTGGCAAACCGGTCGAGGTGTCGCGACTGACCCTGAGCGCCGGCTATTTTCCGCACTGGACCGGCTGGGATCCCGTGACGCATCGCCTCGTGGTCACTTCGAGCAAGACGCCCGAGGAGCGAACCTACCTGCTGCAGCTCGATGAGAAGAACGGCGCCCTGAGCGTGGATCAAGCGTTCCGTGACAGCGACGGCCAGCCCGGCTTCAGCTTCAATGAGCGCGACTGGCCGCACGGCTGGCGCGGGGCAGGCATTGCGCATGGAGCGGTCTTTACGCGCTAGACCTTGAGTCGCGAAGGCATCCCGCAGCCTTCCCCGAATCTTCACGCAAGCTTACCGCAGGCTTCATGCACGGCGAGATGCGGTGCGCGATAACCGACCCACAGCGGCCTGGTGCCGCAGTGGAGGACGGTCATGCGGTATCTAGCAACATTCCTGGTTGGCCTGGCGTTGATCCTGTCGGCTTGCGGTGGTGACGGAAGTACATCGGCAGGCCCGGGGCAGCTGACGATTGCCGCCGGCGCACCGCCGGCTGCACCGACCGGGAGTGTTTACCCGACCTACACCTTCACCGTTACGAGCGGCGGCATGTCGCCGTACAGCTGGTCGGCGACTGGAACATTACCGCCAGGACTGACGCTGAGCCCCACAGGAGAACTGGGCGGAACGCCCGTGACCGCCGGTACCTTCAATTTCACGGTAATGGTGGCGGACTCCTCGACGCCGGCGCTCACCGCAAGCCTGCCTGTCAGTGTCGGTATCGGTGGTGTGATGATCAATTCCGGGCAGGTTCTGCCCGCAGCTGTGCACGGAACGCCGTATGGATACGCCATTCAAAGCACGGGAGGTAATCTGCCGCTCGGCTGGACGATTACCGCCGGCACTTTGCCACCGGGCCTCGCGCTCGATTCCAGCGGCATGCTGGGCGGCACGCCCACGAGCGCCAACCCGACGCCCTACCAGTTCACCGTGACGGTCACTGACAGCAGCACGCCGACACCCGCAACAAGCTCGGCCACTTACTCCATTACTGTCAACGAACCCGGGCCGCCATCGATCAACAGCGCACCGCCGCCTACGGCGATGGTCGGCGCGCCCTACAATTTTGCATTCACGGCCAGCGACGGACTCGCCCCGCTGGTGTGGACCCCACCGACTGCACCGATGGGAGGCCTGACCCTCAGCCTCGACGGCATTCTGAGTGGTACACCCTCAACCACAGGTATCTTCCCGATCACGCTGACGGTCCGGGACGCTCTGAACCAGACTTCAGCGCCCGCCCCCTTCACCGTTCGAATTGCCAAGGCCCGGCCTGCTGCGTCGTTCGTGGCCACTGGAGATATGTCCGTGGCGCGCAACGGGCACACGGCGACGCTGCTGCTCGACGGACGAGTGCTGGTCGCCGGCGGCGGATCGCTGGCCGCGGAGTTGTATGACCCGACCAACCAGACGTTCAGCATCAGCGGCACGATGATGGCCACGCAGGGCGCACGCAGCGCAACGCTGCTGGCAACCTCGAGCTCGCCCAATCAGGGCAAGGTGTTGATGAGCGGCGGCGGTCAAGCCCTTGCGGAACTCTATGATCCGACCACCGGCACGTTCGTGTCGACGGGCAGCACTGTGGCGCAGCATCTGGGGCAGACTGCGACGCTATTGCAGAATGGCCAGATACTGGTTGCTGGCGGTGAAACCGCCACGGCGGAACTCTTCAACCCATCCACCAATACATTCACGGCGACCGGCAGCATGACGGTCTCGCGCACCGGGCACACGGCGACGCTACTGGCCGATGGGCGCGTGCTGATTGCCGGGGGCGTGCAGGACTTCGGCCCGGGCACAGTGCCCATTCCCATCGGTCCCGGCATCGCCTCGGCAGAAATTTACGATCCCGCGAGTGGCAGTTTCACTTTGACTGGCAGCATGAACACGGGACGCTCCGGACACGCAGCGGCGCTGCTACCCGACGGTACTGTGCTGGTCACTGGAACTGACACCACGGGCGAGCTGTTCAACCCCGCCACCGGCACCTTCGCAGCACTCGGTGCGACATCGACCGGACTCGCGGCCACAGCGACAGCGCGCAACGACGGCACTGTACTCGTCGCAGGCGGTGATATCCGCAGTTCCACTTCCGCGGCGACTCTGTTCGCTCCCGAGTGCCTGGGTTTCATCGCAACCGGCCCGCTGGTCACGGCGCGGGGCAAACACACGGCCACCTTGCTGCTCGATGGCTCAGTGCTCGTTGCCGGAGGGATCCAGCGCACGTATACGTGCAGTGTGCGCGGCTATACACGCATCTGCACTACCCACGCGACGATCTTGTCTTCAGCTGAAGTGTTCAGGTAGCGCATCGCATCCGGTAGGATTGCGTCACACACTATAACGGGTCGTGGCTCACCAACGGCAAGCTCAGCGCTGCTGGCGTGGGCATGGAGGTTGGAAACGGTCTGGCCATCGGATGGCGCAGGGTTGTCGACTAGCTGATACTTGAGGGTTACTTTCAGGCCCGCGCTCAGGCCTCGTAGACCCAGCGGCCGCCGAGCATCGTGCGCTCGGGCTTGACGCTCATGAGGCGCGCGGGATCGATCGTCATCAAGTCGTGATCCCAGACGACGAGGTCTGCCAGCTGGCCCGGCTCAAGCGTGCCCTTGATGGCTTCCTCGAACGAAGCGTATGCGCCGTTGGCCGTTGAACAGCGGATCGCTTCCTCAACCGTGATGCGCTGGTTCGCGCCCCAGGTGTGGCCGCTGGAATCGGTGCGCGTGACTTCGGATTGCAGCCACAGCATCGGCTCGGCCGGGCTTGCCGTGTAATCCGATCCCGGCGCCACCCTGATGCCGGCGTCGAGGAAGTCGCGCATCGCAAACATGTGCTTGAGGCGCTCGTCGCCATAAAAGTGCATCTTTTCCCCATGGAAGTACACGTAGCCGGCGAACGGCAGCGGAATCACACCTGCAGCCTTGATGCGCCGTACGAGCTCCGGCGTGACCAGCGTGCAGTGCTCTATCCTGAGGCGAGGATCGCGACGCGGGAATTCGCGCTGCAGCTGTTCGTAGACGCCGAGGACGCTATCGATTGCGACATCGCCATTCGCGTGGGTGCCAACCTGCCAGCCTGCCAGGTATGCCTTGCGCGCTTGTTCATAAAGGGTCTCGCGCGTCGCGCGGGCGATGCCGCGGAAGTCACCAAGTCCGGCGTAAGGCTCGGAGAGCAGCGCGGTGCGTTCGGAAATCGAGCCGTCAGCGAACAGCTTGACCGCTCCGACCCGCACCCACTCGTCGCCGAATCCTGTGTGCACGCCGGCCGCGATCATCTTGTCGAGATCACTGTAGTCGATGTGTACATAGAAGCGACCCATGAGTTCGCCGGCATCGCGCGCATCCTGGTAACCCTGCAGGGCCGCTGGATTGCCATCGGCTTCACATGCCGAGGTGATACCGCGGCTTGCAAAGCGCTTCGAGATCAGCGCTGCGCCCTTGCGATAGTCCTCGCGCGAAGGCGCCTTGACGGCGAGCTCGAGGATTACGCCCGCAGCATCTTCTGCCACGCGGCCGTTGTGGCGTCCGTTGGTGTCACGAAAGTACTCGCCGTGCGGCGGGTTCGGCGTGTTTTCCTCGATCCTGGCGGCGGCGAGCGCGCGCGAATTGACAAACGCCGTGTGGCCACCGCGGTGTTGCACGACGACCGGGTGGTCGGGAGCCGCAGCATCAAGGTCGGCACGTTCGAGTGGCCGGGGCGTCTTGGTGTCGTCGTACAGGAAACCCACGATCCAGTCGCCGGGCGGAATGGTCGCCGCCTTGGCACGTATTGCCGCCTTGATGGCCTCGATCGAATCCATCTCCAATGACACCTGCGTCACCAGCGCAACACCGCTTTCGCAAGGGTGCGAATGTGCATCGTTGAAGCCGGGCGTGACACGCTTGCCACCAAGGTCGTAGCGGCGCGCACCTGGCCCCGCGAGTGCGAGCATCTCGGTGCTGCTGCCGATGGCCATTACGCGACTTCCAGAGAGTGCGAGCGCCTCGACCTCCCGTTCACGCGATCCCATCGTCGAGATCCTGCCATTGTGCAGGATCGAATCCGGGCGGGTTTCCCAACGACCATAGGCAGCAGCGCTCGCGCTGAGCCCCGCGCCGATGAACATGCGACGGTTCAAGCGTTTCATCACTAGCCCCCATGGTTGTCCAGCGTTGATGAACTTAGCGCTTGCACGGTGACTCGGCAAGCCAAGGCCGTTCGCTCGCCACCAACCGCTGGTAAGATGAAGCCGCAATCCACACTACGGAACCAGACTCATGGCCAAAGCGTATTGGGTTTCCTGTTATCTCGAGATCAAGGACCCGGACCGGCTTGCCGCCTACGCGAAACTTGCCGGCCCTGCGCTCGAGGCGGCGGGAGGCCGCTTTCTGGCGCGCGCCACGGCGGCGCAGGCCTTCGAGGCCGGCCGGCTGGCGCGCACGGTGCTGATCGAGTTCGCAAGCGTGGAGCAAGCGCACGCCGCGCATGACAGCCCGGCGTACCAGGCCGCGCTCGCGGCACTGGGTGACGGCGCCATCAGGGACCTCAGAATCGTCGCGGGCGTCTGAGCCCGTCAGCCACCTTCCTTGAGTCGCTGAGACATCCCGCAACCTTAGCCAAGCAACGACCTTGGTCTTCAGCGGAAGTGTTCAGGTAGCGCCTCCGTGGCCCTGTGGCAGCGCAAAGTCACAGCGACTTCGAGAGCCCCAGGAACACTCCGCGCCGCGGGCCGTACTGCGGCGCGCCAACGCCGACTCCGGTGCCATCGCGGATCTCATACACCTTGTCCGCCACGTTGATGACATCCAGGCGCGCCGTCAGCGTTCCGGCATCGCCGATGTGGAACACATGGCTGGCGCCCACGTTGACCTGCGTGTAAGCCGGCAGGTTGGCGCCATTGGGAATGCTGCTGCCATCGGGTAGCGTGAGATCCGCGCGCAGCCCCGAACCGAGGAGCATGTCCGCGCTGACGCGCGTATGACCCCAGGCATAGGAGACTCCGCCGGACGCGGTGATCCGCTGCTCATGGTCGAGGTGGATGTAATGGCCGGCGATGTAGTCCAGGTCATCCTGCGCGAAATTGAACTGGGCGGTCTCGATGCCCCGGCCGCGCGCGCTCTGGAGCGCGAGGTTCCCGTAGGCCGTGAGCGCGTGGGCAGCTGTAGTTGAACGTGAACTCAACGCCCTTGATGCGCCCGGACTGGTAGTTGAAGGGCGTCAGGATGATCGGCGCGCCAAACTGCCCCTCATCGATCAGGTGGGTCGACTGCCGATAGTAGCTATCGACCCCGAGCGTCACGGCGTCGCCGAACTTCTGTTCCGCACCGACATCGTAGTAGTCGGAACGCTCCGCCAGCGGTGCATCGCTCTCAGTCACGCTCGGCGCCGCTGTCGTGTTCAGGAATTTCGCGATCGTTTCGCCGCCGACCAGCTCAAAGGGCGGCGGCGTGAAATAGCGCGAGTAGCCCGCATGGATGGTCGTGCCCGCAGCAGGCTTCCACACGGCATTGAGCCGCGGGCTGAGCTGGCTCGCCGTCGTGTAGGCCGCGAGGTGATCGAAGCGCAAGCCGTAGTTGATGGTCACCGCTGCCATGGGTTGCCACTCGTCCTGCAGGTACAGGCTCTCGAGCCATTGCGTCTGCGAGCCATTGTCCGCAACTGACAACGGCACGTCGCTGGTCTGCGCGCCGGTACCGTCGACCGGCAGCACCTGCGAGGTGCTGACTGTGGTCGCCTTGTCGTGCTGGACGAACCACCCTGAGCGCAACGTATGCGACTCGTTGAGCTTGGTTGACAACATCGGTCTGCCAGGCAAAGGCGACGTCGCGCTTGTACGCATCCTGCGCAATGCCATTGAACAACAGGTCTCCCAGGATATCCGGCGTAAAGCTGAGGCTTGAGTAGCGCCCGGTGACCGAGGACTGCCAGTCGATCGCACCCGTCGCATGCTGCCAGCTCACCACGGCGTAGTGCGTCGCTTCCTTTTGATTCTCGTCCAGCATGCGCACTCGGATAGTCGGTCTGCCCGTTGACGGTGAGGCCCAGTGAGGGCTGCAGGCCACTGCGGTTGGGAATCTGGAACTTGCCCGTCGAGGTCCCGACGATCAGCGACAGCCGATTGGCGGAATCAAGGATGTCCTCGAAGTACCCGAACCCGTGGTACTGGGTCGTATGGTCGTGCAGCGGAATGGAGCTGCCATCCGGCGATTCGATGCCGAGGTCGCTCCGCAGCACGTCGCCCGAAACGAAGTAGTTCAGGTTGCCTGACGAGCCGCCGTATTCGATGCTCGGCTGGAACGTGCCGTGACTGCCGCCGTAGAGCGATACCGCGCCGCCCGGCTCAAGCGTGCCGCTCTTGGTGCTGATGTCGATGATGCCGGCGGTGCGCAGCCCGTATTCGGAAGGCAGCGCGCCGGTAATCAGCTTCAACGAGGAAATCAGTCGCGGGCTCAGCGACTGCCCGAACACGCTGATGCCTTCCGGCAGGATGATGCCGTTGAGCCGATACTGCAGGTCGTTGTGGTCCCCGCGCACGTGGAACTGCCCGAAGGAGTCCTGCACCACAGCGGGCGCCTGCAGGATGACCTGGTTCAGCAGCGTGTTGTCACCACCGGGCGCAGCGGCAAGCGCCGCGGAATTGATCGTATACGTCGAGGCCCCGATCTTGGACTCGATGCCCTCACGCGCTTCATTCAGGCGCTGGGCGGTCACCACCACTTCGTCGATCTGCGCGGAGGACAGATTTGGCCGCGGCTGACGCCCGCATCAGCCAACGCGTCCGCTGCACCAAGGGTCGGGAACGCACAGAATGGAAACAGCCGTCAGCGCACGTGACGCCGACATCACATTGAGACTCGACATGGAAAGAACTCCTCATCAGGCAATGGAGGACAGATCGCCCATCCGGCGATCTGGCACAGTCAAAGGCCTAACGGGAGTACGGGGGTGCGCGCGAGCGAAAGGCAGCCGGGAAACTCCGGCTGATGAGCGAGTATGAAACGCTGACGGGCGCGGGATCGACGCCCTGAGGAGCAGGGACCGATGGGAACGAAGAACCTGTGGCCGTGGACAGCAGCGGCGCGAACGAGAGGCAGTCCGAGCAGAGCTTGCCCTTTCAGATCCAGCTGATGCGTAGCAACAGCGGTCGACGACAGATGCGAATAGGCGTGAGCCTGTGCCGCCCACTGCGCGCACAGCAGCGCCATCGCCAACATCAGGGCGACGCGCAGCTCCACTTTTCGGCTCAGTATCTTCAATGCGACCCTGGCAGCACCTGCTCTCGGAAAAGGCTACCAGCAGTCAGGGATTCAAGTCCATTAAGATGCGGCAATTTTATGGCTGGACCGTTGACCCTGCCCGCGAGCGGATCGGCTGTGTGACCAGTGCGCCGAACGACGTTTCCTGAGCCAGATGTAGACCCCGGTGATCGACAACATCGCGGTAGCCAGCCCAAGGAGGCATACAAGGATCTGATAGGGACGGCCAAACACGCGGGCCATGTGCAGCGCATAGAGCCAGCTTTCGATTGTGTTCCCGGTTCGCTCGCCCGTCGGCTGCGACAGGAGTCGCAGTGCACCGCTGTTCCCGTCGAACATGAGCGCGGTTCCGCCACCCTGCGGCGCACGCTCGAACAAATCGCGGCTCCCGCGAACCTCATAGAAGTACGCCCCGGAGCTGCTGTCATACATCATGCTGAGGCGCTGGCCGAATGAGAAGCCATGCAGAGCGCTCTGCTCGGACAACAACTGCTCTCCCCTCTGCTGTGCAGTCCGCCAGGACAGCCGAGGCGTGTCGTTCGGATGCAGGTTGGCTCGGTAGTCCTCTTCCAACGAACGATAGTCGAATAGTGTGCGCATGACCGGCTCGTACCAGGGGCGGATATTCATCATTACGCTCGACCACGCGAAGACAAACAGCAGCGCCCACAACCAAAGCCCGCTGGCCCGATGCAGGTCGAAGTTGAGCCTGAAGAACGAAGCGTTGCGCTTGATAGTCCACGCTGACTTCCAGCGATTCCAGAAGCCGCTGAATGATTTCGGCAGTGTCAGGAAGAACCCGTTGAAGCAATCAATTGTCCACAGGAGCGCGACAATCCCCAGGATCCACTGACCCAGATCGCCGGCGACGAGCCGCCAGTGCAGTTCGTAAATGAAGGGCATCACATTGATGAGGCCCTCCGACAGCACCGCCCGCGTTCGGCGACCCAGCTCCTGGCCCGTCCACGGATCCAGGTAGAACTCATCGAACCCGAGTCGAAAGGGTTGTCCCGTCACCGAATCCTTGCGTGCGTCGAACGCGACCAGCACCTGGTCCGGCTGGATGAACGTCACTGCATTCACCTTGCCGTGCGGCACCTGCAACTGCGCCCGTTCGGCCAGGGTGGCGAGGTCCAGGGGCGCGACACCTGCACGAGACACCGCGAAGAGCTGCGGCGCGAACACCCGCTCGAGCTCGTGATCGAACGCAAGCAGGCTTCCGGTCAAGCCCACCACGACCAGGAACCCGGCCATGGTGAGCCCCACCCACCGATGCAGCCAGACCCAAATTGGTCTGGCCACAAGGCTCGCGGCGGCCATCAGAATGCCGCGCGCAGCGATGCGATGTAGGTACGTGGCGCGCCGTACGCCGACACACCAGATCCGCCGCGGTCGAAATAGACGCGGTCCAAAATATTGTTGACGTTCAGCTGCGCCGCTATTCGAGTCCGGCCGACGGCGATCCGGTATCCGACCATGCCGTCCAACCGCCCGTAGCCCGGCAGCTGCCAGCTATTCCCGTCATCACCCTGGCGTTGTGCGCTGAAGTAGGATCCGAGTCCTGCAGACCAGCCCTGTGAGCCTGACCGGGACGATTCATACTTTGCCCAAATGCTCAACACCTGCGGCGCTACACCACTCAGGTGATGACCGAGTGTCCCGTTGTAGGGATCCTTCGTAATGACGGCCTGGTCGTAGGTATAGCTGCCGATCAGACTCAGGTGTGAGCTCACCTGCCCTGCCACGTCCAGCTCCAGTCCCCTGCTGCGGGCCTCGCCGACGATTTTCGGGAAGAACGATGCCGGGTCGTATTCGGTGATGTTGCTCTTGGTCAGTGTGTACAGCGTCGCCGACGTGGTGACCAGATCGTTGAGCAGGTTCGCCTTGACGCCGATCTCGTACTGCGTGCCGATCTGGGGCTTCATCGCATTGCCGAGATTGTCGCGGCCGTTTGCCGAACCGAACGACTTCGAGTAGCTGGCGTAGATCGAGGTGGTAGCGGACAGCTTGTAGAGCACGCCGGCGTGCGGTGAAAAGGCTCGATCCGTCGCATAGTTGGCGACGGGGAATCCCGTGCAGGTCGGATAACAGCTCGCCCCTCGCTCGCCGTAGACATCGGCGTAGGCATCGCTGGCCTGGTCATAGCGCCCACCGACCAGAAACTTCCAGTGATCGCCGACATCGAGCTGATCCTGGAAATAGACGCCGGCGTCGCGGCTGCGGTCACGCCAGCTGACATTGGTCGAGTCGGCCGCCGCCAGCTGCCGCAGCTGCGTGAGATAGCTCGGATAGGCCGGGTGGAAGATGTCGAACGGCGCGGCGCCCGGAATGTCGCCGGTGCTGCCCGGTGTATCGTCAGTGAAGCTCGCCCAGTCGACGCCGAGCAACAGCGTGTGCCGGATCGGGCCCGTGTGGACTTGCCCCGTCAGGTCCAGATTGGTGCCGTATGTCTCGCGGGTCCAGTCAACGGTGTGCGTGAAGTTGATTCCCGGAATCGTGCTGACGCCGTCGAACTCCCACCACGTTGCGTAGACACCCTGCTGGTCTTCAAGTGAGTTGACGTAGTGGAAGCGGTTGGTCAGCTTCCAGGTCTCGTTGAACCGGTAAGTCCATTCGAACGCGGCCAATGTGCGCCTGGCGGTATACGGGTAGTTGCTCCAGGACTCAGGGAACAGGATGGAGAAGTTACGTGGCACATTGGCCGGTCGGTTGCCGACGGCAGGAATCCCTGCGTCCAGCCAGGTCGTCTGGTAGTCGTAGTATTCCAGTTGCAGCGTCGCGTCGAACCGATCATTCGCTCGCCACGCCAGTGTCGCAGCGAACGCTTTGTTGTCGCGGTGAGCGAAGTCAACCCAGGAGTCCGCTTTGTCGAAGTCTGCGGTCACCCGGTAGAGCAGCGTGCCGTCGTCCGAGACCTTGCCCGTCGCATCAGCGGTCACGCGCTTGAACCCCCATGTGCCGCCCTGAACATCAACGTTGTAGGCAGAGTCGGCCTGGGGCTTCCTCGTCACGATGTTGACGAAGCCACCCGGCTCGATACGACCGTAGAGCATCGACGCGGGCCCTTTCACGACCTCGATGTGATCGACAAAGGCCATGTTGACGGCCTCATTGATGCCACGCAGCTGCAGCCCGTTGCGGAAAGTCGTGCCGTACCCGCTGTCGAACCCGCGGATCAGGAACTGGTCATAGAACTGGTAGGTCGACGGTTGTACACCGCTGAGGTTCTTGACGGCATCCAGGGACGTGCGCTCCTGGCGATCGTCGATGACGTCGCGCGTTACAACTTGAATGGCCATCGGCGTGTCCAGCAGCGCCGTTGTCGTCTTGGTGCCGGATGACGAGGCGCCCGGCGGCGCGTAATCCGTCTCGACCGATTCGGTAACGGTCATCTTTGGCAGGTTTGTAGCTTCCGGTGGAGTCGCGTCGGCAGCGTAGGAGACCGACGCTCCTGCGAGTACCAAGAGCCCACAAGCTGTTTGAAATATCTTATTCATAGGTTTCCTTGATTGCATGATTTGTTTGCGGCTCGGCCTACTCAGCGCCGTTCCAATTTGAATTCCAGGTTCTGAATCGCTACCGCAGCAGTCGGTTGTCCGTCGCGGATCGCGGGCTGGCAGCGCCACGACAACACCGCGGCTCGGGCGGCCTGGTCGAGCCGGCCGAATCCGCTGCTGCCAGCCACGCTGACGTCGCTGACATATCCGCGCGCGTCGAGCACTACGCGCAAGCTCACCTCCCCTTGCTCACGCAGGCGCCTGGACTGCGGCGGGTACGCGGGCGGCGCCCGCGACGGGCAAAAGACGGCCAACTCGTCGGTCAGCGCCACAGCGCCAGCCGCCCTGGATGGCGCGTCAACGGCAAGAGCCGCAGCCATCACCGGCGCCGGCAGTGGTTCGCTCACCACCGACACATCCGGGAGCGGCGGCGCCTCAAACACCAACTGCGCCCGCACTGGCGCAAGTTCCGGAGGTTTGGCCTGGGCCGGCGGATCGGACTTGCGCGGCATGTCGATCAACGACACCGTAGTCACCGACTCCCGATGGACCGCGATCTCCCGTGACTCCAGCAGGGCGAGAATCGCCAGTGCATGCACGACCAGTACGCCCAATGCAGCTGCCCAGTGTCTGCGCGCCGTGATGCCGATCACTTGCGGCGTCGGCCCCGGCTTCACGGCTGCAGTTCCGACCCGCGGTGCGATCAGCACGCCTGGCGACCACGCTGTCAGCGGGTGGCTAGGCTGACTGCGCATAGCCCGACAAGATGAGTGGTCTTGCGGATAGCATCGCCGTATTCACGCGGATCGGCTGCAACTCCTGGCGCGCAGGATGCCGCCTTGCGGCGAGTGCCTGCACGACGGCTTCACTGAGGTAAGTACTGCCCTGCTCCACGGCATACAGCGCCTCTGCGAGCACCGCGACGGATTCGCTCTTGTGAACGCAGGTGTTTACGCCTGCCGCCATTGCCCTGCGGAGTACTCCGACACCAATGTGTCCGGTCAGCAGAACAGGCTCAAGCTGCGGACAAGCTGACCGAATCCGCTGCGTCACATCTAGGATTGTTCGTGCGGAGCAATCGCGAACATCAAACAGCAGTGCATGCGCCCGGCACGCCGCAGCGGCCGCCAGCGCATCATCCAGGTTGGTCGTCACGCAGGCGACCTGCCAGCGTGTACGCTTCTGCACCACCGCACCAATGGCCAGGGCACACAGTGACGCCGGATCGCAGATCACCAGGCGCGGAGCGGAATGCGCACCGCATCCATCCAACAATGTCGCTGGGAGTGCCCCATCGGGGTCTCGTAGTTTCGAATTCATGACTCAACTCCTTGCGTCGGGCGAGACGACTCGCGCTGACGCTGCATGCGGCCGTCCTTCGGCCGCGTCACAAACACATCGGACGGGTGTTGCTTAGGAGTTGAATGTCGGAGGGGCGCGCGGAGACTGCGCACGGGGCGGGCCCGCCAGCTCGGTCGAACGAGTGGCGGATGGGGTGGACAGCTCAGAGATCGAAGTGACGACAGTGACCAGCGCACTGGCGTGACCTGGTGCGGCTCCCAGAACGCTTGCCGCCGCAAAGGGGCAGATCGTGGCGTCGTGGCGGGGCGCACTGTGCCCGTCGTGCGAACCCGTGTGGCCGCCTGGCATCACCATGCCATGCCCGGGACACAACATCAGCGGGAATCCGGCGCCGGTCGAAGGCATGAACCCGGCGGGGATCAGCGCACGCCCCAGGGTCGCGATCGCCACCATAACGGCGATCCAGGGTCGGGTGGCGCGACGCGAGCGCTGGTTCATGAGGCCGTTCATGTCGGCTCGCCATGCCTGGCTGCTACGCGCAGCTCTTGCACGAAGCCGGCAATGCCAATGATCCGCGGGGCCTTGCCCGTCCGGACGCGTGCCTTTTTACTGCGCTGCGCCGCCGCAGACGAAGTGACCATGATTGGCTCCGAAAGAAATCCCTATGACAGCTCGCGCGCCCGATTGGCCCGTGCCAAACGGATGACGGCAAGCGCCTAATCGCCCGTTATCAGGCGAGTATTGGGGGTCCGCGCGGAGCGCTATGTCGGAGGGGAGCTTCGGAGACAACGGGCCGTTCGATGAACGGCACCAGCAGGTCTGGCGCCACATGCGCCAGCGCCAGATCGAAGTGGGCAGGCAACGGCGCGGCACCGCCACCCAGGGCAAAGGGACAGGGGGAACCAGTGTTCGAGCCGGCCTTGCCATGGTGACCAGCGTGCATGGCGCCGGACATATGACCGTCGCAGACCACGAGCTGCGCCTGGCCATGCACCGAGCCCGGCATGAAACCCGTGGGGATCAGCGCATGGGCGAGAAACGCAACGAACGCCAGTGCCACGAAGCACCTGCGGATCGGTCCACGAAAAACTTTGGCCCCATTGCGGCTCATACGGTGCCACTTTGCAGCGCTCGACCCAAGCTTGGCAAGCGGGGTGAACACCGTATGAGTTGCTGCCTCGAACAGGGCCCTGCCTTCGGAGTTAATGCGCACCTAAGGTGCCGCGGGCGGCCGCTCCCTTCAGGCTCACGCGGCGACTTTGTCGCATTCCTTGGCGCACTGAGCGCACGCCTCGCCACAGTCGCGACAGGGCTGGTGCTTGTCATGCTTGTCACACTCGGCCTTGCACCCGCGGCAGACGTCAGCGACCACTTTGGCCAGCGCCGCGACGTGAGGTGAGTTCGCCGCGGCCAGTTCACACAATGCGGTGCACGCCGCAATGGTGTCGCGAACAGTCCGGGCACACGCGGCCAGATCCTTTTCCCCCTGCCCCAGCAAGGTCAGGCAATGGCTCAGGCAGGCATCGCCCGTCGTCACGCACTTCGAGGTCGCCGCAACCAGAGCAGAGTATTTGCCACTCATGGCGGCGTGATCGTGCCCCGCATGGGCGGGCGGCGTATCGGCGGCAATAGCGGCCGCGCTTACTGCGGTGAGTCCCGCCGCGGTCACGAGATCCAGAACTTCACGGCGATTCATGGTCCATTACTCCTCTGGTTGGCGCTTCAATTATGTCACGTACTCCCAAACTATCACATAGGAGGGCGGCGGCCGCTTAGGCAGCGAAGCGCCTCGCGTAATCGAGGTTCACCTTATCCGG
The DNA here is from genome assembly GCA_963764065.1 of uncultured Gammaproteobacteria bacterium. Taxonomy (GTDB): domain Bacteria; phylum Pseudomonadota; class Gammaproteobacteria; order Steroidobacterales; family Steroidobacteraceae; genus FEN-1191. The sequence continues at coordinate 279,494 of CAVXRM010000003.1, read as the reverse complement.
CAGATTCAGTCCGACGTCCGTGATCAGGCCAGAGCAGTCGATAGGCCGCCAAGGCTGCCGCGGCGCCGAGAGCCTGCGCAATCACGAACCACGGCACATCCGCCGGGCGAATCCCGGAAAATGAGTTCGTGAGCGAGCGAGCGATTGTGATTGCCGGATTGGCGAACGAGGTCGAGGCGGTGAACCAGTAGGCTGCGCCGATCCAGGCTGCGATCATCCAGGGTGCGTCCTCACTTCGGCGATGTCCCAGTACCACGAGCAGCAACCCAAAAGTGGCAACTCCTTCAGAGAGCCACTGGGCCGGTCCCGCACGTACGTGGTTCGAGATCTGGACCATCGGCAATTCGAACATGGCGTGCGCCAACAGCGCTCCCGCGCAGCAGCCGGCTACCTGAGCGGCCGCGTAAGCCAGAGCGTCCGCTATCGGCAGGCGGCCACGAGCAGCCTCGACTGCGGACACTGCAGGATTGAAGTGTGCGCCACTGATCGGACCCAGCAGCGCGATCAGCGTCGCCAGTACGGCCACCGTCGCGCCGGTGTTCGCCAACAGCGCTACTGCGGAATTTCCCTGCGCAAGGCGCTCCGCCATGATTCCCGAGCCGATCACCGTCGCCGCCAGCAGCAGTGAGCCGAGCCCTTCCGCCGCGAGGCGCCGCGGGAGCGCGATCATTCCGTAGCCTTGCCAATGTCGCGCAGCTTGTTGCCGAGCGTCATCCTGTCGAGCGCAGTAATCGGCAGGTTAGCGAACAGCTCGATCCTTCGCGCGAGCAACCGGAACGCCTCGCGGAAAGCGAGCGCGCTCGCCTGCGGATCGTCGATGTGCGCCGGATCGGGCACGCCCCAATGTGCCGTCATCGGCTTTCCTGGCCAGACGGGGCACACCTCGCCGGCGGCGTTGTCACAGACCGTGATCACGAAGTCGAGCGGCGGCGCACCAGGCTGCGCGAATTCATCCCACGACTTGCTGCGAAACCCCTGCGTCTGGAACCCGAGTTGCTCGAGCAGCTTGATGGCGCCCGGATTGACGCGCCCTGTGGGAAAGCTGCCGGCACTGAAGCCCTGGAAGCGGTTCCCCCATTTCTGATTGAGAATGGCTTCCGCCAGGATGCTGCGCGCGGAATTTCCGGTGCAGAGGAACAGCAGATTGTACTTGCGATCTGTCATCCTGGTTCTCGTGGATCTGGCAGCCTAGAGCGTCTTCGACATGCACACGGCAGAGGCGGGACACAGCGACTTGAATTCGCCGCTCTGACGAACGGGTTCCGGAACTTGCTCGCGCGGCGTAACGGTATAGCCGCGCTTCCCGAAGAAGCGCTCGGCAGTCTGCGTCAGCAGCACCAGTGAGTTGAGTCCGCTCGACCGCATCGAGATTTCCAGATCCTGAACCAGCGCCGAACCCGTGCCCCGGTGTTGGCCGCGAGGTGCGACGACCAGGGATCGCAGCAGTCCCGCAGTCCCGAACCGCTCAACGCCGACGGCGCCTGCGATTCCCTGGGCATCACGAGCAACCCAGAAATCCACGTCGGCAGTGGCCAGATCCTCCACCGGCAGGCCCGCCTCGATCAGCATTGGGCGAATGACGTCCAGATCCGAGGTCATGGCGCGCTCGATCTTCATGCACGCCTCCGCGGCCTGGTGGATTTCCTGGCCACCGGAGGACACGCGGGACCACAGCCCTGCGCCCCGCCGCAGCAATTCTTCGTCAGGTAATCGACCAGCGCGTTCATCGACTCGAAATCGGCTGCATAGAAGAGCTGGCGACTGACCCGTCGCTGGCTGATGAGCCCGGCTCGCTGCAGCGCCTGCGTATGAAAAGTGAGGGATGAGGGAATCAGCCCCACCTGCTGCGCAATCTCGCCGGCCGAAAGGCCCTCGGGCCCCGTCTCCACCAGCAGGCGAAACACCGCCAGGCGGTGCTCGTGTGCCAGGGCCCCGAGTGCACCAATCGCCGCTGCTGCCTTCATGTCCCTACGATATTTTGACTATCCTCGTACTGTCAAGCCGGGTTCTCGATCGCACTCCAATCGGGCTGTCGACTGCCCGCCCTGCCGCAGGGCCATGACTTTCTGACTCTGGCCACGCGCGCGTAGCGCTTGACACGCAAGTCTATGATTGCCTATTATTCAGGCAAGTCTTTACTTGCCTGTATAACCATGACCTATCGCCGCGACCACGACGCCCTTTTCAAGGCGCTCGCCGACCCAAGCCGGCGAAAGCTCCTGGATCAACTACATGCCCGCGACGGCAGCTCGCTCAACCAGCTGTGCGAACACCTGGAGATGACCCGTCAGGGCGTCACGCAGCATCTGCAGCTGCTGGAGGCTGCCAACCTGGTCGCCACCGTGCGCCGTGGCCGCGAAAAGCTGCACTTCCTCAATCCTGTGCCCCTGCAGGACATCTACGAACGCTGGATCGCCAAATTTGAAAAGCCGCGCCTGAAGGCGCTGGCGAACCTCAAACGACGACTGGAGAACACGATGGCTAGATCGACCTTTGTCTACGTAACCTATATCCGCACGACGCCCGAGCGATTGTGGTCGGCCCTGACGCACGACGCGGAATTCATGAAGCAATACTGGTTCGGCACCCACTGCGAGAGCCAGTGGACGCCAGGCTCCCCTTGGAAGATGGTGCATCCGGATGGTAGCATCACCGACTCCGGCGAGATCGTCGAGGCTGAGCCGCCACGCAGGTTGGTGATTCGCTGGCAGCACCAGTTGCGCGCCGAGCTCAAGGCAGAGGGCGCGTCACTGTGCACGATTGAACTGGAGCCCAGCGACTCAGCCGTGAAGCTCTCCATCACGCACACGATCGACCGTGACCCCTCGAGTCTGATCACGGCGGTCTCGGGCGGGTGGCCGAAGATTCTATCCAATCTCAAATCGCTCCTTGAAACCGGAACCATCGCTCTGCAGGCCGCATATCCGCCCGCCCCAAAATGAATGCATCTGGACGAACGCATATGTCGCATCGGCGGCACCTATCGCATTGGTAATCGCCTGCCAGACGGAGTCGGCCCGCCTTGTCTGTCGCTCGCGATCGGCTGCCGTGACCGCTAACGACACACGCCGCACCCCGATGCCGCAGCTCATAGCCGCGCTCAGGAAATATTGCGCTCATCGGCCGGGCGCTCGCGCGCCTGGCGGTCCGCGTCCAGCTCGAACCACATCGCGTTCAGGATCGCGAAGGCACTGGCGAGACCCAGTCCCAGTATCCAGCTGAAATACCACATCGGGCGTTCCTCGCGTCAGTAGGTGGAATCGGGATTGGCCTCGACGTGCGCCACCGTCACCGGACCGCGCAGCACGCGATACACCCAGGTCGTGTAGGCGAGCACGATGGGCAGGAACACACCAGTGGCCAGCAGCATGATCCACAGCGTGCGTTGGCTGCTCGAGGCGTCCCAGACGGTAAGGCTGCTGGCGGGTTCCGAGGAAGAAGGCATCAGGAACGGAAACAGGCTCACGCCCATCGTGCCGACGACGCCGGCGATGCCGAGCGCGCTGCACACGAACAGCAAGCCATGTGCGCGCGGGCGCGGCAGCAGCGCCAGCACCAGCGGCGCGACCAGTCCCGCGCGCGGGAAGCAGCCGAGCGAGCGGCCAGCGCTGCGTAGTTGGCGAGCCAGGCCCCGGGCACGGCCAGCACCGTCTTGGCGAGCGGATCCGGTGCGGCACCAGCCAATGCGCCCGAGGTGATGCGAAAGCCGTAGCCGCTGCGCGCGAGCCACACGCCGGCCAACGCAAACAGCACGAGCCAGGCCAGTGCGGTCCAGCGGCTGTAGCCGCAGCGCGCGCTCGCCACGAGCGCCATCGGCCTTGAGCGCCAGGTAGCGCGCGCCGTGGGTCGCGAGCATCGCCACGGACACCAGGCCGCACAGCAGCGCGAAGGGATTGAGCAGGTCGAAGAGCCCGAATTCATAGTGGGCGCGCAGCTCACTGTCGAAGCCGAAGGGCACGCCCTCGAGCAGATTGCCCATCGCGACGCCGAACACCAGGGAAGGCACCAGGCCGCCGGCAAACAGCAGCCAATCCCAGGTGCTGCGCCAGCGGCGCCCGGCATCTTGCTGCGAAACTTGAATCCCACCGGCCGCAGGATCAACGCCGCCAGCACCAGCAGCATGGCGAGGTAGAAGCCCGAGAAGCTCGCGGCATAGAGCGCCGGCCAGGCCGCGAAGATGGCGCCACCGCCCAGGATCAGCCAGACCTGGTTGCCCTCCCAGACCGGACCGACCGTGTTGATGACCACGCGCCGCTCGGCTGTCGGTGCGGCCGACGAAGGGCAGCAGCATCGCGGCGCCCAGGTCGAAGCCGTCCATGATGGCGAAGCCGGCCAGCAGCACGCCCAGCAGCAGCCACCAGATCACCTTGAGCGTTGCGTAGTCGAGAGGCATGGCGTGCTCCTTCAGTGCTGCCGTGCGGCGTCAGCGGGACTGGGGCCCGAGCCGGATGTACTTGCGCAGCAGCATCACGTCGACCACCGCCAGCGTCGTGTAGAAGAGCACGAAGCCGGCGAGGCTCGTGGCCACGCTGGACGCCGGGATCGGCGACACGGCGAGGAACGTCGGCAGCACGCCTTCGATGGCCCAGGGCTGGCGCCCGTGCTCGGCCACGACCCAGCCGAGCTCCGCGGCGAGCCACGGCAGCGGCAGGCTCCAGAGCGCGATGCGCAGGAAGCCGCGGCTGGCGTCGCAGCGTCGCGTCGCGCCAGCCAGAAGCCCCAGGCGAACAGCACGATGAAGAAGAAGCCCATCGCGACCATGACGCGGAACGACCAGAACAGCCAGCCCACCGACGGCACCGTGTCCCAGGCGGCCTGGTCGATCTGCGCCGGCGTCGCCGTGGCCGGATCCGCCACGTAGCGGCGCAGCAGCAGCGCATAGCCGAGGTCGGCCGCGTGGGCCTCGAGCGTCGCACGCGCGGCCGCATCGTGCGGATCGGCCCGCAGCGCCCGCAGCGCGGTATAGGCGGGTATGCCTGCGACGATGCGCTGCGCGCGCGATCGCGACCAGTTCGTAGATGCCCTGAACTTCCTGGTCGGTGGAGCGCGTGGCGATCAGGCCCAGCATCCACGGCACCTTGACTTCAGCATGCGTCGTGCGGTGCTTGGCACGTCCGGAACGCCGAACACCACGAACGGACGCCGGCGCGGGCTCCGTGTGCCACATGCTCTCGATCGCCGCGATCTTCATCTTCTGGTGTCTGGTTGGCGGTGTAGCCGCTCTCGTCGCCGAGCACCACCACCGAGAGCGCGGCGGCCAGCCCGAAGCTCACGGCGACGGTCGCCGAGCGGCGCGCGAACTCGAGGTGGCGCCCCTTGAGGATGAACCAGGCGCTGATCGAGAGCACGAACATGGCGCCGGTCACGTAGCCGGCGCTCACCGTGTGCACGAACTTCGACTGCGCGACCGGATTGAAGATCACCTCGCCGATCGAGGTCAGCTCCATGCGCATGGTGTCGGGATTGAAATGCGCGCCCACCGGATTCTGCATCCAGCCGTTGGCGATCAGGATCCAGAGCGCCGAGAGGTTGCTGCCGATCGCGACCAGCCAGGTCACGGCCAGGTGCTGCACGCGCGAGAGGCGGTCCCAGCCGAAGAAGAACAGGCCGATGAACGTGGCCTCCAGGAAGAAGGCCATCAGGCCCTCGATCGCCAGCGGCACGCCGAAGATGTCGCCGACGTAGTGCGAGTAGTAGGCCCAGTTGGTGCCGAACTGGAACTCCATCGTGATGCCGGTGGCCACGCCCATCGCGAAGTTGATGCCGAACAGCGTGCCCCAGAAGCGCGTCATGTCGCGCCAGACCGTGCGGCCGGTCATCACGAACACGCTCTCCATGATGGCGACCAGCACCGACAGGCCGAGCGTCAGCGGCACGAACAGGAAGTGATACAGCGCCGTGATGGCAAATTGCCAGCGCGAGAGTTCCAGCAGGCTCGGGTCGGTCATCGGGCGTGCCTCATCGGTGCGGGGTCGCCGCGGATCCGGTCACGGCCGCAGCCGTCGCCTCGGAATCCTGAGCAGGATGCAGCGCGGGCCGGAACAGGAACAGGTAGAGCGCCAGCACCAGCGCCACCTTGAGCAGCAGCACGAGGATCAGGTCTCGTGTCAGCAAGGCTGCACCGAAGCGGTGCCAGTGCTGGCCCGGTGTCGCGCTCAACGAATTGGCCGGCGCGGCTTGTTCATGCGAGGCCATGAGCTCCTCCATCTGGAATCCTGCGCAGCGCCTGGCGGCCGCCAGGCGTTGCCGGACACACTGCTGTCACACTATATCGCTATATGGCGATACAGGCAACAGCGGCGAGCAGATCTGATTCTCCAGGCCGCGCCGCGATGTCAGATAACCCGGACGCAGCTGTGAATTGCGCCCGATGTTTGCCCCCGACTGCAGATGCGCAGCCAGATCGTGCACGCGGTACCGTGCCTGACGATCGCCGTTGACGAAGTAGTCTTCGTAGGAATTGGGCCAGAATACACCGGGCTCGATGAACACACTCCGAGATGAGGTACGGCTCAGGATTCGGCGGCGCAATGCTACTGCAGCCGCCGAATGCGCGTCTGGTTGCGAAGCGCAGTGCCATCGACGGGGTCGTAACGCCGCAGATCATCACGAATCACACCCGCCTGGCTGAAGAGTCCATCGCCGTCGACGAACGTCAGTTGTGTATTGCGCAGGTAGGTGTAGTGAAGCATCAGTGCGGGATCGGGTGCGCCCGTGGTGGGATCGTACACATCAATGTAGGAGGTCGTCAGGAACGCAGGCGCGATGGGCGTGACGTTTTCATTGCTCCACACATTGCCTGCAAAAGTCGCATTCACGCTGCCACTGTAGGGACCGTCGATGGGGCCGTGCGTGATGAAGGGCACCGCGAGGAATCCCAGCCAGCCTTCAGGAAAATCCTGCGGATCGGGGCTCGTCCAGTACGCGCTGGTGCTGCGGAACGCGAAACCCTGGTCGAGGGCGAAGGGATAGCCGGCATTGTCCATGAACTGGTTGTCGTGGACGTTGGCGCTGATGTTGCCGGTGGTGGAATACGGATAGCGTGATCCGCCGAGCACGGCGAAACGCAGGCCGATGTAGTTGTACGAGACATCGTTGCCGGTCAGCTCCACGTAGAGCTGATTGCCCATCTGGCTGGCCATGGGGTTGATCGGATACGGCAAGGGCTCGAGCGGATTCGCTCCCATATCGAGGTGTTCGGTGGCCATCGAATCGCCGAACAGGGCCACGCCTTCGTAGTTCGCCGTGACGCTGTTGCCCGCGACCCGGAACCTGGACGGACTGCCCCTCGTGCCCGCAGCCACCACCAACCCCGGCGTACCATCGTGAATCGCGTTGCCAACGATATTGGCGCTGCACTCGGTGAAATTCACGGCGCCGAAGTTCATGTGCTCCACAACGTTGCCGCGAATCGTCAGCCCCTGGGCGCGATTCGCCCAGATGCCATATTGCCCATTGAAGGCCACGTCGATCTCCAGACCCTCGACCACCGTTCCGTCGGCCCGACCACCGTCCACGGTGGGCCCGATGTAGATCACCGTGTTGTCGAGGATACCCAGGCGCGGGTAATCCACGGTCACGGTCGTGGCCGTGCCGGGATGCAGGGCCGCTGGGTAGCCATCGACATAGTCCATGGTCCCGGCGCCATGCAGCGTCAAGCCGGGTACGTTGAGGACCAGCGGCAGCAATTCCGGGGGGCGGATCTTCTGGCCCGTGGGTTGGGTTTCGAAGTTGCCGCTGCAGGTGCCGGCAGCAACGCGTATGACAATGGGCCTGGAACTCAGGCTACGCAGCCGGCGTGCGCTATCGAGCGCGTCCGTGATGCGCCAGTATGGATGCGCGGCAGCTCCATTGCCGCGAGCCGTTGAAGCGCAATCGACAAAAATCGTTGCGCTCGGGCCGGGCGCATTCTGCAGCGACTGCGCGCGGGCAGTTTGCCCGATGGTTGCGGCCACGACCGTGACCAGTAGACAGAGTGTTCGATACCGCATGGCTGTTCCCCTCACTGTGTTTGTGACGGGAAGTGTTGTCGCGCATTCGGGTCGGGCATGCCGGAACCTTCCCGGAAGATGCTGGAAGATTGTCGGAAGACTGATGGAAGGTGCCACCACGGGCCGCTGGCAGCGCAGCGCGTGGGCTGGCCTGCCCTATCGGGCCAACTGCTTTACAAACTGCAGGCTGAACTGTCGCCCCAGCAATGAACCATTTGCCGGGTCGTAGCCCAGCGTCCCGGAAGGCTGGTCGAAGCGGTTGACGAACGACGGGGCTCTATCGAAGAGATTATTCACGCCGAGATTGCAGCGCGTACCCGCCAGCCAGCTGCTGCCGCCTTCGAAACTGTAACCCAGGTTCAGGTCAACGCTCGTCCAGGCATCGACGCCACGCGCCGGCACTGAGGCCGGATCGTCGTAGGCCCCGGAGTGGTTCAGCGTTGCCATGGCAGTCCACTGCCGTGACGACCACGACAGATGCGTTGCGATGCGCAGCCTCAGGGGATTGCCGACCGTGTCGACCAGGTCGAATACCGGCGCGGTGGGCGTGATTTGCTGCTGTTGCACCAGCGTGTAGGTACCGTTCATGCCGATAGCCCACTTCCCGCGAGCCGTCTCGAGCGCATAGTCGGCCTCGACATCCACGCCGCGTGTGCGCACACGGGCGAGATTGCGGAACCTTGCATCGATGATGACGGTGATGGGGTCGCTGCAATCACCAATGCTGAAGGGCACGAATCTGACGATTCCCCTGCAGGCGGCGTCGAGCTGTGCGGCGCTGGGATTGCGGGTAATCAAGGAGGCGAGTTGCGCCTCCTGCGTGAGAAAGTCCTGCGAGTCGACGCCCACATTGCGGATCTGCCCTTTGTAGTCGATATCAAAATAGGTGACCGACAGCGAAACATTGGGCATCGCGGACGGCTTGAGGTCCGCTCCGAGTGTCCAGGACGTCGAGGTCTCCGGCTTCAGGTTCCCGGACGAGCCGATCAGCAGCAATGCGCGCGAGGTAGTGCCCGTGGTCGACTTCGGATCGATTACGTCGGCCACGTAAGCATCACCGGTCTGGTCCGGATTGGACCAGAGGAATGGCGGCGCCCGGAATGAGGTGCCCCAGGTGCCGCGCACACTCAGGGCACGAAGTGGCCGCCAGTTCAGCCCCACCTTGGGATTGAAGCTGCCGCCGACATCGCTGTACTGGTCGTGGCGCCCGGCAATGGACAATGCAAGTCGATCCTGGCTCGAGTCTGCCGCTGCGCTCACCAGCGGTATCGCCAACTCGATGAAACTGGCCACCGCGCGTCTGCCGCGATTCTCGGGGCCATCGGCGATGTTGGGCCCGATGGAATGTTCGTGGCGCGTGTCAGCGCCCACCGCAATGCGTATCGGGCCGGCGGGCCCCGCAATGAGCGGGCCATCGGCGATCACTGTCGCTGTGACTGTCGTGAATTCATTCAAGGCGGTGTAGGTGTAGCTCTGGTTCCGCAACGCTGCGAGCACGGCGGGATTGCTGTGCGAGCCGTCACCGAAAATGTTGAGCGCCGTCGCCGGATCGCCGCTGCCAAGTACGGCAGCCACTGCCTCCTGGTTGAGCAGGTTGCCCTCGACAAAATCGCTGCTGGCTTTCGAATAGGCGGTGTAGAGGCGCAGTTGCCACCCTCGCGCCAGCCTGCCGCTGAGACTCGTCGACAGGGACGTGGCCGTGGTCCTGCCGCTGTCGATGACTGGCCCGAGGTCCGGCGTCAAATCGTAGGCCATGAGCACCGGCCCGCCGAGGTGATTGAACGCGCTCTCCACCGGCACCAGATACTCACTCGACGACTGGGGAAAAGTGGACCTGAACTCGCGCGCCGAATAGCGGCCGTCGAGCAAGAGCTGCCAGCGCCGCGACAGTTCGTAGCTGGCGTTGAAGAAGGCGCTGCGCATGCGCTGGCTCGGCAGTATGTCGCTGTCGAGGCTCGCATCGGCATGGTTCACGCCGCCCGTGATCAGCTGCGCGGGCAACAGGTTGGTGCCATCCTGGCCGCGCGGGATGGCCGCCACCGGCTCGAACGTGACAGGGTCAAGGATCGTACCCGGGTTGCCACCCACCGCGCGCAGGTCAGTGCCGCCCAGGCTGCGAAAGTCACCGCCGGCGGCACAGCGGACCCGGGCACTGCAAGCCAGTGCGCGACTGTCTTCATATTGCAGGCCCACCATCGCACGCCCTGCCGCACCGACGTGACCCCAGAGTGCGGCCAGCGTGCGCTCGGTAGCATCTCCGCCCGCCGTCGACACGCGCGCGCGCCCCTCGATGCCTTCGAAGTCTTTGCGCAGGATGATATTCACGACGCCGCCGATGGCGTCCGATCCATACAAAGCGGAAGCGCCCTCGGGCAGGATCTCGATGCGCTCCACGGCAGAGGCCGGGATATTGGACACATCACTGAATGAGCCCTGGTAGCCGCTCGCTCCCAGGCGCTGCCCGTTCACCAGCACCAGCGTTGTGCCGACGCCCAGGCCGCGCAGTTGCACTTCGGCACCGCGATCGAAGAAGTTGTTCGCCTCGGTGCCATCCTGCACGGCTGGATTGGCGCGGTTGACGTTCTGCGTAACGCGCGCCAGTACATCTTCGATGCGCCCGTAACCGCTGCCATCGATCTGCGCGCGCGTGATGATGATGGGCCTGGAACCCGCCGCATCCGCGCCGTGTATGTGGGTTCCGGTCACGACCACTTCTTCGAGCGCGTCCGCATCCCGCGGATCCGCCGCTTGCGCAGGCAACAACGGCAGCGCGCCACAGATCAGCGCCGAGAGCACGACCCGACCCCGCCAGGTGCCGACCGCCACGCTTTTCATCCAGCGCCAGTTTTACGCGCGAGGTCGCCAGAGCGACGTGCGTCGGGGACCACGCCTTGCCGTCGCAGTTCCTCGAGCTTGTTGCGCTCCGCCTCGATGTGGCGCTTCACATCGTTCGCGATGGCCTGGAATCGCTGGTCCCCGTGCAGCGGCCGCCACAGCGGGCTGTACTTCAACGTATACCACCACTGCCTGATATCCCCCGAGCGGAAGTCGTCCGCCAGCGCTTCGAGGGCCTGGTCACGATGACCATCCACCAACAGCATCTCAGCGCGCGCGCGTTTCATTCCGCCGGCATATTTCGCCACCATGGCATCGAGATCCGCAGCGAATGCCTGTCGCCATTGCCGTGCCTCGGATGTATGGCCCTGCGCCTCCAGAAGCTGCGGCAGCACGATGGCCGCCAGGTAGCTGCAGACATCCACATGTGCTGGTGGAGCGCCTTCCAGATAGAAGGTTTTCCTGAGGTACTCGACTGCCCTGTCCACCTCACCGGTTCCCAGCGCGTAGTCGCGCACGGCTTCCGCCTCAAACCAGTTCTTGCAATCGTCACCCCAGCGCAGGTCCTGGTACGCCGCAGGCCCGGCCGCCCGCCAGTCACCTTGGTACATCGCCAGCAAGGTAGTGGAGCGCGCGCTCTGCGCTGTGCCCGCAGCCACCGCGCGCGCCGCCTGCTCGTCACCAAGATCCAGGTAGACGGCCATGGCGGTGTGTCGCGGCTCGGGATTGCGAGGATCCAGCGCAATCGCGTGCTCCAGGATCTGCACCGACTCAGCCAGCTGGTCATGGAAAAGCCAGCGGTACAAACCCACCTTCGCCAGCGCGGGAACGAACTGCGGATCGAGTTCCAGCACCGCGACCATGTTCCGCTCGACTTCGCTGGCGCCCACTTCGTCGAGGCTCACCATGGCCGCGTCAAAGTGCGCTTGCGGCGACATCGGATCGATCTGCAATGCGCGCTGCAGGATGGGCGCCGCTTCCTCAGGGGTTTCCAGCACCCATCGCAGGAATTCGGCGTACGCGGTGAGACCGCGACCGTTGCTGGGATCCAGTTCGACGCCACGGATGAAGTCGGCCTTGCGCGCCCCCAGCGAGGCGTCGGCCCACATGGCACGGGCAAAATGCGCCTCGCCCGAATTCGGGTCGATCGCCAACGCCCGCTCGATGAGCGCGCGATAACGTTGCCGGACGGGTGCCAGATCTTCGTACCGCTGACTTGCCGCCTGCAGGCGTGCATCGAAGAGCGAGGCGTAGGCGGCGGCGAAGCTCGGGTCCAGGGCGATGGCTTTTTCAAAAAACGGCACTGCGGCTTCTGATTCCGCCACCGAGTACCGCCCCAGCAGAGTGCGGCCCCTGAGGTAGGCGAGGTACGCCTCGATGTTGCCAGTGCGTCGGGATGCGTTGCCCCTGGACCCAATACCACCGCGCCGCGCCGCCAGCGCACCGGCTACCTGGTCGGCGATCTCGTCTTCGACGCTGAAGATCTCGCTCAGGGCGCGATCGAAACTGGACGACCACACCACGGTACCGGCGGTCGCGTCGACGAGCTGCACGGTCACTCGCAATCGCTCCGCCTCGCGTTGCACGCTGCCATTGACGAGGTACCCGGAGTGGAGCCGTCGCCCAATCTCCTGGGAACCGATGCCCGTGGTGCTCATCCCGAAAGAGGAGTTGCGCGCAATCACCGCCAGGCCTGGCACGCGCGACAGACGATTGAGGATCATCTCCGGAACCCCGCGCGACAGAAACGCATCGCCCGCCTCGGCGCTCAGGTTTTCGAACGGCAATACGGCTATGGCCTCGACGCGGGATGTGGGCGGTGCGTTTGCGGCGTGCGGCCCTGCCGTGCGTGATTTCAGCACGAAGAACGCAGCCAGGCCCGCCGTCAAAAGAACAACCAGCAAAGTCGTCAACGCCAGCCGCCACTTTGCGCTCCGCTCGGTGGGGCTCAGCGGCGCCGGCGGCATTGCCACCGCGGGCACAGGTGTCACTGCGCTAGCGGGAGGCTCAACCGCGGCAGGACGTTCCAGCCGCGCGACTTCGGCCAGCAGCCGGTAGCCGCGACTGCGCACGCCGGTGATATAGCGCGGATCCTTCGCGCTGTCCCCCAGCGCATCGCGCAGCAGCGTGGCCCGCTTGTTGACGGTTTCAGGACTGACGACTTGTCCTGGCCATACCAGGTCCATGAGCCGATCGTTGCTGACGACGTTCGGCGCTTCCTGGATCAATGCCACCAGCAGGCGGAAGGAAAGATTGGGCAGCCCGATTTCGGAATCGCCGCGCATGACGCGTTGGCGCCCAATATCGACCTGCAGATCCCCGACGGCATAGGTCTCGGGACGAGTGTCCAGTATGCCCATCTTGATCAGTTCCTCCCACGATCGACGTCCATGCCACGGGATAGCCACGAGACTGCTATCGCGCCGCAAGGCGTTGATACCCGATTTCTTGCGATCGCACCAGCCATAGCCCGTCCATGGCGCGAGATCTTCCGGCATTCAGGAACGAAACTTCGCCGAACCTTCAGGCGTGAACTGATCGAACCTTGACGGGTTGCAGACCGTCAGCGCTTCTTCAGAGCCAACAGCAACGCAAATACACTGCCAACAATTGCGATCGGCAGCAGATCCAGGAGCAACTGCGACGAGCCGTGACCCAGGCCCTTCAGCCAACCGCCCAACTTGGGGCCCACGATCGAACCGAGGCGGCCTATGGCTATAGCAGCACCGACGCCCACGCCGCGGATCCAGGTGGGATAAGCAGCCGGCGCCGTGGCGTACAGAAATGCCTGCTGTGACAACACCGCCACGCCTAGCAGGAACACCACGATTCCGGCGACCAGGATATCGCTGCCGACCATCGAGAGTGCATACAACATGCCTGGCACGCCAATGAACACGGCCACCAGGCTCGGTACGCGCCACCGGCCAACCAGGAGGCTTCCCCATACTGAGTGCTGCGACCGCACCACCCACATTGAAAACAATCTGCGCAAAGGCCGCCTGCTGCGGGCTCATGCCGTTGTCCTTCAACAGCGTCGGCAGCCAGTTCAGCAACAGGTAGAGGATGATCAGCGCCAGAAAGAAGCTGATCCACAGCAAGGCAGTTTGCAGTGCGCGACCCTGTGCCAGGATCTGCCGAAACCCACCAGCTGGTGCGCTCGTGCCCGAAGTGCGCGAGTTGACTGCCTGTAGTGCAGTGAACTCCGGTGACTCCTTCAACAGCATCAACATGGTCAAGGCCAGCGCCAGCGGCAGGATGCCACCGATGATGAAGATGAGATGCCATTGCATGGGACCCGCATACAAGGCAATGGCGCTGACGATGGCGCCGCCCACGGGCATGCCCGCAAAGGCGACGGCGGTATTGGCGGTACGCCGCTCGGCGCGGCTGGCCTCGGGAACCATGGTCATGACCATCGGCAACGCCCCGCCCAGACCCAGGCCGGTGAAGAAGCGCGCCCAGGTCAGCGTATGCATATTCCAGGCAAAGGCTGTCAGCAGCGAGAACAGGCCAAAGGCGGCGATCGAGACTATCAGCACGAACCGGCGTCCCACGTGGTCCGCCACGCGTCCTCCAAGCACTGCGCCGATGAACAGGCCGAGCGTGCTGGCGGCGAAGAAATTGCCCATCACATCCGGTGCGGGCCCGAATTGCAGCCCGATACCTGCGGCAGCCACTCCGGCCGCCTGCAGGTCCATGCCTTCGCAGAAGGCTGCCAGCAGGCACAGGGCAATTGTGATCTGACTGGCACGTGTCGTTGATGTCATATCGTCTCCGCTTGCAAATCGTGGCCATACAGCCATGCGCTCTGACGTAGAGGGTCGCCGTGTGCGAATTGCGCATCACGTTGTCGTTGTTCCGGGCCATCAGGCAAGTGGTCTGCGCCTCCCCGACCGCGGCTCATGACCTGAACGCGGCTGGCCCGCGGCCGGCGGATCTGCTCGTAGCGTTGCAGAGCCTGTCGTACCGAACTCCGGTCCGCACTACGCAGGCAACTGGCCAGCACGACGGCATCCTCGATGGCTTGCGCGGCGCCCTGCGCAAGGAATGGGAGCATGGCGTGGGCGGCGTCACCGAGCAGGCTGATACCGCCCACAGTCCAGCGTTCAAGTGGATCCCGGTCGTAAAGAGCCCAACGCTTGGTTTCGCTGGCGGATCGGATCAACTGGTGCAGGCGATCGTCCCAGCTCTCGAATTCTTTAATAAAATCCGAGATCTCACCATCGGCTGTCCATGACTCGGTCCGCCAGTCGCCCGCCGGAACGACGGCGACGACGTTGACCAGCTGGCCGCCGGAGATCGGGTAGTGCACGAAGTGGCGTCCGGGCCCTAACCATAGTGTGTGAACCGGGCGACGGGCCATAGGCGGGGCCTTATTCGCCGGGACCAGGCACCGGAAAACACACAGTCCGGAGAAACGCGCGTCGATCTTTGGGGCGACCGCTCGCCTGACGGTCGAGTGGATGCCGTCCGCGCCGATGACCACATCCGCCGTGATCCTGGTCTCCTGGCCCGCTCCGGTGGCGAAGGTCAGCTCCACTTCGTGCTCGTCTTGATTGACGTCGACGCAGCGGTGATCCAGGCGGAGCAGTTGTTCGGGGAGCGCTTGCTGAAACAGGGTCAGCAGATCGGCCCGGTGCGCGACATAGCAGTGCGCGCCGTAGAGCCGCTCGCACTCTTCACCCATCGGCTGGACGAACAGCACGCGGCCATCCTCCCAGCGGCGAAACTCCCAGGCCGCATCGAGACGAACCGCGAAGGTCGAGAGTTTATCCGCGAGACCGATCTCACTCAGCGGGCGCACCATGTTAGGCGGAACCACGATACCCGCGCCGATCTCGCGTAGCGCCGGCGCTTGCTCGTAGACCGTCACGTCCAGTCCCGCCTTGCGCAGGAACAACGCGGCACCCAGACCGCCGAGACCGCCACCGACTATTGCAATGCGCAGCTTCATTGAGGACAGGTTGCCTCAAATCCAGAACGTCGGATAGCTGCCGGTGGCGAGCGGCGTCAAGGGGTCAGTCTCGGCACTGCCCTGGTCAATCCTCCTGTTCAGTTGGCGCGTCGCACCCGTGCCGACTAAGCGACATCGAGGGCTTTCACGAATTCCTCAGAGCCTGAAACCCAGCCCAATAGCGTCTCGATAGACAGTAGCGATGCCTCGTGATTGCCTCTGGGAAAAGTGTGCCCAATGGGCTCGCCCGTGCAATCCGCGAGCAGCACTGGCAGATAGTCTCTGAACATCGCATCCCGAATAGTCGACTCGACACACACGCTCGTGGTGCAGCCCGTGAAGATCAGGTGCCTGGCGTCGAGCTTCTTCAGCGTGGCATCCAACTCGGTGGCGTAGAAGCCGCTGAATCTATGCTTGTAGAGCACGATATCGTCGGGCGTTGGTGTCAGCTCCGCGACGATGTCGGTGCCCCAGTGGTCGCGGATCAGAATCCGGCTCTCCCGGCCATCGGGAGCGCGTATTGTCTGCCCGACCTTGAATGCCTCAAGGTGTCGCACCCTGTTCACCGAGTCGGGAGCACCCAGATCCGAGAGATCGGGGAGAAACCCCATTTTGAGATAGACAATGCGTACGCCCGCACGACGCGCTGATGCGAGCACCTTCGCGGTCGGCCCGACGGCCCGTTGAATCATGCTGATGTCGATCCCAGCGCGGTCAAACATGCCCCCTTTGGCACCAAAGTCATTTTGCATGTCGCACACGATGACTACGGTCCTGGCGGCATCGACGCTGATGGGCACCGACACGGCGTGCTGACCGTCGCGACTCACCTGCGCATCGAAATTGACAACGCGGCTCCTCCTGCCGGAAACGGCAGGAGTTGCCCGTGTGGGCTCGCTGAGCGTTGACGCCTTTGCGAGACCGCCCAGCGAAGTCATGGCGATCGCCGCGAGCAATTGGCGCCGTGACAATCTCCGTTGTGTCCTGTTTCATCATCGCTCCCCTGCCGGTTCAAATCCAAGCCGGATGAATACAGTGGGCACGCTAGCCGTTGAACGGTAGCGGCAATAGTAAGAATGCGACATGCGATGCAACATCGTGGGCGATCGCACAATCCCGAAGGCCACGGTAAGCTGCGACCCATGATCTGCTCGTCCCAACCCGCACCGGCTCTGCGCAACGTGATTCGCTACTACTATCAGGTTGGGGCGCACCTGCCCGGCAGGACCGCGCTGCAGCCGGTTCCGGCGAGAAGCCCGCAATCGATCGAGTTCACATTCGGCGCACCTTTCGAAGTCCGCCGGCTTGATCAGGGTGCCAGCAGAAACGCGTACCCCATTGCCCTGATCGGTGCCCAGACTTTTCGACGGGTCGAGTTGGTCATGCAAGGGAGAGTCGACGCCTTCACGATTGTGCTGCAGCCCGGTGGACTATTCAGACTGTTTTCGGTTCCGGCAGAGGTACTGACCAACAACGACTTCGACGGCGAGGCGGTGCTCGGCCGTAGCTTTGGCGAACTTGAGCGTCGCCTGGGTGATGTCTCTTCGTTTAGCGACCGAGTGCGTATTGCGAACCAGTATTTATGCGCGCGGTCCACAGCGTTCGATGGCATCGACGCCATTGCCCACAGCGCATCGCAAGTGCTGCTGAGCGCTGGGTGCGTTCCAGTATCCGACCTTGCATCTACAGCTGGCCTGGGAGTACGCCAGTTTGAACGGCGCTTTCGCCACGAGATAGGCATCACGCCCAAGCTGTATGCGCGGATCGTCCGCTTCGAGGCTGCGCTCCGCCGCAAGGCGGCGGCGCCCGCGGCGCAGTGGACCGAGATTGCCCAGGATCTCGGCTATCACGATCAGATGCATATGGTCCACGATTTCAATCGACTGTCCGGAGCCAGCCCAACTGTCATTTGCGGCCAGCTCGACATGTTCGTGCACCCTGAGCTGCGTTCCGGCGGGCGGCCAGTTCTGCCAGGCCGGCTGCAAGCGACTTGGGAACGGCAAAGAGCGATCACTGCGTCTCGCGCAGGGCCAAAGTCGCTCTTGAACTGATCGCAGGAGAACCACAGTGCAGCATCCGGCGCGAAGCCTGTTTTTATTTTCCGCCGCGGTCTCGCTCATTGTGTCCTGCGCTTGGGCACAGAGCCTGCCAGTGATCAAGAACCGTCAGCTGCTGGTCGACGGCAGGCCCTTTCTTGCGCTCGGTGGAGAACTTCATAATTCGAGCGCCTCCAGCCCTGAGTTCATGCAGCCGGTCTGGGACAAACTTCAGAAGATGCATGTGGGCACCGTCGTCGGCACGGTGAGCTGGGAAGATTTCGAGCGTGTCGAAGGAACCTATGATTACGCTGCGGTAGACGCGCAAATTGCCCAGGCGCGCCGCCGCGACATGCGCCTGGTCCTCATCTGGTTTGGCGCCTTCAAGAACGCCAGTTCCACCTACGCGCCAAGCTGGGTACGCCAGAACCCATCCCGCTTTCCGCGCGCTGTAGCACAGGGAGAGATGCAAGAGGCCTTCACCTACAACGGAGCGATGCCAAAGCCGGTGCTGTCTGTGTTCTCGCCCCGCCTCATGGAAGCGGACCGCGCCGCCTTCGTCGCCTTGATGAAGCACCTCGCCGAGGTCGACACCGACCACCGCGTGATCATGGTTCAGGTGAACAACGAGACCGGGTTGCTCCGCGACAGCCGCGACCGTTCAGGCCTGGCGGCAGCGGCATGGCAGCAGCCTGTACCGCCCGCGCTGACCCGCTACCTGTCGGCTCATCGCAGCAGTCTGAAGCCCGAGCTGGATGCCGTCTGGGCTCGACAGGGTCGTCGTGCCGCAGGAACATGGGCGGAAGTTTTCGGAAGCGACTGGCAGGCTGACGAGATCTTCATGGCGTGGCATTTCGGCCGCTACATGGAGGCGCTGGCAGCGGCGGGAAAGACTGCGCTTGCGCTCCCGATGTATGTCAACGGATGGCTTGGGCCGCAGGAAGGTCAGCCGACCGCCGGCCGCTACCCGAGCGGCGGCCCCGCCAGACGCGTGCTGGACATCTGGAAAGCAGCCGCGCCGTCGCTCGATTTGTTGGCGCCTGACATCTATGTTCCAGATGCGAAGGCGGTACTCGCCGATTACGACCATGCGGGCAATCCGCTGTTTGTGCCGGAGGCTCAGTTCAAGACCGGTGACCTGTTCTGGGCACTCGGCCAGCACGGCGCGCTCGGCTATTCAGTGTTCGGCATCGAGGAGGGCCGGACCGACGGGCAACTGGCGCAGGCCTATGCCCTGCTCAATCCCATGACCGACGTTATAACCCGCGCCCAGGCCGAGCACCGGATCGCGGGCGTCCTCCTTGATGATGACAAGCCCGCCGAAATCAGCCTCGGCGGCTACACGATTGCTGTCCGGGATACGCAGTCGCTCCTCAAGCAGATGCTCCTGGATGTCGGCCTGCAAGCACCCCCGCCATCGCCACCCCTCCCCAGCGAAACCGAGGGACCGACCAGCCGCCCGATACCTGGCGACAGCCGCGCGTTTGGACTGATCATCGACGAGGGCGACAATTGCTTCCTGCTCCTGGGCAAAGGCTACACCGCGGACTTCGCGACCGGTTCGCGTATTGTCGAGGTTGACCGTGTAGAGGAGGGCCAATTCGTCGATGGCACCTGGAAGGTCGGACGCATCATCAACGGTGATGAGCGGCTTACCGTCATCCCGCTCGACCACATCGGCATGGTTCGAATCCGCCTGCTTAGGGCGCCAGGGCGTCCCTGAGAATGTTGGGAAACCCAAAGACCGAAATCAAGTTCGGATGCATGGCCTAAGCTATTTGCCCAAGCCGATCTGCGACATGTAGGACTGGTTGTCCCAGAACAAGTACTCCTTGTCCATCGTTCCAGCTTTCGTCCAATGCCCTACAGTGCACATGATCAACTTGAAGCTCTTGCCGGTGGGCGGGATGGTCTTGCCCTCGCCAATGGGCATGGGTTGGGTGAAGGTGCCTTCCATGATCCCGACGACACTGGTCCATTCGCCATTGGCGATCCTGACCGGGTGCTCGTGGATCCGGGTGTCAGGCGCATAAACGAACATGGCCTTCAAGTCAGCGATGTGCCGTTCCAGGCCATGCGTAACGTGGCCATCCGGCCAGTAAACGTCGATGTCCGCGGCATGGCTCTCCTTGAAGAGGTCCCACTTCTGGTTCGTGAATGCATCAAAATCAAGCCTGTCGAACTTGCTGAGGTGCGACTTGGCCATCGCCTCCGCCTTCCTGTACTGCGCGAGTTCGTCGGCGGCGCGGGCCGGTGAGAAGACGACCAAGGCGAACGCCAGAGCCGCAGCCACTGCAAGCGTGTTGCGGCCTCGCACGATGCTGTTGAACATTGGGGATTCTCCGTTTTGTCGGCCCTGTCTGCTGTCTTGTCACGGGTAGCGTGTACTCCTGATTCGGAGCCACGGCAACCTGTGAGCCCCGGGCACCGCCAGGCAATGCGCATACGTCAGTGCAAACGGTACGCGAGAAAGCAGTTTTGCCGGGCGCCTCCTGGGAAGGTGGGCCGGATTCCACAACGTGGCTCCCCCGACTTACCAGAGCCTTGGGATTGGCGGAGAGAGAGGGATCCACACCTACCAACAAGCATCTGAATTTAAACGGATGTGCTGGCTTTCGAATTGAAGTTACACCAAAAAGTGCCACCAGGCCGCTGTGCTGAACAGCCTAAATCTGCAGAGAGTAGCGCCCATAATCTCCGCTTTTCATACGGAGATTAACTTGCCAGTGCGGAGATTCCAGAGCATAATCTCCGCATGATTGGCGGAGATTAAATGTACCTGTGGGAGCAAGCCAAGTGGCCTGGCCTGGCCTGGGATGCCGGGCGCCTGGCCGCATTACTGGCGGATGTCTCGCGCGAGCAAGGCCGGTTGCTGGGGAGGATGCAGGATCTCGGCTTCGACCTGCGCCGCGAGGCCCACCTGAGTACGCTCACTGAAGACGTAGTCCGCTCCAGCGAGATCGAGGGCGAAAAACTCGACAGCGACCAGGTCAGATCCTCACTGGCACGGCGGCTCGGCATGGACGTAGGCGGATTGGTGCCGGCCGACCGCAACGTGGACGGCGTCGTCGAGATGATGCTCGACGCGACCACCCACTATGCGCAGCCTCTCACTGCTGAACGCCTGTTCGGCTGGCACGCGGCACTCTTCCCTGCCGGCCGAAGCGGCCTGCAGAAGATTGTTGTCGGCAACTGGCGCGATGACGCTAACGGACCGATGCAAGTGGTCTCCGGTCCCATGGGCCAACGCAAGGTGCACTACGAAGCGCCGCCGGCTGCGCGCGTGTCGGAGGAAATGGCAGGTTTCCTGAGCTGGTTTGAAGCGCCAGGAAACGCCGACCCGCTGCTCACGGCCGGCTTGGCGCACCTGTGGTTCGTCACCATCCATCCGTTTGACGACGGCAACGGACGTATCGCGCGGGCCATCGGTGACATGGCGCTCGCGCGCTCAGAGCGGAATCCCCAGCGCTTCTACAGTATGTCTGCGCAGATCCGTCGCGAGAGAGACGGTTATTACACGATCCTGGAGCGCACCCAGAAAGGGGCGCTTGATGTCACACTGTGGCAGGAATGGTTCCTTACGTGCCTGCGTCGCGCGATCGACGGCTCACGCGAGACGCTAGCCCGAGTCCTGGAGAAGGCTCGCTTCTGGGACCGGTTTGCGCAAGCATCGCTGAACGCCCGGCAGGTCAAGGTGCTGAACGGGCTGCTCGACGGCTTCGAGGGGAAACTCACTACGTCGAAGTGGGCCAAGCTCGCCAAGTGTTCGCAGGATACGGCGTACCGCGACGTCCTGGATCTCGTTGAACGTGGCGCACTTAACAAAGATACCGCCGGTGGGCGCAGTACGAGCTATTCGTTGGCTCGTGACGTCGAGATCAAATGAGTAGTCGGTCATGAATCGCCTGGGAAGAGGTTGGGAACTATGAACAGGGCAATCCTCTGGGTGACGGTCTGCGCTGTGCTCGCGCCAGCAGCAGTGGCCTCGTCCCTGACCTCACTGTCTCTGACCGTCGATGCCCGCGATGCCGCGCGTCGACTCCTGCACTCGGAGCTCACCATGCCGGTTCACCCCGGCCGACTCTCACTGGTCTATCCCCGCTGGGCGATTCCCACGTATGAGGCCCCAAGATCCATCATCAATGATATCGTTGATCTGAAGTTCATCGCCAATGGCAAGCAACTCGCATGGCAGCGCGATCCGCTGGACATGTTTGTCTTTCGCTTGATGGTGCCCAAAGGCGTGACCGAACTGACAGTGACCATGGACGTCACTGCTGCTCCGCAGCGCACGGATTTCAACACGACCACCGGCCAGCTGCTGGTTCTTGACTGGAACACCATGCTGCTCTACCCGCAGGGCGCTGCTGCGAGCGAGGTACGGGTGAGCCCCAGGCTGCGTCTGCCTTCCGGGTGGCGGCAGGCAAGTGCGATGCGGCCGAGCGAAATTGCGGGCGGAGAACTGCAGTACCCTGCAACCACGCTGGCAGCCTTGATCGATTCACCCGTACTGGCCGGGAAGTACTTCAGCACGACCAGAATCCCGGTGGCTGCGGACAACCCGGTCTTCGTGAATATCGCCGCCGACCACCTGGAGGCGGCAGCGCTGCCCGACCGCTGGCAACATTACATCCAGCGCGTCGTCGAAGAGGCCAGCGCTCTGTTCGGCGCCATCCCCTACCAGCACTATGATTTCCTGCTTGCGCTCAGTGCCGAAGTTGGAAATGACGGCGTTGAGCACCGTGAGTCGAGTGATATCCGCATGGCGGAGCGCGGCCTTGCCGATGAGGCTAACCGCCTGGCCTTTGGCTACCTGCTACCACACGAATACACTCACGCGTGGAACGGAAAGTTCCGGATCCCCGTGGGTGTGGTCCGGCGCAAATACGATGAGCCGCAGACAACCGAGCTGCTTTGGGTATATGAAGGTTTGACCCGCTACCTGAACTGGGTGCTGGCAGCTCGCTCGGGCATCTTCTCCAATGAGGAGGCACGGGACTACGCCGCGCTGCTCGCGGCGAAGACCGCCTATCGATCGGGTCGCGACTGGCGATCCCTGCAGGACACCGCAGTGTCGACTGGAATGCTCATCGAAGCGCCCGACCAGTGGGAGTCGTTGCGCCGTGGCACGGATTACTACGACGAGGCGCTATTCATCTGGCTGGACGTCGACGTCACGATCCGCAAGTTGACGCACGGGCAGCGCTCACTTGATGATTTCTGCAAGGCGTTCTTCGGTACCGCAAAGAAACCACCGGACATCAGTCCCTATGATTTTTCTGATGTCGTCGCTGTACTGAACGCCATTGCCCCGCACGACTGGAGCCGGTTCCTTCGCTCCCGGCTCGATATAACGGGTGTGGAGCACGCGCCGCTCGCGGGGTTGGACGCCAGCGGCTGGGCGTTGAGTTACCAGAGTGCGCCGGGCAGCGTGCAGGCGGCCAGGGACCTGGTCAATCACACGGTCGAGGAGCGGTTTTCAGTTGGGCTGCGGTTGCAGGAAGATGGCACGATCATCGATGTCGTGCGCAATTCAACCGCATGGAACGCCGGGTTGTGGCCAGGTATGAAGCTACAGGCAATCGATGGGCATCCCTGGAGCGCCGAAGCGCTGCGCGCTGCGATTGCGGCGGATGCCACTGCCACGATGCCGCTGCGCGTTGCGGCGCAGAATGGCGCGGAATCCTTGGTCGCGTTGCTCGACGATCACGGTGGCACCCGTTATCCCGAGCTGCGTCGAAACGATCAGCCAGACATCTTGCGCGAGATTCTCAAGCAACGAGCGCACACCGATTGATACCAACGCGGCAGGTTCTCGTTGCGTGTCGCGAGACAGCCTGACAAAGCATGAGACTCAATAAGACTGGGTGAGATTGCTTTCTTGACGGAGGTTACAAAGATTTCGGCGAGCAATCTCGTAATTCATTGATTTCGAAGGAGAAAACTGGCGGAGAGAGAGGGATTCGAACCCTCGAAGGGCTTTTGACCCTTACACCCTTAGCAGGGGTGCGCCTTCGACCACTCGGCCATCTCTCCGGACTCGCCTGAAAATCAATAAAAATCAACAGCTTAGGGCGAAGAGCGGCCCTCCCCCTGGCAGGGGCGCCATGATACTGGCGGCTTGGTGGAAGGTAAAGGCGCGAGCGTGCAACGGCCCATGGCCGCTGCGATGGGTCGGCTACTGAGCGACGGCGCCCTTCAGGTGGACAGCTTCAGGCTCGGCCTCGGCGCCTTCATTCTTGATGCGCTCGAAAATTTCTTCACGTTGCACGGACACCGTGCGCGGCGCGTTCACGCCCAGGCGCACTTGGTTGCCTTTGACGCGCAGTACCGTGATGGTGACCTCTTCACCGATCATCACGGACTCGCCGACCCGGCGGGTGAGAATCAACATTTTCTACCTCCAGACCGCGGGCCACCCACTCCGTCGATCCATAAATCCGAAAGTTATTGACAGTATGCCACTGGCCAATGAAATTTAGAGCGTAAGTTCGAGAATAAAACCAGGCTTCGCCCGAGAGGCAACGTTACGCCTGCAATGCAAACGAGTTCATTAATATTTGATCACTGAACCCAGGACACATTGCGGGGCACGCCCAAACCGCTTGAGCAGTCCTTCAGGCGCCCTTAACAACGAGCTTTTCCTGAACGCGCTGCACAACGCTCGCCAGTGCCGCATCGAGCGCCGCAGGATTGTTGCCACCCGCCTGCGCAAAATCGGGACGACCGCCGCCTTTGCCGCCCACTTGAGTGGCGATGGCGCCCACAAGTTCCCCAGCCTTGACTCGCGCGGTCCGATCGGGCGTGACGCCCGCAACCAGCAGCAATTTTGTAGGTGATTCGACAGCGGCCAGCACGATGACCGCCGAGCCGAGGCGGCTCTTGAGCTGGTCTACCGCACTGCGCAACGAATTGGCGTCGGCGCCTTCGACGCGCGCCGCGATGACTTTCGTACCAGCGACATCGACGGCGCCGGCGGCGAGATCGGTGCCCTGCCCCGAGGCTAGCTTGTCCTTGAGCGCGCGGATCTCGCGCTCCTGGGCGCGCACGCGCTCGAGCGATTCGCGCACCTTGTCGGCGAGGTCTTCGCGCGAGCCGCGCACCAGCGTTGCCACATCGCGCAGCAGCGCTTCGCCGTGCGCGAGGTAGTCGAGCGCCGCCTCGCCGGTCACGGCCTCGATGCGGCGCACGCCAGCGGCGACGCCTGATTCGCTGACGATGCGCAGCAGGCCGATGTCGCCGGTGCGGCTCACATGCGTGCCACCGCACAGCTCGACCGAGAAATTGCCGAACGAGAGCACGCGCACTTCGCTCTCGTATTTCTCGCCGAACAGCGCCATCGCGCCGGCGGCGACCGCGGTGTCGTAGGGCATGACGCGCGTCTGCGCCTCGGCATTGGCGCGGATCTCGGCATTGACCAGCCGTTCGATCTGCGCCAGCTCCTCGCTGCTCACGGCCTGGAAGTGCGAGAAGTCGAAACGCAGCCGGTCGGGTGCCACCAGCGAACCCTTCTGCGTGACATGCGTGCCCAGCACCTTGCGCAGCGCCGCGTGCAGCAGGTGCGTGGCCGAGTGATTGAGCCGGATCGTCGCGCGGCGCGCGCCATCGACCCTGGCATGCAGACTATCGCCCACGCGCAGCGTGCCGCTCGCGAGCTGGCCGCTGTGCAGGTAGGCGTGGCCGCTCTTCTGCGTGTCGCTGACGACAAAGCGCGCTGCGGCGCCGGCCGTCAGCTCGCCGGTGTCACCGACCTGGCCACCGGACTCGGCGTAAAACGGCGTGCGCGCCAGCACCACGTCGCCTTTTTCTCCAGCCTTGAGTTCATTCACTGCAACGCCATCGCGCAGCAGCGCGACCACAGTACTGTCGCACTCCAGCGTTTCGTAGCCTGCGAAATCTGTGTGTGCAGTGATATCGGTGGCCGAGCGTCGCTCGTCCGCAAATTTGCTCGCGCCGCGTGCGCGCGTGCGTTGCGCTTCCATCGCCTGCTCGTAGCCCGGCATGTCGACCTGGAAACCGCGCTCACGGGCGATATCGGCGGTGAGATCGGGCGGAAAACCATAGGTGTCGTGCAGTTTGAACACGACCTCGCCTGGGAGCTGTTTGTTGCCGGCGCGGAATTCCGTTTCGAGCAACGCCATGCCCTTGGCCAGCGTCAGCGAGAACTGCGCCTCCTCGGCCTTGAGCACGCGCTCGATCTGCGGCACACGCTCCACGAGCTCCGGACACGCCTCGCCCATCACGCGCGCCAGCACCGGCACCAGCTTGTAGAAGAAGGCCTGCTCCTGCCCGAGCTTGTAGCCGTGGCGGATCGCGCGCCGCGCGATACGACGCAGCACGTAGCCGCGGCCTTCGTTCGAAGGCACCACGCCATCGCTGACCAGGAAGGCGCAGGCACGGATGTGATCGGCGATCACACGGAGCGAGGGCGAGTCGAGGTCGGTGGCGCCCGTCACTTCGGCCGCGGCAGCGATCAGGTCACGGAACAGGTCGATGTCGTAGTTGGAGTGCACGCCCTGCATCACGGCGGCGAGCCGCTCGAGCCCTGCGCCGGTGTCGACCGAAGGCTTGGGAAGCGGTGTCAGCGTGCCATCGCTGGCGCGGTCATATTGCATGAACACCAGGTTCCAGATCTCGACGTAGCGATCGCCGTCTTCGTCGGGCGAGCCGGGCGGACCGCCGGCAATCGCGGGGCCGTGGTCGTAGAAGATCTCGCTACAGGGGCCGCAGGGACCGGTATCACCCATGGACCAGAAGTTCGAGGATTCGCCCAGGCGTGTGATGCGTTCCGGCCTGACGCCCGCCTCGCTGACCCAGAGCGCCGCGGCCTCGTCGTCGGTGGTGTAGACCGTGACATAGATGCGCTCGGGGTCGAGACCCAGAGTGCCGGTGACGAACTCCCAGGCAAAGCGGATCGCATCGCGCTTGAAATAATCGCCGAAGGAAAAATTGCCCAGCATCTCGAAGAAGGTGTGGTGGCGAGTGGTGTAGCCCACGTTCTCGAGATCGTTGTGCTTGCCGCCGGCGCGCACGCAGCGCTGGCTGGTCACCGCGCGGTTGTAGGCGCGCTTGTCCTTGCCGAGAAACACATCCTTGAACTGCACCATGCCGGCATTCGTGAACAGCAGCGTGGGGTCGTTCCCCGGCACCAGCGATGAGGAGGGCACGATGGTATGGCCGCGTTCACGGAAGAACTCGAGGAAGGCGCGACGCACTTCGGCCGCGCTCATTTTGGGAACACTCATGTCGGGAGCTTGCTTTGCATTCATGGATCGAAGTCTGGGTCAGGTCCTACAGCGTGGCGGATATGATCGTTGGAAAAGCCCCGGTATTGCAAAAATCTGGACTGGCGGCTCTTCTCGGCCCAGTCGCCGGGGGTTTCGGCGCCAAAACGGCGGCGGCGCACTTCGCGCGCCAATGCCTGCCAGTCTGGGCCCGCGGCAAGGGCCGCATCGATCAGCGCGGCATCGACATCCAGGTCGGCGAGCTCGCGGCTGATGCGCACCGGGCCCTGGCCGCGACCCGCGTGGTAGGCGACGAAGTGGCCGGCGTAGCGCGCGTCGTCGAGCAAGCCGCGTTCCTGGAACTGCGTGACCAACTGCGCCACCAGCGCAGTCTCGAAACCGCGCTCGCGCAGCTTTCCTGCCAGCTCCCCGCTCGCGAAGTCGCGTCGCGCCAATAACGCCACGGCCGCCTGTTCGGCGGCCGTGGCGTCGTCAGGTTGCGAGGCAGTACGGCGCCCTTTAGGCGCTCTTTTCCTGAAGCTCGACACGCGGTTTGGCGGGCAGCAGCTTGGCGCGAATTTCGCCCTCGATCTGGTCGGCAAGATCTTTGCGGCCCTTGAGGAACTCGCGGGTGTTGTCCTTGCCCTGGCCGATGCGCTCGCCCTTGTAGCTGTACCAGGCGCCGGACTTCTCGATGATGCCGTTGTTCGAGCCGATCTCGATCAGCTCGCCTTCGTGCGAGATGCCCTGCCCGTACATGATCTCGAACTCGGTCTCGCGGAACGGCGGCGCCACCTTGTTCTTGACCACCTTGACGCGGGTCTGGTTGCCCACCACTTCTTCGCCATTCTTGATGGCGCCGATGCGGCGGATGTCGAGGCGCACCGAGGCGTAGAACTTGAGCGCGTTGCCACCGGTGGTGGTCTCGGGGTTGCCGAACATCACGCCGATCTTCATGCGGATCTGGTTGATGAAGATCACCATGGTGTTCGAGCGCTTGATGTTGCCGGTGAGCTTGCGCAGCGCCTGGCTCATGAGACGCGCGTGCAGGCCCAGCTGCATTTCGCCCATTTCGCCTTCGATTTCGGCCTTGGGCGTGAGCGCCGCGACCGAATCGATGACCACGACATCGACCGCGCCCGAGCGCACCAGCATGTCGGTGATCTCGAGAGCCTGCTCGCCGGTATCGGGCTGGGAGACCAGCAGATCCTTGATGTTGACGCCCAATTTCTCGGCGTATGAAGGGTCGAGCGCATGCTCGGCATCGACGAAGGCCGCCGTGCCGCCGCGCTTCTGCACCTCGGCGACTACCGCGAGCGTGAGCGTGGTCTTGCCCGAAGACTCGGGCCCGTAGATCTCGATCACGCGGCCGCGGGGCAGCCCGCCGATGCCGAGCGCGATATCGAGGCCGAGCGAACCGGAGGGCACGGACTCGACATCCCAGATGGCGGGGGCATCGCCCAGGCGCATCACGGAGCCCTTGCCAAACTGCTTTTCGATCTGCCCGAGTGCGGCGGCCAGCGCCTTCTTGCGATTGTCGTCCATGCCTTGGAAACCTCTGGTGGTGTGCGCGGAATTATCCCACATCGAGCCGCCGAGGCGGGTCGCAAAAGGCTCGCAGGTGCAAAGAAATTCAGCTCGCCGGATCTGCCGCAGCGGCGTTGATCAGCTCCAGCGCCCGGTGCACGGCCGCGAGGCGCACGGCGGCGCGATCGCCTGGAAAATGGCGCATTTCGCTTCGGCTCGGAACCCCGCGCTGGGCCAGCGCGAACCACACCAGGCCGACGGGCTTGGCCGCGGTGCCGCCATCTGGCCCGGCCACGCCACTCACCGAGAGCGCCAGATCAGCACCGCTGGCGCGCAGCGCGCCAGCCGCCATTTCCAGCACCACCGCACTGCTGACTGCGCCGTGCACTTCAAGTGTGTTCGCTGAAACGCCCAGATCCTGCTGTTTGGCAAGGTTCGAATAGGTGACGTAGCCGCGCTCGAACCACTGTGAGCTGCCCGGGATGTCGGTCAGCGCGGCTGAGAGACCGCCGCCCGTACACGACTCTGCCGTAACCAACCGCCAGCCCCGCGCCAGCAGCGCGCGGCCAGCGCTGGCAGCCAGATCGCGGTTCCGGGCGGGCGTGGCGGTCTCGGCCATGGCCCATTATGGCACCTGTATGTCCTTGAATGCGTTTATGATTCGCGACCCATGGCCCCCGACCCCACCAGCCTGGCGAGCCTGCATACGCCAGTGATGCAGCAGTACCTGCGCATCAAAGCGCAGCACCCGCACACGCTGCTGTTCTATCGCATGGGCGATTTCTACGAGATGTTCTACGACGACGCGCGGCGCGCGGCGCAGCTGCTCGACATTGCCCTGACCACGCGCGGCCAGTCGGCCGGCGAGCCGATTCCGATGGCGGGCGTGCCGGTGCACAGCGTCGAGGGCTACCTGGCCAAGCTGCTGCGGCGCGGCGAGTCGGTGGCGATCTGCGAGCAGATCGGCGATCCGGCTAAATCCAAGGGACCGGTGGAGCGCCAGGTGGTGCGCGTGGTGACGCCGGGTACCGTCACCGACGACGCGCTGCTCGATCGGCGGCGCGACACATTGCTGGGCGCGGTGCTGCAGGATGCGAGCAGCGAGCGCTTCGGGCTCGCGTGGCTGGAGTTGTCGTCCGGGCGTTTCACGGTACTGGAATCGCAGGGACCGGCAGTGCTGGCCGCCGAGCTCGAGCGCTTGCGCCCGGCCGAGCTGCTGCTGCGCGAGGATCAGGCGGCGAGCCTGAAACCGCTGTGCGGTGCGGCCGTGCTGCGCGAACGCGCGCCCTGGCAATTCGACCTGGCGGCCGCTTCGCGCACGCTCACCGATCAGCTGGGCACGCTGGACCTGCGCGGCTTCGGCGTCGATGAGCTGCCGCTCGCCATCGCCGCGGCCGGCGCGCTGCTGCAATACGTGCGCGACACGCAACGCACTGCTCTGCCCCACGTGCGCTCGCTGCAGGTGGAGGAACACGGCGAAGCGCTGGCGCTCGATGCCGCCACGCGCCGCAACCTCGAACTCGACTACAGCCTCACCGGGAACGAAGCGGCCACGCTGCTGGCGATACTCGATGCCACGGCCACCGGCATGGGCGCGCGCACGCTGCGTCGGTGGCTGGGCCGCCCGATCGGCAATCGCGGCGTACTGCGTGCGCGCTACCAGGCGATCGGCGCACTGCTGCAGGCGCGCGCCTTCGAACCGCTGGCAGCGCAGCTGCGCGAGCTTGGCGACCTCGAGCGCATCCTGGCGCGCATCGCGCTGCGCAGTGCCCGGCCGCGCGACCTGGTGCAGCTGCGCGCGGCGCTCGCAGCCCTGGCCCCGCTGCGTGCAGCGATTGCTGCGCTCGACTCACCGCACCTGATCGAACTGCATGCCGCCACCGCCGATCACGCCGCCGAACTGGCGCTGTTGCAGACAGCCGTGGCCGCGGAGCCCTCCACGTTCCTGCGCGATGGCGATGTGATTGCCGCGGGCTTCGATGCCGAACTCGATGAGCTGCGGCGCATCAGCACGCACACCGATGATTTCCTGCTGGAGCTCGAGCAACGCGAGCGCGAGCGCACCGGCATCGCCAACCTCAAGCTCGGCTTCAATCGCGTGCAGGGCTTCTTCATCGAGATTGCGCGCGCGCAGGCCGACAAGGTGCCGAGCGACTACCTGCGCCGCCAGACCGTGAAATCGGCCGAGCGCTTCATCACGCCGGAACTCAAGGGCTTTGAAGATCGCGTGCTCGGTGCACGCGAGCGCTCGCTGGCGCGCGAGAAACAGCTCTATGAAGAATTGCTGACGCGGCTGATCGGGGCGCTGGGCCCGATGCAGTCCACGGCGATGGCATTGGCCGAAGTCGACGCGCTCGGGTCATTGGCCGATCGCGCGGCGAGCCTCAGCTGGAGCGAACCGCAGCTCGTGGATGAACCTGTATTGCAGCTGCGCGGCGCGCGCCACCCGGTGGTCGAACAGTTCAGCAGCGCGCCCTTCGTGCCCAACGACCTGGACCTGCACGCGCGCCGCCGCATGCTGATCGTGACCGGCCCGAACATGGGCGGCAAATCCACCTACATGCGCCAGGTGGCGCTGATCGCGGTGCTGGCGCACATCGGCAGCTACGTGCCCGCGGCTGAAGCGAAGCTCGGCCCGCTCGATCGCATCTACACGCGCATCGGCGCCGGCGATGATCTGGCCGGCGGCCGCTCCACCTTCATGGTGGAGATGACCGAGACCGCGAACATCCTGCACAACGCCAGTGAACGAAGCCTCGTGCTGATGGACGAGATCGGTCGCGGCACCAGCACCTTCGATGGCCTGTCGCTGGCCTGGGCGGTCGCGCGCCATCTGGCGACCGAGGTGCGCGCCTTTACGTTGTTCGCCACGCATTACTTCGAGCTCACGGCGCTCGCCGCAGAGCTCGATTCCTGCGCGAACGTGCATCTGGATGCCACCGAGCACGGCGACTCGCTGGTCTTCCTGCATGCCGTGAAGGATGGCCCAGCCAATCGCAGCTACGGCCTGAGCGTCGCCGCACTTGCCGGCGTGCCGCGCGCGGTGATCGCGCGTGCGCACGAGTACCTCAGCGTGCTCGAGAGCACGCGTGACGGCGGCGCGCAGCACCAACCACCTCCGGCGGGCAATGGCCAGGCGGAGTTGCCGCTGTTCGCGCCACGAACACTCAGCACGGTTGAGCAGCGGCTCGCACAGGTGAATGCCGATGAGCTGACCCCGCGGGAAGCGCTGGAGCTGGTCTACGAGCTGACGCAGCTGCAGCTGGCGGCACGCTCGGCATCGTAGAAGCCCGGAATGCCCGTATTGACGCTGGTACACCGCAATGTCGCATTGACGAGTGGCATATCCGGGGTATAGTTTCATTGTTGAATATTTCAACAATGGAGTGCGATCGTGGCGACGGTCAATTTCAGCGTACCCGATGAGGTCAAGGCAGCGTTCGACAAGGCCTTCGGCGATCAGAACAAGAGTGCGGTGGTCGCGGAACTGATGCGGCGGGCTGTGCGTGAGCGGCAGCTGCAGATCCGGCGGGAACGCCTGTTGCGCCAATTGGGCAACGCGCGCACCAGCCGGCGGCCGACCAGCAGCGAGGAGATTCGGCGGGCCCGAACGGCCGATCGTCCGTGATTGTCGTGCTCGATGCGAGCGTGATCCTCAAGTGGCTGCTGGAGGACCCAGCCCGCGAGGCCGGCACAGCAATGGCGCTGGCAGTGCTTGAGTCAGTCGTGCGTGGGGAGGTGGAAATCCTGCAGCCGGCACATTGGCTGGCCGAAGTGGCAGCCGTCAGCGCTCGCCTTACTCCCGATACGGCGGTTCGCGATGTCGAGATGCTCGCCGCGATGCAGTTTCCGACGACCGACGACCCAATCGTCATGCGACGAGCCACTGAACTTGCTGTCGAGACCAGCCACCACTTGTTTGACACGCTATACCACGCCGTCGCCCTGGAGCACGCCGAGGCCGTGCTGGTAACGGCGGACCTGCGGTACTACTCGAAGGCGCAGCGGTACGGGACAATCGTCGCATTACACGATTGGAGCGCGGCGTGGCGGGAGCGGTAGCTGCGGTGCAGGGTCTGCCAACACAGCAGGTTGGCCCAAGGTCGGCTCCAGCCGTCAGCGCACCCAGTTGATAGCCACGACCGGGATGACCAGCGCGGCAGCATTGTTGCCCGCGACCGTGAACTTCGCGCCGGCGAGCACGCCGACATTGCCATTGAAGTTGTACTCGATCGCTGGCGCCAACGACCAGGTGGTCGAGGTGCCCGAGTCGATGTTGACGGCAGTGGGCGTCGCGCCCGCGGCGTCATTGAGCCCACGCACATGCGTGCCGGCGCTGCGCGCGTATTCCAGGTCAAGTGCCAGCACCCAATTGCGCGTCACGCTGTATTCCCAGGCCGAATCGATCACGACCGAATCGCCCGGAGTCGCCTGGCCACGGAAACCGTTGCGCGTGCCATAGACGCTGACATCGCGCAGCGCGGTGCTGTTCGAGTGCGAATACGAGAAGTCGAGGCGCGTGCGCACGATGCGGCCGTTCGGCGCCCAGAAATAGCGCTGCGTATAGATGCTGTAGGTCGTGGCATGCACGCCGCCGCCCAGCCCGTCGCCGGGATGCGTGCCGAGCTGGTCGTAGCGCCCGGTAGGCAGCGTCTCCTCGATCACGAAAGCCAGCGCCGGCGGCCAATGGTGTTCGCGGAACCTGATCAGCTGGTAATGCGTGTGCAAGGTCAGATCGCCGAACTGCAGGCCGCTGCCGTGAGTGCCATTGCTGCCCGCGTTGTATCCGAAGCGCGGCAGGATGCCGAAGGTCAATCTGATCAGTGACCCCGTAGAGGATGTAGCTCAGGTTGCGCACGTTGTCGGTGTGCGCGGCGCTTTGCCGGTGACCCTGCTCGTCGTAGCTGCCCTGCACGATGACATCGTAGACGTAGGGCTCGATCAGCATATGGCCGCGCGGCAATGCCGAGGGCGAAGCGGCCAGGATGGGGCCGGTCCACCAGGAATCGGCATAGGACTGCTGCTGCGGGTCGTCGGTCGCCGCCGCGTCCGCAAAACGCATCGGCGCCCAGATCAGCGCTGCCAGCAGCAGCATGAGAAGTTTTTTACCGGAGCTCATGTGCGACAATTTAGCTGCGGGCAAAGTTCATTGCATTCCGATTGTTGCCCGACTTCTGGTGCGCGCGCACTCAGCGCGCGGCAGCTCAGTGCGCGGCCGGCGCGGGCAGCATGCCGGCGAGCGACACCGGCACACCGGGGCGCTTCACCAGGTGACCGCCGATCATCACCATCGACACGCGTTGCAGCGCGCTGATGTCGTTGAGCGGATTACCGGGCACCGCGATGATGTCCGCCTGCTTGCCGCGCTCGAGCGTGCCGAGGCGATCGTCCCAGCGCATCAGCTCGGCGGCAACGCGCGTGCCGGCCTGGATCGCGGCCATCGGTGGAATGCCGGCCTCGACGAACACCGCGAATTCCTTCGCGTAGACCGCGGGGTCGGCGATCATGCCGCCAAGGTCGAGGCCGATCACCAGCTTCACGCCATATTTGTGTGCGCGTAGCAGCGTGGCCAGAAAGGCTGCGCGGCCGTGCTTGATGTATTCGTCGTTCTTGTCCTGCGCGCGCAGTGTGTGGCCAGGCTCCGCGTAGTAGTCGCCGATGTAGATCGTGGGCACCATGTAGGTGCCGCGCCGGACCATCTCGTGCAGCGTGGCATCGTCCACGTAGGTGCCATGCTCGATCGAGCGCACGCCGGCCGCGACCGCTTGCTTGATGCCTTCGGTGGCATGCGCATGCGCAGCGACCGGCACGCCGTGGCGGCTGGCCTCCTCGACCGCAGCGCGCAACTCCTCCGGCGAGAAGGCGATGTTGCGCGGATCGTCGCCCACGGATTCGAAGGCGCCCGTGACCAGCAGCTTGATCCAGTCGGCGCCGTACTTGATCTCGGTGCGCACGGCCTTGCGGATTTCTTCGGGGCCATCGGCAATCAGGCCGTCGGGATGCACGGTTTGTTCGGGCGAGAGATAGTTGATGTCCCCGCCCCCACCGGTGATCGAGATGTAGTGGCCCGCACCGGTGATATGCGGCCCGAGGAATACACCGCCGTCGATCGCGCGCCGCAGATCCTGGTTGGCGTAGTAGACATCGGCATCGCCCATCACGCGCACGCCGGTCCAGCCTGCGAGCAACAGGCGCTGCAGGCCGGCGAGACCCATCAGCGCCTTGTAGGCCGAAGAACTGGCAAGCAGCGCATTCTGGTAGTCGCTGGTGTACATCAGCGGATGCTCGTGCGCATTGATCATGCCGGGCATCAGCGTCGCATCACCGAGATCAACCACTTCTGCACCGGCGGGAATGATCGAGCGATCGCCGATCGCGCTGATGTGATCGCCGTCGACCAGCACCACCGTCGCGGCACTCAGCGTGTCGCTGCGGCCGTCGATCACGTGCGCGGCCACCAGCGCCGTGACCGCGGCATTCGCGCGCGCCAGCGGAATTAGTACCAGCAGCACTGCAACGGGCAACGCAAGCAATTTACTTCTGGTCATGACGCCCCCTATTGGCAAGCCAATGTAGCAATTGCGTTGTTTCGAAGGCAAGGCAGCGCGCCCAGCCCGCAATTCAGGCGCCGAAGTGCCCAAGCTCCAGGAACTGCCCAACCTCGAAGGCGACGCGCGCCGAGAGCAGCATGCCGGTGTGGCTCACGGGCAGCACGATATGCGCCTTGGCGCCAGGCAATCTGGTTTCCGACACTGCGACGGTGCCGTCGTTGGCTTCCTGGAAATCGACCACCAGTCGCGCGAGGCCCAGCGGCTGGTTGCCCGCGATGATCCCCAGCTCGCGCTCGTGCGTCCAGCTGCGATCGTGCGCATGCAGCAACTCTTCGGTCACGGCCTGGCCCATGATCGTGCGCCCGAAGCGAAAGCGCGCGACCGCATGTGCGGCGGTACTGGCCAGCGACGGCGTGCCCAGGAATACCACGCGGCCCGGCGGCAACTGCGGATGATTCTGCAGGCAGCGCAGTATCGCGATGCCACCCAGGCTGTGCCCCACCAGATGGACACGCGGCGCCTCGAGCCCGGCGATGAATGCGGCGAGGCCCGCGCCGATTTCGCTCATCGTGAGCATCGTCGAGGCGTAGTTGAACGCGTGCCACTGGTAGCCGCGCTCCTTCTCGATGCGTCGCCCCAATAAAAAAGCCTCGTGGCCCGAGAGCCAGAGGCCGTGCACGTAGACAACGGCGGTGGACATCAGCTTGTGGGCGGCGGCTGCCTGACGCGGATGTGCAACTCGCGCAACTGCTGCTCGCTCACTTCGGTCGGCGCATCGGTGAGTGGGCAGGCCGCGGTCTGGGTCTTGGGGAATGCGATCACATCGCGGATGCTCTCGGCGCCGGCCATCAGCATCGCCAGGCGATCGAGGCCGAAGGCGATGCCGCCGTGCGGCGGCGCGCCGAAGCGCAGCGCATCGAGCAGGAAGCCGAACTTGAGTTTCGCCTCCTCCGCATTGATGCCCAGCAGCTCGAACACCGTGGACTGCAATTCCTGGCGGAAGATACGCACCGAACCGCCACCGATCTCCGAGCCGTTGAGCACGCAGTCGTAGGCCTGCGCGAGCGCGCCGCCCGGGTCGGCCTTGAGCGCAGCGGGGTCGAGATCCTTTGGCGAGGTGAAGGGGTGATGCATCGCGGCCCAGCGCTTCGCATCCTCGTCGTATTCGAACATCGGGAAATCGACCACCCACAGCGGCGCCCAGCCCTCACGCACCAGCTTCAGGTCCTGCGCCACCTTCAGGCGCAGCGCGCCCAGCGCATCATTGACCACCTTGGCACGATCGGCGCCAAAGAAGATCAAGTCATTGTCGGCGGCACCAGTACGCTCGAGGATGCCGGCCACGGCCGCATCGTCGAGGAACTTCACGATCGGCGATTGCAGGCCGTCGCGCCCCTTGCTGCGCTCGTTGACCTTGATGTACGCGAGGCCGCGCGCGCCATAGCGCGCCACGTAGGCCGTGTACTCGTCGATTTCCTTGCGCGTCAGCGCGCCGCCGCCCGGCACGCGCAACGCCGCCACGCGGCCCAGCGGATCATTGGCGGGCTGTGCGAATACCTTGAAATCGCAGCCTTTGACCAGATCAGCCACATCGACCAGCTCGAGCGCTACGCGCAGATCGGGCTTGTCGGAGCCGAAGCGGCGCATCGCCTCGTGGTAGCTCAGGCGCGGAAACGGATCGGGCAACGAGAGCTTCATCACCTTGTGGAACAGCTCGCGCACCAGTCCTTCCATCAACGCCATGATCTCATCCTGCGAGAGGAACGAGGTCTCGACGTCGAGCTGCGTGAACTCGGGCTGCCGGTCGGCGCGCAGGTCTTCGTCGCGAAAGCAGCGCACGATCTGGTAGTAGCGCTCGAAGCCCGCGATCATCAGCAGCTGTTTGAAGATCTGCGGCGACTGCGGTAGCGCGAAGAACTTGCCGGCATGCGTGCGGCTCGGCACCAGGTAGTCGCGCGCGCCCTCGGGCGTCGCCTTGGTGAGCATCGGCGTTTCGATGTCGACGAAGCCGTGGCCATCGAGGTACTCGCGCATCGCGCGCGTGATCGCGTGGCGCTGGCGCAGGCGCTGGTTCATCACCTCGCGACGCAGGTCGATGTAGCGATAGCGCAGCCGCACTTCCTCGCTCACTTGTTCATCGAGCTGGAACGGCAGCGGATCGGCGCGATTGAGCAGCTCGACCTCGGTGGCCACGATCTCGATGCGGCCGCTGGCGAGCGAGGCATTCACCGTGCCCACCGGTCGCTCACGCACCTTGCCGGTGACGCGCACGACGAATTCATGGCGCAATTTCTCGGCTGCGGCGAAAACTTCCACCGCATCGGGATTGAAGACGATCTGCACCAGGCCTTCTCGATCGCGCAGGTCGACGAAAATCACACCGCCGTGGTCACGCCGCCGATGCACCCAGCCCGCAACGCTGACGCTGCTGCCGGTCAGGGATTCATTCACTTGGCCGCAATAATGGGTGCGCATGGGAGGGGGCGACTTGCTGGAAAGGCGCGCGATGTTACGGGCCGGGCGCGGGGGGCGCAACTGACCTCGCGCCGCCTGGCTCGTGGACCACGTCCGGGGTCACCACGCCCAGCGTCACGATCATCTTCATCGCCTCATCCACTGTCATATTCAGGGTGCGCGCCTGGCTGCGCGGGATCATGAAGATGAAGCCCGAGGTCGGATTCGGCGTCGTCGGCACGAACACGCAGACCTGCTCCTCGCCCAGCTTCGCGTTGATCTCCGGCAGGTTGTCCGTGGTCTGGAAGCCAATGCTCCAGATGCCGGCGCGCGGATATTCCACCAGCAGCACCTGCTTGAAGCTCTTGCCAGAGTTCGACAGGATGGTTTCGGAGAAGCTCTTCACCCCGCCATACAGCGCGCGCACGAAGGGAATGCGCTCGAGCGCATCTTCCCAGATCGCCACCAGCGCGCGGCCGATGAAGTTCGTGACCAACAGGCCCGTCAGCAGCACGATCAGCACCGCCAGGATCGCACCGATGCCCGGCACATGCAGGCCAAACAGGGTATCGGGCCGCAATGACCTGGGCAGCACCAGCAGTGTCTGGTCCATCAGTTCGAGGATGAAGCGCACCACCAGCACCGTGACCAGCACCGGCACCCAGATCAGCAGACCGTTGATCAGGTAGCGCCGCAGCGCCCGCAACAGGCGCTCGCGCTGCGCTTGGTGCGCGCGGTTCACCGCCGCTTACCACCGCGCGCTGGTTTCTTCTTCGCGGACGCGCGCGCCACAGGCCGCCGCGACGTGCGGCGAGTGCCGCCAGCGGCCTTACCAGCCTTGGCGCCCTTGCCTTCGCTCTTGCCTTCGCCCTTGCCCTCGCTCCTGCCCTTGCCGTCCGCAGCGCCTTTGCCATCGCCCTTGCCCTCGGACTTCGACTCGGCCTTGGCCTCGACCTTGCCCTCGCCCGCCTTGGCATCGGTGCCAGCCTTCGCGTCGGTTTTCGCATCCGCCGGCGGCTCGCGTTCCGCGCCCGCGAGATTGCGCTTGTTGTCGCTCTCGCCCTTGAAATCGGTCTCGTACCAGCCCGAACCCTTGAGCCGGAACACCGGCGCGGACACCAGCTTCTTGAAGCCAGCCTTGCCGCACGACGGGCACTTCTTCAGCGGCTTGTCAGTGATTTTCTGCAGTACCTCAGCGTAGTACTTACAGCTGGGGCATTCGTATTCGTAGAACGGCATGGGGATCCTCGGGAGAATCGGGCGTGGGCATTATAGGGCGGGCGTCTGGGCGGCGCGATGAGCAGGGGGCGGCTTGCGTCGCTCCCCGATACACGCTTTGGCAAGCCACCCCCTGCTCATCGCGCCGCCCAGACGCCCAACCTGTGATGTGCACGCACGGATACAGTGCCGGAGAACCGTGCCGTTGTGCGACCTCGCGCCACAACGGGGCGGAACGGTGGCGCAACGATGCACGCCGCACGTGGGCCCCGGGGCCTACGGCTTACCTCGGTGGCGACCAGACGGGCGGCTTCGCACGGATCCGCGCCGACAACGTGGCTACGAAGGGCGGAGGGGTGCGGCGCAGGCGTTGGATTGCCAAAGCGTGTATCGGGGAGCGACGCAATCCAATGCCTGCGCCGCACCCCTCCGCCCGTCGCGCCCGCGTTACCGCCGCGTCTTGGTGAAAATCAGCTCGCCTTTCTCGGCACTGACCGTAATCCGATCCCCCGCCCCAAATGCACCCGAAAGAATCCGTTGCGCCAGCGGATTCTCGATCTGCTGCTGGATCGCCCGCTTGAGCGGTCGCGCCCCATACACCGGGTCGAACCCCGCCTCGCCGAGCGAGTCGCGCGCCCGGTTGTCGAGTTCGAGCTCGATGTCGCGCTCGAGCAGGCGGCGGCGCAGCAGCCCCAGCTGGATGTCGACGATCGCGCGGATCTGCTCGGTGCCCAGCGGGTGGAACACCACGATGTCGTCGATGCGGTTGATGAACTCGGGCTTGAAGTTCTGCTGCACGATTTCCATCACCGCCGTCTTCATGCGCTGGTAGTTGCCCTCGCCGGCCAGCTCGTGGATCACGTTCGAACCGAGGTTCGAGGTCATGATGATCACGGTGTTGCGGAAATCGACGGTGCGGCCCTGGCCATCGGTGAGCCGGCCGTCATCGAGCACCTGCAGCAGCACGTTGAACACATCGGGATGCGCCTTCTCGACTTCATCGAGCAGGATCACGGCGTAGGGCCGGCGGCGCACCGCCTCGGTGAGGTAACCGCCCTCTTCGTAGCCGACGTAGCCCGGCGGCGCGCCGATCAGCCGCGCCACCGAATGCTTCTCCATGAACTCGGACATGTCGATGCGCACCATCGCCTCCTCGGTGTCGAAGAGGAATTCGGCCAGCGCCTTGCACAGCTCGGTCTTGCCGACGCCGGTGGGGCCGAGGAACAGGAACGAGCCATTCGGCCGGCGCGGATCCGCGAGGCCCGCGCGCGAGCGGCGGATGGCGTTCGACACGATGCGCACGGCCTCTTCCTGGCCGACCACGCGCTTGGCCAGCGCTTCTTCCATGCGCAGCAGCTTTTCCTTCTCGCCCTCGAGCATCTTCGAGACCGGAATGCCGGTCCACTTCGAAACCACCTCGGCGATCTCTTCCTCGGTGACCTTGTTGCGCACCAGCTGCGTATCCTTGCTCTCGGCGAGCTGCGCCTCGGCGATACGCTTTTCGAGCTCCGGCACCTTGCCGTACTGCAGTTCGGCCACCTTGCCGAGATCGCCGCGGCGGCGCGCCGCCTCGATCTCGAGCTTGACCTTCTCGAGCTCCTCCTTGACCGCGGCGCCACCCTGGAGCGTGGCCTTCTCGGCTTTCCAGATTTCCTCGAGATCAGCGGATTCCTTTTCGAGGCCGGCGAGCGTTTCCTCGAGGATCGCAAGGCGCTTGCGTGGTCGCCTCGTCCTGCTCTTTCTTCAGCGCCATCTGCTCGATCTTGAGCTGGATGATGCGGCGGTCGAGCCGGTCGAGCACCTCGGGCTTGGAATCGATCTCCATGCGGATGCGCGCACCGGCCTCATCGATCAGGTCGATGGCCTTGTCGGGCAGCTGGCGGTCGGCGATGTAGCGATGCGAGAGCGTCGCCGCGGCGACGATCGCCGGATCGGTGATGTCGACGCCATGGTGCACTTCGTAGCGCTCCTTCAGGCCGCGCAGGATCGCGATCGTGTCTTCCACGCTCGGCTCGTTCACCAGCACTTTCTGGAAGCGGCGCTCGAGCGCGGCATCCTTCTCGATGTATTTGCGGTATTCGTCGAGCGTGGTGGCGCCCACGCAATGCAGCTCGCCGCGCGCCAGCGCGGGCTTGAGCATGTTGCCCGCGTCCATCGAGCCCTCGGCCTTGCCGGCGCCGACCACGGTGTGCAACTCGTCGATGAACAGGATCACCTGGCCTTCCTGCTTCGCGAGGTCGTTGAGCACGCCCTTGAGGCGCTCCTCGAACTCGCCGCGGAACTTGGCGCCGGCGATCAGCGCGCCCATGTCGAGCGCCAGGATGCGCTTGTTCTTCAGGCCCTCGGGCACCTCGCCATTGATGATGCGCTGCGCGAGGCCTTCGACGATCGCGGTCTTGCCGACGCCGGGCTCGCCGATCAGCACCGGATTGTTCTTGGTGCGCCGCTGCAGCACCTGGATCGTGCGGCGGATCTCGTCATCGCGCCCGATCACCGGATCGAGCTTGCCGCTGGAGGCGCGCGCCGTGAGATCGACCGTGTATTTCTCCAGCGCCTGGCGCTGCTCCTCGGCGCCGGCGTCCTTCACCTGCTCGCCGCCGCGCACTTCGTCGATCGCCTTCTCGATCGCGGCCTTCTGCACGCGGCAGTCTTTCAGCAGCCGCGCCAGCGCGCCGCGATCCTCGAAGGCGGCCAGCACGAACAGTTCGCTGGAGATGTACTGATCGCCGCGCTGCTGCGCCAGTTTGTCGGTGACATTGAGCAGGCGGTTCAGGTCATTGGAGATATGCACGTCGCCCGGCGTGCCCTCGACGCTCGGCAGCTTGTCGAGCAGCTCGTTGAGGCCGGCACGCAGCTTGTTCACATCGGCGCCGGCTTTCAGCAGCAAGGGGCGGATGCCGCCACCCTGGGCGTCGATCAGCGCCAGCAGCACGTGCGCGGGTTCGATGAACTGGTGATC
Organism: uncultured Gammaproteobacteria bacterium; assembly: GCA_963764065.1. GTDB lineage: Bacteria > Pseudomonadota > Gammaproteobacteria > Steroidobacterales > Steroidobacteraceae > FEN-1191. The sequence continues at coordinate 237,742 of CAVXRM010000003.1, read as the reverse complement.
GCGGCCAACACTCAGGGATTGCGCATCGGCCAGCGCAGCCTGGAAGCGGCTTGTGAGTTTGTCCATACGCATCGGCGGCAACCCTTGAGAGCCCGTGTTCAACCCCGACAGTGGGGCCGATCCAGGGCGAATTCAAGCGCGGCGGATACCTAGCCGAGCAGGGTTTCGGTGACGGCGATCACGGCGATGCCGGCGCCGATCAGCAGCACCTGCATGGCGCTGCCGGCCGGGTCGACGCGCTTGTGCAGGCCCGGGATCAGGTCGGCCACGGCCACGTAGATCAGCGACGCGGCGGCGACCGAAATCGCATAGGGCAGCACGTCCAGCGTGCCCTGCAGCGCGAAATAGCCCAACAGGCCGCCGAGGATCGAAGTGAGGCTGGTCAGGGCGTTGAACAACAGCGCCCGCGGCGGCTTCATGCCGGCGTGCAGCAGCACGGCGAGATTCCCCAGCTCCTGCGGCACTTCGTGGGCGGTGATGGCGAGTGCGGTCACCACGCCCAGTCGCAGGTCGGTGAGGAATGCCGCGGCGATCAGTACGCCATCAAAGGCATTGTGCACGCCATCGCCCACCAGCACGATCCAGCTGGCGGCCCGGTCGCGATGGCGATCATCAGGCAGATGGTGGCTCTCGCAGTCCTCGGTATGGCAGTGGCGCCACAGCACCAGCTTCTCGAGCACGAAGAACAGCGCGATGCCGGCCAGCAAGGCCGCGCCGATGCCCTCGATGCGGCCTGGCCCCACGCCCGCCACGGCCTCGGGCAGCAGGCCGAGCAGCGCCGCAGCCAGCATGGCGCCGGTGGCAAAGCTGATCAGGTGCGGCAGCAGATGTGCGCGACGCTCACGATTCAGCAGCAGGAACAGGCTGGCCAGCGCGGCGCTCAGCAGGCCGCCCAGAAATGTGGCTAGCAGTATCCAGAACAGAATATGCACGTTCAGTGTCCGTCGCAGTGGGCTCGGAAAGGGTCGGACACTCTAATGCAGCCAGAGCAGCGCCGCCATGCGACCGGTCTGGCCATCGCGCCGATAGGAATAGCAGCGCGCGGCATCGGCGTAGGTGCAATGCGCTGCGCCGCTGATGCGGGTCAGGCCCGCGGCCGCGAGGCGTTGGCGCGCCAGCAGCGCGAGGTCGCACTGCCAGCGACCCCGCGGGTTGGCGCTGAAGCCTGCGGCCGCGGCCGGATTTCCGGCGACGAAGGCGGCGCGCACTTCCGCGCCGACTTCAAAGTGCTCGGGCCCGATCGCGGGGCCCAGCCAGGCACACAGCTTTGCTGCGGGTACATGCATCGCAGCGATCGTGGCTTCGAGTACACCTGCCGCCAGGCCGCGCCAGCCGGCATGCGCCGCGCCGATCACCTGGCCATCCTCGGAAGCGAACAGCACCGGCATGCAATCGGCGACCAGTATCGCGAGCACCTTGCCGGGCTGGCGCGTCACGGCGGCATCGGCAGGCGCTGCTGCCGGTGCGCCAGGGGAATCCATGTCGAGTACGCGCGCGCCGTGCACCTGTTGCAGCCATAACGGATTCGCGGGCAACAACAGCGCGGCCGCGAGGCGTCGACGATTCTCGGCTACGGCCTCTGGCGCATCGCCCACATGCGCACCGAGGTTGAGCGAATCCCAGGGCACGCCGCTCACGCCGCCGCCACGCAAACTGAAGGCCGCGCCTACGCGTGGCGGCGCGGACCACTCGACCTGCAGCAGCCCGACGCTCATGCGTCCTCGGCATCCGCGCGCAGCACGGCCAGCAGCGCGCGCAAGTCCTGCGGGATCGGCGCCTCGAAGGCCAGCCGTTCGCCAGATTCGGGATGAGTGAGACTCAGGCGCTGCGCATGCAGGGCCTGGCGGCGAAATCCCTGCAGCGCTGCCTGCACTTCACTGCTGGCGCCCGCCACCTGGCGTCGGCGCCCACCGTAATCCGGATCGCCCGCGATCGGAAAGCCCACGTGCGCGAGGTGCACGCGGATCTGGTGCGTGCGCCCGGTCTCGAGCTGCACGCGCAACAGCGTGTGGCCCCGGAAGCGCTCTTCGATGCGAAAGTGCGTGACCGCCGGCCGGCCATCGCTGCGCACCGTCATGCGCGTGCGCTGCGTGCGATGCCGGCCGATGGGATCATCGATCGTGCCGCCCGCCGTGGGTCGGCCCAGGCACAGCGCCAGATAGTTGCGCTCGACCAGGTGCTCCTGCAGCTCGCGCACCAGCGCTCGATGCGCCTCGGGTGTGCGCGCCACCACCAGCAGGCCGCTGGTGTCCTTGTCGAGCCGGTGCACGAGCCCGGCGCGTGGCACGCGTGCCAGGGCCGGATCATGCGCCAGCAGCGCGTTCTGCAGGGTGTGGGTCCGGTTGCCGGCGCCGGGGTGCACGACCATGCCCGCCGGCTTGTTGATCACCAGGATCGCTGCATCCTCGTGCACGATGTCGAGGTCCATGGCTTCGGGCGCCACGGTCTCGTCCGGCAGGTATTCAGCGCGCACCGCGACGTGCTCTCCGCCCCACAGCCGCTCGCTGGCCTTGGCCTTGCGGCCAGCCAGCTGCACCGCGCCGCTGGTAATCCAGCGCTGCAGCCGCGCACGCGAATACTGCGGCAGCTGCGCGACCAGCGCCTGATCGAGGCGCTGTCCTGCGGCCGATTCCGGCAGATCGAACTCGTGCAACTGGAACTTGGCGGGCATTGGGTGGTCGTTAGCTGGGTCGAATCACTACGCTATACTGGTCGGACCAACAGGCGCTGTAGCGCTGCAGGATACAACGTGACAGCCACCCTCCGACCCCATTCCACGCGTTCCCGCCTGTGCGCCGCCCTGCTATTGGCGGTACTGGCCACGGTGGCCGGCTGCCAGTCGAGCGCCAAGCTGCGCGATTCGAAGCGCGCCACGCCTGAAAGCCTGTACAAGGCGGCCCGCAAGGCCCTGAACAGCAACGACTACGAGTTCTCGATCAAGCAGTACGAAGCACTGACTTCGCGCTTTCCGTTTTCCGACGAGGCGCGCCAGGCGCGGCTCGACCTGATCTACGTCTACTACCGCAAGGGCGAGAACGAATCGGCCACCGACGCCGCCGAACAGTTCCTGCGCGAGAACCCGACCCATCCGCGGGTCGACTATGCCTGGTACATGAAGGGCCTGATCGATTTCGAGCACACGCCCTGGCGCATCGAGCGCTGGTTCGGCGTCGATTCCGCCAAACGCCCGCCCGCCTCGCTCAGCTCCTCGATCGCCGCCTTCGGTACCGTGGTGCGCCAGTATCCGAAGAGCGAATATGCGCACGACGCGCAGCGGCGCATGACCTATCTGCGCAACCGCCTGGCGCAATACGAGATCAACGTGGCGCGCTACTACTACCGGCGCGGCGCCTATCTCGCGGCCGCGCAGCGCTGCCAGCGCGTGATCGAGCAATACGACGGCGCCCCCTCGGTCAAGGATGCGCTGCAGGTCATGATCTCGAGCTACCACGAGATGGGGTTCAAGGATCTGCAGGCGAATATCGAGCAGGTGTATCAGGCGAATTACAGTGGCGAGCCGGATCGCGGGACGGGCAAGCACTGGTGGCATTTCTGGTAGGCGGAGGCGCTCGGGCTTGCGGCGGCGCGGGCGGTGGGCGGCGTGTGTGAACGGCCTCCGGAATTGTGGTCGGGTGCGCCGCTGCGAACGGGCAACGGATAAATCGAACGAAGTCGCGGGCAGCGGCGAAGCTGGCGCGGGCCGCCGCACGCGGCGCCGGTAGCGCTAGGTCGAGTCAAACGTATCTACTGGCGCGCGGCGGCCCGCGCTGCGCCACCCTCCAACACAATTGCGGACGCCGTTCACGCACGCCGCCCACCGCTCCCACCATCAGTGCGAGCAAAACCGCCTGCCGAGGGCCTCGGTACGATGATTTCCGTTCGTTGGCGGCGGTAGACTCCCGGTAGCCATTGGGGGGCGGTCATGGCTATGAACGGGCTGATGCAGGAGCGGCAGTTGCTGGTGTCGGGGCTGCTGGTGAATGCGGCGCGCTGGCATGGGGATACGGCGGTCGTGTCGCGGCTGGTCGACCGGACGGTGCTGCAACTCGACTATCGTCGCATCGAACAGCGGGCCAGGCAGTTGGCCAATGCGCTGGGCGCGCTTGGGCTTGCGCGCGGGGCCACGATTGGCACGCTGGCCTGGAATACCCATCGGCACCTCGAAATCTACTACGCGGTGTCGGGTTCGGGCATGGTCTGCCACACGATCAATCCGCGGCTGTTCTACGAACAGATCAGTTACATCGCGCGGCATGGCGAAGACCAGCTGATGTTCCTCGATGTGAGTTTCATCGATACGGCCTTGCGCCTGGCGCGCGATTGCCCTGGCATCAGGCACTGGATCGTGCTCGGTGGCGCGAGCGAACTCGAAGCAGCGCGGGCATTGCCCGGGGCGGTCGCCTACGAGGATTTCATCGCGCGCGCCGGCGATCAGTTCGAATGGCCGGAATTCCCGGAGCAGACCGCCGCTTCGTTGTGCTACACCTCGGGCACCACCGGCGATCCCAAGGGCGTGCTGTATTCGCATCGCTCTTCGGTGCTGCACAGCTATGCCATCGCCCTGCCCGATGCCTTTGGTTTCTCGGCCTGCGATACCTTGTTGCCAGCCTGTTCGATGTATCACGCCAATGCCTGGGCCGTGCCCTACGCGGCACCGATGGTCGGCGCCAAGCTCGTATTGCCAGGGCCGCACATGGACGGCGAGAGCCTGTACGAACTGATCGAATCGGAGGGCGTCACGATCAGCCTCGGAGTGCCCACCGTCTGGCTGGCGCTGGCGCAATACCTGGAAAAGACCGGACGCCGCCTGAGTTCCCTCAAGCGTGTGGTGATCGGCGGCGCGGCTGTGCCGCTCGCATTGCTGCGCGAGTATCGCGATGTACACGGCGTCGAGATCCGGCAACTGTGGGGCATGACCGAAACCAGCCCGGTGGGCACCACCGCCGCCCTGAAGTGCAAGCATGCCGGTCAGCACGTCGATAGCGTCGATCTGGTGCGCACCACCCAGGGGCGCACCGTCTACGGCATCGACATGAAGATCACGGGCGAGGATGGCAGCACGCTGCCCCACGACGGCAAGGCCTTCGGCAACCTGAAGGTGCGCGGCTGGTGGGTCACGGAGCGCTATTTCAAGGCGGAGCAATCCGCGCTCGACGCCGAGGGCTGGTTCCACACCGGCGATGTCAGCACCATCGATGCCGATGGCTACATGCGCATCACCGATCGCTCGAAGGATGTCATCAAGTCTGGCGGCGAGTGGATCTCATCGATCGATCTCGAGAACGCCGCGGTCGGTCATCCTGCGGTAGCCGAAGCGGCGGTGATCGGCATCGCCCATGAGAAGTGGACCGAACGGCCGCTGCTGATCCTGGTGCTCAAGGAAGGCAGCAGCGTGACGCGCGCGCAGATGCTGGAATTCCTGGAAGACAAAGTAGCCAAATGGTGGCTACCCGACGATGTGGTGGTGGTGAACGAGATCCCGCATACCGCGACCGGGAAAATACTCAAGACCAAACTGCGCGAGCAGTTTCGCGAACATAAGTGGCACGCAGGGTTGATCAGCGCCGATAACCGCTGGTGATTGGGTAGCGCCAGTCGCGTCCGAACGCTCGGCGGCTGACGCGCACTCCAGGAGGCGCTTGCCGGCGTTTGTACTCGTTGCGTTGCACGAGATTGAGTACGCGCGTAACGATCGATCGCTCGAAGCCGCGGGCGCAGATCTCTTCGACCGAGAGGTCTTCTTCGATGAAGGCCTCGAGGATCGGGTCGAGCACTGAATACGGCGGCAGTGAATCGGTGTCTTTCTGGTCGGGACGCAGTTCGGCACTGGGTTCGCGCTCGATCACGCGCAGCGGTATCGCGGGTTTGTCAGGTGGCGCGACGCTGTTGCGATAGTTCGCCAGGCGATAGACGAGCAGCTTGCTGCAATCCTTGATCGGGGCGAAGCCACCGTTCATGTCGCCGTAGAGAGTGGCGTAGCCGACGGCCATCTCGCTCTTGTTGCCGGTGGTGAGCAGCATGCGGCCGGTCTTGTTGGAGATCGCCATCAGCAGCAAGCCACGGCAACGCGCCTGGATGTTCTCTTCGGTGGCATCGGGCGCGCGCCCGGCGAATTCCACGGCCAGTGCCTTGAGCGCGCTCTCGAACATGCCTTCGATCGAAATCGAGCTGTATTGCACGCTCAGCGTGCGCGCCTGCAGGGCGGCATCCTCGTTGCTCATCGCCGAGGTGTAGCGCGAGGGCATCATGACTGCCTGCACGCGCTCGCAGCCGAGTGCGTCGACGGCGATCGCGAGCGTGAGGGCCGAATCGACGCCACCCGACAGACCCATGATCACGCCAGGAAAGCGATGCTTCTCGACATAGTCGCGCACGCCCAGCACCAGCGCACCGTACACACTGGCCTCGACACTCATCGCGGGCGCAATCTCGCCGGGCACCGCATACACGCGGCCATCACGGCGCTCGAACTGCACGCGATAGCAATCGCTCACGTGCGCCGGAGCGCGGAACACCACCTCGCCGGCCGCATTCATCACGAAGGAGTTGCCATCAAACACCAGCTCGTCCTGCCCGCCACACAGGTTCAGGTACACCACCGGCAGGCCGCACTCGCGCACCCGATCGCCGACCACGCTCTCGCGCTCCTGCAACTTGTGCATGTCGAAGGGCGAAGCGTTGAGCACCAGCAGGATCTCGGCGCCGCGCGCGCGTGCGCTGCGTGCAGGCTCGGGCTCCCAGATGTCTTCGCACACCAGCAGGCCGAGCTTGAACCCCTGGCAATCGAACACCGCGGGGCCAGCGCCCGGCGTGAAGTAGCGCTTCTCGTCGAACACGCGATAGTTGGGCAGGCAGGTCTTGCGCGTCAGGGCCGCCTGCGCGCCGTCACGAAACAACGCGGCGCTGTTGTAGATCTGCGTGCCTGAATATTCCGGAAAGCCGACCACCAGATCTATCCCTGAGGCTGCGGCTGCCAGATCCTGCAGCGCCTTGTCGATCTGCGTGCGCAAGCCGCGGTGGAACAGCAGGTCTTCCGGTGGATAGCCCGAAAGCGTGAGTTCGGGAAACAGGATCAGGTCGGCCTGCCACTGCTGGCGCGCCTGCGCGGCCTGGGTGAGGACGCGCGCGAGATTGCCCTGCACATCGCCCACCAGCAGGTTGGTCTGCGCGAGCGCCAGAGTCAGCCGCTGCGGTGTGTTCACGCGGATTGCCCCGGGGCGTGGCGAATGATCGTACGGCCCGCTGCGCTTACTTCGGGCGACGCGCTGTGGCGCGGCGCCTGGCCTTGGGACGACGGGCCGGCGCCTTGCGCACGCGTTTCGCGCGGGTTGGGGCCTTGACCTTGCGCTGGGCCTTGCTCCGGGCCTTGCCGGATCGCTGCGCCTTTCCAGGCTTGCCGCGGCGGGCAACTGCGGGGCGCGACGCGCCAGCGCGCGGCTTCGCAGCTGCACCAGGCTTCGCGGCAGCACGCGGCTTCATCGTGGCGCGCGCGACACTGGCGTCGACGCGCATCTGCGCCGCGGCAACGCGGGCACGTTCAGCGGCGTGGTCGCGGCGCCGACGCGTCAGCACTTCGAGCATTGCGCTGCCGAGCTCCGCGGGTGAGCGCACGGTGCGCACACCCGCATGCTCGAGCGCGCGGAATTTATCGGCCGCGGTGCCTTTGCCGCCGGCAATCACGGCGCCCGCGTGGCCCATGCGTTTGCCGGGCGGTGCGGTCACGCCGGCGATGTAGGCCACCACCGGCTTGCTGACGAAGCGGCGGATGTGTTCGGCAGCAGCTTCTTCGTCGCTGCCACCGATCTCGCCCACCATCACGATGCCTTCGGTCTGCGGATCGCGCTCGAACAGCTCGATCACGTCGATGAAATTCATGCCGCGCACCGGATCGCCGCCGATGCCCACGCAGGTACTCTGCCCCAGCCCGTTGTTGGTGGTCTGGAACACGGCTTCATAAGTGAGCGTGCCCGAGCGCGAGACGATGCCGATCGCACCCTTCTTGTGGATGAAGCCCGGCATGATGCCGAGCTTGCATTCACCGGGCGTGATGATGCCAGGACAATTGGGGCCGATCAGCCGCGTGCCGGTACCCGCCAGCGCTGCCTTGACCTTGATCATGTCGTTGACCGGCACGCCTTCGGTGATGCACACCACCAGCTCGATGCCCGCCTCGGCCGCCTCGAGGATGCCGTCGGCCGCGAACGGCGCCGGCACGTAGATCATGCTGGCGGTGGCGCCCGTGGCGCGCACGGCATCGCGCACGGTGTCGAACACCGGCAGGCCCAGGTGCTGCTCACCGCCGCGGCCCGGCGTGACGCCGCCCACGAGGCGCGTGCCATAGGCCAGGCATTGCTCGGAGTGGAAACTACCCTGCTTGCCGGTGAAACCCTGGCAGATCACCTGGGTGCGTTCGTTGACCAATATGCTCATGAGGATCCTTCAGGCCGCACTCTTGTTTGTGCCTTTGGCGGCAGACACCGCGCGGCGCGCCGCGTCGGTGAGATCGTTGGCGGCGATGATCGCCAGCTTTCCGCCAGCCAGCTTGGCACGCGCCACTTCGGCGTTGGTGCCCTCGAGACGCACGATCACCGGCACCTTCACGCCGACTTCGCGCACGGCGGTGATGATGCCGTCGGCAATCAGGTCGCAGCGCACGATGCCACCGAAGATGTTCACCAGCACCGCGCGCACCCTGGGGTTGGCGAGGATCAGGCGGAAGGCCGCCGTGACGCGCTCGGCCGTGGCGCCACCGCCCACATCGAGGAAGTTCGCGGGCGTGCCGCCTTCCAGCTTGATCAGGTCCATGGTCGCCATCGCGAGACCAGCACCGTTGACCATGCAGGCGATATTGCCGTCGAGCGACACATAGTTGAGATCGTGCTCACTGGCGGCGCGTTCGGTCGGATCTTCCTGGCCGACATCGCGCAGCGCTGCCATGGCGGGCTGGCGAAACAGCGCATTGGCTTCGATGTCGAGCTTGCAGTCGAGCGCCATCAGCACGCCATCTTGCGTGACGATCAGCGGATTGATCTCGATCAGGCTCGCATCCTTGTCGAGATAGAGCTGGTAGAGCGCCAGCAGGATCTTCTGGAACTGTTTGGCCTGCTCGCCCGGCAGCTCGAGCGCAAAGGCCAGCTGGCGGCACTGCCAGGCCTGCAGGCCCACGGCCGGATGCACCGTGACCGAGAGGATCTTGTCGGGCGTCTGCGCCGCGACCGCTTCGATATCCATGCCGCCGCTCGCGGAAGCCACCACGGCGATGCGACCACGTTCGCGATTGAGCGTGAAACTCAGGTACAGCTCGCGCGCGATAGCGGAGCCGGCCTCGACATACACCTTCTCGATTGGCAGACCCGCGGCGCCGGTCTGCTTGGTCACCAGGCGCTGGCCCAGCAATTCGCTGGCGGCCGTGCGCACGGCATCGAGGTCGCGCGCGACCTTGATGCCACCGGCCTTGCCGCGACCGCCGGCATGCACCTGCGCCTTCACCACCCACAACGAGCCCCCGAGTGCCTGCGCTGCGGCGGCCGCTGCATCGGCACTGGCGGCGACCTCGCCCTGCGGCACCGGCACGCCATAGGCGGCGAGAATTTTCTTCGATTGATATTCGTGCAGATTCATCGGCAGACCCTGACGGAGTAGCCAGCGATTGTCGCGGAAACGGGTCACGGATGCTACCTTGTAGCCATGAATTCGCCGCTCGATCGCGCAACGTCCAGCGACGCGACACCCATGGTCGCGACACCCACCGACCTGGTCTGGCGCATTGTCGGTCTCGCCAATCTCTACCGCCTGCTGGCCGTATTGGCACTGTTCACCGTGCACATGCTCACGTTGCCGAATCCTGCTTTCGGCAGCGCAAAACCCGAACTGTTCCGCTGGATTCTCGCAGTCTATTTCGTGCTCGGCGTCCTGCTTACGCTCGCCGGTCGTCGCCATTGGCCGGGTCGGCGCAGCTTGCTGTTGGCGCACACCCTGATCGATTCGGGCGCGGTCGCCACGCTGATGTTTGCCAGCGGTGGCGTCACCAGCAACCTCGGCATACTGCTCGTGATCCCGGTGGCCTCGATGGCGATGCTGGCGCTCGGACGCGAAGGCCTGGTGGTTGCGGCCATCGCGGCGCTCGCAATCCTGGCGCAACAGATCGCCGCGCAGCTGGCTGGCATCGCCACCGAAAGCGACTATCCACTGGCCGGCGTCATGGGCACGATCGTGTTCCTGATCGCTGCCAGCGCCTGGCCGCTGGCCAAGCGCCTGCGCGAAAGCGAAGCGCAGGTGCGGCGCCAGGAAGTGGACCTCGCCAACATGGCGCAGCTCTCGCAGTTCATCGTGCAGCGACTGCGCGAGAGCATCCTGGTAGTCGACCCGAGCGATCGCGTGCGGCTCATCAATGAATCGGCGGCGCAACTGCTGGGCGATGCCGCGGCGGTGCCCGGCGCGCTGCTGGGCGAAGTATCCCCGCGCCTGCTGTACCTGCTCACCACCTGGCGGCAGCGCACCGCGCCACTGGAAAATGCGGACCCGGTCGGCACTTTCGCGGCCGCTGATGGCGCCAGCATCATCGAGCCGCACTTCGCACCACTGGGCGCGAACGAGCCCGCACCAGTGCTGGTGTTTCTGGAAGACAAGGGCGCGCTGGCGGCGCGCGTGCAGCAGTCCAAGCTCGCCGCACTCGGCCGGCTCACGGCCAGCATCGCGCACGAGATCCGCAATCCCGTCGGCGCGATGAGCCACGCCGCGCAGCTGCTGGCCGAGACCGCCAACCTCAGCACCACCGAGCAGCGCCTCACCGAGATCATGCGCAGCAATGCGCAGCGCGTCAGCGGCATCATCGACAACGTGCTGCGGCTCTCGCGCCGCGAGGCGCCGCGCCCCGAACGGGTAGCGCTGGCCGACTGGTGCCGGCAGTTCCGCGAAGATTTCTGCGCCACCACCGAATGCAAGCCGGCGGATTTCGCGCTGCAGGTGCCGGGCAACGGCCTCGAAGTCATGGTCGATCTCAGCCAGTTGCAGCAGATCCTGTGGAATCTGTGCGAGAACGCACTGCGCCACGGCGCCGCAGACGGCTCGACACCGCGGCTCGAGCTGACGCTGACGCGCGTGGCCCGCTACGGACGCGTATGCCTCGAGGTTGCCGATCGCGGCCCGGGCGTCGACGCCCAGGACATCGAGCGCATCTTCGAGCCCTTCTTCACGCGCGGCGCCGAGGGCACGGGCCTCGGCCTGTTCCTGGCGCGCGAGCTGGCCGAGATCAACGATGCGACGCTGCTCTACGAGCCGCGCAAGGGCGGCGGCAGCATCTTCCGGCTGGTGTTCGCCGACCCCTCGCGCTGGGCCAAGGCCACGCTGTTCGGTGAACCAGGTTCCTGATATCCGGGCCGCGACGGTTTAAGCTGCATGCCATGAGCCAACCCACCGTTCTTGTGGTCGATGACGAGCCCGACCTGCTGGAGCTGGTATCGCTCACGCTCGAACGCATGAAACTGGCAACCGTGACGGCCGGCACGCTGGCCACCGCGCGGCGCCTGCTCGGCGAGCGCCACTTCGACCTGTGCCTCACCGACATGCGCCTGCCCGATGGCGACGGTCTGGACCTGGTCGCGTGGATCGAACAGCGGCAACCGCAATTGCCCGTGGCCGTGATCACGGCGCACGGCAATGTCGAATCGGCGGTGCGCGCGCTGAAAGCCGGCGCCTTCGATTTCGTCTCCAAGCCGCTGGACCTCGCCGTGCTGCGGCGCCTGGTCAGCAGCGCCATCCGCCTCGGCAACGCCGCCGACAACGAGGCCACGGCGCGCCTCGGCCCCCGGCTGCTCGGCGCTTCGGCCAGCATGCAGGCGCTGCGAACGCTGATCGCGCGCGTGGCGCGCAGCCAGGCCCCGGTGCATATCGCCGGCGAGTCGGGCACCGGCAAGGAACTGGTGGCGCGGCTGATCCACGAAGGCGGTGCACGCCGCGACGGGCCCTTCGTGCCGGTGAACTGCGGCGCGATCCCCACCGAGCTGATGGAGAGCGAGTTGTTCGGCCACAAGCGCGGCAGCTTCACGGGCGCGGTGGCCGACAAGCGCGGCCTGGTGCAGAGCGCCGAGGGCGGCACGCTGTTCCTCGATGAAGTCGCCGACCTGCCACTGCACATGCAGGTGAAGCTGCTGCGGGTCATCCAGGAGAAGACCGTGCGCCCGATCGGCGAGCAGCGTGAGCAGCCGATCGACGTGCGCGTACTCTCGGCCACCCACAAGTTGCTCGCCGAGCTCGTGGCCAGCGGGCGCTTCCGCGAAGATCTTTTTTATCGCATCAACGTGATCGAAATGCGGGTGCCCGCGCTGCGCGAGCACGCTGAAGATATTCCGGAACTGGCCGAGGCCATGCTGCGCAGGCTGGGCCGGCGGCTGGGCGGCACCACGCCCGCGCTCAGCGCAGCGGCGCTGACCACGCTCGCCAGCTACGCCTTCCCGGGCAATGTGCGCGAGCTCGAGAATATCCTCGAGCGCGCCCTCACGCTCAGCACCGGCGATGTCATCAGTCCCGAGGATCTGCAATTGCGTACGCCGAACACGGCGCGCGGCGGGCGGCCTGGCGCCAATGTGCCGGCCGAGACTCCAGTGCTCGCCACGGCCACTGCACTCGCCAGCAGCGCTGTCGGTGCGGGCGAAGCGCTGGGTGATCAACTCGAACACATCGAGCGCGAAGCGATCATCAAGGCACTGGAGCAGACCCGCTACAGCAAGACCGCAGCCGCCAAGCTGCTGGGCATGACCTTCCGGGCGCTGCGCTACAAGGTCAAGAAACTGGGGATCGAGTAGCCCCGCACTGACCCATCTGGTCACTTGTTGACCCGGAGGGTCAGCTTGTGTCGGCAACCAGCGGCGCTTTTTAGGTCAAATTGGCGCCCCTCTTGAAATTTAAATCAATAGTTTCAACGTGTTGCAAGAAGGCGCAGTGGATGGCACGGCCATTGCTTCATATCCCGACAACGGCGCAAGCCGCGTTTTTCTGACCCCAACCATTGCAGGAGCGAATGACATGAAGCTTATCCAAAAGGGTTTTACCCTCATCGAGTTGATGATCGTCGTGGCGATCATCGGCATTCTGGCCGCGATCGCGATCCCGGCCTACCAGGACTACACGATCCGCGCCCAGGTGACGGAAGGCATTAACCTTGCCGACGCCGTGAAGGTCGCCGTGGCCGACTACTACACGCAGAACGGTACGTTCCCGGCTGCGAGCCTCATGGCTGCTCGCTCCGACTGGCCTAGGCTTCACTGCGGTGTCGACTGGCAAGTACGGCACGGTGGACATATTGGCAAACGGCGTTATTCAGGCGACTTATGCCGGCACGCAGGTGAACACCAAGCTGACCGGCATGATTGCTGGGCATTTCGCCTTACGTAACGCTCGAACGGTGACCTGGTGTGGCGCTGCGGTGTGGCTGCTGCCCCTACCGTCAACATTCCGGTCGCGGGCGCAGCTACGGGCGACCACGGTGCCGGCCAAGTGGCTGCCGGCTTCGTGCAAGTAATAGCTTGCTGAGCTAGCCTGAAAAGGGGCCCTTCCAGGGTCCTTGGCAGAAGCCCCTCCCCTAACCGGAGGGGCTTCTTCTTTTGGGAAGCCCGTCACTTAGTGCGGCCTGTGGATATGCAAACATCCCGGGGGATTTGACATTGCTTAGCGGTCCCTGTCAGTTAGACTAGGGTGTTGCCACAAGCCGGGGTCATCGCGCTTAAGTCCATGAATGAAAACGCTTCTCTGGTGATGAACGCAACGCGCGGTGGCCTGGGCGGCCTGCCGCAGCGGCTCGTCCAGGACGGCGTCGTGGACGAATCGGGCATGCATGCGGCCCTCAGTGCCGCCACCGAGAAGCGCACCAGTTTCGTCACCCAGCTGATCGCCTCCGGGGCCGCCAGCGCCCGCGACATCGCGGTAGCGGCCGCCAGCGAGTACGGCGTACCGCTGTTCGACCTCAATTCCCTGACCATCGACCTCGACACCATCAAGGTGGTGGCCGACAAGCTGCTCGCCAAGCATCGGGTGCTGCCGCTGTACAAGCGCGGCAAGCGCCTGTTCCTCGGAGTCGCGGATCCGACCAACCTGCACGCGATCGACGAGATCAAGTTCCAGACCGGCCTGGCGGTCGAGGCGATCGTCGTCGAAGACGACAAGCTGCAGAAATTCCTCGACAAGGCGATCGAGCAGGCCGACACCTCGATGCCGAATCTCGGCGACGACGAGGGCGTCGATCTCGAGGCGCTCGAAGTCAGCGGCGGCGACGAAGACCTGGGCGATGCGGTCTCGCGCGACGACGTCGAAGACGCGCCGATCGTGCGCTTCGTCAACAAGGTCATGCTCGATGCGATCCGCCGCGGCGCCTCGGACATCCACTTCGAGCCCTACGAGAAAACCTTCCGCGTGCGCCTGCGCATGGACGGCGTGCTCAAGGAAATCGCGCAGCCGCCGGTGCAGCTGGCCGGGAAGATCTCTGCCCGCCTGAAAGTCATGTCGCGGCTCGACATCGCCGAGCGCCGCGTGCCGCAGGACGGCCGCATCAAGATGCGCCTGTCGAAGACCCGCGCCATCGACTTCCGCATGAGCACCTGCCCGACGCTGTTCGGCGAGAAGATCGTGCTGCGTATCCTCGATCCGTCCTCGGCGATGCTGGGCATCGACTCGCTCGGCTACGAGCCATTCCAGCGCGAGCTGTACCTGAAGTACCTGGCCAAGCCGCAGGGCATGATCCTGGTGACCGGCCCCACGGGCTCGGGCAAGACCGTGTCGCTGTACACCGGCCTGCATATCCTCAACAAGGAAGACACCAATATCTCGACCGCGGAAGACCCGGCGGAAATCAACCTGCCCGGCGTCAACCAGGTCAACGTCAACAACAAGGTGGGCCTGACCTTTGCGGCCGCGCTGCGCTCGTTCCTGCGCCAGGACCCCGACGTCGTCATGGTCGGCGAAATCCGCGATCTGGAGACCGCCGAAATCGCCATCAAGGCGGCGCAGACCGGCCACCTGGTGATGTCCACACTGCACACCAACGATGCCCCGCAGACGCTCACGCGCCTGATCGACATGGGCGTGAAGCCCTACGCGATCGCGACTTCGGTGAGCCTGATCATCGCGCAACGCCTGGCACGCCGGCTGTGCGCCAGCTGCAAGACGCTGGTCGACATTCCGCCCGAAGCCCTGCGCAAGGAAGGCTTCCAGGAAGCCGACATTGCCGGCCTCAAGATCTATGCGGCCAAGGGTTGCCAGAACTGCACCGACGGCTACAAAGGGCGCCTGGGCATCTACCAGGTGATGCCGGTCACCGAAGCCATAGGCCGCCTGATCATGGGCGGTGGCAATGCCATCGACATCGCTGACCAGGCCGCGAAGGAAGGGGTCTGGGACCTGCGCCGCGCAGGCCTCGAGAAGGTCAAGGCGGGCCTCACCAGTCTTGATGAAGTCAACACCATCACGGTCGAGTAACAGCTATGGCGCAATCGAGCAGTGCAATCCGCAGCGTCAAGAAAGACGTGGCCTTCAAATGGGAGGGGCGCGATCGCAAAGGCCAGAAAGTCACCGGTCGGCTGGTGGCCGCCAACGAGCAGGCGCTGCGCGGCGAGCTGCGTCGCCAGGGCATCGCGGCGACCCGCGTCAGGAAACAGTCGCAATCCTCCGGTGGTGGCGGCAAGGTCAACGCCGGCGACATCGCCATTTTCAGCCGCCAGCTCGCCACCATGCTGGGCGCCGGCATCCCGCTGGTGCAGGCCTTCGAGATCATCGGCGCGGGCCATGAAAAGCCGTCCATGCGCAAGCTGGTGCTCGAGATCAAGGGCGACGTCGAGGGCGGCACCTCGCTGCACGAGGCGCTGGCCAAGCACCCGCTGTATTTCGACGATCTGTACGTCAACCTGACCGAGGCCGGCGAACAGGCCGGTGCGCTCGAGTCACTGCTCGACAAGGTCGCCACCTACAAGGAAAAGACCGAGGCCATCAAGAAGAAGGTCAAGAAGGCGCTGTTCTATCCCGCTGCGGTGCTGGCAGTGGCGCTGATCGTCACGACCATCCTGCTGCTGTTCGTGATTCCGCAGTTCGAGAGCCTGTTCAAGGGCTTCGGCGCCGACCTGCCGGCGTTCACGCAGATGGTGATCGACCTTTCGAAATTCGTGCAGCACAACGGCATATTCATTGCCATAGTGGTCGGTGCCGGCGTCTACTCGTTCATCTATTTCCACAAGCGCTCGCGCAAGATGCGCGAGTGGCTCGATCGCCTCATGCTGAAGTTTCCGATCATCGGCCCGATCCTCAACAAGGCGGCGATCGCGCGCTTCGCACGCACGCTCTCGACCATGTTCGCCGCCGGCGTGCCGCTGGTCGAGGCGCTGGAATCGGTCGCCGGCGCAACGGGAAATATCGTCTACGAAGACGCCGTGATGAAAATGCGCGATGAAGTCGCCACCGGCCAGCGCCTGCAGCGCGCCATGGAGAACACCGGCATGTTCCCCAACATGGTGGTGCAGATGATCGCGGTGGGCGAGGAATCCGGCTCGCTCGACACCATGTCGGGCAAGGTCGCGAGCTTCTACGAAGAAGACGTCGACAACGCGGTCGACAGCATGTCGAGCCTGCTCGAACCGCTGATCATGGCGATTCTCGGCGTGCTGGTCGGCGGCCTGGTCATCGCCATGTACCTGCCGATCTTCAAGCTCGGTGCGGTCGTCTGAGCACGCCCGTCGTTCGCAGCCTGCTGGCGCAATCGCCCGCGCTGTTCATCGCGCTGACGCTGGCGTATTCGGGCTGCTGGTCGGCAGCTTCCTGAACGTGGTGATCTACCGCCTGCCGGTCATGCTCGAGCGCGAATGGCGCGCGCAGTGCGCCGAGCACGCGCAGGCGGACAACCCGCAGGCCACCGGCGCCGCAGCGGCCAGCACTGCGCACCACGAGCCGCCTTTCAACCTGGTCGTGCCGCGCTCGGCCTGCCCGCACTGCCAGGCACCGATCAGCGCGCTGCAGAACATTCCGCTGATCAGCTGGCTGCTGCTGCGCGGCCGCTGCGCGAACTGCAAGGCACCGATCTCGATGCGCTACCCGCTGGTCGAGCTGGCGTGCGGCCTGCTGAGCGCCGTGGTGGCCTGGAAATTCGGCTGGTGCTGGCAGGCGCTGGCCGCGCTGCTGGTCACCTGGTACCTGATCGCGCTCACCGGCATCGACATCGACCATCAGCTGCTGCCCGATGCGCTCACGCTGCCGCTGCTGTGGGTCGGCCTCGTGGCCAGCCTGTGGTGGTCGCCGGACAACGCGCACAGCCTGCCGGTCAGCCCGCAGCGATGCCATCATCGGCGCGGCCGCGGGGTATCTCAGCCTGTGGTGCGTCTATCACCTGTTCAAGCTGCTGACCGGCAAGGAAGGCATGGGGTACGGTGACTTCAAGCTGCTGGCGGCGCTCGGCGCCTGGCTCGGCTGGCACATGCTGTTGCCGATCGTGCTGTGTTCAGCAGCCGTGGGCGCCATCGTCGGCATCGCGCTGATCGTCGGCAGGGGTCGCGAGCGCGGCATACCGATCGCCTTCGGCCCCTTCCTGGCCGCTGCCGGATGGCTCGCGATGATGTGGGGACCGCAATGGGTGGCCAGCTACCTGGGGCTGTTCGCGCAATCAAGATGAGCGGCCCGGCTCCCTGGCGTGTGGGACTTACCGGCGGCATCGCCAGCGGCAAGAGCACGGTAGCTGCACTGTTTGCAGCGCTCGGCGTACCGGTGATCGATCTTGACCAGGTGGCGCGCGAAGTCGTGCAGCCGGGTACGCCACTGCTGGCCCGGGTGCTGGAGCGCTTCGGTGACGGCGTGCGCGAGGGCAGCGGCGGACTCAACCGGCGCGCACTGCGCGAGCTGGTATTCGCCGATGAAGGCGCGCGCCGCGACCTCGAGGCCCTGCTGCACCCGGCGATCCGTGCGCGCGCCGCGCAACTGTCCGCCGTGGCCGGCGGGCCCTACCAGATCATCGTCGAGCCCCTGATCACCGAGTCGGGCTCGCGCAAGCGCTACGATCGGGTGCTGCTGGTCGACTGCGATGAGGCACTGCAGCGCACGCGGCTGATGGCCCGCGATGGCGCCAGCGCAGCACAGGCCGATGCCGCGCTGGCCGCACAGGCCACGCGTGCTGCACGCCGCGCGCTGGCCGACGATGTGCTGGAAAACAGCGGTAATCCCGCAACTCTCGACAGCCAGGTGCGTGCACTGCACGCGCGCTACCTGGCCCTGGCCCGCAGCGCAGGCGCCGCCCGTTGAGCGATGCACGTTTACGCGCGGCGGGCCGCTCAAGCACAATAGCGCGATGACTGAAGTACAGCCGGGCAGCAGCGGCACGGATGCCGAGCCCACCATCTACGAACAGCCCCTCAACGAGCGCCTGCGCACCTTCCTGCGCCTCGATTTCCTCTACAGCCAGGCGCTGTACCACAACGACAAGGCCAGCAGCTGGGGCAGTCGCGCGGCGATGTCGAGCCTGCTGGACATGCTGGCGATCGCGATGCGCGGCGACGTGCGGAGCGACGTGCTGAAGGAACTCGAGCGCCAGTGCACGCGCCTTACCGAGTTCCAGAATCACCCGGGCATCGACTCGACGCGGCTGCGCTCGCTGGTGAGCAACCTGCAGCGGCTGCGCGCCGACCTCGGCAGTGCCGGCGCCGCCTGGCTGCAGCCGCTGCGCGACTCGGAATTCCTCGCGGCCATCAAGCATCGCAGCGCCATACCCGGCGGCACCTGCGAGTTCGACCTGCCCGATTATTACTTCTGGCTCAACCAGCCGGACGAGGCACGCATGCAGACCTTCGTGCGCTGGCTCGGCATGCTGCGCCCGCTGTGCGATGCGATCGCCGAACTGCTGTGGCTCACGCGCCAGAACGGACGCTCGAGCGAGCAGCTGGCGAGCGGCGGCGTATTCAACATCAGCTTCGATCGCGATACGCCCTACCAGCTGCTGCGCATCACGCTGCCGGCGGGTGCCGCGGTGTATCCGGAGATCAGCGGCAGCCACTATCGCTGCAGCCTGCGCTTCCTCGCCTGGCAGAACACCGACGATCGTCCGCGCCAGAGCACGGAAGACATCAAGTTCATCCTCACCTGCTGCCCGTGAACGCGCCGCCGCGAGTGCCCTGCCCGACCTGCAAGCGCAGCATCGTGTGGAGCGAGGAGTTTCCGTTCCGGCCGTTCTGCAGCGAACGCTGCAAGATGGTGGACCTGGGCGCCTGGCTCACGGAGCAGCACGCGATTCCCGGTGAGCCCATCGAGGGCGCTCCGGAGGCCGCCGCCCCGGATACCCAATCCGACCACCAGCGCTAGTCGAGCGGCAGGCCTGCCTGCCGCACCACCGAACGCAATACGAAACTGGAATCGACGCGCGCCACGCCCGGGAGCTTGGTCAGCACCTTGCTGTGCAGTCGTTCGAAGTCGGCGGCGCCGCGCGCCACCACGCGCAACAGGTAGTCGGCTGCGCCGGTGGTGAGGTAACACTCGGCGACTTCGGGCACGCGGCACACGGCCTGCTCGAAGATCCCCAGGTCACGATCGGTCTGGCCCTTGAGCGTGATGCGCACCAGGAAGCTGACCGAGATGCCGACCTTGGCGGCATTGAGCACTGCCGTGTAGCGCTCGATGACGCCGGCTTTCTCGAGCAGCTTCACGCGCCTGAGGCAGGCGGATTCCGAGAGCCCCACCTGGCTGGCAAGGGCTGCGTTGGCAAGGCTCCCGTCGCGTTGCAGCTCGGTGAGGATGCGCCGGTCGGTGCGATCGAGTTGCATAATCTGCTACTCCTTAGCCTATTCTTCGCAGATTATGCCACCCGGGGCCGCGAAATGCGCCCGTTTCGCAATTCCCTGCGACGCGACCGGGGCACAATGCCGGGCTTCACCAGGAGTAACACCATGCGCGTAGGCGTGCCGTCCGAAGTCAAGATCCACGAATACCGTGTCGGCCTGATGCCCGCTTCAGTGCGTGAGTTGGTCAATGGCGGCCACAGCGTGGTGGTGCAGAGCGGCGCCGGCAATGGCGTGGGCTGCAGCGACGCGGACTACAGCGACGCGGGCGCCAAGATCCTTCCCGACGCGGCCTCGGTGTTCAAGGCCTGCGACATGGTCGTCAAGGTCAAGGAGCCGCAGGCCGCCGAGTGCGCGATGCTGCGTCCGGGCCAGATCCTGTTCACCTACCTGCACCTGGCCGCCGATCGCGCGCAGGCCGATGCACTGATCCGCTCGAAAGCGGTCTGCATTGCCTATGAGACCGTGACCACGCCCGATGGCGCGCTGCCCTTGCTGGTGCCGATGAGCGAAGTGGCCGGACGCATGTCGGTGCAGGTCGGCGCCTACTACCTGCAGAAGGCGCAGGGTGGCCGCGGCATCCTGCTCGGCGGTGTCGCCGGCGTGCCGCCCGCCAAAGTCGTGGTGATCGGCGGCGGTGTCTCGGGCACGCATGCCGTGGAGATGGCGCACGGCCTGCGCGCCGATGTCACCGTGATCGATCGCTCGCTGCCGCGGCTGCGCTACCTCGATGTGGAATTCCACGGCGCGATCCAGACGCTTTATTCAACGGCCGATACCATCGAGCGCGCCGTGGCCGAGGCGGACCTCGTGATCGGCGCGGTGCTGGTGCCGGGCGCCGCGGCGCCCAAGCTCGTAACGGAGGCCATGATCAAGCGCATGCGCCCTGGTTCAGTGGTGGTCGACATCGCGATCGACCAGGGTGGCTGCTTTGCCACCAGTCGTCCGACCACACATGCCGACCCGGTATACGTGGTGCACGGCGTGACGCATTACTGCGTGACCAACATGCCCGGCGCCGTTGCGCGCAGCTCGGCACAGGCACTCAACAATGCCACGCTTCCCTACGTGAAGGCGCTGGCGGACAAGGGCTGGGAAGCGGCGCTGGCCGCCGATGCCGGCCTCAAGGCCGGCCTGAATATCGTGGACGGTCGCGTGGTGCACGCGGCGGTGGCGCGCGATCTGGGGCTGCCACTCGCCTCGTAACGGGCGCGCTACAGCTTGATCTTGCCGCCGCCGGGGATGGCCCCGCCGCCGACTTCCGGCACCACGATGCGCGAAGCGCTCTCGCGCCGGTACTCGCGCGCTTCTTCGATCGCCTGTTCGAGCGCTGCGTGCACGGCGGCCGGAAAGCGCGTCAGCGCCTCATCGAGCGTATTCGCGTCGATCTCGAAGGCCAACGGCAGAACGCCGCCTGGCGTCAGCAGCTGCGTCTGGCCGGACCAGAGCACCGGGCGCGCGGCATCGGGTGCGCCATCGGCCGTCACGGGCACCAGGCGCCGCAACGTGCCTGCCTTGCGATCGGTGAACACCTCTTCGCGATACAGCCCGTTGCGATCCACCTGGATGTCGGGCATTCCTGGTTCCTGTGCCATCGTCAGTCCTTCAGTGTTGATTCAAGTTGTTCGATGATCGGCAGGTCGGCGGGCAGCAGCTCGATGCTGCGCAGTTCCGACACCGCAAGCCAGCGCAGCGCCTGTCCTTCGAGCCCTTGCGCGTCGCCGGCATAGTGTCCGACCGTCCATACGCATAACTCAACCTGCCGCTCCGGATAGTCATGCCACAGGCTCAGCAGCGGCTGGCAGCCCATGACTTCGATCCCCAGCTCTTCGCGCAGCTCGCGCCGCAACGCCGCCTCGACCGCTTCGCCGGGCTCGACCTTGCCGCCCGGAAATTCCCACAGGCCGGCGTATTGCTTCCCCTCGGGCCGCTGCGAAATCAGTACGCGGCCGTGTGCATCCCTGAGCACCGCCGCGACCACCCGGATCGTGGGCCTGGCCTCAATTGCGCAGACTGCGGATTCGATCGCCACGCTCATCAGCCATCAGTCAGCAGCCCATGGCACTGCTTGAATTTGCGGCCCGATCCGCAGGGGCAGGGTTCGTTGCGCCCGACCTTGCGATCGCCACGCACGAAGGGCGCGACCACGCCGGGATCATTGCCCACGCCCGCGCCAGCACCGATGCCAGCGCCTGCAGCGGCGCCCATGCCGCCAGCTCCCGCGCCGGCGCCATCGCCCGCGCCGCTCTCGGGCACATCCAGCGCCGAGGGCAGCTCGGCATGCTGCGCCTGCAGCGCGCGCATCAGGCGTTCGCGCCGATCAGCCTCTTCGCGATCGAGCTGCTCCTGCGTACGGATCTCGACGGTCGACGAGGCGCGAGGCGGCGTCGAACTTCACGCGCCCCAGCATCGCGGTGAACAGCTCGAAGGCCTCGCGCTTGTATTCGTAGCGATAGTCTTTCTGCGCATAGCCGCGCAGGTGGATGCCCTGGCGCAGGTAGTCCATTGCGCCCAGGTGATCGCGCCAGTGCTGGTCGAGCACATGCAGCACCACATCGCGCTCCACGTGGCGCATCACCGGACCGATGTTCGTGCCCTTGGCGTGATAGGTGGCCAGCGCCGCCTGCGTGATGCGCTCGCGCAGCGTCGCTTCTTCCATGTCAGGCTGCACCGCCAGCCACGAGGCGGGATCCACCTGCACATTGAAATCACGCTGCAATGCCTTGGCGAGGCCCGGCAGATCCCAGTTCTCCTGCGGACCATTGGGCAGGTGCGCATCGATCTGCCCAGCAACCGCCTCGCGGAACATGCCCTCGACCGCGTCGCTGAGATCGGAAGTGCCCAGGATCTCGGTGCGCTGGTGATAGACCACCTTGCGCTGGTCGTTGGCCACGTCATCGAACAGCAACAGCTGCTTGCGGATGTCGAAGTTGTGCGATTCGACCTTGCGCTGCGCCTTCTCGATCTGGCGCGAGAGCATGCCGCTCTCGATCACCTCGCCCGACTTCATGCCGGCCATCTGCAGCCAGCGCTTGGTACGGTTCGGATCGCCGAAGATCCGCATCAGGTTGTCTTCCATCGAGAGGTAGAAACGGCTCGAGCCCGGATCGCCCTGGCGGCCCGAGCGGCCGCGCAACTGGTTGTCGATGCGCCGCGACTCGTGGCGCTCGGTGCCGATGATGTGCAGGCCGCCGGCGGTAATCACCTCATCGTGACGAACCTGCCAGGCGCTGCGCGCGGCCGCCGCCGTGGCCTCATCGACCTCGGCGCCCAGCTCGTGCAGCTCGGCTTCCCAGTTGCCGCCCAGCACGATGTCGGTGCCGCGGCCAGCCATGTTGGTGGCGATCGTGACCGTGCCCGGTCGCCCGGCCTGCGCCACCACGTGCGCCTCGCGTTCATGCTGCTTGGCGTTGAGCACCTGATGCTCGATGTTCTCTTTCTGCAGCAGCCCTGCCAGATACTCGGAAGTCTCGATCGAAGTGGTGCCCACCAGCACCGGCTGCTTGCGCGTCGCGCAGTCGCGGATATCGGCAATGATCGCCGCGAACTTGTCAGCCGCAGTGAGATAGACGAAGTCGGAGTTGTCCTTGCGGATCATCGCCCGATGCGTAGGGATCACCACGACTTCGAGGCCGTAGATCTGCAGGAACTCCGGCGCCTCGGTGTCGGCGGTGCCGGTCATGCCGGCCAGTTTCTTGTAGAGGCGGAAGTAGTTCTGGAAGGTGATCGAGGCGACCGTCTGGTTCTCCTCGCGCACCTGCACGCCTTCCTTGGCCTCGACCGCCTGGTGCAGGCCATCGGACCAGCGCCGGCCGACCATCGTGCGGCCGGTGAATTCATCGACGATGATCACTTCGCCGTTGCGCACGATGTACTCGACATCGCGCTTGTAGATCGCATGCGCACGCAGCGCCGCGTTCAGGTGATGCATCAGGCGGATGTTGGCCGCGTCGTACAGGCTCTCGCCCTCGCGCAGCAGGCCGCTCTCGAGCATCAGCTCCTCGACGCGCTCGTGGCCTGCCTCGGTGAGATGCACCTGCTTGCCCTTCTCGTCCACCGAGAAATCGCCCGGACCGTCCTCGGCCTTCTGCCGCATCAGCCGCGGCACCAGCTTGTTCACCTGCTGGTAGATCTCGGTGCTCTCTTCCGCCGGCCCTGAGATGATCAGCGGCGTGCGCGCCTCGTCGATCAGGATGGAATCGACTTCATCGACGATGGCGTAGGTGAGTGTGCGCTGCACGCGATCGTCGAGGCGGAAGGCCAGGTTGTCGCGCAGGTAATCGAAACCGAACTCGTTGTTGGTGCCGTAGGTGATGTCGCAGGCATAGGCGGCGCGCTTCTCCGCGGAATCCTGCTGGCCGCGGATCACGCCCACCGTGAGGCCGAGGAAGCGGAACACCGGACCCATCCAGTCGGCATCGCGCTGCGCGAGGTACTCGTTGACCGTGACCACATGCACGCCCTTGCCGGGCAGCGCATTCAGATAGGCCGGCAGCGTGGCCACCAGCGTCTTGCCCTCGCCGGTGCGCATCTCGGCGATCTTGCCCTGGTGCAGCGCCAGGCCGCCGACCAGCTGCACATCGAAGTGGCGCATTTTCAAGGTGCGCCGTGCCGCCTCGCGCACGACCGCAAAAGCCTCGGGTTGCAATTGCTCGAGCGTGGCGCCCGCGGCGAGCTTGCCGCGGAACTCGTCGGTCTTGGCGCGCAGCTGAGCGTCGCTCAGCGCCTGCAGCGCCGGCTCGAAGGACAGGGAGGCGCGCACCGGTCGCGCATAGCTCTTCACCAGCCGTTCATTGCGGCTGCCAAACACTCGCGTCAGGGCCTTAAGCACTAGAAAAATCCTTTGAAATCAAGCGGAACGCCCCACCAAAGACACGGGGCCGCCCTGCGGAACCGCACATTGTACGGATAGATGGGGCGGGTAGGAATTCGTTCAAGGGCCCGAATGCTTGATTTGGCGCCTGATTTCATTATGATATCATAAAGGTATCATAATAAGTAGAGAGCAAAACATGCCCAGCAAGACTGTCCGTACCCACACCGCCGAGATCGACGCCCGTGATCAACACCGGCACGGTCTACACCTGAGTGTGAGCTCCGCCGAGCGCAAGGCATTTCTGCTGCGGGTCCCGCCGGACCTGTGGAAGGACCTGGAAAAATGGGCCGCCGACGATCTGCGCAGCATCAACGCGCAGATCGAATACCTGCTGCGCCAGGCCATCGCGAAGCGGCGCGCAAGCGCCGAACGGCACGGTACCTCGGGCCCGGCCTGAGTGCACAAGTCGGCGCACTAGCGCCGCTGACATTGGTCGCCGTGCGTCCGGATCAGTCTTGATCGAAACCAGCTCGCTCGAAGCGGCCAGCCTCCGGTCTTACGCGATTATTTTGACGGAGCCGGGCTCAGTGCCCGACGAAAGTCATGGGGTCTATCTGCCGCCCGTCTTTCAGCACTTCGAAGTGCACGTGCGGCCCGGTCGAGCGACCGGTTGAGCCTACGACCGCGATCGCCTGACCGCGCTGCACGGTGTCGCCCTTGTTGACCAGCACCTTGGAGTTGTGGGCGTAGCGCGTGAGGAAGCCGTTGCCGTGGTTGACCTCGACGAGCACGCCGTAGCCCTCGCGCGCGCCGGCCCAGGTGACCACGCCCTGCCCTACGGCCAGCACGTCGGTGCCCGCGTCGCTGGCGAAATCGAGCCCCTTGTGGAAGGCCTCTTCGCCATTGAAAGGATCCATGCGCTCGCCGAAGTACGAGGAAATGTAGCCAGCCAGCACCGGTCGACCCGTGGGCCGCAGGTCTGCGGTGAGCTCACGGCCGAGCAGCACGTTCTCGAGGGCCGCGAACTG
Source organism: uncultured Gammaproteobacteria bacterium (assembly GCA_963764065.1). GTDB lineage: Bacteria > Pseudomonadota > Gammaproteobacteria > Steroidobacterales > Steroidobacteraceae > FEN-1191. The sequence goes on along the minus strand of CAVXRM010000003.1, from coordinate 212,105 downwards.
GGTGGTGCGGAAATCGAGCCGGCGGTCGAACTGGTTGATCATCTGCGAGAGGTCGGGCACTTCGGCGCCGCGACCGCCGCTCTCGCCCTCGGGACCACCCATCGGCGGGTCGTGGTCGAAGTCGAATTCGTGGTTGTTGAGGTTGGCCATCTGCGTCAGGCGTTTGCCCAGCGCATTGAGCCGCACCAGGTGGGCGTTGAGCACGCCCATTCGCACGGCCAGGCCGTCGATGCGCTCCTGCAGCCGCACCTTCATCGCCGCTAGCTCGGCCCGCTCTGCCGCCACCATCGCCGGGTCGCCCAGGGCGCCCATGCTGGCCCCACGCACGCCCACTTTGAGGCCGCCCATGAATACACCGGCGAGCACGCCGAGCCCCAGGATGCCGAGCAGCGTGAGGGTCACCGGATGCGAGAGGTTCAGGTGGTGCGCACGGCCACGGCTCTTGGAAAAGAATATGAGATTCATATAGTTAGCGGACCTCAGGCCAGAACGGCCAGCGCCTTGAGCTGTCTATAAGGGAACCCCGCTATCATGCGCGAAACTATGCCCAAGAAGCCCCCCCATGACAAGAAGCGATCTCCCGATTTGCGCTCCGGAAGGGCTTATGTCAGCCGCACCAGAGGCCCGGCTGCGGTACCGCGCAGTCTCGGCGACATAATCGGCAGCCAAGGACTGCTGCAGCGATTGGCGGGCGCCCAGAGTGCCCAACAGAACTGGGTGGGCTGGCTGCGCGAGCAGTTGCCCGAAGAGTTGCAGGCGGCCATCGTAAACGTCATTCCCAAGGGCCGGGAACTCGTGATCATGAGCAGCAGCGCCGCCTGGAGCACTCGCCTGCGCTACGCAATGGTCGCGCTTGAACCGCGGATCATGCAGCGCGACCCGATGATCGCCAAAGTCAGTGTGCGCGTCGCGCCGCTGGCGACGCGGCCGCCGACACCGCACGCACCAGGCCGATCGGGCAGTTCGAACTAGGAAGCGAGCGCGTTGGCCGGGATGGTCAGCGTCTGCACGTAGGATATCGGCGCCTGCTCGGGGCGCTCGAAGGACACTTCCTGCCACGCGGAAGCATCAGCCTGCAGGGTGCGCAAAAGCTTGTTGTTGAGCCCGTGCCCGGATTTATGCCCGGAGAATTCGCCGATCAGGCTGTGGCCCAGCAGGTACAGATCGCCGATCGCATCAAGGATCTTGTGCTTCACGAATTCATCTTCGTAGCGCAGGCCGTCTTCGTTGAGCACGCCGGCGTCATCGAGCACGATGGCGTTGTCGAGCGTGCCGCCGAGCGCGAGATTGCGTGAGCGCAGCATCTCGAGATCGCGCATGAAACCGAAAGTGCGCGCGCGGCTGATTTCCTTCAGGAACGCGGTGGTCGAGAAATCCATGGTGGCGCGCTGCATGCGGCGCTTGAAGATCGGGTGATCGAACTCGATCTCGAAATTCACCTTGAAGCCTTCGTAGGGATCGAACTGCGCCCACTTGTCGCCATCCTCGACGCGCACGCGCTTGGTGACGCGCGTGAAGCGCTTGGGGCTGGCCTGCTCTTCGATGCCGGCTGACTGCAGCAGGAACACGAAGGGACCGGCGCTGCCGTCCATGATCGGCACTTCGGGTGCGTTGACTTCGATGCGCGCGTTGTCGATGCCGAGGCCGGCGCAGGCCGAGAGCAGATGCTCGACGGTGGAGACCTTGGCCTCGCCCTGGATCAGAGTGGTGCCGAGCGTGGTCTCGCCGACATTGGCGGCGCGCGCCGGAATATCGGGCGAGCCCGGCAGATCGCTGCGATGGAACACGATGCCGGTATCGGGCGCCGCCGGCTTGACGATCATCAACACTTTCTTGCCGGTGTGCAGTCCGACACCGGTGGCGCGCATGCTGTTGCGCAGGGTTCGCTGTCCTACCATGACGCTAACGTACCACAGGGGACGGGCCGGGGCTTGCCCGTCGCCCTGTGGATACGCCCCGGCCCTCAGTCAGCCTGGCGACGCAGAAATGCCGGGATATCCAGCAGTTCCTCGGCCGGCGACGGCTCCGGACGCAGGCCGTCGCCGACCGCGCGCTGGCGCACGATGGTCGGACGGTCGAGGTCCTGCCACTCGCTGGCGGTCGGCGGCTCGCGCCGCAGCACGCGCATGCCGTGCGCTTCGCGGGTCTGCACCGGGGCATGCGAGTGCGCATGCTTGGTCGGGGCCGGTGCCGCCTGATGCTTGAGGTTGCGGCCGAGCCCGGTGGCGACCACCGTGACCCGCAGCTCGTTGCTCATCTCCGGATCGATCACCGTGCCGATCACGACGGTAGCGTCCTCGGAGGCGAACTCCTTGACGATGCGACCGACTTCCTCGAACTCGCCGATCGCGAGATCGAGGCCCGCGGTCACGTTCACCAGGATGCCGTTGGCGCCCGAGAGGTTGATGTCCTCGAGCAGCGGTGAGGACACCGCGGCCTCGGCGGCCTGGCGCGCGCGGTTCTCGCCGCTGGCCACGCCGCTGCCCATCATCGCCATGCCGGTCTCGCGACATCACGGTGCGCACGTCGGCAAAGTCGACATTGATCAGGCCGGGGCGCGTGATCAACTCGGCGATGCCCTGCACGGCGCCCTGCAGCACCTGGTTGGCGGACTTGAAGGCATCGAGCAGGGTGGTGGTCGGGCCGAGCACCGTCAGCAGCTTCTGGTTCGGAATCGTGATCAGCGAGTCGACGCTCTTGGTCAGTTCGCTGATGCCATGGTCGGCCACCAGCGAGCGCTTGTTGCCTTCCATCTGGAAGGGGCGCGTGACCACCGCCACCGTCAGGATGCCGAGCTCGCGCGCGATCTGCGCCACCACGGGCGCGGCGCCGGTGCCGGTGCCACCGCCCATGCCGGCGGTGATGAACAGCATGTCGCAACCGCTGATCAGTTCGATGATGCGATCGCGATCTTCGACCGCGGCCTGCCGGCCGATCTCCGGATCAGCGCCTGCACCCAGTCCCTTGGTGATGTTGCTGCCGATCTGCAGCGCGGTCTTCACCTTCGAGGCCTTGAGCGCCTGCGCATCGGTGTTGACGCAGATGAAATCCACGCCCTCGATGCCACTGCTGCACCATATGCGTCACGGCGTTGCCGCCGCCGCCACCCACTCCGATTACCTTGATTACAGCGCTCTGGCTGTAGGCGTCCATCAATTCAAACATGGCTGTCAGCTCCCCTGTTGAAAAACAAAATCAAAATCAAAAACAAAAAACGAAACTCAGAAATGACCCTGGAACCAGCTCTTCATGCGCGTGAGCGCGCCGCCGACGCTGTTGCCGAGCAGCGCGCTGCGCGCCGCCGGCTGCAGGTTCTCGCGTGCGTACAGCAGCAGGCCCACCGCGGTTGAATAGATCGGGTTCTGCACGGCGTCGGCCAGGCCGCGCACCGACTGCGGCACGCCGAGGCGCACCGGCACATGGAAGATTTCCTCGGCGAGTTCGATCGCGCCTTCCATGCGCGCACTACCGCCGGTCAGCACCAGGCCTGCGGCGATCACTTCCTCGAAGCCGCTGCGCCGCAGTTCCTCGCGGATCAGGTTGAACAGTTCCTCGTAACGCGGCTCGACGATCTCGGCCAGCGTCTGGCGCGCCAGGCGCCGCGCCGGGCGGTCACCGACGCTCGGTACCTCGATGCTCTCGTCGGGGTTGGCGAGCTGCGAGAGCGCGCAGGCGAAGCGCACCTTGATGTCCTCGGCGTACTGCGTCGGCGTGCGCATCGAGACCGCGATGTCGTTGGTGACCTGGTCGCCGGCGATCGGAATCACCGCGGTGTGGCGGATCGCGCCCCCCAAGAACACGGCGATGTCGGTGGTGCCGCCGCCCACATCGACGATGCACACGCCCAGTTCCTTCTCGTCGTCGGTGAGCACCGCGAAGCTCGAGGCCAGCTGCTCGAGCACGATGTCCTCGACCACCAGGCCGCAGCGCTGCACGCACTTGATGATGTTCTGCGCGGCGCTGTCGGCGCCGGTGACGATGTGCACCTTGGCCTCGAGCCGCACGCCCGACATGCCGATCGGGTCACGGATGCCTTCCTGGCCATCGATGATGAATTCCTGCGGCAGCACGTGCAGGATGCGCTGGTCGGCCGGTATCGCCACTGCCTTGGCGGCATCGATCACATGCTCGACATCGGCGTGCGTGACCTCGCGATCGCGGATCGCCACCACGCCATGGGAATTGAGGCTGCGGATATGACTGCCGGCGATGCCGGCATAGACCGCGTTGATCTCGCAGCCCGCCATCAGCTCGGCCTCTTCGACCGCACGCTGGATCGACTGCACGGTCGATTCGATGTTCACGACCACGCCTTTTTTCAGGCCGCGCGAGGGCTGCGAGCCGAGGCCAATCACATCGATGGCGCCATCGGCGCCGAGCTCGCCGACCAGCGCGACCACCTTGGACGTGCCGATATCGAGTCCTACCACCAGGGGCCGGTCTGAACGCTTAACCATGCGGCTTGCCATCCTCGGGAGTGTTGTTGCCGGCCAGGCGCGTCGCGCCACTGCGCCAGCCAATCGCGAAACCATTGCTGTAGCGCATGTCCACGTAAGCGATGTCGGTCGCGCGCTGCACCAGCATGCGCAGCGCCACGGCCAGGAAGCGCGCACTGCGCTCATCGACCTGCTTGCGGCCGAAGCGCACGCTCACGCCGTTGTCGAGCTGTGCTTCCCAGGCGCCACGCGCATCGCGCCGCAGCGCGAGCAGGCGCATGCCCACCTCGCTGATGCGGCCCTGCAGCGCGAGATAGCGCGCCACCACCTCGGCCTCGGTGCCGCTGGGGCCGCCGAGCTGCGGCAGCTCGGGCGCCACGAAGCGCGCGTCGGTGTAGAACAGCGTGCCATTGGCATTCACCAGGTCGCGCTCGTTCCAGCGCGCCACCGCCTGCTGCTCGCTCACGCGCACCCGCAGTCCATGCGGCCAGCTGCGCTGCACGCTCGCCGATTCCACCCATGGCAAGGTGCGGATCGCGCGCTGCATCGCGCTGAGGTTGACCGAGATCAGGCCGGCGCCGTGCAACTGCGTACGCACCACCTTGTCGACATCGAGCGCCGTGAGATGCTGGAAGCGGCCTTCGACCTGGATGCGCTCGATCGGCTGGTTCACGAACAGCAACAGGCCGGCGACCAGGGCAATCACGCCCGCGAGGCTTCCGGACCACAGACCCAGCGTGCGCCACGGCAATGCCGGCAGTTGCCAGCGCGACTCATCGGCGGTGGCGCGACGGTTGGCGCGGCGGTTGTTGCGCTTGAGGCTCAGCATGGCGTGCGCACCAGGCTGGTCTCGAGCACGCGCCAGACCAGTTCGTCGAAATCGATGCCGGCCGCGCGCGCCGCCATCGGCACCAGGCTGTGGTCGGTCATGCCCGGCACGGTGTTGATCTCGAGCAGCAGTGGCTGCCCACTCGCGTTCATCATGAAGTCGGCGCGGCCCCAGCCTTCGGCGCCGCAGGCCTCGAATGCCGCGAGCGACAAGGTCGCGAGCTGCTGCTCGGCCTGTGGCGCGAGCCCGCAGGGACACAGGTAGCGGGTGTCATTGCGGAAATATTTTGCTTCGTAGTCGTAGAAGCCGCCGGCGGCTTCGATGCGGATTGCGGGCAGCGCCTGGCCCTGCAGCATCGACACCGTGTATTCAGCGCCGGTGATCCAGGGCTCGGCAAAGGCCACCGGCTCGTGCTGGGTGGCAGCGCGCCAGGCCGCCGGCAATTCGCTGGCCTGGGTGACGCGCGTCATGCCGACGCTCGAGCCTTGCGAGGCAGGTTTGACGATCATCGGCAGGCCGAGGCGCTGCAGCGCCAGTTCGAGATCAGCGTCGGTGCGCAACACGACGAAATCAGGCGTGGGAATGCCCACCGCTGCGGCCATGCGCTTGCTGCGCAATTTATCCATGCCGATCGCCGAGCCAGTGACGCCACTGCCGGTATAGGGCACGCCGAGAAATTCCAGTGCGCCCTGCAGACTGCCGTCTTCGCCGCCCGGGCCATGCAGCACGATCCAGGCGCGCGCGTACGCGCCGGCCAGCTCAGCCAGCGGACGCTCGGCGGGATCGAAACCCTGCGCATCGACGCCGCGACGCTGCAACGCGGCCAGCACCGCAGCACCGCTGCGCAGCGAGATCTCGCGCTCGGTGGAAGTGCCGCCGTACAGCACCGCCACGCGACCGAAATCAGCGGCGGCAGCGATGCGTCGCAGCCCCGCGGGATCATGACGCAGGCGCATCAGAGCGCCTCCCCGACGATGCGCACTTCAGGCACGAGCGTCACGCCATGCACCTGCTGCACGGTGTGCTGGACATGCCTGATGAGCGACTCGAGATCGTGCGCGGTGGCGCTCTTCTCGTTGAGGATGAAATTGGCGTGCTTCTCGGACACCACGGCACCACCGATGCGATGGCCCTTGAGGCCGGCGGCCTCGATCAGGCGCGCGGCATGGTCGCCCGGCGGATTGGTGAACACCGAGCCGCAGCTCCATTCGCCCAGTGGCTGCGTCTGCCGACGCCGCTCGCTCAGGGCGCGCACGGTGCTGACTTCGTCCGCATCGCGCGGCCCGAATTCCAGCTCGGCCGCGAGGAACCATTCGTTGGCGACGGGGCCGACCACGTGGCGATAGCCAACGGTGAACTGCGCGGCATCGCGCTTGTGCAGCTGGCCTTCGCGGTCGATCAGCTCCACTGAGCGCACGAAGTTCCAGGTCTCGCCGCCGTAGGCGCCGGCGTTCATCGCCAGCGCTCCACCGAAGGTGCCGGGGATGCCGGCGAAGAATTCCGCCTGGCCGAGCTGCCACTTGCCGCACTGGCGCGCCAGGCGCGTGCAGGGCACGCCCGCCTCGCAGTACACGCGCTGCTGCGCGCTGCGATCGAGCCGCGTGAAGGCGCCGTGCGTGCAGATCACCGCGCCGCGGATGCCGCCATCGCGCACCAGCAGATTGCTGCCCAGGCCCACCCAGTACACCGGCGTATCCACAGGCAGGCTGCGCAGGAAGCTGCCCAGCTCATGGCGATCGCGCGGCGTGAAGAACATGTCGGCCGGCCCGCCGACGCGCCAGGAAGTGTGCCTGGCCATGGGCTCGTCGCGTCGCACGCGCAGCTGCAGTTCCGGTGTCAGCGCAGCGTTCATGGCCGCCGCTCCACCGAGCGCCGCTCGATGGCACGCGGCGCGGACAGCTTCGCGGGCAAGGCCTGGCTGATGGCGCCGATGTGGCCCGCGCCCATCGTGACCACCACGTCGCCGTCGCGCAGCAGGTCGCGCAGGCTGGTGGCGATGTTCTCGGCGCGGCTGACAAACACGGGCTCGAGCTTGCCGCGGCTGCGCACCGCGCGGCAGATCGCGCGGCCGTCCGCGCCCTTGATCGGTGTTTCACCGGCGGCATAGACCTCGGTGACCAGCAGCACGTCGACCTGCGAGAGCACGTTGGCGAAGTCATCGAGCAGATCGCGGGTGCGCGAGTAACGGTGCGGCTGGAAGGCCACCACCAGACGGCGCTCGGGATAAGCCTGGCGCAAGGCATCGAGCGTCGCGGCGATCTCGGTCGGGTGATGGCCGTAGTCATCGACAATGGTGATGGCGCCGGCGGGCGTCTGCACATCGCCGATCAGCTGCATGCGCCGATCGATGCCCTGGAAGTTCGCCAGCGCGCGCACGATCGCGGCGTCGTCGATCGCGAGCTCGGTGGCCACGGCGATCGCGGCCAGCGCGTTGCGCACGTTGTGGAGCCCGGCGAGATTCAGCGTCACGGCGAGCGGCGTCGCATGCGCCTTGCGCTGCACCTCGAAACTGGTGCGGGCCCGCTCGCGGCGGATGTTCACGGCGCGCACATCGGCGCCCTCGCCCAGGCCATAGCTCACGATCGCACGACCGACGCGTGCCAGGATGCCCTGCACGTGCTCGTCGTCGTGGCACAGCACCGCCAGCCCGTAGAACGGCAGGTTGTGCAGGAAGCTCACGAAGCTGTCGCACAGGCGCGCGAAATCTCCGCCGTGCGTGCCCAGGTGATCATTGTCGATGTTGGTGACGATGGCGATGATCGGCTGCAGGTGCAGGAAGGAGGCATCGCTCTCGTCGGCCTCGGCCACGAGGTAGCGGCCGGCGCCGAGGCGCGCATTGCTGCCTGCGCTCTTGAGCCGCCCGCCGATCACGAAAGTGGGATCCTCGCCACCTTCGGCCAGCACGCTGGCCACGAGGCTCGTGGTGGTGGTCTTGCCGTGCGTGCCCGCCACGGCAATGCTCTGGCGGAAGCGCATCAGCTCGCCCAGCATCTCGGCGCGCGGCACCACCGGGATGCGCCGTGCGATCGCAGCCTGCACTTCGGGATTGTCGGTCGCCACCGCGGTCGAGGTGACCACGACATCGGCGCCATCGGCATTCTCGGCGCGATGACCGATGCAGATGCGCGCGCCCAGCGCCGCCAGCCGCTCGGTGACAGCGTTGGCCTTGAGGTCCGAGCCCTGCACGCGATAACCGAGGTTCAGCAGCACTTCGGCAATGCCGCCCATGCCGCTGCCGCCGATGCCGACGAAATGGATGGTGCCGATGCGGCGCATGCGCTCGTTCATGCGGCCCTCGCATACGGCATGCAGGCATCGGCGAGCGCCTTGCCGGCATCGGCGCGCGCCAGCAGGCGCGCGCGCTCGGCCATCGCCAGCAGCTTGCCGCGCCCCGCGCACAACGTGGTCAGCTCTTCGGCCAGGCGCTCGGCGCTCAGTTCGCGATCGGATACCAGGCGCGCGGCGCCCTCGTTCACCAGCACGCGCGCATTGGCACTCTGGTGATCATCGACCGCGTGCGGATAGGGCACCAGCAAGGCGCCAACGCCGGCTGCGGCCAGCTCGGCGATGGTGAGCGCACCCGCGCGGCACAGCACCAGGTCGGCCCAGCCGTAGGCCTCGGCCATGTCCTCGATGTAGGGTTCGACGCGCGCACGCACGCCGGCCTCGGCATAGGCGCGCCGCGCGTTGTCGATCCAGCGCTCGCCCGACTGATGCTGCACATCGAAGCTGATGCGTCCCTGCAGTTGCGCCAGCGCATGGGGCACCACGGCATTGAGTCGCGCCGCGCCCAGGCTACCGCCGACCACGAGCAGACGGATGGCGCCAGTGCGTGTGCCGAAGCGCTCGGCAGGACCGGGGAGCGCCGCGATCTCGGCACGTACGGGGTTGCCGATCACGCGCGCGTTCACCGTGCCGCCGAAGGCATCGGGAAAACCGGCCAGCACTTCGGTGGCGAGCCGCGCGAGACATCGATTGGTGAGGCCCGCGATCGCATTCTGTTCGTGGATCAGCAGCGGCCGGCGCTGCAGCCAGGCCGCAACGCCTCCAGGCCCCGAGACAAAACCACCGAGACCGACCACGACGCAGGGCTGGTGACGGCGCATCACCGCGAGCGCTTCGCGCAGCGCGCGCAGCAAACGCAGCGGCGCGGCCAGCCACGCCAGCAGACCCTTGCCGCGCAGGCCGCTGATGCTGAGCCATTCGATCGTGATCTGCTCTGCCGGCACGACGCGCGCCTCGATCCCCTGCTTCGTGCCCAGCCACACGATCTGCCAGGAGCGACGGCGCAACTCGCGCGCCAGCGCCAGCGCCGGATAGACGTGGCCACCAGTGCCGCCCGCCATGATCAGCACCACCGGTGCGCTCATGCGTACCGCCCGCGCGCGCCAGCGCGCGCGCCACCGGCAACTTCGTGATGCACGCGCATCACCAGGCCCACCCAGGCGAGCGCCACGATCAGGCTGCTGCGTCCATAGCTCATCAGCGGCAGCGTCAGGCCCTTGGTCGGCAGCACGCCCATGTTCACGCCGATGTTCACGAAGGCCTGCACCAGCAGCCACAGCGCGAAGCCGGCCGCGAGGTAGGAGTGGAATTTCATGCCGGCATCGTTGGCGCGGCGCGCGAGCGCGAACACGCGCCAGGCGCAGCGCCAGGAACAGGCCGAGCGTCAGCACCACGCCGGCCAGGCCCAGCTCCTCGGCCAGCACCGCAAACAGGAAATCGTTGTGGGCTTCGGGCAGATAGAACAGTTTCTGCACGCTGGCGCCCAGGCCCACGCCGAACCACTCGCCGCGACCGATGGCGATCAGCGACTGCGTGAGCTGGAAGCCGGTGTTGTAGGGGTCGGCCCAGGGGTCCAGGAATGCGGTCAGCCGCCGCATGCGATAGCTGGAGAACATCACCAGCATCGAGAGTGCCGCGCTCGCGCCCAGCACCGTGACCAGCACCCAGCGCAGTTGCGCACCGGCGACGAACAGCAGGCCGAAGCCGGTGGCGAACAGCACCGTCGCGGCGCCGAGGTCCGGTTCGAGCAGCAGCAGCAGGCCAAACAGCGTCAGCAGGCCCAGGGGTCGCGCGAGGCCAGCCATGCCGCCGCGCAGTGCGCTCTCGAAGCGCACGCAGTAATGGGCGATGTAAACGAGCACCAGCACGCGCGCCGCCTCGGAGGCCTGGAAGTTGATGCCCGGCAGGCGCAGCCAGCGCCGGCTGCCATTCACCACGTGGCCGAGCCCGGGAATCAACACCAGCACCAGCATTGCACCGGCGATGATCAGCAAGGGCATCGCCAGGCGCTCGATCACGCTGATCGGAATCAGGAACACGAGCGACGCGAGCGCCACGCCCGCGCCCAGCAGCACCAGCTGCTTCTGCAGGTAGGCGAAGGGATCGCCGCTCTCGTGCGCGGCCACGCTGATGGAAGCCGAAGTCACCATGACCAGGCCCAGCAGCAGGATCGCGCTGACCAGCAGCAGCATCAGCACATCGATGCGCAGGCGCGCATTGCTGCCGGTGCTGGCGCCCGACTCCCTGGCCGCGCTCGTACCAGTCCGGCTGCGTTCTCGCACCGGTGAATCCGACAGCGTGGTGGCGATGCTGTTCATGTCGCCAGCCCCTGCACGGCGGCGGCGAATACCGCGCCGCGATGCGCGTAGTCGCGAAACATGTCGAGGCTCGCGCAGGCCGGTGACAGCAACACGGTATCGCCCCGCTGCGCCTGCGCGGCGGCTGCGCGCACCGCGGCCTCGAGCGTGTCGCAGTATTCGATCTCGCAGACGCCAGCGAGCGCAGCCCCCACGGCCCTGGCATCGCGGCCGATCAGCAGTGCGCGCCGCACCTTGCCGCGAAGCGCCGCGGCCAGCGGCGTGAAATCCTGGCCCTTGCCGTCGCCACCGGCGATCAGCAGCAGCGGGCCATCGAGCCCGGCGACCGCGGCTTCGGTCGCACCGACATTGGTGCCCTTGGAATCATCGATGTAGCGCACGCCCGCGAGCTCGGCCACGAGGGTCATGCGATGCGGGAGTCCGGTGAATTCGCGCAGCTCCTCGAGCATGCACTCGCGCGCGAGACCGAGCGCCTCGCCGAGCGCGAGTGCGGCGAGCGCATTGGCGGCGTTGTGCCGGCCGGCGAGCCGCATCGCACTCAGCGGCAGCAGCCATTCCCCGCGCCGCGTCAGCCAGTCCGCATCGCCACGGCGACGCAGGCTGTAGTCGGCGTCACGATCGGCGTGCAGCGAGAAGCGCAGCTCGCGCGCGGCGATGCCGCTCATCGCCAGCACGCGCGGATCATCCGCATTGAGCACCGCGGTGGCGCAGTGGCGAAAGATGCGCGCCTTGGAAGCCGCATAGCGCTCGAGCGTGCCGTAGCGATCCAGGTGATCGGGCGTGACGTTCAGCACCGTGGCCGCCTGCAGGCGCAGCGACTCGGTGGTGTCGAGCTGGTAGCTCGAGAGCTCGAGCACGTAGAGCTCCGCCGCGGGCATCGAGCAGCTCGAGCGCCGGCTCGCCCAGGTTCCCGCCGACGCGCGTGCGGCGGCCGGCGCGCTGCGGCCATGCCGCCCACCAGCGTGGTGACGGTGCTCTTGCCGTTGGTGCCGGTGATGCCGACCACCTCGGCGCGCGCGGCGCGTGCGAACAGTTCCAGATCGCCGATCGGCGCCAGGCCCTGGGCGCGGGCGCGCTCGAAGAACGGGCCGTTGGGCGCGATGCCCGGCGAGACCACGATTGCGTTGGCGCCAGCCAGCAGCCGCTCGTCGAGCCCGCCGGTGCTCACCTGGATCTCGGGCGCCAGCGCCTGCAGCTGCGCGAGGCCCGGCGGTTCGGTACGCGTGTCGGTGACCGCGACCAGTACACCGCGCGCGCGCAGGTGCCGCACCACCGACAGTCCGGTCTTGCCCAGACCCACCACGACAGTGCGTGGCGTGCTGTGTGCAGGCATGCTCATCGCAGCTTCAGGGTGGCGAGCCCTGCCAGCACCAGCAACAGGCTGATGATCCAGAAACGCACGATGATCTTGGGCTCGGCCCAGCCCTTGAGCTCGAAGTGATGATGGATCGGCGCCATGCGGAACAGGCGCTTGCCGGTGAGCTTGAACGAGGCCACCTGCAGGATCACCGAGGCGGTCTCGAGCACGAAGATGCCGCCCATCACCAGCGTGACGATCTCCTGGCGCACCACGAAGCCGATGAAGCCGAGTGCCGCGCCGAGCGCGAGCGCACCGATGTCGCCCATGAACACCTGCGCCGGATAGGTGTTGAACCACAGGAAGCCCAGGCCCGCGCCGACGATCGCACTGCTGAACACCGCCAGCTCGCCGGCGCCGGGCACCGCCGGAATCGCCAGGTAGTTGGCGAACACCATGTTGCCGCTCAGGTAGGCGAGTATCGCCAGCGCGCCCGCCACCATCACCGCAGGGCCTATCGCCAGGCCATCGAGGCCATCGGTGAGATTCACCGCGTTGCTCATGCCGACGATCATCAGGTAGCCGAGCAGCACGAAGCCGAACGAGCCCAGCGGCAGCGCCACGGTCTTGAAGAACGGCACGTGGAACGAAGTGGCGGCGGCCGAGTGATGCGCCAGCTGGTAGAGCAGCACCGCGGCGGCAATGCCGGTCAGCGACTGCCAGAAATATTTCCAGCGCGCGATCAGGCCGCGCGAGTTGCCGACCACGAGCTTGAGGTAATCGTCGTAGAAACCGATCAGGCCGAAGCCGAGCGTGACGCCGAGCGCGATCCACACCAGGCGATTGGCGAGGTCGGCCCACAGCAGCGTCGTCACGACGATCGCCACGATGATCAGCATGCCGCCCATGGTGGGCGTGCCGGCCTTGGGCAGGTGCGATTGCGGTCCGTCGGTGCGCACCACCTGGCCGATCTGGTAGCGCGACAGGCGCGAGATCATGAACGGGCCGACCAGCAGCGCGATCGCGAGCGATGACATCGCCGAAAGAATCGAGCGCAGCGTCAGGTAGGAGAACACGTTGAACAGCGAGAGGTGCGCTGCCAGCTGCTTGGCGGCCCAGTACAGCATTCAGCCCGCCCTCCGCGCCGGCGGCGCATCCGTGAGCGCAGTGACCAGCCGCTCGAGGCGATTGACGCGCGAGCCCTTGATCAGCAGGCGCACATCGGACTGCAGTGCGCCCTTGAGCGCGGCGCACAGCTGGTTCATGTCACTGTAACGCTCGGCGCCGGCGCCAAAGCTCTCGGCGGCGAGTGCCGCGAGGGCGCCGAAGGTGTACAGCCGCTCGATGCCGGCCGCGCGCGCCTGGGTGCCGATCTCGCGATGACTGGCCTCGGCGTGCTCACCGAGTTCCGCCATGTCGCCCAGCGCCAGCCAGCGGCGACCCGGCAGCTGCGCGAGCACTTCGAGCGCGGCGGTCACGGAGCTCGGGTTCGCGTTGTAGGAATCATCGATCAGCCACGCGCCGCCCGAGGCCACGCGGAACTGCAAGCGACCATCCACCGCGCGCATGCTGGCGAGCCCGGCGGCGACCTGCGCCAGCGTGGCACCAGCGGCCAAGGCGGCGGCGGCGGCGGCGAGCGCGTTGTAGACGTTGTGGCGACCGGCGACCCGCAGCTCGATAGCGGTGTTGCCGAGTGTCGCATGCAGCCTGAAGCGCGTGACGAAGCCGTGCTCGTCGGCATCCAGGTGCAGGTCGGTGGCGCGCACCTCGGCATCGGCGCCCAGGCCAAAGCCGATGACGCGCGCACGGGTCATGCCGCGCCACAGCGTTGCGTAGGGATCATCGGCATTGATGATTGCCGTCCCTTCGCTCTTGAGTGCGGCGACCATCTCGCCCTCGGCACGCGCCACGCCCTCGAGCGAACCGAAGCCTTCCAGGTGTTCGGCGCCAGCGTTGGTGATCAGGCCGATGCCGGGCGCTGCGATGCAGGCCAGCTCTTCGACATCACCGGCGCGGTTGGCGCCCATCTCGATCACGGCGCTGGTGTGCTGCGGCGTGAGGCGCATCAGCGTGAGCGGCACGCCGAGCTGGTTGTTGAGGTTGCCGAGCGTGGCGAGGCAGGGACCGCGCTGTGCCAGGATCGCGCTGAGCATTTCCTTGGTGGTGGTCTTGCCGTTGCTGCCGGCCACGCCGATCAGCGGACCGTGAAAGGCGCCGCGCCAGGCGCGCGCGGCCTGCACCAGGCCCTGCGCCACGTCCGCCACCACGATCTGCGCGAGCGGAGCGTTCACGGGCCGGCTCACGAGCGCCGCGGCGGCGCCAGCGGCAGCGGCCTGCGCCACGAACTCATGACCATCGGTGCGCGTGCCGGGCAAGGCGCAGAACAGATCGCCGGCACCGACGCGGCGCGAGTCGATCAGCACCTGCGCGAATTCGCGATCGGCACCCCGCAGTTCGCCACCGCAGCGCGCCGCAAACTGCGCCAGCGTGCGCCTCATGCAGCGCTCCGTGCGCTCAGGGCCGCGCGCACCTGCGCCAGATCGCTGTAGGCGCGCCGCTCGCTCCCGACCAGCTGGTAGTCCTCGTGCCCTTTGCCCGCGATCAGCACCACATCGCCGGCCTGCGCATCACGCAGCGCCATGGCAATCGCGGCGCCCCGATCGTGATTCACCTGGGCGAGCTGCGGTGCGCGCAGGCCAGTGATGATCGCGGCGACGATCTCGGCCGGATCTTCCTGACGCGGATTGTCGTCAGTGATGTACAGCGCGTCGGCCAGTGATTCGGCGACCCGGCCCATCTGCGCGCGCTTGCCCTTGTCGCGCTCGCCACCACAACCGAACACGCACAGCAGCCGGCCGGCGCAGTGCGCGCGGGCCGCGCGCAGCGCTTTTTCCAGGGCATCGGGCGTATGTGCGTAGTCGACGATCGCCAGCGGCAGACCGCTGCCACCCGCGAGCTGCATGCGCCCGGGCGGCGCCTGGCATTCCGCCAGCGCGGCGCAAGCCTCGTTGAGCGTGAGCCCCGAGGCCAGCAACAATCCCAGCACGGTAAGCAGGTTGTCGGCGTTGAACTCGCCGATCAGTTCGCTGCGCAACATCGCCTCGCCCCAGCTGCTGCGCAGCTCCAGGCACAGGCCGCGCGCTTCGGGCGCGCTGCGCAGCGCCTGCACGTAGCGACTGCCGGGCACCACGGTCGAGGGATCGCGCTGCCGACCGGTGGCGATCAGGGTCTCGGGCGCGCGGGTACGGGCCGCGAGCCGCGCACCCAGCTCGTCGTCGATGTTGATGACCGAGGCGTTGAGCGTCGGCCACTCGAACAGCGCGGTCTTGGCGTTCGCGTAAGCCTGCATGTCGCCGTGATAGTCGAGATGCTCGCGCGTCAGGTTGGTGAAGGCCGCGATCTGGAAACGCACACCGGCACAGCGCTGCTGGTCGAGCGCATGCGAGGATACTTCCATCGCCACCGCGCTCGCGCCCGCGCCGCGCAGCTGCGCGAGCTGTCGTTGCAGCGTCACGGCATCGGGCGTGGTGTGCGAACCGGCCACCACTTGTCCTGGCAGACCATGACCCAGCGTGCCCAGATACGCGCAGCGTCGGCCCGCGACATTCAACGCGGCGCCGAGCAGCCACGCGCAGGTGGTCTTGCCGTTGGTGCCAGTCACACCAGTCACCGCAAGCTTGGCCGAGGGTGCGTCGAAGAAGCGATCGGCGATGAAGCCGGCCTGGGCGCTCAGGCCGGGCACTTCCACGACCAGCACCTCGGGCGGCAGCTGCGGCGCCGAGACGCCTGGCGCCGGCTCCCAGAGGATCGCGCGCGCACCTGCCGCGACCGCGTCGCGCGCATATTGCAGGCCATGCACGCGCTGTCCGCGGCAGGCGAGAAAGGCCGCGCCCGGCGTGAGCTCGCGCGAATCCATCGTCAGGTCAGAGATCTCGAACTGCGCCGGCACGTCGAAGTTGCCACCGAGCAGCGCCTTGAGCGGCCGCCAGGGACCCGCTGCGCCGCCCGCAGGACGCATGCGCGCAGCGCTCATCGCTGCGCCACGTGCGTGCCGCTCAGCACCGCATCCTTGCCAGCCGGCCGGAGATTGTCGGGCGGTACGCCGAGCAGCCGCAGCGCGCCGCCCAGCACCGCCGCGAACACCGGCGCCGCCACCTCACCGCCATGATGCTTGCCGGCCGTGGGCTCATCGATCACGACCACTGCGGCGAGCCGCGGGTTCGAGACCGGCGCCACGCCGCCGAAAGTGCCCACGTAGCGATCGAGCGAGTAACCACCGCCCTCGGCCTTGTACGCGGTGCCGGTCTTGCCGGCGACGCGAAAGCCCGGAATCTGCGCCAGCGGCGCCGTGCCCTCGGGCGTGATCACCGACTCGAGCAGGTGCAGGAGCGCAGCGCACACCTGGCCATCGAGCACGCGCTCGCCGGCGACCGGCGTATCGATCCGCAGCAGCGACACCGGACGCCGGATGCCCAGTGACCCCAGCGTCGCGTAGGCCTGCGCCAGCTGCAGCGGCGTCACCGACAGGCCGTAGCCGTGCGACATGGTGGCGATGCTGATCGTGCGCCAGTGCGAAAAATTCGTGAGCACGCCGGCCGACTCGCCTGGAAAGCCGCTCGCGGTCACTTGTCCGAAGCCGAAGCCGCTGAGCGTGTTCCAGATCTGGCGCGGCTCGAGTGCGAGCGCCAGGCGCGCCATGCCCACGTTCGAGGATTTCGCCAGCACCATCGAGAGCGGAATGGCGCCGAAGTTGCGCTCGTCGGTGATCGTGTTGGCACCCACCTGCACGAAGCCCGGATTGGTGTCGATGACGCTGTTGGCGGTGAAGCGCCCCGAAGAAATGCCGGCTGCGACGAAGAAGGGCTTGATGCTCGAGCCGGGTTCGAACAGGTCGGTAGCCGCCCGATTGCGATATACCGCCGGACTGATCTGGCTGCGATCGTTCGGGTTGAACGCGGGCTGGTTCACCATCGCCAGCACTTCGCCACTGCGCACGTCGATCACCACCACCGAACCGGCGCGCGCGCGGTTGTCGCGGATCGCCGCCTTCAGTTCGCGGTAGGCCAGGTACTGGATGCGCAGATCCAGGCTCAGGCGCAGATCGCCGCCAGGGCGCACGGCGCGGATGCCCTCGACGTCTTCGACCTTGCGGCCCTGGCTGTCCTGGATCACGCGCTTGGCGCCATCTTCGCCGCCCAGCCAGTTGTCGTAGGCGTGTTCGATGCCTTCCTGCCCGATATCGTCCACATCGGTGAAACCGAGCACGTGTCCGGTCACTTCGCCGGCCGGATAGTAGCGGCGATATTCGCGCGTCAGGTTCACGCCGGGGATGCCAAGATCACGCACCTTGCGCGCATCGTTCGGTTGCAGGCCGCGCCGCACGTACATGAACTGGCGATCCATGCCGGTGCTCACCTGCCGCACCAGTTCGTGCACGTCGGTCTTCATCGCGCGCGCCAGACGCGGCAGCTGTTCGCTGTTGCCCGCCAGCTCCTGCGGATTCACCCACACGGAATCGACCGGCGTGCTGACCGCCAGCGGCTCGCCCTGCCGATCGCTGATCATGCCGCGATGCGCAGCGATCGCCGCGACGCGCGAGAAACGCGCGTCGCCCTGACCGGCGAGGAAGTGGTGCTGCACCAGCTGCAGCTGCACGGCGCGGCCCGCGAGCCCGATGCCCACGAGCGTCAGCAGGCCGAACAGCAGACCGAGACGCAAACGGAACGAGGCCGGACGCGGTGCCGAGCTGCCCTGCGAAGTGCGCGCGGCACGCGCGCTGCGCGACTTGCCGAAGCGACTCATGGCGGTGGCATCTCGACATCGGTGGAGGCCGGAATACGCATGTGCAGGCGCGCGTCGGCAACGTTTTCCACGTAGCTGTAGGTTGACCAGGCGCTCTGCTCGAGCTGCAGCCGGCCCCACTCCGCTTCAAGCTCATCGCGACCACTGTTGAGGCGCTCGAGATCGACGAACAGTTCACGCGCGCGATGCTTGCAGTAGATCGCGCCGGCCGCCGAGGCGAGTACCGCCATCCACAGCAGTGGCACCATCGACCAGTACAGCAGGCGCGACAGCGGCTTCATCGCGCGCTCACGTCAGTGCGTTCGGCCACGCGCAGCAGCGCCGAGCGCGAGCGCGGATTGGCGGCGACTTCGGCAGCGGCAGCGCGCTGCTTGCGACCGACCAGCCGCAATGGCGGTTGCGCGGCCGCGGGCACCACCGGCAGGCGTGCCAGCGCCGGATCGATGCTGCTGCGCTCACGCAGGAAATCGCGCACCACGGCATCTTCGAGCGAATGGAAACTGATCACCGCGAGGCGGCCACCGCTCGCCAGCAGCTGCACGGACTGCGCGAGTGCGCTGCGCAGCTGCCCGAGTTCATCGTTTACCCACATGCGCAGCGCCTGAAAGGTGCGCGTGGCCGCATGTTTGCCGGGCTCGTGCACCGGCACCGCGCGCTCGATGAGCGCGGCGAGCTGCGTGGTGCGCAACAGCGGCGCACTCTCGCGCTCGCGCAAGATCGCTGCTGCAATGCGCCGCGCATAGCGCTCTTCGCCGAGCGAGGCGATCACGTCACGCAGCTCCTCGAACGACACGCGCGCCAGCCAGGCGCTGACCGGCTCGCCCGCGCCGGGATCCATGCGCATGTCGAGCGGGCCGTCGAGCCGGAAGCTGAAGCCGCGCGTCGCCGTGTCCAGCTGCGGCGAAGAAACGCCGCAATCGATGAGGATGCCATCGAAAAGCGCTTGATCCGGCCGTGCTGCGCGCACCAGCTGCGCCAGCTCGGCAAAGGCGCCATGCACGAGCGCGAGGCGCGGTTCCGATGCGAAGCGCGCGCGCCCCGCGGCGATGGCGTCCGGGTCGCGATCGATGGCGACGAGTACGCCGCGTGCGTCGAGTTTCTGGAGGATGCGTTCACTGTGGCCGCCGCGACCGAAGGTCGCGTCGAGGTAACGGCCCGCCGGGCGCACGGCGAGAGCTTCGAGCACCGCATCGACAAGCACCGGCTTGTGCTCATCCAACTTCCCCGCCCTGGCGCATGGTCAGGCGCTCAGAGCGACAGCGAGTCGAGATCGGCGCTCAGGCCACCGCTCCCGTCATCGCTCTTGAGCCAGACTTCGCGCCGCTCCATCCAGCGAGCCTCGTCCCACAGTTCGAAGCGCGCGCCCTGGCCGATCAGCATCACCATGCGCTGCAGGCCCGCGAATTCACGCAGTTCCGCCGGCAGCAGGAGCCGTCCGTGCGCGTCGATCTCGAGGTCGGTCGCATGGCCCACCATCAGGCGCTGCAGCCGGCGCGCTTGCGGCTGCAGGGTGGGCAGCGCCATGATCTTGCGTTCGATCTGTTCCCATTCGGGCAGTGGATAGAGCAGCAGGCATTGATCGCGATCGACAGTGACGACCACCCGACCCGCGGACTGCTCCCGCAGGCGGTCGCGATGCCGCGTGGGCATCACTACCCGGCCTTTGTCATCCACCGTGAGCTTTGTTGCGCCGCGAAACATGCCTAAACGGGCAAAAGATGCCCATTCCCTCCCACTTTTTCCCACTTGGCGCCACTATAGGAATCGCGACACTCCTATGTCAATGGTCCTGGCCTGGGTTTTTCTCCAGTCACACAAAGACTTACGTGCGAAATCGTCTGCTGGGGCAGACGCGGCAAGACCACTGTCTTACCGATCAGTTACTTGGCTGATAAAGCTCTAACTGAAGTGAGGAAGAAGGAGAGCCGGCCGATAAGCCGGGTTCTGTCGTGGACAGTCATTCCTCTAGGAACTGCGTCGCCGCAGCCCTCAAGCAGCCTACCCGGAAGCGCGCGCAGGTCTGGCGCTGCGGAGCCATCCCCGCTGCTTCCCTATTTGGCCTTGCTCCTGGTGGGGTTTGCCGTGCCATCGCTGTTGCCAGCGACGCGGTGCGCTCTTACCGCACCATTTCACCCTTGCCAGCACCGTTTCCGGCGCTTCGGCGGTTTGCTTTCTGTTGCACTTTCCGTGGGCTCGCGCCCCCCAGGCGTTACCTGGCACCGTAGACCCGCCGAGCCCGGACTTTCCTCCCCCTGATTGCCTTGCGGCGCGCAGGCGGCGACTGTCTGGCCGGCTCTCCAGCGCACACCATACGGGGTGCACCGGGGCAACTCAATCAGGGCTCGCGCGCGGCGCCCAGCTGCATGGCCTGGTCGTAGGCGATACGGCGCGGCACGCCGGAAATCTGCGCGCCCAGGGCCGCGGCGCGCGCCGGCGGCAGGTCTTTCAGCAGCAGCGGCAGCACGCGCGCCAGCAGCGCGGCATCGCCCGCTTCCGCGCCCGGATTGCCGGCGATCACGAGCGTGATTTCACCGCGCGCCATGTCGGCATCGACGGCTGCGCGCTGCGCCAGCGCTGCGAGCGTGCCGCGATACACGCTCTCGTGGAGCTTGGTGAGTTCGCGCGCCACGACGGCCTCGCGCTGTGGACCGAAGGCCGCGGCCAGTTCGGCCAGCGCCGCGGCGATGCGATGCGGCGCTTCGAACAGCACCACCGTGCGCGGCTCCAGCGCCAGGCGTTGCAGTGCTGAACGGCGCGCACCTGCGGCTGCGGGCAGGAAGCCTTCAAAGACGAAGCGATCGGTGGGCAGACCTGCCACCGCCAGTGCGGCCGTGATCGCCGAGGGGCCCGCGATGGCGCGCACTTCGATGCCCGCGGCAGCCGCGGCGCGCACCAGTACGAAACCAGGATCCGAGAGCAGCGGCGTACCGGCATCACTGACCAGCGCCAGCACCGCGCCGCCGCGCAGGCGTGCCAGCAGTTCCTCGCAGCGCTGTGCTTCGTTGTGATCGTGCACCGAGAGCAAAGGCCGTGAAATCCCGCAGGCCGCAAGCAGCGTCGCCGTGCGGCGCGTGTCTTCCGCCAGCACCAGATCGGCAGCCGCCAGCGCATCGCGCGCGCGCAAACTCAAGTCGCCAATGTTGCCAATCGGCGTCGCAATGACATCGAGTCTCCCGGCCCCTGCTGACACTATAATCTCCGTCGCAATAGCGGCGACTTTGCCGGTCACGGTGCCAGAGATGCAACTACAGCGAACCTTATTTTCAATGCTGCGACGGCTCCCGGGTGCGCAGCGACTGCCAGGTGCGCTGCTGCCTGGGCTGTTGGCCGCCCTGGGCGTAGTGGCAGGCTGCGCGAGTTTTCCGCCCGCCAGTTTTCCAGGCCCGGGTGGCGAAGCCAATCGCGGCGGCGGCAGCGGTGCCAGCGCCTCGGCCTCGGCCTCCGATGCCGCGGCACTCGAGGCGCGTGCGCGCCGCAGTGCCCCGGGCGATCAGGCGGCGCTGCAACTCCAGGCAGTCCGCAGCTGGCTGCAGGCCGGGCGCGGCGGCGAGGCGGCGCGGGTGCTGGGCAGCATCAATGGGCCGCTGACGCCCGTGCAGCGCATCGAGAAGCAACTGCTCGATGCCGACATCACGCAGGCAGCAGGGCAATCGCAGCTCGCCTGGCAGAAGCTGAGCGCGATCGCCGAACCCACGGGCACGCCGCTCGCGCCGCAGTATCACCACAGCCGCATGATCATCGCGCTGGCCGCGACGCGTCCGCTCGAGGGCGTGCGCAGCGAAATGGCCGCCGAGCGCCTGGCCACCACACCCGCCGAGCGCACGCAATTGCGTCGCGAGCTGCTGACGCAACTGCGCACGGCGCGTGAGCGCGGTGTAAAGCTCGATCCCGATGCCAGCCAGGATGGCACCGTACGCGGCTGGCTTGATCTGGGCGCAATGGCCAGCGATTCCGGTGGCAGCTCCATCAATGGCGCCATCGAGGCGGCGCGCTGGCGTGCCCGCTATCCGGATCATCCGGCCGCGGAACTGCTGGCGATTGCGCTGCCGGCGGCGCTACCGACTTCCGGTCGACTGCACAAGATCGCGCTGCTGCTGCCGATCACCGGCCAGGCCTCGGGCTACGCCGCCATCATCAGGAGCGGTTTCGATTTTGCCTGGCAGCAGTTGCCCGCCGACGGACGTCCAGAGATACAGATCTACGACACCGGCGTGGTGCCGGTAAACGATGCGCTCAACCAGGCGCGCAGCGAAGGCAGCGATTTCATCGTCGGCCCGCTCACGCGTGGTGAGGTGGATGTCGCCGCAGCCTCGAACATCACGGTACCCCTGCTGGCGCTCAACTTCCTCTCGGCGGGCCGCAGCGCGCCCGGCGGCATGTATCAATACGCGCTCTCGCCCGAGGAAGACGCGCGCCTGGTGGCGCGCCGGGTGCTGGCGTCTGGCCAGAGGCGCGGCGTTGCGCTGGCACCCACCGGCGACTGGGGCACACGCGTGCTGGCGGCCTTCACGCAGGAACTGCTGGCCGGCGGCGGCACGCTACTGGCGCAGGCGGTGTATGACCCGGCCGGCCATGACTTCGGCGCGCCGATCCGCAGCGTGCTCGCCACCGACCAGAGCTTTGCGCGCAGGGCGCGCCTCGAGACTGCGCTGGGGGTGAAGCTCGAGTTCGAGCCGCGCAGCCGCGCCGATCTCGATTTCGTGTTCGCGCCCGGGCAAGCCGGCAACCTGCGCCTGCTGCGCCCGCAGCTGCGATTCCAGTACGCCGGCACAGTGCCCGTGTACGCCACCGCAGATGCCTACGCCATCGATGGCGGCGTGGCCAACCAGGATCTCGACGGCCTGATCGTGCCCGCCCTGCCCTGGCTGGTGCCCAACAGCGGCAGCGCCGACAACGTGCGCACGGCTGTGCAGCAGGCTTCTGGCGACAACACCGCCTGGCAATCCAACCTCTACGCGTTCGGTTACGACGCCTGCCAGCTCGCGCTGGCGATCGCCGCCAGTGGCCGCGACCAGCGCACCGTACATGTCGATGGCCTCTCCGGCCAGCTCACGGTCGATGGCGACGGCCGCGTACATCGCGAACCGCTGTGGACGCGCATCACCCGCAGCGGCGAGCCACGCATCATCGTCGGCACTCCACAGGCGGATGGCGGCAACGCCATACCCGACGCCAGCAACAACTAGGCGCAGCGGAATGCGATGGCCGACGAGCGGCACCAACGTGGCCTGGCCGCCGAAGATCGCGCAGCCCAATTCCTGACCAGCGCCGGCCTCGAGATATTGCAGCGTAACTACCGCTGCAAGATGGGCGAGCTCGACCTGATCGCCCGCCACGACAACACGCTGGTAATCGCCGAAGTACGGCTGCGCAGCAGCGCCCGGTTCGGCGGCGCCGCCGCCAGCATCACCTGGAGCAAGCGCCGCCGGATCGTGCGGGCCACGCGGCACCTGCTGGCGCGCTACCCATCACTGCAGCGGTGTGCCGTGCGATTCGATGCGCTGCTGATCGAAGGGAACGGCGAGAACATCGAGTGGATAAAAGGGGCGTTTGATGCGTTTTGAACTGCGCAGGCGCGTTCGGAGCCGTCCAGCGTGATTGATCCCGGCCGTCGCTCCCCGATACACGCTTTGGGCCGGGATCAATCACGCTGGACGGCTCCGAACGCGCTTACGGTGGTCGGTGGAAAACGGATCGCGCCATTGATCAACGCGATGAACCCGTCGGTCACTTGGTCAACGGCTGCACCGGATACGCGCGGCGTACGGGTTGCGTGATCGCGAGCGTGCCAGCTCACTCTGGTGAAGGAGACCCACACGTCTGGCGAGAGGGTGTGTGGAAAGGCGGGCGCGCCGTGAATGTTCCCGGCCCAAAGCGTGTATCGGGGAGCGACGGCCGGGAATATTCACGGCGCGCCCGCCTTTCCACACACCCGCCCCCACTCGCGCGACTACTTCACGACAGTGAGCTTCGCTCTCTTCGATTCGCTCTTAACCGGTGCGCCAGGCGCAACCGGAGTAGCAGCCTCACCCGGTGGCGGACTCTCGGGTTCATGCTCGTTGAACACCATGCCCTCACCCGTCTCGCGTGCGTAGATGCCAAGCACCGCGGACATGGGCACCTGCACGTGATGCACCACGCCCCCGAAACGCGCATCGAACTCGATCCCGTGGTTGTCGAGCTTGAGGCGCTGCGTGGCGTTCATCGAGACGTTGAGCACGATCTTGCCGTCCTTGATGTAGGCGCTGGGCACCTGCACGCCGGGGCGGCCGGCATCGACGATCACGTGCGGCGTGAAACCGGCGTCGCCCATCCATTCGTGCATGGCGCGCAGCAGGTAGGGTCGGCGTGAGAGACCGCCGCCAGGTGTGCTGGCTTCGGTGCCCGAAGCCATCAGGAATGGCCCATCTCGAGCTCCGCCTCGGAGAGACTGGCGCGAAACGCGGGGCGGGCCAGAATCGAGGCGGCATAGCGCGCCAGCGGCTGCGATTCGGGCGGCAGATCGATCTCGTAACGACGCAGGCGCCACAGGATCGGGGCAATGGTGGCATCGACCACCGAGAATTCATCGCTGAGGAAGAAGGGCTTGACCTTGAACACGTCGGAGGTCTGCAAGATAGTGTCGCGCAGTTCTTTCTTGAGCCGCGCCTGCACCTTGCGATCGGTCTCGCGCTCGATCTGGTCGGCGAGGCCATACCAGTCGCGCTCGAAGCGATACATCGCGAGGCGAAACTGCGCGCGCAGCACCGGGTCGACCGGCATCAGCGGCGGATGCGGAAAGCGCTCGTCCAGGTAATCAATGATCACGCGCGCGTCGTAGAGCACGAGGTCACGATCGACCAGCGTCGGCAGGCTACGGTACGGGTTCAGGTCGAGCAGGTCTTCGGGGTAACGACCCGGGACCACATTGATGATCTCGATCTCGCTGGCCTTCTCGGCCAGCACGATGCGTACGCGATGACTCTGCAGCTCCTCGGGCGCGGAGAAAAGCGTCATGACAGAGCGGCGGCTAGCCACGAGGCGTGAGTTCCATGGGGGTGCGGCGCGGCGACCGCGTCAGTGCACGTCCTTCCAGTATTCTTTCTTCATGAACCAGGCGATCCCTGTGAAGGCCAGCAGGAACAGTACCACCCAGATGCCGATGCCGCGCCGATCGACCTGTGTCGGATCGCCGGCGTAGTCGAGGAAGTTGACGGTGTTGCGCAGGAACTTGTCGTATTCCTTCTCGGTGAGCTGGCCGGGCGTAACGGTGCTGAAACTTACAAATTCCTTTACCGGAGCCGATTTGCCATCGACCATCTTGTCTACATTCCTGTAAACGGCCGTCTTGACACCTTCGAGCTCCGAGAGCACGGCCGGCATCGCGATGCCATCGAGCTGCAGGTTGTTGGTGTGCGTCGGCTTGGAAGGATCGACGTAGAAAGTCTTGAACAGCCGGTAGATGTAGTCGACGCCGCGCGAGCGCGCGATCAGCGACAGATCGGGCGGCTCCTTGCCGAACCAGGCCACCGCATCCTCGGCGCGCAGGCTCGAGACCATGTAATCGGCGGGCTTGGCGTTCGGCGGTATCAGGTTCGCCTGGCACTCGGCCTTGGGCACGCGCAGGTCATCGCACATGCGCGACCAGCGCATGAACTTCATCGAATGGCAGCCCAGGCAGTAGTTGGTGAAATTGCGGGCGCCTTCCTGCAGCGAGGAGATGTTGCTCACCTCGTTGCCGGCTTTCAGATCCTGCCAATTGACCGCTTCGGCAGCGCCTTCGCCCGCCGCACCGGCCGCAGGCTCGGCCGCCATCAAACAGGGCGCGAACAGCAGGCTCAGCGCCAGGACTATGCTCTTACTCATGGAAGCTGACTCTCTTCGGCACTGGCTTGACCCGGTCCCATCTGGTGTACAGCGGCATCAGCACAAAGAACGAGAAATAGCCGATCGCGAACACGCGCGCCGCGTTCACGTAAGCCGCGCTGGCCGGCTTCAGGCCCAGGTACATCAGCGCCAGGAATGACACGGTGAACACGGCCAGCATGCCCTTGAACCACAGCCCGCGATAGCGCACCGACTTCACCGGCGAGCGATCGAGCCAGGGCAGGAAGAAGAAGGCCAGCACCGCGAGCAGCAGCAGCAGCGCGCCGATGCGCTGGTTCGGCACCGCCCGCAGGATCGCGTAGTAAGGCGTGAAGTACCAGGAGGGCGCAATCGGCTCGGGCGTCGAGAGCGGATTGGCCGGCTCGAAGTTCGCCTCTTCCATGAAGAGGCCGCCGAAGGTGGGTACGAAGAACACCACCACCGCGAACAACGTCAGGAAGAAGCCGACGCCGACGATGTCTTTCACCGTGTAGTACGGGTGGAAGGGAATGCCATCGACGGGCTTGCCATCGCTCCCCTTGTTTTCCTTGATCTCGATGCCGTCGGGATTGTTCGAGCCCACCTGGCGCAGCGCCACCAGGTGCAGCGCCACCAGCAACAGCAATATCAGCGGAATCGCCACCACGTGCAGCGAGAAAAAGCGGTTGAGCGTGGCATCGGCGACGCCGTAATCACCGCGGATCCATTCCACCAGGCCCGGGCCAATCACCGGAATCGTGCTGAAGATGTTGATGATCACGGTGGCCGCCCAGTAGGACATGTTGCCCCAGGGCAGCACATAGCCCATGAAGGCCTCGGCCATCAGCGCCAGGTAGATGAACATGCCGAACAGCCACAGCAATTCGCGCGGCGCCTTGTACGACCCGTACATCAGCGCGCGGTACATGTGCAGGTAGACCACCACGAAGAAGGCCGAGGCGCCGACCGCATGCAGCGACTGGATCAGCCAGCCATAGCTCACCTCACGCCGGATGAACTCGACCGACTCGAAGGCCGTGGTATCGCCCACCTTGTAGAACATGGTGAGGAAGATGCCCGAGACCAGCTGCATCACCAGCACCAGAAGCGCCAGCGAACCGAAGAAATACCAGACGTTGAAATTCTTCGGGGCGTAGTACTCGAGCAGCTGGTCGCTGAAGAACTTGCTGACCGGCAGGCGCTTGTTCAACCAGCCCATGAACCCCGGCTGCTGTACCTGTGGGGCTGCGTCATTGCTTGCCATCACGCCGCTCCCTGTACCGCGGTATCGTCCTGACCGATGACCAGCGTGTTGTCATTCTGGAAACTGTAAGGCGGCACCCGCAGGTTCACCGATGCGGGCGAACCGTTGAACACGCGGCCGGCAAGGTCGAAGCGCGAACCATGGCAGGGGCAGCGGAAGCCGCCCGGCCAGTCGGCGCCCAGCTCGGCATCCGCCGGCTCGAAGCGCTGCTTGGGCAGGCAACCCAGGTGCGTGCAGGTGGCGATCAGCACCGCCACATCGGGGCGGCGCGAGCGCATTTCATTGGTGGCGTAAGCCGGCTGGTCGGAATCGCTCGACTTGGGATCCTTGAGCTGCGCGTCGTGGGCGGCCAGCTTGGCCACGGTCTCGGGGGTGCGCCTGAAGATGTAGATCGGCTGCTTGCGCCACACGTAGGTGAGCATCATGCCGGGCTCGAGCTTCGACAGATCGACAGTGATCGGTGCCCCGAGTGCCTTGGCGCGCTCCGAAGGACTCCAGCTGGCGACGAACGGGGTTGCGGCGAAAACCACGCCCACTCCGGCTGTCGCGGCGGTCGCTACGGTGAGGAACTTGCGGCGATCTAGGTCTACCGCTTCTTGGTCGGCCATTGCAGAGGCTCACGATTGTCCGGGAAGTGTCGCATTATACACATCCTGTTGCGGCGCCCGGCGCGCTGCGAAGAGATTAAGGAGCCGAAAATGAGTCCGGCCAGATTGGGGCGCAGCGTGATCTTCCTGGCCGGGGCCGTGGTCGGCGGCCTGGCGCTCGCCTTCATCGTGGTCTTTTTCAAGCCCGAGCTGCTGATGCGCTCGCCAGTGAAGTCGCCCTCGCAAACGGCGCCGGTCAACTACGGAAACACCACTGGCGCTGCCACGACTTCCGAGGGCTCCCCTGCTGCGTCCTCCGGAACAGCAGCTGCGGACGGCAGCGCCGCCGGGCCCGAGGAGCCGACGCCCGTCGGACAGGTCACACCGCTCCATCGTTTCGGCGCCGCCGTACGCCGCGCCGCGCCCGCGGTCGTGAACATCTATACCAAACGGGTCGTGGTCGAGCGCGTGCAGCCTTCGGGTATGGAACAGTTCTTCGGCGACTACTGGCCGCGCATGCAGCGGCGCGTCCAGGGTGCATTGGGTTCCGGCGTGATCGTGGACGAGAACGGCCACATCATCACCAACAATCATGTGATCGCCAATGCCACGGCGATCAACGTGCAGCTCGCCGATGGCCGGGTCGCCGAGGCCAAGGTGGTGGGGCGCGACCCCGACACCGATCTTGCGCTGCTGGTGATCAAGCTCGGCAAGCTGCCGGTGATGACGCTCGGGCGTTCCGACCGGCTGCAGGTCGGAGACGACGTGCTGGCCATCGGCAATCCGCTGGGACTGCAGCAGACCGTAACCCACGGCATCGTCAGCGCCACCGGCCGCAACCAGCTGAACATCGCGACCTTCGAGAATTTCATCCAGACCGATGCCGCCATCAACGAGGGCAATTCCGGCGGCGCATTGATCGACGCCAGTGGCGAGCTGGTGGGCATCAACACGGCAGTGATCGCCAAGAACCTGGACGCCACCGGCGTCGAGGGCATCGGCTTCGCGATCCCCGTGAACCTGGTGCGCGGCGTGATGCACGACATCCTCGATCACGGCCGCGTCATCCGCGGCTGGACCGGCATCGTGCCCGAGGACTACGGCCCCGAGCTGGCCGCGCAGAGCGGCCTGGCACGCGGCGGCGTGGTGATCATCAACCTCTATCGCGACAGCCCGGCCGCCGCCGCGGGGCTGCGCCAGGGCGACATCGTGCTGGCCATCAACGACCGCGAGCTTGCCAGTGCGCAGGATCTGCTCAAGCAGCTGGCGACGCAGAAGCCGGGCGGGGAAGTCAAACTGCGTGTCCAACGTGGGACTGCGGTGGCGGATGTCAAATGCAAGGTGATTGAGCGGCCATCACAGGTGTAGGCGTCGGCGCCTCAGCGCGGAAGGCAAGAACGCATGTGGCCTGCGTTGGCGGGCATCGAGTGCGGTCGGGCGAGTGTGTGGAGGTGGCCGCCGTCGCTCCCCGATACACGCTTTGGGCGGCCACCTCCACACACTCGCCCGACCACCCTCGATGTGCAGGGCAATGCAGGTCGCGTGCGGGTTGGCTCAGCGCTGCGCGCGGACGCGAAATTACGTGGTGAAGCAATTCCGTGCGGTGACATCCATCGCGGGACCGGGGTTGGGCACGCGCTCGTGCGCTGGCGTGAGTGAGCGTGGACGGCGTGGACCGAGCTTCGGAGGGGCCCGGCCCAAAGCGTGTATCGGGGAGCGACGGCCGGGCCCCTCCGAAGATCGGGCCGCGGCGGCCACGCGCACGCAAACCACCGTACGAGCGCCTTCCTAGTTCGGCACCCGCCGAATCTGCGCTCCAAGCTGCGCCAGCTTCTCCTCGATCGCCTCGTACCCGCGATCGATGTGGTAGATGCGCTCAATGTCCGTACGCCCCTCCGCCACGAGCCCCGCAAGTACCAGACTGGCGGAGGCGCGCAAATCCGTGGCCATCACCGGCGCGGCGGTGAGCTGCTCGACGCCGTGGATGATCGCGGTGTTGCCCTCGAGGCGGATCTCGGCGCCCATGCGGCGCATCTCGAGCATGTGCATGAAGCGGTTTTCGAAGATGGTCTCGACCACGGTGCCGACGCCGTTGGCCACGGTGTCGAGCGCGGCGAACTGCGCCTGCATGTCGGTGGGAAAGGCCGGATATGGCGCGGTGCGCACGTCCACGGATTTTGGGCGGCGGCCGCGCATGTCGATCTCGACCCAGTTGCTGCCGGTGCCGATCGTGGCGCCTGCCTCGGCGAGTTTGCCGAGCACGGAATCGAGGTGCGCGGGGTTGGTGCTTTTGATGCGCACGTGGCCGCGCGTAATCGCGGCGGCGACCAGGTAAGTGCCGGCCTCGATGCGATCGGGCAGCACTTCATAGGTGGTGCCGTGGAGCTTCGCCACGCCCTGCACCACGATCTTGTCGGTGCCGGCGCCCTCGATGCGCGCGCCCATCGCGACCAGGAAATTCGCGAGGTCGACGACCTCGGGTTCGCGCGCGGCGTTCTCGATCACGGTTTCGCCATCGGCGAGCGTGGCGGCCATCATCAGGTTCTCGGTGCCGGTGACGGTCACGGTATCGAGCACCAGCCGCGCACCGTGCAGCCGCTGCGCGCGGGCGCGGATGTAGCCGCCTTCGATGTGGATATCGGCGCCCATGGCCTGCAGGCCCGCGACGTGGATGTTCACGGGCCGCGCGCCGATCGCGCAGCCGCCGGGCAACGAGACATCGGCGCGACCATAGCGCGCCAGCAGCGGACCAAGCACCAGGATCGAGGCGCGCATGGTCTTCACCAGCTCATAGGGCGCGAAGCATTCGCGGATGCTCGACGGGTCGACCTCGATGCGCATGCGTTCATCGACCGTGACCGTGACGCCCATGCGCGCCAGCAGTTCGATCATCGTGGTGACGTCCTGCAGGTGCGGCACGTTGCCGATCGTCACCGGGCCGTCGGCCAGCAGCGCGCCGGCCAGAATTGGCAGGGTGGCGTTCTTGGCGCCGGAAATGCGGGTTTCGCCTTCGAGCGGCACGCCGCCGGTGATCTGGAGCTTGTCCACCTCAGCTCCCCGCCTGCGGCTGGCGCGCGGCGCGCTCTGCGGGCGTCAGCGCCTGGATCGAGAGCGCGTGCAGCTCGCGGCCGACCAGCGTGCCCAGCGCCTGATACACCAGTTGGTGGCGCGCGACGCCGCGCAGTCCCGCGAAGGCCTCACTGACGATCTGGGCCTCGAAGTGGGTCTGGTCGGGCGATTCGACCCGCACTTCGGCGCCGGGCATGGCGCTGCGGATCAGCTGAGCGACTTGATCTGGATGCATTCGATTGACCTTGGATTCACGATGGCGGCCGAGGCCCGCCGGGTGGCGGCATCTTACTCGTAGCGGCGAGATTGCAGAATCGGCGCGCGCTGCAGCCCGCTTGGCCGGTGCCGGACGCGTTATGATGCCGGGCTATGGGCACCGCGAGCGCTACCGCCATCGACGATAGCGCGCTGCTGGCGAGCGCGCGGCGCACGCTGCAGCGCGAACAGGAGGGCATCAACGCGCTCTGCGCGCGGCTCGATGCGGCCTTCGCCCGCGCCTGCCGTACGCTGCTGGCCTGCACCGGGCGCGTAATCGTCACCGGCATGGGCAAGTCGGGCCACGTGGGCGGCAAGATCGCGGCTACGCTGGCCAGCACCGGCACGCCGGCTTTCTTCCTGCATCCGGCCGAGGCCGGGCACGGCGATCTGGGCATGATCACGCGCCAGGACGTGGTGCTGGCACTCTCCAACTCCGGCGAGACGGCGGAAATCCTGGTGCTGTTGCCACACCTGAAGCGCCTGGCTGTGCCGCTGGTGGCGCTGACCGGCAAGCCGGGCTCCACGCTGGCGCGCGCCGCTGACATCGCGCTCGATGTGAGCGTCGAACAGGAAGCCTGCCCGCACAATCTCGCGCCGACCACCAGCACCACGGCGACGCTGGCGATGG
Source organism: uncultured Gammaproteobacteria bacterium (assembly GCA_963764065.1). GTDB lineage: Bacteria > Pseudomonadota > Gammaproteobacteria > Steroidobacterales > Steroidobacteraceae > FEN-1191. The sequence goes on along the minus strand of CAVXRM010000003.1, from coordinate 180,508 downwards.
GCGATGCGCTGGCGGTGGCGGTACTGGAAGCGCGCGGCTTCTCTGCCGAGGATTTCGCGCGTGCGCATCCGGGTGGGAGCCTGGGTCGCCGGCTGCTGATGCACGTGGAAGACATCATGCGACGCGACGCGGCGCTGCCGCGCGTCGGACCTGACACGCCGCTGTCCGCGGGGCTGGTCGAAATGAGTGCCAAGGGACTGGGCATCACCGCCGTGGTCGATGCCGAAGGCCGCGCGCTCGGCGTGTTTTCCGATGGCGATCTGCGCCGCGCGCTCGATCAGCGCATCGACATCCACACGGCGAAGATGCGCGAGGTGATGACACCCGGCGGCCGCAGGATCGGGCCGCGCGAGCTCGCGGCGACCGCGGCGCACCTGATGGAAACCCATCGCGTCACGGCGCTGCTGGTGGTCGATGACTCGCAGCGCCTGATCGGCGCGCTCAACGTGCACGATCTGATGCGCGCCGGCGTCGTGTAAGCGCGATGCGCCGCCCGACCGCTCTCGCCTCGATCCGCCTGCTGGTGCTCGATGTCGATGGCGTACTCACGGACGGCACTCTGCGCTATGGCGCGAACGGCGAAACCGAAAAACTCTTCCATGTGCGCGACGGCCACGGCATCAAGGCGCTGGCCCGCGCTGGCGTGACGATCGCGGTGATCTCGGGGCGCGATTCTGCCGCGGTGGCGCGCCGCTGCACAGACCTCGGCGTCACTGAACTGCAACAGGGCGTGGCGGACAAGGCTGCCGCCTTCGACCAGCTCATCGCGCGACTCGGCATCGCCGCCACTGCCTGCGCGGCGATCGGCGATGACACGCCCGATGTGCCGCTGCTGGAGCGCGTGGGGCTCGCGATCGCGGTGGCCGATGCCCACGCGGATGCGCGGCGCGTTGCCCATCGGCGCACGCGTCTGCCCGGTGGCCGCGGCGCGGTGCGCGAGATCTGCGATGCGCTGCTGGCCGCGCGCGCGCGGCGGCGCTGATGCGGCGCCTGGGTCTGTTGCTGGTGTTCGCCGCTGCGCTGGGCCTGTGGCTCTGGCAGGCGAGCCCGCGGCCGGAATCGACTGCCAACACTGCTGCCATCGCACATGGCAACGCCGAACCCGGATACGTCGCGATCTCGGCCGACCTGCTGGAAACCGGCAATGACGGCCTCGAGCTGTTCCGGCTGCGCGCCGAACGCATCGAGCAGCCCACGCCGGAATCACCCGTGATGCTCAGCAATCCGCAGTTCCAGCACCAGGGCCGGAGCGCGTGGACCTTGAGCGCGCAGCACGGACTGATGCCGCCCGACACCCAGCAGCTCGAGCTCAGCGGCAACGTACAGGCCAGCGGCGCGCTGGGCGCTGCGCCGATCAGCATCCGCACCGAAGCACTGAGCGTCGACCTGCAGCAGCAGAAACTCGACACGCCGGCGCTGGTGAATATCGACTGGGGACGCAACCGGCTCGTTGCAACCGGCCTGCATGCCGATATGAAGAGCGACAGCCTGCGATTAGAATCGCACATTCATGGCGAATTCACGCACTGACCGGGCTGACCCGCGGCTGGAGGCGGCCACCTGGGCTGCGCTACCCGCATTGGCCGCGGGCTTGGCGCTGCTGTGCGTGGGCCGCAGCGTACCGGCTGCCGAGCCTGAAGTGCCCTGCGCCGCCGGGAATCTGTGTTTTACCGCCAGCGGCCCAGCGGACTACGAGCGCGACAAGGTGATGTTGCACGATATCGTGGTGTATCAGGGCGGCAGCCCGATGCATGTCAGCGCCAAATTGGCCGAAGCCTCGAGCCTGAACTTCAACGACAGCAACTGGGTGCTGACCGGCGCGGTTGAAGTGCGTGTTGCCCAGGGCACGCTCACCGCCGACAGCGCGCGCGTGCATTTCCTGGGCAGCAAGCTCGACACCGCGCTCGCGACCGGCACGCCCGCCACCTTCGAGAGCGACACCGGCGTGCGTGGCCACGCCAGCAGCATCGAGTACGACCTGGGCGCCGGCGAGATCCGGCTGCGCGGCGATGCCTGGATCTCGCGCGATGGCTGCAACGAGACGCGCGCTGCGCTGTTCGTCTACAACCTCGCCCAGCGCAGCGTGCACGCGCAGGGCTCGGAAACCGCCGGTGGGAGCGGTCGCGTGCAGGGCACGATCCGCCAGTGCAAACCCGGCAGTTCGCCAGCCACTGCGCCAGGCGCTTCGCCTGGGGCCTCACCAGGCGCAGCACCTGCTGCGACACCGAACGCGACGCCGGCGGCAGCTCCCGGCGGCACGCCTGCGCTGGCACCGGCGACGACGCCCGGCACAGCACCTGCGGCCAGCGCCGCCACATCGAACGGTGCCACATCTTGAGCAAGTTGCGCGCGCAGGAGCTGTGCAAGAGCTATCGCACCCGCCAGGTGGTGAACAGCCTGTCGCTGGAAATCAACACGGGCGAAGTCGTGGGCCTGCTCGGGCCCAACGGCGCCGGCAAGACCACGGCCTTCTACATGATCGTCGGCCTGATCGGCGCCGATAGCGGCCGCATCCTGCTGGATGAGCGCGACCTGACGGCCCTTGGCATCGATGAACGCGCGCGCCTGGGGCTGGGTTACCTGCCGCAGGAAGCCTCGGTGTTCCGGCGCCTGTCGAGCGCCGACAACATCCTTTCGATACTGGAACTGCGCCCGGAACTCGATGCTGCGTCGCGAAACCGACGACTCGAGGAACTGCTCGAGCAGCTGCACATCGGCCACGTGCGCGCAAGCCTCGGGATGTCGCTCTCGGGCGGCGAGCGCCGGCGCGTGGAAATTGCGCGCGCGCTGGCGGCCGAGCCGCGCTTCATCCTGCTGGACGAGCCCTTTGCGGGCGTCGACCCGCTGTCGGTGGCCGACATCCAGACCATCATCCGCGACCTGGCCGCGCGCGGCATCGGCGTGCTGATCACCGACCATAATGTGCGTGAAACGCTCGGGGTCTGCACCCGGGCCTACATTGTCAACCGCGGTGCGGTAATTGCTTCCGGAACCGGCACTGAAGTGCTTGCCAACCCCATCGTCCGTGAGGTGTACTTGGGTGAATCATTCAGCCTGTAGACCGCCCGTTGCCTAAACTGGAACTCTCGAAAACTCTTGACCCGCGCCCGAGCGTCCACACCATGGAAGGTGACAGACGCTGATGCTTAAAGCCTCATTGCAATTGCGCCTCGGCCAGCAGCTGACGATGACGCCGCAGCTGCAACAGGCCATCCGGCTGCTGCAACTGCCCACCATCGACCTGCTGGCCCACATCCGCGAAGCGCTCGAATCGAACGTGATGCTCGAGCAGGATGAAGAGAACGACACCGCGACTTTCCAGCCGCTGGCCACCACCGAGATGGGCGGCGAGCAGGCCTCGCCGGAGCCTGCGGCGCAGGTCGAAGTGATCGACGATGGCTGGAACGACCAGAGCGTCGGTCCGGCCGAAAACCCCTGGAGCCCTGGCGATGACGAGCGCCAGCAGGAATTCGCCGATACGGGCGCGACTTCGCTGCGCGATCACCTGCTCTGGCAGCTGGAGCTGGCGCAGCTGACGCCACGCGAGCTGGCGATTGCGCGCGCCATTGTCGATGCCATCAACGACGATGGGTATCTGGGCGATGCGCTCGAGGAAGTCGCCGCGACGCTGCGCCCCGAGTTCGATTGCAGCGTCGCCGAGATCGAGAGCGTACTGGGCATGGTGCAGACGCTCGACCCTTCCGGCGTCGGCGCCCGTACCTTGAGTGAATGCCTGCTGCTGCAACTGGCGCAGCTCGAGGAAGACACGCCTGGACTCGAGTGCGCACGCAGCATCGCGCGCTCGCACCTCGAACTCATGGCCGGTCGCGACCCGGCCCCACTGCGGCGTGCGATGGCCTGCGATGAAGAAGAACTCGCGCAGGCGCTGGTGCTGGTGCGCGCCTGTCATCCGCGGCCAGGCTCGGTGCTGAGCGCCGCCGCGCCCGAATACGTGGTGCCCGATGTGTTCGTGCGCCGCACGGCGCGCGGCTGGTCGGTGGAGGCCAATGGCACCACGCTGCCGCGCGTGCGCGTGAACCAGGACTACGCGCAACTGATCGGCCGCGGCGCCGGCCATGCGACCATGCGCACGCAATTGCAGGAAGCACGCTGGCTGCTCAAGAGCCTGGAGATCCGCCAGGACACGCTGCTGAAAGTGGCGCGCTCGATCGTCGAGCGGCAGCAGGACTTCCTCGAGCACGGCGAAGAGCAGATGCGGCCGATGATCCTGCGCGACATTGCCGAGGCCATCGAGATGCACGAGTCGACCGTGTCGCGCATCACCTCGGGCAAATACATGCACACGCCACGCGGCGTGTTCGAACTGCGCTATTTCTTCTCCAGCCAGGTGGAAAGCGCCGAGGGCGCCGGTACTTCCTCGACCGCGATCCGCGCCAAGATCCGCAAGCTGATACGCGAGGAAGACCCCGGCAACCCGCTGAGCGACAGCAGGCTGGCCGAACTGCTCTCCGGCGAGGGCATACCGGTGGCGCGCCGCACCGTGGCCAAGTATCGCGAGATCCTGGGATTGGCGCCCTCCAATGAGCGGCGCCGGGTTGCGGCGTCATGAACGCAGGCATCGATTCGAATTTGAGTGAGATCACCGTCAAGGAGTAGCCCATGCAATTGAGCGTCACTGGTCACCACGTCGAGATCACGGCCTCGCTGCGCGCCTATGTCGAGAAGCGGCTGGATAAGCTGGCGCGCCACTTTGATCATGTGATGGATACGCACTGCGTGCTGACCGTGGAGAAGCTCCTGCACAAGGCCGAGGCGACGCTGCACATGCGCGGCGAAACCATCCATGCCGTGGCGGTCGATGAGAACATGTATGCCTCGATCGATGCGCTGGTCGACAAGCTCGACCGCCGGGTGCTCAAGCACAAGGAAAAAGCCACCGACCATCACGCGGCCGAAGCGCAGAAAAGCGCGCGCCTGTAAAGCCATACCAGCGTGCGCCTGATCATCGTCAGCGGGCTTTCGGGCGCCGGCAAGAGCGTGGCGCTGCACATGCTCGAGGACCTGGGCTACTACTGCATCGACAACATTCCGGCCGCGTTGCTCAAGCCCTTCATTTCGCACACCGTGCGCAGTGGCGAGAAGACCTACGAGCGCACCGCCGTCGGGCTCGATGCGCGCAACACCGACGCCGAGATCGCCTCGGTCCCGAAGCTGGTCGATGAACTCAAGCGCAGCGGCATCGACTGCGAAGTGCTGTACCTGGTCGCCAACGATGACGAGCTGCTGCGCCGCTTCGCCGAGACGCGCCGCGTGCACCCCTTGAGCCGCCAGGGCGAAAGCCTGCGCGAAGCCATCGCCACCGAACATCGCCTGCTCGAGCCGGTGCTCAATCACGCTGACCTGGTGGTCGATACCTCACGCATGGGCGTGCACGGCCTGCGCGACCTGATCTACCGCCGGCTCGACAATCGCGCGCGCGATCGCCTCTCGCTGCTGGTGGAATCCTTCGGCTTCAAGCACGGCATTCCCGGCGATGCCGATTTCGTGTTCGATGCGCGCTCGCTCCCGAACCCCTATTGGGAATCGGCGCTGCGCCCGCTCACCGGCCGCGATCCGGCGGTGATCAAATTCCTCGAGGCGCAGCCTGGCGTGCGCAGCCTGATCGACGACATCGAGAAATTCATGCACGCGCGCATCCCGGAATTCCGCGCCAGCGCGCGCCGCTACCTCACGGTGGCGATCGGTTGCACCGGTGGCCAGCACCGCTCGGTGTACGTCGCCGAACAGCTGGCGGCGCGCTTCGCGAAGCAGTATCCGGAAGTGCGCGTGCGTCACTCGACGCTGCCGGAACCCGCGCAGCCACGCTAACGCCCGCTGACCCGGTAACGCGCCGGTCGCCCCGATGTTCAGCCGCCGGCGCGCCTGGCCGCGTAGCCGCGGCGCTGCAGCTCGGCCACCAGCGTGTCGCGATGCTCTCCCTGGATTTCGATCGTGCCCTCGCGCACGGTGCCACCTGAGCCACAGCGGCGCTTGAGCTCGCCTGCCAGCACTGCCAGCTGCCCCTCATCCAAAGGCAGGCCCGTAATCAGCGTCACCGCCTTGCCGCCCCTGCCCTGCGTCTGGCGTGAAACCCGCACTGCGCCGGTGGCAAAGGGCCGCGGCTTGCCGCGCTGGTCCTTGCAGGCGCACTGCGCCACCGGCCGACGGCAGCCGGGGCAGATGCGCCCCACATCACTGCGATAGACGATCGACATCGAGGCTAGCTGCACTCCTGCGCTATGATCGGAATCACTGGAGGTGAATCGTGCCGGCAGAACTCAAACATCACCACGGCGGAGTCAGTGTGCCGGATCTCGAGGCCTCGATCACCTGGCATCGCGAGGTGCTGGGCTTCGAAGTGGAGTGCCGCTTCGACATTCCGCCCGCCAATGCCAAGGTGGCCCTGCTCAAGCGCGGGCCGCTGCGCATGGAGATCTTCGAGGTGGCCGGCGCCAAGCCGCTGCCGGAGGAGCGGCGCCTGCCCGACCGCGACCTGCAGACCCACGGCAACAAGCACCTGTGTTTCGCGATCCAGAGCGTTGCGGAAGTGGAACAGGAATTTCGCGCCAAGGGCGTCGACATCGTGTTCGTCGGCGGATTGAAAGACATGGCGCCGAATATTTTCATCCGCGACAACTTCGGCAACCTGGTCGAGTTCATCGAACAGCCGGATCTCTGGTAACGGGCCGGCCTGCGGCGGCTCTATTGCGCGCCGACGCCGGCGCCGGCGCGCCGGCACCCGATCAGGCTCCTGCGCTTTGCGCCTCGCCAGCATCGGCCACCGCGAGCGCCGTCATGTCGACGATGCGGCGCACGGTCGCCGAGGGCGTGAGGATATGCACCGGGCGCGCGACGCCGAGCAGGATGCCGCCCACGGTCACGCCACCGCCCGCGGCAATACGCAGCGCGTTGTAGGTGATATTGGCCGCATCGACGTTCGGCATGATCAGCAGGTTGGCGTCGCTGTGCAGGCGCGAATCCGGGAATTCGTTGTCGCGGATCGCACTCGAGAGCGCTGAATCGGCGCGCATCTCGCCATCGACCTCGAGCTCGGGCGCGCGCTCGATGATCAGCTCGAGCGCCGCGCGCATCTTCTGCGCCGAAGCGGCCTGGCTGCTGCCGAAGCTCGAATGCGAGAGCAACGCTACCCGCGGCGTGAGGCCGAAGCGGGTCAGCTGCGCGGCGGCCAGCAGCGTCATCTCGGCGATCTGCGCGGCGTCGGGATCGCGATTCACATGGGTATCGCAGATGAACAGCTGCCGCTCCGGCAGGATCAGCATCTGCATGGTCGCGACTGTCTTTACACCATTGCTGAGCCCGATCACGCGCTGCACGAATTTCAGGTGGTCGAGGTAGTCGCCCACCGTGCCGCACAACATCGCATCGCCATCGCCACGACGCACCAGCACGGCACCAATGAGCGTGGTGCGGCTGCGCATTTCTTCCATGGCCAGCGCGCGCGTCACGCCACTGCGGCGCGCCAGCTGGTAGTACTCGCTCCAGGCGTCCCGGAAGCGCGCGTCGCTGAGGATATTGACGCCCTCGCAATTCACGCCGAGCTGCAGGCGCAGCCCCAGTTTCTCGATGCGCTGCGCGATCAGCTCGGTGCGCCCGACCAGGATCGGCTGCGCCAGGCCTTCATCGATCACCACCTGCGCGGCCTGCAGCACGCGCGGATCCTCGCCTTCGGCGTAGATCACGCGCTTGGGTCGGTGTTTGGCCGAGGCATACACGGTGCGCATCGCCGAGGCCGACTGGTACACGAATTGCGTGAGCCGCGCGCGATACGCGGCAAAATCGGTGATCGGCCGCGTGGCCACGCCGCTGTCCATCGCCGCCTGTGCCACTGCCGGCGCAATCGTCGTGATCAGCCGCGGATCGAAGGCGCGCGGAATCAGGAATTCCGGGCCAAAGCTCGCGCCGCTCTCGCCATAGGCCGCGGTGGCGACATCGGACTGCTCGGCCTGCGCGAGTTCCGCAAGCGCGTGCACGGTCGCGAGCTTCATGGCCTCGTTGATCACCGTGGCACCCACATCGAGCGCGCCGCGGAAGATGAAGGGGAAGCACAGCGAATTGTTGACCTGGTTCGGATAGTCGGAACGCCCGGTGCAGACGATGCAGTCGGGGCGTGCGGCGCGCGCCAGCTCGGGACGGATCTCGGGTTCAGGATTCGCCAGCGCCAGGATCAGCGGCCGCTGTGCCATCGTCGCCACGGACTGCGCCTGCATCACGCCAGGGCCCGAAAGCCCGAGGAACACATCCGCACCGGCGACGATCTCCGCCAGCGTGCGCATTTTCGTGGCTTGCGCGTAGCGCAATTTATCCGCGTCGGTATTCGGCCGGCCCTGGTAAACCACGCCGTTGCTGTCGGCGATGGTCACCTGCTCCTTGCGCAACCCCAGCGCCACCAGCAGATCGAGGCAGGCCAGCGCCGCGGCGCCGGCGCCGGAAGTGGCGACCTTGATGTTGCGGATGTCCTTGCCGACCACCTTCAGGCCGTTGAGCACCGCCGCCGCGACGATGATCGCCGTGCCGTGCTGGTCGTCGTGGAACACCGGGATCTTCATGCGCTCGCGCAATTTGCGCTCGATGTAGAAGCACTCCGGCGCCTTGATGTCCTCGAGATTGATGCCGCCAAAGGTGGGCTCGAGCGCGGCGACGATATCCACCAGCCGATCCGGATCGTTCTCCGCCAGCTCGAGATCGAACACATCGATGCCGGCGAATTTCTTGAACAGGCACCCTTTGCCTTCCATCACCGGCTTGCCGGCCAGCGGCCCGATGTTGCCCAGGCCCAGCACCGCAGTGCCGTTGGTGACCACGGCCACCAGGTTGGCGCGCGAAGTGAGGTTGGCAGCCTCGAGCGGGTTGTCGCGGATCGCGAGGCTGGCATAGGCCACGCCCGGCGAATACGCCAGCGACAGGTCGCGCTGGTTGGCCAGCGCCTTGGTAGGTGAGAGGGCTATCTTTCCGGGTTGAGGCAGCCGGTGGTAATCCAGGGCGGCCTGTTTGAGTTCTTCTTCCATCGAATCATTGTGGCACCTGCGCCGCAGTGCGGCCAGTGGGCCAGCGCGCGCGGCCGCGTCGGCTCAGGCGCTGTGCTGCTCCAGCCCGGCCAGCGAGGGCAGCTTGATGGTGCGATCGAGGGCCGCCCCGCTGAGGAACTCCAGTATTTCATCGCGCTGCGCCAGCCCGTCGCGTCTGCCCAGTGCAATGAGCTCCTGCGTGAAAGTCGATTCGAACATCAGGTAGCTGGCCAGCTGCGCGCCGCCCGTGCCGCGCGCACCCATCACACGCAGCAGCGCGCGCAGGCTCCTCGGGAGACTGGACACATGGCGGGTCGCGATCAGGCGCAGGTCTTCGCTGGGCGCGATCATCAGCGTCGCCACCTTGTGAACGCCCGGCACCGCCTGCGGCGCCACTTCCGCCACCTGGTTGAGGCGCGCCACGTGTTCCACGTTGGCGTAGATCTGGTCCATGAACAGGGTGTCGAGCATATAGCCGAACAGCTGGCCGAAGGTGGGCGCCTGCGGCTCTGGCCTTGGCTTCGCGCTGACGCCTGCGCCCTGCTCGGAGCGCACGCCAATGATCAGCAGCCGGTCGGCGCCCAGGTGGATCGCCGGGCTCAAGGGCCACAACTGGCGCTGGGCGCCGTCGCCGTAATACTCGCCATCGAGCAGTACCGGAGGGAACAGGAACGGCACACTCATGCTGGCCATCAGGTGCTCGAGTTTCAGGCGTTCACGCCGCCCCACACGCTGGTGCCGCTCCCACTCGGGAAGGTCCGGCGCGCCCTCGAAGAAGGACACCGAGGCCGCGCTGCCATAGCCGGTGGCGCACAGCGCCAGCGCGCGCACCGCACCCACTCTTACGCTGCGCTGCAGGTGATTCCAGTTGATGCGGTGCTTCAGCAACTCCGTGAGCGGTGTGTTGTCGAACAGCGCACGGGGCGGCGGCAACAGCAGTCCGCCCGACATCAGCGACAGGGCCCAGTGCACACCGGAGCGCAACATGCTGAAAGGGTCGGCGCGAAACACCTGCTCGACATGAAAGCCGGCCCACACCGATTCGAGCGCATCAACGGCACGCTGCCAGCGAAAGGCCTCGCTCGCCAGCACCGTGGCAGCAACCGCGCCAGCCGAGGTGCCGACGATGATCGGAAAGGGATTCGGCGCCGTGGGCATAAGATCGGCAATCGCCCGCAGCACGCCCACCTGATAGGCTGCACGCGCGCCACCACCGGGCAATACCAGCCCGACGGTACTGCCGACACCGGCTCGCGCAGGGGCTGACGATTGCTGATTCACAGGCCTACGATACGCCCATTACCTGGAGGTTCGACATGTACGCAAGTCTCGTTTCCCGTGCCCACCGGCTGTTCCTCCCCCTGGCGCTGCTGCTGGCCTGCATCGCACTGCAATCTGCACGCGCCGATGGCGATGCGGTCACCGGCACCGCGGCACCGGCCTTCCGCCTGCAGGACCAGCACGACGCCTGGATCAGCCTCGCCGACCAGAAGGGCAAATGGCTGGTGCTGTATTTCTATCCCATGGACGAAACGCCCGGCTGCACGACCGAAGCCTGCGAGTTTCGCGACAACATCTTTGCGTACCGCAAGCTCGGGGTAAATGTGCTCGGCATCAGTGTGCAGGATGTCGCGTCGAAGAAGCAGTTCGCCGCCAAGCACAGCCTGCCCTTCTCGGTGCTGGCCGACAGCGACAAGTCGGTGGCCAAGGCCTACGGCGTGCTCAGCATCATGGGCTTCGCGCGCCGCGAGACTTTCATCATTGATCCGCAGGGGCGTATTGCGAAGCACTACCCGTCGGTCGATCCGAAAGAACATTCCAAGCAGTTGCTGGTGGACCTCAAGGCGCTGATCAAGCCGGCGGGCTAGGTTTGTGCGTATTCGCTGCTAGAACCTGAACGACGGATCAGAACAGGATGGGTGGCGCGGCGGGCGGCGCGCGCACGGCAGGGGTCCGCTGCAAAAACGCCGTGAACCCATCCCTGGGGGCTTCGGCGCCGACATCCTGTCGGCGACGATTTTGCAGCGGACCCCTGCCGTGCGCGCGCCGCCCGCTGCATCGCCCAACGTGTGCTGTTACGTCATCCCGGACCAAGAACGCACGCACACGAACCATGTGCCGATGGGGTCGATCGCTCGGATTCACGACTTCGCGCGTGGCGTGATCACGGCTTTGCGTCGTCACGTAAGCTGCGGTTACGGGCCAGCGGATGTCCGACCACAACGCCACGCGACCGCGTGACGTAGCGCCAGGAGCCAGAACCGCCACCATGTGGGCGATTGGGGCGGCGGTCGTGCGGAGATTCCGGGCGGCAAAATCGTCGCCGACAGGATGTCGGCGCCGAAGCCCCCAGGGATGGGTTCACGGCGTTTTTGCCGCCCGGAATCTCCGCACGACCGCCGCCCCAATCGCGTACGCGAAGGCCTTCTTGAGCCTCTTACCGCTGCGTAACCCGCACGATCTGCATCGAGTTCGTCCCACCCGACACCCCCGAAAGCTCACCTTTCGTGAGTATCACCAGATCATTCACATCCACCAGCTGCAATTCGAGCAGCCGATCGAAAATCGTCTGGTAGAGCGCCTGCGGCTCGGTATGCGTGATATCGAACGGCACCGCATACACCCCGCGGTACAGCGTGACGCGCCGGCGCGTGCCTTCGTTGCGCGTGAAGGCGTAGATCGGGATGTCGGCGCGGATGCGGCTCATCCACAGCGGCGTCAGGCCCGATTCGGTCAGCGCCACGATCGCGCGTACGCGCATGTGGTTGGCGGTGTACATCACGGCGCGCGAGATCGCCTCTTCGGTGTTGCCGAATTCATCTTCGGCGCGCACCAGGCCGCGCTGCGCGCCGAGCTGGTATTTCTCGGCGCCGCGGATCACATCGGCCATGGCCTGCACGGCCTTGACCGGATACTTGCCGGCGGCGGTCTCGGCCGAGAGCATCACCGCGTCGGTGCCATCGAGCACGGCGTTGGCGACATCGCTCACTTCGGCGCGCGTGGGCATCGGGTTCTGGATCATCGATTCCATCATCTGGGTGGCGGTGATCACCACGCGGTTGCGCGCCAGCGACTGCGCGATGATGGTCTTCTGCAGGCCCGTGAGCTCGGCGTAGCCCATCTCCACGCCCAGGTCGCCGCGCGCCACCATCACCACGTCGGTGACGGCGAGGATGCCGGCGAGATTGTCGAGCGCCTCATGGCGTTCGATCTTGGCCACCACGCGCGCTTCGCCGCGCCACTTGCGCAGCTCGCTCTGCGCACGGCGCATGTCATCGCCATCGCGCGCGAAGGAGACCGCGAGGTAGTCGATGCCGAGTTCGGCGGCGACGCGGATGTCCTCGAAATCCTTTTCGGTGAGCGCAGGCGCGGAGATGCCGCCGCCCTGGCGATTCACGCCCTTGCGGTTGGAGAGCTCGCCGCCCGCCTTCACCACGCAGTGGATGCGCGAACCGATCACGCGTTCGACACCAAGTATGATCTGGCCGTCGGCCAGCAGCAGCGTGTCACCGCCCCGTACGTCGGAGGGCAGGTTCTGGTACGCGCAGCCGACCTCATTGATGTTGCCGGCCGCCGGATCGAGCGAGGTATCGAGGTCGAAGGGCGCGCCCTCCACCAGCTGCACGCTGCCGTTGACGAAACTCTCGATGCGGATCTTGGGGCCGGCGAGATCCGCGAGTACGCCGATGTAGCGGCCGGCTGCCAGTCCGGCGGCACGCACCATCTCGACGCGCTTGCGCTGCGAGTCACGCGTGCCGTGCGAGAAATTGATGCGCGCCACGTTGAGGCCCGCGGCCACCATGCCGGCGATCACCGCCGGATCATCGGTGGCAGGGCCGAGCGTAGCGACGATCTTGGTACGACGTGCAGTATCCATTCAACCCCCGGCGCGCGAGCGCAGCATGGCTACGGCCGGCAGTGTCTTGCCTTCAACGAATTCCAGGAACGCGCCGCCACCGGTGGAAATGTAGGAGATGCTGTCCTCCACGCCATATTTCTCGATGGCCGAGAGCGTATCGCCACCACCGGCCAGCGAATAGGCGGTGCTGCTGGCGATCGCATTCGCAATCGCGCGCGTGCCCTCGCCGAACTGGTCGAACTCGAACACGCCGACCGGGCCGTTCCAGAGGATGGTGCCGGCGCTCTTGAGGCGCGAACTGAGTTCATCCGCAGTGTCGGGGCCGATGTCGAGGATCATCTCATCGGCAGCCACTGCATCGACCGCGCGCACATCGGCATGCGCGGTGGCCGCGAATTCGCGCGCCACCACCACATCGGTGGGCAGCGGGATCGCGGCGCCGCGTTCGCGTGCCCGCGCCAGCAATTTGCGGGCGATATCCAGCATGTCGGCCTCGTACAGCGACTTGCCGACCTGCAGGCCATTGGCGGCGAGGAAAGTGTTGGCAATGCCGCCGCCGACGATCAGCATGTCGACCTTCTCCAGCAGCGTCTCGAGCACCGTGAGCTTGCTCGACACCTTGGAGCCCGCGACGATCGCGACCAACGGACGCCTCGGGTTCTGCAGCGCGCGCTCGAGCGCTTCGAGCTCGGCCACCAGCAGCGGGCCAGCGCAAGCCACGGGTGCATAGCGACCGACGCCATGCGTGCTGCACTCGGCGCGATGCGAAGTGCCGAAGGCATCCATCACGTAGACATCGCACAGCGCCGCCATGCGGCGCGAGAGCGCTTCATCGTCAGCCTTTTCGCCCGGGTTGTAGCGCACGTTCTCGCACAGCACGGCCTGGCCCGGCGCGCACTCCACGCCATCGAGCCAGTTCTTCACCAGCGGCACCGGGCGGCCGAGCAGTTCCGAGAGTCGCGCGGCCACCGGCGCCAGCGAGAATTCCGGCTCGAACTTGCCTTCCTTCGGGCGGCCCAGGTGCGAGAGGATGATCACGCGCGCGCCCTGCGCCAGCGCTGCGCGCAAGGTCGGCAGCGCCGCGCGGATGCGCGCATCGCTGGTGACCACACCATCGTGCACCGGCACGTTCAGATCCTCGCGGATCAGGACGCGCTTGCCCTTGAGATCAAGGTCGGTCATGCGCAGCGGCGAGCGCTGCGGGCTGGCGACACTGCTGGCGGAAGCGCTCAAACGGCGCGCGACCAGGCGAGCGTGGTGTCGAGCATGCGGTTCGAGAAACCCCACTCGTTGTCGTACCAGGCGCAGACCTTCACGAGGTTCCCCTCGATTACGCGCGTCATGGTCGCGTCGTAGGTCGAAGATGCCGGATCGTGGTTGTAGTCGACCGAGACCAGCGGCGCCTCCGTATAGGCGAGGATGCCCTTGAGCGGGCCGCTCGAGGCCGCGGCCTTCACCAGTTTGTTGATCTCATCGACCGTGGTGGCGCGCTTGGGCGCGAAGGTGAGATCGACCAGCGAGACGTTGATGGTCGGCACGCGGATCGCAAAGCCATCGAGCTTGCCCTTGAGCTCGGGCAGCACCAGGCCCACGGCCGCGGCCGCACCGGTCTTGGTGGGGATCATCGACATCGTGGCCGAACGCGCGCGCCGGATATCCTCGTGATACACATCGGTGAGGCGCTGATCGTTGGTATAGGCATGGATGGTGGTCATCAGCCCGTTGATGATGCCGATGCCGTCGTTGATCACCTTGGCGAGCGGCGCCAGGCAATTGGTGGTGCAGGAGGCATTGGAGATCACGGTGTGGCTGGCCTTGAGCACGTTGTGGTTCACGCCGTAGACGACCGTGGCATCCACATCCTTGCCGCCCGGGGCCGAGATCACCACCTTCTTCGCGCCGCCCGCCAGGTGCTTGCCCGCATCGGCCTTGGTGGTGAAGAAGCCGGTGCACTCGAGCACGATGTCCGCGCCCATTGCGCCCCAGGGAATCTGCGCCGGATCGCGCTGCGCGGTCACCTTGATGCGATCGCCATTGACGATGATCGAATCGCCATCGACGCTGACCTTGCCCGGGAAGCGGCCGTGCGCGGTGTCGTACTGCGTCAGGTGCGCATTGGACTGCGAATCGCACAGATCGTTGATCGCGACGATCTGGATCTCGGACTGCCGGTTGCCCTCATACAGCGCCCGCAGGATGTTGCGGCCGATGCGCCCATAACCATTGATACCCACTTTGACAGCCATAAACCTTCCTTGAAATTACAGTCGAATGCGTTGCCGCAGGCTTCGCCCGGCGAGCCCTCAGGCCAGTAATTCTAGTATGAGCGCGAGCACATTGGCCGCCGTGAGGCCGAATTTCTTGAAGAGCTCGGGCGCCTTGCCCGAAGCCCCGTAGTGATCGATACCCAGCACCCGGCCACCGCTCCCCACATGGCGCCACCACAAACCCGTGGCTCCAGCCTCGACCGCGAGCCGGCGCACCACGGCGGCGGGCAGCACGGCCTCGCGCCAGGCGGCATCCTGTGCTTCGAATACCTCGGTGCAGGGCATGGAGACCAGGCGCACGCGCTTGCCCTGGGCCTGCGCCGTACGCACGGCCTCGAGCGCGATCGACACCTCGGAACCCGTGGCGATCACGATGCAATCGGGCGTGCCGCTGCAGTCCAGCAGCACATAGCCGCCGCGCGCTATCTGCGGGGCCTGCGCCGCGCTGCTCACCTGCGGCAGGGCCTGGCGCGTGAGCACCAGCGCCGAGGGGCCATTCGCACGCTCGAGCGATTGCGCCCAGGACACCGCGGTTTCCAGCGCATCGGCCGGCCGCCACAGCTGCAGGTTCGGCATCACGCGCAATGAGGCCAGATGTTCGATCGGCTGGTGCGTGGGGCCGTCCTCGCCGAGGCCGATCGAGTCGTGCGTATACACGTGGATCACGCGCAGGTGCATCAGTGCGGCCATGCGCACGGCATTGCGCGCGTAGTCGGAGAAGGTGAGGAAGGTGCCGCCGAAGGGAATCAGCCCGCCGTGCAGCGCCACGCCATTCATGATGGCGCTCATGCCGAATTCGCGCACGCCGTAGTGCAGGTAACTGCCTGAGGCGTCGGTCGGCGTGATCACGCGCGCACCTTTGCGCAAGGTGTTGTTGGAGCCGGTGAGATCGGCCGAGCCTCCCAGCAACTCCGGCAGACCATCGCCAATGGCATCGAGTGCACCCTGCGAGCTGACGCGCGTGGCCTGCGGTGTAGTGATGGCAGTGGCCGCCGCCTGCAACGCAGCGCGTTGCTGCGGCCAGTTGGCCGGCAACTCCCCCTGCATGCGGCGCAGGAATTCCGCGGCCAGCGCGGGGTGCGCAGCCTGGTAGCGGCGGAACAGCTCTTGCCAGCCCTGCTCGGCGGCGCGGCCTTTGGCCTGGCAATCCCAGGCTTCGCGCAGTGCCGCCGGCACCTGGAACGGCGGATCGGTCCAGTTCAGGAGCTTGCGCACTGCGGCGATTTCCTCGGCCCCGAGCGGCTCGCCGTGCGCCTTGGCGGTGCCGCCGCGCGTCGGCGCGGGATAGCCGATCACCGTGCGAGCGCAGATCAGCGTGGGCCGGGCCCTGTCGGCCTGCGCCGTGCGGATGGCCGCGGCCAGCGCATCGCCATCCTGGCCATCAACCGAGCGGATCACCTGCCAGCCATAGGCCTCGAAGCGCTTGGCGGTATCGTCCGCGAACCAGCCCGCGACCTTGCCGTCGATCGAGATGCCGTTGTCATCATAGAGGCAGATCAGTTTGCCCAGGCCCAGCGTGCCGGCCAGTGAGCAGGCCTCGTGCGAGACGCCCTCCATCAGGCAGCCGTCGCCCAGGAACACCCAGGTGTGATGGTCGACGATCTCGAGCCCGGGCTTGTTGAACTGCGCGGCCAGCACGCGCTCGGCAAGCGCAAAACCCACGCCGTTGGCCAGGCCCTGCCCCAGCGGCCCGGTCGTGGTCTCGATGCCCATCGCCAGATCGTGCTCCGGGTGGCCTGCCGTGCGGCTGCCGAGCTGCCGGAAATTGCGCAGTTCATCCATGCTGACCGGATAGCCGGTCAGGTGCAGCAGCGCGTAGAGCAGCATCGAGGCGTGGCCGTTCGAGAGCACGAAACGGTCGCGATCCCACCAGCGCGGGTTGGCCGGGTTGTGCTTCAGGAACTCGCGCCACAGCACCTCGCCCATGTCGGCCATGCCCATCGGCGCGCCCGGATGCCCCGAATTGGCCTGCTGGACGGCATCCATGGCCAGTACGCGGATGACATTGGCAAGCTCGCGGCGTGTCGGCATGGAATTCTCGCTGGGGTGCTGGGGCGGGTTGGGGGCGCGCATTGTCCACCAGCGATTTTCCGCCGGCAAGCCGACCCCGTTATACTGCGCCGCCCCTCAAACCTGCCAAGAGACCCTGCATGTCCAACAGCTTCCTGTTCACCTCGGAATCGGTTTCCGAAGGCCATCCGGACAAAGTCGCCGACCAGATTTCCGACGCCGTGCTCGATGCCATCCTGGCGGTCGATCCGGGCGGCCGCGTAGCCTGCGAAACGCTGGTCAAGACCGGCGTGGTGGTGGTGGCCGGCGAGGTCACGACCTCGGCGTGGATCGACCTCGAGAAACTGGTGCGCGATACCGTGCTCGAGATCGGCTACAACAGCTCGGAGATGGGTTTCGACGGCGCCAGCTGCGGCGTGATCAACATCATCGGCAAGCAGTCGCCCGACATCGCGCGCGGCGTGGACCGCAAGTCGGCCCGCAAGCAGGGCGCGGGTGACCAGGGCCTGATGTTCGGCTACGCCACCAACGAGACCGACGTGCTGATGCCGGCGCCGATCACGCTCGCGCACCGGCTGGTGAAGCGCCAGGCGGACGTGCGCAAGCGCGGCAAACTGCCCTGGCTGCGTCCCGATGCCAAGAGTCAGGTGACGCTGCGCTACCAGAACGATCGCCCGGTCGGCATCGAGGCCGTGGTGCTCTCGACCCAGCACAGCGATGACATCTCCACCAAAAAACTGCGCGAAGCGGTGATGGAAGAGATCATCAAGCCGGTGCTGCCCAAGCGCTGGCTCGGCAAGCACACGCAGTACCACATCAATCCGACCGGACGCTTCGTGGTCGGCGGGCCGGTGGGCGACTGCGGCCTTACGGGCCGCAAGATCATCGTCGACACCTATGGCGGCTATGCGCGCCACGGTGGCGGTGCGTTTTCGGGCAAGGATCCTTCCAAGGTCGATCGCTCGGCGGCCTATGCCGCGCGCTACGTGGCGAAGAACCTGGTGGCCGCGGGGCTGGCCGATCGTTGCGAAGTACAGGTGTCCTACGCGATCGGCGTGGCGGAGCCGACTTCGATCATGGTCGATACCTTCGGCACCAGTGCACTCAACCGCGAGCAGCTCACGGAGCTGGTGCGTCGGCATTTCGACCTCACGCCCTATGGCCTGCGCAAGATGCTCGATCTTGGCCGCCCGATCTACAAGCAGACGGCGGCGTACGGGCACTTCGGCCGCACCGAAGCCGACTTCACCTGGGAGCGCACCGATCGCGCCGAGGCGCTGGGCGCGGCGGGACGGCGGATGGCGCGACGCGCGGCGCGCAAGGGCTAGCGGGGTTTCGGCGCAGCTCAGCTGCGCTTGTGCGCCAGCACGCCATCGCCCTGCAGTGCGGTCTTGAATCCGGAGCGCTCGAGACGGCCGCACACTTCCTGCGCGAGATCGCGGCCGCGGCTCACTTTGTTTGGCGACCCGGTGTAGTGGAACAGGCGACCGCGTGGCTTGAGTACGCGCGCGAGCTGGTCGTAGAACAGCTGCGAATACAGTTCGCCGGCGATGCCAAAGCGCGGCGGGTCGTGCAACACGGCATCGAATGACCCTGCGCCCAGATCGCCGATCACCTGCGTGACATCAGCCTGCGTCAGCTCCAATGCCCGTCGGTCGAGCTGTGACCAGGGGCTATCCGGCGACCAGGGGTTGAGCGTGCGCAGCCACAGCACATCGGCGTGCTTCTCGAAGGACTGCACGCGCGCGGCGCCACCGCGCAGGCACCAGGCGGCGAAATAACCGAGGCCGCCGCAGGTATCGAGCACCTGTTTGCCGCGCGGTTCGATCAGCGCCACCTTGATCCTGGCATCTTCGTAAGGCGAGACGCGTGCCGTGGGCAGCATCTTGATGCCGTCGATCTCGAAGGTCGGCGGCCCCCACTCGCTGGTCACGAGCTTGATCAGTGCGGTGCCGAAGCGCGCCACCGGTTCAAACGCATTGGCGCTCCAGGCATACACGGTGCGCTCGCGGCAGCGCTCGAGATAGGGAAAACGCCGCTCGTTCCAGCGCCAGGCGTCGGCTTCGACGGCGACGCGGGTATTCGACTGGCCGAGGTCCAGCGAGCACTCCACGGAATCCGACTCCGCTGCGCGCGCCGCGAGCAGGCGCTCGTGCACCTCCAGGGTCAGCAGCGGCGGCAAGGCCACGCTCATGGCCTGGCGCTCACGGATTGCCACTCACAGTGCGTCAATTTCCGCAGTGCTCAGCCGCCGCCACTGTCCTTTGGGCAACTTGCCCAAAGCCAGCGCGCCTATCTTCACGCGCACCAACCGCAGTACGACCAGGCCGTGCGCCTCGAGTACGCGACGGATCTGCCGGTTGCGCCCTTCATCCAGCGTGATCTCGAGCCAGGCATTGCGTCGGCCCGCGCGCAGGCAACTGGTGGACTTGAACCCGAGCCGCTCGCCGTCGAGGAGCGCGCCGCGCGCTAGCGCGGCGAGCATGGCTGCGTCCGGCACGCTATCGATCTGCACGTGATAGGTCTTGTCAGGTCCGGTGGCCGGATCGCCAAGCTTCGCGGCCCAGACGGGGTCATTGCTGAACAGCAGTAATCCTTCGCTCGCCTTGTCGAGACGTCCCACCGGCGCGAGCCAGGGCAGATCGGCGTCAGCCAGGCACTGATAGACCGTCGCCCGGCCGCGCTCGTCCTGTCGCGTGGTGATCAGGCCACGCGGCTTGTTGAGCATCAGCACTACGCGTTCAACCGCCGTGGCGGTTGCCTCATCGATGTGCAGCTGATCCACACCCTGGCGAACGGGAAATTCCGGATCGCGCACCACGCTGCCATTGACGCGTACGCGCCCGGCCTGAACCCAGGCCGCAGCCTGTGTGCGCGAGGCCAGGCCGAGTTTGGAAATCACGCGCGCCACACCGTGGCGCACGGAACGCGGCGCTTTGCTCGGGAGTGTCATCATTCTGTCGCGGCATTATGCGCTCGCCCCTGCGGCGAATGCCTGCCACGTGCACGGCCCGGGCTTGCGCTATGCTTCACTCCCAAGCCACCGGACGTTGCCCATGAATGCCGAGAAACCCAGCGTCTGCCCGCTCGATTGCCCCGATACCTGCAGCCTGTCGGTGACCGTGGCGGATGACCAGGTCATCAAGGTGCGCGGCTCGAAGGTCAATCCGATCACGCACGGCGCGGTGTGCGCCAAGGTCGCGAACAACTATCCGGATTTCGTGCACGGCGAGAACCGGCTGCGCTATCCCTTGAAGCGCATGGGCACCAAGGGCGATGGTCGCTACGAACGCATTGGCTGGCAGGAAGCGCTGGACACCATCCACGCGCGCGTCAGCGCGATCATCGCGCAACATGGGCCCGAGGCCGTGTTGCCGCTGAACTATGCCGGTCCGCACGGCATGCTGGCGGGTGATTCGATGTCGCTGCGCTTCTTCTATCGGCTCGGCGCCTCGCTGCTGGAGCGCAATCCGCTGTGCGGTGGCATACGCAGTGCCGCCTACGCCGGCACCTATGGCAATGCGCCCGGTACGCCGCTGCAGCAGGTCAGCCTCGCGAAACTCATCATCGTCTGGGGCAACAACGCCTCGGCCTGCAACCTGCACCTGATGCGCCAGATCAACGCCGCCAAGCGCAACGGCGCGCGGCTGGTGGTGATCGATCCGCGGCGCGTGAAAGTGGCCGAACAGTCGCAACTGTTCCTGGCGGTGCGGCCTGGTACCGATGTGGTGCTCGCCTGGGCGCTCGCCGTCGAACTGGAAAGACTCGGCGGTTTCGATCGCGAGTTCATCGCACAACACGTGCAGGGCGCCGAGAGCTACATGGCGCTCGCGCGCGCCTACCCGCCCGAGCGCGCCGCGCAGATCTGCGGCGTGCCGCTGGAAGACATCCGCACACTGGCGCGCTGGTATCACGAGGCCTCGCCGGCAGTGATCGCCTGGGGCAATGGCCTGGAGCGCAACCAGAACGGCGGCTCGGGGCTGCGCGCCATCGCGGCCCTGCCGGCGCTGGCTGGAAAATTCGGGGTTGCGGGCGGCGGCATCGTCGGCGGCGCAGGCCACGCTTTCCCGAAGACCGGCGACAAACTCACGCGTGCCGATTTCGCGCCCTCGAAGGCGCGCACGCTGAACATCATCGATGTCGGCGGCCTGCTGCTCGACGACACACTCGCACCGCCGATCAAGGCGCTGTTCATCTACAACCACAATCCCCTGATCGTGCACCCGGACCAGAACCGCCTGCGCAAGGGGCTGGCGCGCGAGGATCTGTTCAGCGTGGGCATCGAAGTCGCGATGACCGACAGCATGCACTACGCCGACATCATCCTGCCGGCCTGCACGCACTTCGAGCACGCGGATATCTATGCGGCCTATGGCCAGCAGTTCCTGCAACGCGCGGAGGCTGTGATTCCGCCAGTGGGCGAGAGCCTGCCGAATACTGAAATCTTCCGGCGCCTCGCGGCGCGCTTTGGCTTCAACGACGCAGCCTTTCGCGAGAGCGACAGCGAACTGATGGATCAGGCACTGGATGCGGACGATCCGCGCATGGCTGGCATGCGCCCGAGCCAGCTGCCGCTCGACCAGGCGCTGCGCATGGAGTTCGGCGGCGAAGAGCCGGTGCTGTTCAGGAACGTGGTACCGCGCACGCCCAGCGGCAGGATCGAACTGGAATCTGCAACACTGCAGGCACGCTATGGCGCCGCGCTCCCCAGCTTCCGCCCGGTGCAGTCGGGTTTCCCGCTGACCCTGATCACGCCTGCGTCAGACCAGCGCATCACCTCGACCTTTGGCGCTCTGGCGGCCAGCAATGGCACGCCATTGCTGGAGATGAATCCGGCTGATGCGGACGCGCGTCGCCTGAGCGATGGTGCGATAGTCAAAGTGTGGAACGACCTGGGACAGGTGTTCCTCAGGCTCCATGTGACTGCCGCGGTACGTCCGGGCGTGGTCAGCTCCGACAAGGGCGCGTGGCTGCGCACCAGCAGCAATGGCCAGACGGTCTCGGCACTGGCGCCTTCGCACAAGGCGGATCTGGCCTTCGGCGCCTGCTACAACGACGCACGCGTCGAAGTCGCCGCGCACTAGCGCACATGGCAACGCTCACTTCACTGCGGCAACTGCAGTACCTGGTGGCGCTCGAAGACTCCTTGAGTTTTACGCGCGCGGCGCGCGCCTGCCACGCCAGCCAACCCACGCTGAGCGCCGGCATCAAGGAACTCGAGCAGCTGCTGGGCGTGCGCCTGGTCGAGCGCGATCGCCAGTCGGTGCTGATGACCCCGATCGGCCGCGAACTCAGCCAGCGAGCGCGCGCGATCCTGGCCGCGGCGCGCGACCTCACGGAGTTCGCCGCCGCCGGCGCCGCACCGATGAGCGGTGTGCTGCGGCTCGGCGTGATACCCACCATCGCGCCCTTCCTGCTGCCGCGCGCGCTCGCCGCACTGCGCAAGCGCTATCCGCGACTGCAGCTCGCGCTGCGCGAGGATCTCACTGCCGCATTGCTCGCGCGCCTGCACGGCGGCGAACTCGACTTCGTGCTGTTCGCACTCCCCTTCGACACCACCAGCCTGCTGGTGGAGCCACTGTTCGACGATGAGCTGTGGATCGTCGGGCGCAGCGACGAGCAGCAACTGAAGCCGGCGCGCGTCGCCATGAGCTCCGCGCTCGCCGATCGCCTGCTGCTGCTCGAAGAGGGCCACTGCCTGCGCGATCACAGCCTGCATGCCTGCGGCGCCACAGAGCCACGACGGCAAAACGGAATCGAGGCCACGAGCCTGCTGACACTGGTGCAGATGATCGAAGCCGACCTGGGCGTTGGGCTGGTGCCGGCGATGGCCGTGAAGAGCGGCCTGACGAAGAGCCCGCGCCTGCTGGCCCGGCCGCTCGCCCGGCCCTGCCCCAGCCGGACGATCGCGCTCGCGGCGCGCCGCTCCACCTCGCGCCTGGCAGACCTGCAGGCGCTTGCGGACGTGCTGCGCGACGGCAATTGATGGCCCTGATTTGATAGGCGGGGCGCCCGGCCCGTATAATCGGCGCCCTCGACGTGCCCCATGGCACGCCGGTGCCCCAAGGGGCGCTGCGACTGGGATAGCCCAGCCAGGCTTGGGACATCGTGGCTTAAATGCCAACGGCGCTCACAACCTTAAGCTGCTTAGGAGTTGGAGCCCACCATGACTGCCCAGAAATCCGCTGCCCAATCCATCACCAAGACCCCTGCCGATTTCCACGTCGCCGACCTGTCGCTTGCCGACTGGGGACGCAAGGAAATCCTGATTGCCGAGACCGAGATGCCCGGGCTCATGGCGATCCGCGAGGAATACGCGCCGCTGCAGCCCTTGCGCGGCGCACGCATCACCGGCTCGCTGCACATGACCATCCAGACCGCGGTGCTGATCGAGACGCTGCAGGCGCTCGGCGCCGAAGTGCGCTGGGCCTCGTGCAATGTGTTCTCGACCCAGGATCACGCTGCCGCGGCGATTGCCGCGCGCGGCACCGCGGTGTACGCCTACAAGGGCGAATCGCTGGACGAGTACTGGGATTTCACGCATCGCATCTTCGAATGGCCGCAGGGCCAGCACGCCAACATGATTCTCGACGACGGCGGCGATGCCACGCTGCTGCTGCACCTGGGCGCACGTGCCGAGAGCGACAGCTCACTGCTCTCGCATCCGGGCAGCGAAGAAGAGACTGCGCTGTTCAAGTCGATCAAGGCCACGCTCAAGCGCGACCCGCACTGGTACTCGGTGCGCCTCAAGGCAGTGCGCGGGGTCTCGGAAGAGACCACCACCGGCGTCAAGCGCCTCTACCAGATGGCCAGGGACGGTCAGCTCGCGTTCCCGGCGATCAATGTCAACGACTCGGTCACCAAGAGCAAGTTCGACAACCTCTATGGCTGCCGCGAATCGCTGGTCGATGGCATCAAGCGCGCCACCGATGTGATGGTGGCCGGCAAGATCGCCGTGGTCGCCGGCTACGGCGATGTCGGCAAGGGCTCGGCGCAGGCGCTGCGCGCGCTCTCGGCGCAGGTGTGGGTCACCGAGATCGACCCGATCTGCGCGCTGCAGGCCGCGATGGAAGGCTATCGCGTCGTGACCATGGACTATGCCGCCGACAAGGCCGACATCTTCGTCACCGCCACGGGCAACTTCCATGTGATCACGCACGATCACATGAAGCACATGAAGAACAACGCGATCGTCTGCAACATCGGCCACTTCGACAATGAGATCGACTGCGCCTCGCTCAAGCAGTACCAGTGGGAAAACATCAAGCCGCAGGTCGATCATGTGATCTTCCCCGACGGCAAGCGCATCATCCTGCTGGCCGAAGGGCGCCTCGTGAACCTGGGCTGCGGCACCGGCCACCCGAGCTACGTGATGAGCTCTTCGTTTGCGAACCAGACCCTGGCGCAGATCGAGCTGTATTCCAATACCGCGAAATATCCGATCGGCGTGTACGTGCTGCCCAAGCACCTGGATGAAAAGGTGGCGCGGCTGCAGCTCGCGAAGCTGAATGCGCACCTCACGGTGCTGAGCGATCGCCAGGCGCGTTATATCGGGGTGGATCAGAACGGTCCCTACAAGACCGACCAATACCGGTATTGATCCGCAACATTTGACATCACGCGCAACGACTCCCGAACTGTGGCGCAGTTCGGGAGTCTTAAGTCTCATGGTCCGCGCAAACTTGAATCAGATCACCGAGAGCGCAGCTGCTCGCTGGTTAAAATGGCGGCGATGAGCAACGATCTGCGCCTGCTGCAGTTCTCCGATCCGCACCTGTCGGCGCGCGCCGACGCCGTATTGCGCGGCGTGGCCACGCGCCCGGCGCTCGAGGCGGTGCTGCGCCATGCGCGCGCGCAGCACAGCAATGTCGATGCGCTGCTGCTCACCGGCGATCTGGTCAATGACGATGCCGCCGGTTATGCGGGAATTCGCGAACTGTTCGGCAGCTTCGGCAAACCGGTGCTGTGCCTGCCCGGCAACCACGATGAACCGGAGGCGATGAAGCGCGAACTGCCGGCACCGTTGTTCCAGGTGGGCGGTCACACCGACTTGGGCGCCTGGCGCATCGTGATGCTCGACACCTGCGTGCCCGGCAAGGCGCACGGACACCTGCGCGCCAGCGAACTGCAACGCCTCGCCGCGGCCCTCGACAGTGCCGGCGAGCGCCACGTGCTGATCGGCCTGCACCACCACCCGGTGCGCCAGGGCAGCCGCTGGCTGGATTCGGTGTGCCTGCAGAATGCCGAGGAATTCCTGGCCGTGACCGATCGCAGCAGCGCGGTACGCGCCATGGTCTGGGGCCACGTGCACCAGCAGTTCGACTCGCGCCGCAAGG
Source organism: uncultured Gammaproteobacteria bacterium (assembly GCA_963764065.1). GTDB lineage: Bacteria > Pseudomonadota > Gammaproteobacteria > Steroidobacterales > Steroidobacteraceae > FEN-1191. Next base: position 155,010 of record CAVXRM010000003.1, on the reverse strand, counting down.
GCGTGCGGCTGCTCTCGGTGCCCTCGACCTGCGCGCAGTTCCTGCCGCACGCCGACCAGTTCGCGCTCGATCCGAGTCCGCCCGGTTATCGCCGCCTCACGCTGTGCGCGGATGGCAGCATCGATACCGAAGTGCTACGCGTGCCGCTGCAGGTCGGGCAGGCGCTGAATCAGCGCGTTGCGGGTAGTTAACGCGCCTGCAGGGTCGCGAGCAGTCGCTCGTGCAGGCCACCGAATCCGCCATTGCTCATCAGCAGCGCGTGATCGCCTGAGTGCAGATCGGCCTTCAATCCAGCCAGCAGCGCATCGATCGTAGCCGCGGTGCGGGCCTGTGCACCCAGCGGCGCCAGCGCCGCGGCGACATCCCAGCCCAGATCAGCGGGCGCATAGATCCATACACTGTCGGCGCCCCGGAGCGACTCGGCCAAGGTGTCGAAGTGCACGCCGGCGCGCATGGTGTTCGAGCGCGGCTCGAGCACGGCGACGATGCGTTGTTTGCCGACGCGCCGGCGCAGGCCTTCGAGCGTCGTGGCAATGGCAGTGGGGTGATGGGCAAAGTCGTCATAGACATTGATGCCGGCGACAGTGCCACGCAGTTCCATGCGCCGACGTACGTTGGCGAAGCTGCATAGCGCTGCGGCGGCGCGCTCAGGTGGCACGCCTGCGTGGCGCGCGGCACCGATCGCGGCCAGCGCGTTGTCGATGTTGTGCATGCCGATCAGTGGCCAGCGCACCGCGCCGCAATCCGCACCACCCGCGCGCACCGTGAACTCGGAGCCATCGCCACCGGCGGGAAACTTCGCTGACCAGCTGATGCCCTCGCCGCCAGCGCGCGCGAAGCGCTCCACCTCGCTCCAGCAGCCTGCTTTCAGCACGCGTTCGAGGTTGGCATCGGTGCCGTTGACCAGCAGGCGGCCGCTGGCCGGCACCGTGCGCAGCAGGTGATTGAACTGCCGCTCGATCGCCGCGAGATCCGGATAGATATCCGCATGGTCGAATTCCAGGTTGTTGAGCACCAGCGTGCGCGGCCGGTAGTGCACGAACTTGGCGCGCTTGTCGAAGAAAGCGGTGTCGTATTCATCGGCCTCGATCACGAAGAAGGGCAACTCGCCGAGGCGCGCGCTCACCGGGAAATTTCCGGGCAGGCCGCCGATCAGGAAGCCGGGCGCGAGGCCGGCATCCTCGAGTATCCAGGCCAGCATCGCCGCGGTCGTGGTCTTGCCGTGCGTGCCGGACACCGCCAGCACCCAGCGTTCGGCCAGCACTTCGCGCGCCAGCCACTCGGGACCCGAGGCATAGGGGATATTGCTCTCGAGCAGCGCCTCGATCACCGGCACGCCGCGGCTCATCACATTGCCCACCACGACCACGTCGGGTCGCGGCTTGAGCTGCGCCGCCTCGTAGCCTTCGGTGAGCTCGATGCCGAGCGCCGCGAGCTGCGTGCTCATCGGCGGATAGACGTTGCGATCCGAACCGCTGACGCGATGACCGGCGGCGCGCGCGATGGCCGCAATGCCACCCATGAAAGTTCCGCAGATGCCGAGGATGTGTACGTGCATAATCGCGGCAATTGTACACGTCCGCCCGCGCCGGCCCCGGTGCGCAGCGCGGTAATGAGAACTGCGGAGCAGGAATGATTGCGCCCATCACCACAGCGACCGATCTGGCGGCGGCAGCCGCGCAGCTGCGCGGCGGCGCGGCCATCGGCATCGACACCGAGTTCATGCGCGAGCGCACCTACTACGCACAGCTGTGCCTGCTGCAGATGGCGGGCAACGGCGTGGCGCTGTGCGTCGATACGCTGGCGCTCGATGACCTGGGAACACTGCGGCCGCTGATGGCTGCCGCTGAACCCTGCAAGATCCTGCACGCCGCGCGCCAGGATCTCGAAGTGCTCGCGCCGGTAGTGGGCGCGTTGAACAACATCTTCGATACCCAGGTGGCCGCGGCACTGATCGGCTTCCCCGCGCAGATCGGCTACGCGGACCTGGTCAATGAACTCACCGGCACGCACCTGCACAAGAGCGAGACGCGCACCGACTGGTCGCGCCGACCCTTGTCTGCGGCGCAGCTCGAGTACGCGCTCGATGACGTGCGCCACCTGTTGCCGCTGCGCGAGCGGCTCCACGAGCGGCTCGACAAGCTCGGGCGCCTCGGCTGGTTTGCCGAAGAGATGCGCGAACTGGGCACCGATTCCTTCGCGATCGAACCGCAGGAGGCCTGGCGCCGCATCAAGTCCTTCGCCGATCTCGACAGTGACCGCAAGCGGCTGGCGCAATCGCTGTGCGCCTGGCGCGAGCAGCGCGCGATCAGCAGCAACCGGCCGCGCGGCTGGATCCTGCCGGATGCCGCGCTGCGCGATATGGTGTTCCAGGTGCCGCGCGACAAGTCAGCGCTGGCACAACTGCGTGAGTTGCCGGAAGGGATCTTCCAGAACAGCGGTGCGCAGCTGCTGGAATTGATCGACGCTGCAAAAGTGCCCGACCCGGCACCGCCCCTGCCGCCGCGCCGCAGGCCAGACCCCGAACAGCTGGCCGCGGTCGCGCGACTCAGTGAGACCACGCGCCGCACGGCGCAACAACTGTCGCTGGCGCCCGAGCTGCTGGCCACGCGCCGCGAGATGGAACAACTGGTCAATGGCGAGCGCAACAGCAGTGCGCTGAGCGGCTGGCGTCGCGAGGTCATCGGTACTGCGTTGCTGAGCGCGCTGTAACCGGCCAGCGCAGCGCGCGCTGCGCCCTCAGCTGTTGAGCTTCAGTGCCTGCAGCAGCCGCGCTGTCACCTCATCGACACTGCCCTGCGCATTGATCGTGCGCAGCAGCCCCTGCGCACGATAGTGCGCGATCAGCGGCTTGGTCTGCTCGTCGTAGACCGCGAGGCGCCTGGTGACCGTCTGCTCGTTGTCGTCCGGGCGCTGCGTGAGCAACGCTGGCGGCACGCAGGTCTTGCAATGCGTGATGCCCGGTGTCGCCGCATCGTGCACGTTGTAGATGGTGCCGCATTTGGGGCAGGTGCGGCGGCCGGAGATACGCCGCGCGATCTCGCCGTAGTCGACTTCGAACAGCACTACTGCATCGAGCGGCTGCTTGATCGAGGCCAGCATGCTGGCCAGTGCCTCGGCCTGCGCCAGGTTGCGCGGAAAACCGTCGAGCACAAACCCGCGCGCAGCATCGCTCTCGGCGAGTCGCTCACGGAAGATGCCGAGCACGATCTCATCGACCACCAGTTGCCCGGCATCCATCGCCGCCTTGGCACGCAGTCCATAGCCGGTGCCGCGTGCGACGGCCGAGCGCAGCAGATCGCCAGTGGAAATCTGCGGCACGCCAAGGCGCGTCACCAGACGTTGCGCCTGGGTACCTTTGCCCGAGCCGGGTGCTCCGAGTAACACGATACGCATCCGCCAAAGGTACCGAGCGCGCGTCAGCCGGTCAAACGCCGGCGTCCGCTCAGGCTTCGGGTTATCCTTGAATGCCGTCGGCACCTCATTCCACTGCAAAGCCGGAGCCCTGACACCATGCCCACCGCCAAGCCTCGCAATGCCGTCTACGCCCAGTCGGGTGGCGTCACCGCCGTGATCAACGCCTCGGCCTGTGGCGTGATCGAAACGGCGCTCAAGCATCGCCGCCACATCGGCCGGATCTACGCCGGCCGCGATGGTATTGTCGGGGTGCTGACCGAAGATCTCATCGACGTGGGCGCCGAGGATCGCGCCACGATACGCGCGCTGCGGCATACACCCGCGGGCGCATTCGGTTCCGCGCGCTTCAAGCTCAAGGGGCTGGATGAGAACCGCGCCGAGTACCAACGCCTGATCGACGTGTTCCGTGCACACGATGTCGGCTACTTCTTCTACAACGGCGGCAACGATTCGATGGATACCGCCAACAAGGTGTCACAGATCGGCGCGCAGCTCGGCTACCCCATCGCCTGCATCGGCGTGCCCAAGACGGTCGACAACGATCTGCCACTCACCGATTGCTGCCCGGGTTTCGGTTCGGTCGCCAAATACATCGCGGTCTCGACGCTCGAAGGCGCGCTCGATGTTGCCTCGATGGCGCGCACCTCCACCAAGGTATTCGTGCTCGAAGTGATGGGCCGGCACGCCGGCTGGATCGCCGCCGCGGGCGGCCTGGCCGGCCGCAAACCCGGTGATCCGCCGCATATCATCCTGTTTCCCGAGATCGCGTTTGATCGCGAGCGTTTTACCGCGCGCGTCAAGGAATGCGTCGGGAAATATGGCTACTGCGTGGTCGTGGTATCCGAGGGCGCCAAATACCCCGACGGCCGCTTCCTCGCCGAGGCGGGCAGCAAGGATGCCTTCGGCCATACCCAGCTCGGCGGCGTCGGCCCGGTGGTCGCCAACATGGTGCGCGAATCACTCGGCTACAAGTTCCACTGGGCGGTCGCCGACTACCTGCAACGCGCGGCGCGTCACATCGCCTCGAAGGTCGATGTCGATCAGGCCTACGCGGTGGGTCGCGCGGCGGTTGAATACGCGGTGGCCGGCAAGCATGGCGTGATGCCGGCGATCAAACGCCTGTCTTCCAAACCCTATAAATGGAAGATCGTGCCGGTGCCGCTGGACAAGGTGGCCAATGTCGAGAAGCAGGTGCCGCGCAATTTCGTGACCACCGATGGCTTCGGCATCACCCCGGCGTGTCGGCGCTATCTCGAGCCGCTGATCGGTGGCGAAGACTACCCGCCCTATCACAACGGCCTGCCGAAATACGCGCAGCTGCGCAAGCGCGCGGTGCGCCGCAAGCTCAACGTGCCCTACAAGCTCTGACGCAGGTGGCGATGAACGAGCTCGAGCGCTTCGAACTGATCGAGACCAAGCTCGCCCATGTGGAGCACACGGTCAACGAGCTCAACGACGTGATCGCCCGCCAGCAGAGCGAGATCGCGATGCTGCGCGCGCGCCTCAAGCATCTGGCCGAGCGCCTGGCGGGTTTCGAAGCCCCGCAAGGCGCCAGCGCCACGGCCGACGAAAAACCGCCCCATTACTAGACTCCGCCGCTAGCGCAGCGCTGCCTGCATTGCGGTTCACGGGCCTGCGGGCCGCTGCAGGGCCTATGTGGTATATTTCGCGCCCCCGCGGACCCCGGTTTCCGGTTTAAGTGGGCCCTAAATAATCAGAACTCGTTGAAATCCGGAGGTTTCTTCATGGATGCCGCTAACTGGCTGTGGCTGGCTGTAATCGCCGGCGTTCTCGCCGTGCTCTACGGGGTGCTGTCGATGGTTTCGATCCTGCGCCTGGATGCCGGCAACGCCCGCATGCAGGAGATCGCCGCGGCGATCCAGGCTGGAGCCAAGGCCTACCTCAACCGTCAGTACACCACCATCGCGATCGTGGGTGCGGTGCTGTTCGTGGTGCTGGGTTTCGCGCTCAACTGGGTCACGGCGGGTGGCTTCGCGGTCGGCGCCCTGCTCTCGGGCCTGGCCGGCTACATCGGCATGAACATCTCGGTGCGCGCCAACGTGCGCACCGCGCAGGCCGCCACCAAAGGCCTCAACGCTGCATTGCAGGTCGCGTTTCGCGGCGGCGCGATCACCGGCATGCTGGTGGTGGGCCTGGGCCTGCTGGGCGTTGCCGGTTACTTCCTGTTCGCGCGCGCCATCCTCGGCGTGGGCGAGAGCAACGATGAAGTGGCGCTGCACTCGCTGGTCGGCCTGGCCTTCGGCGGCTCGCTGATCTCGATCTTCGCGCGCCTGGGCGGCGGCATCTTCACCAAGGGCGCCGATGTCGGCGCGGACCTGGTCGGCAAGGTCGAAGCCGGCATTCCCGAGGACGATCCGCGCAACCCGGCCGTGATCGCCGACAACGTCGGTGACAACGTCGGCGACTGCGCCGGCATGGCGGCCGACCTGTTCGAGACCTATGCGGTCACGATCGTGGCGACGATGCTGCTCGGCGGACTGCTGCTCAAGGAAGCTGGCATGTCGGCGATCGTGTTCCCGCTGGCGCTCGGCGCGGCTTCGATCGTCTCCTCGATCATCGGCACCTTCTTCGTGCGCACCTCCGACGGCGGCAAGATCATGAACGCGCTCTACAAGGGCGTGATCGTATCCGGCGTGATTTCCGCGGTGCTGTTCTGGTTCATCACCAAGCAGATCATGCCCGGCAACTTCAACGCGATCTTCGGCTGCGAGCTGGTGGGGCTGGCGCTGACGGCGGCGCTGATCGTGATCACCGAGTACTACACGGCCACCGAGTACAAGCCGGTGCAACTGGTGGCGGCGGCCTCGCAGACCGGCCACGCGACCAACATGATCGCCGGCCTCGGCGTGTCGATGAAGTCGACCGCGCTGCCGGTGATCGCGGTGTGCGCTGCGATCTACGGCGCCAATGCGCTGGCCGGCCTGTACGGCATCGCCATCGCCGCGACCGCCATGCTCTCGCTCACCGGCATGATCGTGGCGCTCGATGCCTACGGCCCGATCACCGACAACGCCGGCGGCATCGCCGAGATGGCGGGGCTCGACAAGAAGGTGCGCGACATCACCGATCCACTCGACGCCGTGGGTAATACCACCAAGGCGGTCACCAAGGGCTATGCGATCGGCTCGGCCGGCCTCGCGGCGCTGGTGCTGTTCGCCGACTACACCCACAACCTCGAGACTCACCTGGCGGCAACCGGCCGAGCGATGGTGGAGCTTCTCGCTGTCCGACCCGGCCGTGATCATCGGCCTGTTCATCGGCGGCCTGGTTCCCTACCTGTTCGGCGCCATGGCGATGGAAGCCGTGGGCCGCGCCGCGGGCTCGGTGGTGGTCGAAGTGCGCCGCCAGTTCCGCGAGATCAAGGGCATCATGGAAGGTACCGCCAAGCCCGACTATTCGCGCGCCGTCGACCTGCTGACCAAGGCCGCGATCAAGGAAATGGTCGTGCCCTCGCTGCTGCCGATCCTGGTGCCGGTCGTGGTTGCCTTCGGCATGAACGCGCTGATGGGCCCCGGCGCCGGCATCAAGGCGCTCGGCGGCCTGCTGATCGGCACCATCGTCACCGGCCTGTTCGTGGCGATCTCCATGTGCACCGGCGGCGGCGCCTGGGACAATGCCAAGAAGTACATCGAGGAAGGCCACTTCGGCGGCAAGGGCTCTGATGCCCACAAGGCTGCGGTCACCGGCGACACGGTGGGCGATCCGTACAAGGACACCGCGGGCCCGGCGATCAATCCGCTGATCAAGATCATCAATATCGTGGCCCTGTTGCTGGTTCCGCTGCTGTAGGACTGACACCATGAAAGCTGTGCACGGCGCGCTGTCGATTCTGATTGCAGCGTCACTGCTGCACGGCACTGTACCAGCGGCGGATGCAACGCCGCCCGCAGCGCCGCTAGCGGCGACGCTAGCGGCGGCGCCCGCGGCGCAGAGCCTGCAGTGGCGCATGATCGGGCCGTTCCGCGGCGGTCGCACGCGTGCGGTGACGGGCATTCCCGGGCATGCCGGCAGCTTCCTGATCGGCGCCGTGAACGGCGGTGTCTGGAAGAGCGACGACTACGGCCGCAGCTGGCGGCCGCTGTTCGATGCGCAAGCCACGCAGTCGATCGGCGCGATCGCCGTGGCGCCTTCCAATCCCTCGATCATTTACGTCGGCAGCGGTGAAGGCCTGCACCGGCCGGATCTTTCGGTCGGCAACGGTGTGTACCGCTCGGACGATGCGGGCAAGACCTGGGCGCACCTGGGCCTCGATGATGCGCAGCAGGTTCCGGAGCTGGCGATCGATCCGCATGACCCGCAGCGCGTTTATGCGGCGGTGCTCGGCCACCCCTTCGGCGCCAGCAGCGAGCGCGGCGTGTATCGCAGCGTGGATGGTGGCGCGCACTGGAACCGCGTGCTGTATCGCGATGCCGACACCGGCGCCTACAGCGTGATGATCGATCCCTTCGATGCCAAGGTGATTTACGCCACGTTGTGGCAAGCGCGCTCGGGTCCCTGGGAAGACAACAACCAGTACGACGGCGCGGGCGGCGGATTTTTCAGATCCACCGATGGCGGCGAACACTGGCAGCAACTCGGCGCGGGCCTGCCCGAGAACCTCTCGCAGATGCAGATCAGCGTGGCGCCCAGCCAGCGCGGCCGCCTGTTCGCGACGGTCGGCACGACGACGCCGAGCGATTACAGCTCGGCGGCCGGGCTCGGCGTATTCCGCTCGGACGATGGCGGCGAACACTGGGCTCGCATCACGAGCGACCCCCGACCGGCGCTGCTGATCGGCGGTGGCGACCTGCCCATCATCCGCGTGGATCCGCACAACGCGGATGTGGTGTACAGCGCCAGCATCGTGACCATGAAGTCCACCGACGGCGGTGTGACCTGGAATTCACTGCGTGGCGCGCCGGGCGGCGATGACTACCAGAACCTGTGGATCAGCCCGGACGATGCCAATACCATTGCACTGGTCTCGGACCAGGGCGCAATCGTCACCGTGAACGGCGGCGCGACTTGGAGTTCCTGGTTCAACCAGCCCACGGCGCAGCTCTATCACCTCGGTGTCTCCAATGGCTTTCCGTATCGGGTCTGCTCCGGCCAGCAGGAGAGCGGCTCGGTGTGCACCAGCAGCCGCGGCAACGACGGCGAAATCACCTTCAGGGACTGGCATCCGGTCGGCGTGATCGAGTACGGCTATGCGGTGCCTGATCCGCTCGATGCGAACATCGTCTACGGCGCCGGGCGCAATGAAGTCACGCGCACCGACCTCGCCACCGGCCAGGTGCAGAACATCTCGCCGATTCCGCTGCGTGGGCCCGACGTGCGCGTCGATCGCACCGAGCCACTGTTCTTCGCGCCGCAGGATCCGCACCGGCTCTACTACGCTGCCAACCGGCTGTACGAGACCCAGGATGGCGGCCGCAACTGGCAGGCCGTCAGCCCCGATCTCGCGCGCGAGCAGCCGCAGATTCCTGCGAGCGTCGGCGCGCTGCGGCTCAAGAAGGCCGAGACGCAACGCGGCGTGATCTACGCCGCCAGCCCCTCGCCGCTCAGCGATGGCCCGATCTGGCTGGGCACCGACGACGGGCTGATCTGGCGTCGCAATGCGGGTGACAGCGAATGGGTCAACGTGACTCCGCCCGCGCTCACGGCCTGGAGCAAGGTGACGCAGCTGGAAGCTTCGCACTTCGATCCGCTGGTGGCCTACGCCACGGTCAGCCGGTTCCGCATCGATGACCTGGCGCCTTACATCTATCGCACTGGCGATGGCGGAGGCAGCTGGCAGCTGATCGTGAACGGCCTGGCGGCGAACGAGCCGGTGAACACCGTGCGTGAAGACCCGGAGCGGCGCGGACTGCTGTACGCGGGCACCGAAAAATCGGTCGCCGTGTCTTTCGATGACGGCGTGCACTGGCAATCGCTGCAGTTGAACCTGCCGCACACCTCGATGCGCGACCTGGCGGTGCACGGCCAGGATCTGATCGTCGCCACGCACGGGCGCTCGTTCTGGATACTCGATGACCTGAGCCCGCTGCGCCAGTACGAGGCAGCGCTGCAGCAGCGCGAAGCCGCCTTGCTCAAGCCCGCGACGGCGCTGCGCGTCCAGCGCAGCACCAACACCGATACGCCGATTCCGCCGGATGAGCCGGCCGGCCGCAATCCGCCCGACGGCGCGATACTCGACTACTATCTGGCGCACGACGCCAAAGGCCTCGTGGCGATCGAGATCTACGATGCTGCTGGCGCCTTGGTGCGGCGCTACTCCAGCGACGAGCCCGCCGGCTTCCAGCCCGGGGACCTCGAGCAGGAGATCATCCCGAGCTACTGGCTGCGCGAACCCAGGGCGCTCGCGACCACGGCTGGCATGCACCGCTGGGTCTGGGACCTGCACTACGCCGCGCCGCGCGCACCGCAGCGCGGCTATCCGATCTCGGCAGTGCCTGCTGACACACCGCGTGTGCCGCAAGGTCCGGGCGCGGCGCCCGGCAACTACCGCGTGCGGCTGCTGGTGGGTACGCAGCACTGGGACCAGCCGCTGGAGGTGCAGGGCGATCCGCGTCTCAAGCTCAGCGCGGCCGACTATGCCAGCCAGCTCGCGCTCGCGCAGCAACTGGCCGCGGGCCTGGATGGCAGCACCGCGGCGCTGCTCACGGCGCGCTCGCTGCGCGCGCAAATCAAGGAACGCAGCACGCAGCTCAAGACCCCGCCGCGCGGCAGCGCGCTCGCGAGGCTCGCGACCGACCTGCGCGAGTTCGATGAGCGGCTGGAAAAACTGCTGAGCGGACATGAGCCCGAATCCAGTGCGCCGAGTGCGACCATGGCGCCGGCGACTGCGGCAACGACCGACACGAAACCGCCTGGCCTCGAGGATCTGAACGGCGAACTCGCGACGCTCTACGACCAGGTACTGCGCGCCGATGCCGCGCCCACCGCGGCACAGAGCGCCGCCGCCGGGCACTCGCTGGCCAGCTGGCAGGCACTGGAACCGCACTGGCAGCAGTTGCTCGCGACGCTGACCCCTGGCCTCAACAAGAGCCTGCGCCAGGCTCATCTCGCAGCGCTGCGCCCGGAGCTCGCGCCGCCCAAGGATCCCGACCTCGCCGACAATGAATAGAGCCCTGCGCACCGGCGGGCAGCAATTGCTGCTGCTGCTGCGGGTCTACGGCCTGTGGCTGCTGGTGTGCGTGCTGGGGCGCTGCGCACTGTTTGCCTGGCAACACGCGCGGCTCGACGATCTCGCGCCAGCCACGCAGGCCATGGCCTTCGTGGCCGGCTGGCGCATGGACACCATCCTGCTGTGTTACCTGCTGGTGCCGCTCGCGCTGTTGATGACGCTGGCACCGGCATTCGTCGGCGGCAGCGCCGCGGCGCTGCTGCGCGGCTGGGTGCTGCTGGTGCTGCTGCTGCTGATCTTCATCGAGTTCGCCACCTTCCCCTTCTTCGCCGAATACGACGTGCGCCCCAACGTGCTGTTCGTCGAGTACCTGCGCTATCCGCAGGAAGTGCTCTCGATGCTGTGGAAGGACCAGCGCCTGAACCTGTTCATCGCGCTGGCAGCGGTGGCGCTCGCCGGCTACGTATTCCACCGCCGGCGCGCTTTTGCCAGCGCCAGGTTGCTGTTGGCCTCGAGCTGGTGGGCGCGCGCGCTGTGGTGCCTGCCGCTGCTGTTGCTGCTGTTCTGCGGCATCCGCTCCAGCACCGGCCGCCGGCCTGCCAATCTCTCCGATGCGCTGTACTCCACCAACCGGGTCGCCAACGAGATCGCCAAGAACTCGCTCTACAGCATCGCCTACGACAGCCTGCGCGCCGCCGATGATCTGGTGCGCCGTGCGCCGCGCTACGGCGAGATGGGCGTGGATGAGGCTTACCGGCGCGCGTACGCGCTGCTGGGCCGCAAGCGCGAGGATCCAGCGCGCCCCTTCCTCGGCACCATCCGGACCACGCAGCCCGCTGCCAGGCCGCGCAACCTCGTGATCATCCTGCAGGAGAGCATGGGCGCGCAGTTCGTCGGCTTCACCGGCGCGAGCCACAGCCTGACGCCGGTGATCGATGCACTGGCCGCCGACAGCATTGCCTTCACGCAGCTGTATTCCAATGGCACGCGCAGCATCCGCGGCATCGCGGCGATGACTTCGGGCTTCTTGCCGCTGCTCGGCGAAGGCGTGGTCAAGCGCAGCAAGAGCCAGCAGGGATTCTTCACGCTCGCGGCGCTGCTCAAGCCCCTGGGCTATCACGCCAGTTTCATCTACGGCGGCGCGGCGCGTTTCGATGACATGAAATCCTGGTTCCTCGGCAACGGCTATGACGAGGTGATCGAGCAGAAGGATTACCAGCATCCGGGCTTCGTGAGCACCTGGGGCGTCAGCGATGAAGACCTGTACATCAAGGCCAACGAGCGCTTCACTGAACTCAGTACGGCCGGCCGCCCGTTCGTCAGCCTGGTGTTCACCTCTTCGAACCACACGCCCTTTGAATTGCCGGACGGCAAGATCAGCTGGGAGCCGGGCGTGCCACGCAAATCAGTCGAGAACGCGATCAAGTATGCCGACTACGCAGTCGGGCGTTTCTTCGAACTCGCGCGCCACTCGCCCTACTACGCCAACACGGTGTTCGTGCTGGTGGCCGACCACAACGTGCGCGTGTACGGCGACGATGTGGTGCCGGTGCCTGGCTTCCACATCCCTGGCCTGATACACCTCGAGGGTGTGCCGGCGCAGCGCTACGCCGGCCTCGCCTCGCAGCCGGACCTGCTGGCCAGCGCGCTCAGCATGCTGGGCGTGGACCTGCGCGCGCCGGTGCTGGGTCGTTCGATCTTCGATGCCGATCGCACTGGCTTCGTGCTGATGCAGTTCAACGATACCTACGGCTTCAGGCGCGGCGATGCAGTGGCCGTGTTGCGCCCAGACAAACCCGCCAGCACCTGGCGCGTGGTCGGCGATCACCTGCAAGCGGCAGTGGATGACGTGGAACTGCAGCGCGACGGCCTGGCGCTGCTCACGGTCACGGAAGACCTGTACGAGAATCGCCTGTATTCAGGCGGCGCGACCCACTAGGAATTGCCCAGCTCCGCGCGTAGCTGCGCGATCTCCGAGAGCGCCTGCTGCAGGGTCTCGGTGCTGCGGGCCGCCAGCGCATCCGCGGCAGCGACCTTGGCGTAGCCACCCAGCAGCGCATGCATGAGTTCCACGAGGTCTTCGATCGCATCGGCGCCCGCGATGGGAGGCATGTTCAGGGTGGCGGCGCGCGCGGCCGCACAGGATTCGCTCAGGCGTGCGACCGTCTCAAAGGGCAGCACCATCGCGAGCGGATCACCTTCGATCATCCGACCGACGCTGAAACGTTCGTATTCGCCCGTCAGGGTCAGTCTGTGCCTGGTGTCTGGCATGGTCTTTTACCTCTGTGACACGGCGCCATTATGTGAACCACGGGCCGCAGGTACTGAGACCAGCTTCGCATTTGGGGTAGTGGAGAGCGGTGCCCGGCCGCACTCCCGGGCCTGGGTCACCAACAATGTGAGGTCGCGCCACAAGTGCGGGCGCGGCGCTGCGCATCATGTGCGCATTGCCACCCCGGGGCCTGCGCGATGATCAACAACGAACTGATTGGTGATGTGCCAGCGACCGCTGCGGAAGCTGCCAAGCAATGGCGGCAGCTGCGCTCGCGCCTCCACGACGCCTTCGAGAACGCCCGCACCGGCCCGCAGCGCGCGGCACTGCTGGCGCTCAACCAGTCAATGATGAACCTGGTCGAGAAGGGCCTTGACCCGAAGGACCTGGAGAACTTCCGCGAGATCCGCGGCCACGGCTATTCAATGATGATCGCCAGGGAATGCCTGGTGAACGAGCAGGTCGACCTGAAACTCGCGCAGGCGGTGGTGCAACGCGAACTCGGCTCCGGGCGCATGGCGGCGAATCATCCCTTGCGCGACCTGAAGCAGCTGGTGGCATTTGCCGAGCACATGCAACGCAACCTCGCCAAGGCGCAGCAGCTGGCACCCAAACCCCAGGGCGCATTTCCGCGCCTGTTTGGCTGGCTGCTGAACTGAAGCGCAGCGCGCCGCGCGCCGCCGCCCAGCTTCAGCGTCAAGCCGCGGCGGCCGCCATGGCCTTGAGTGCGGCCACCAGGCGATCGACATCTGCCACGCTGTTGTAGAGCGCCGGCGTCACACGCACGCAATCGCCTTGCTCAAGCCCGGTGCGACGCACCGTGAACAGTCCGTAGCGATTGACGAGTTCAGCGACGATGCGCTGGTTTTCTTCCTGCGTTTTCCTGCCTTGCAGCCGGAATGAGGTGATGGCGCCGGCCATGCCGGGCTCGTCGGGCGTGAGCACCTCGATGCCGGGCACAGCGCGCACGGCCCGCACCCAGCGATCGCGCAGGTAGCGCAGGCGCGCCAGCTTGTAGCGCTCGCCGATGGCATCATGGAAATCGAGCGCCGCCGGCACCGACAGCAGCGCCGCGAAATTCGCGGTGCCCGAATGCACGCGGCTCAGGATGCTGTCGCCCGACTCGTCTTCATTGGCCATCATGCGATCGACATCGGCCAGCCTTCCCTTGCGGATGTACATCGCACCGACGCCGACCGGCGCGCCGATCCACTTGTGCAGATTCACGCCGATGAAGTCAGCGCCCAGCGTGCCGACGGAAAATTCTACCTGCCCCCAGGCATGCGCGGCATCGACGATCACATCCACGCCGCGTTGCCGCGCCAGCGCCGTGATCTCGGCCACCGGCAACACCAGGCCGGTCTTGTTGTTGACGTGCGTGAGCAGCAGCAGTCGCAGCGCCGGCGTCGACTCGATGGCAGCTGCATAGGCGGCAATCACGGCTGTGCGTGTGGCCGGTTCCGGCAGCGCCATATGCCCGACGCGCACGCCACGGCGGTCAGCCAGCCACTTCATCGCGTATTGCATGGCCGGGTAGTCGACGTCGGCGTACAGCACCGCATCGCCAGGCCTGAGGCGGTTGTAGCCACCGATCAGGCATTGCAAGGCTTCAGTGGCGCCACGCGTGAGGGCAATCTCGTTTACGTCGACGCCCAATGACGCGGCGACGCGAGCACGCACCGCGTCGAGATCCTGCAGGAATTGTCCGCGCGCGTAGAAGGAACTGCCGGCATTCACGCGCTCGGTGTGCTGCTGATACCGAGCGAGCACTGGGCGCGACATCATGCCCCAGTAGCCCGCCTCGAGATTGGTGACCTCGCTCGTTACGGCGTACTGCGCCGCGACGCCACGCCAGTAGGCTTCATTCGCGGCGAGCGCCGCGGGTTCCGCGACTGGGCGTGCGGGGAGCGGCGGCAGCGTGGTTTCCTGCCGCGGCGGCGCGGCCAGCGCAACGCCAGGTACGCCTGCAACGCCAGCGAGACCCGCTGCACCGAGGAACTGTCGACGCGAGGTGCGCACTGCCACTACTTGCTGTTGGCGTAAGCCTGGATCAGCTCGTACAGGTAGTCGCGCTCTTCGTACAGACCCTGCACCGATTTGCGCTCGTTCAAGCCATGCACGCCGTTGCCGTCCGGATCGGAGAAGCGGCCCGGCACGCCATAGGTGGGAATACCCGCGGCATTGAGGAAGCGGCCATCGGTCGCACCGGTCGACATCGCGGGCAGCATGGGCACGCCGGGGAAGTGCTTCTCCGCCAGCGTTCTGGCCGTGCCGTACACGAGCGGTGTCAGCGGCGGTGGTGCGGGAGTGGGGCTCAGCAAACCCGTGGGCACGATGGTCAGCGACGGATCCGCGGCGGCCTTCACCAGCTGCGCCTGCACGTTGTCGGGCGGGTCGCCGGGGAACATGCGGCAGTTGATGTTGGCGCCGGCGCGTTGCGCCAGTGCATTGTTGGCGTGCCCGCCATCGAGGCGCGTGGCCACACAGGTCGTACGCAACATCGAATGGAAGGTCGCATCCTTCGAGACGATGGCGTTGGCCTCGAGATCACCCGGATTGGCGAGCAGCCGCGTCATCGCCGCACCCGCTTCGCCGCCGGTGATCCTGGCCATCTCGGTGAAATATGCGCGTGTCGTATCGCTGAACTGCACCGGAAATTCATACTGGCCGATGCGCACCAGCGCCGCGGCCAGACTGTAGATCGCGTTGTCCGGGCGCGGCCGGCTGCTGTGGCCGCCGGCGTTGCGCGCCTCGATGCGGAAATCCTGGTAGACCTTCTCGCCTGCCTGGATGCCGAGCGAGATGCGCTTGCCGTTCGCATCGCGCGTGCCGACGCTGCCCTCGTTCAGCGCGAACTGGGCTTCGATCCAGTCCTTGTGCTGACCCGACAGCCACTCGGCACCGTTGAAGGCGCCGCCCGTTTCTTCGCCGCAGGTGAGCGCCAGCTTCAAGGGCCGGCGCAGTCGCGTGCCCGCGCTCTTCAGCCGTACCAGCGTGTCGGTGAAGATTGCCGCGTGCGCTTTGTCATCGGAGGTGCCGCGACCATAGAAGTAACCGTCTTCTTCCACCAGCACGAAGGGATCGCGCGTCCAGTCTTCACGCTTCGCCTCCACCACATCGATGTGCGCGAGCAGCAGGATGGCCTGTGCCTTGGGATCCTTGCCCGCCAGGGTCGCGACCAGGCCACCCTCCAGCGGATGATCGGCCACGCTGAACAGGCGCAGGTCTTCATCCTTGAAGCCAGCCGCGCGCAGTCGCGCCGCCATGCGTTCGGCCGCCAGTGTGCAACTGCCATCCGACAACGCGGTTTTGGTTTCGACCAGCTCCTTGTAGAGCTCGCGGAATGCCGTCTGGTCCGGGCGCAATTCGGCGGCCGTGGCCGCGGCCATGGCCACAGCATTGGCCCCGACAATGACAGAGATGGCGACAAACAGTCTGGCAATGGCGGCGGTGCGCACGGCGTGATCTCCTGCAGCTGAGGCTACAGCCTACGTCGAACCCGCAAGGGCCAGCAAGGCTATACTGCGCCCGCCCAACCCCATCGAAGGAGCCTGCCATGTCCAGCCATTCGACGCGCTTGCCGCGCTTGGTCCTCGGTGCCCTGGCGTTGCTGGGGGCTGCTGCATTCGCCGGCGCGAGTGAATGCCCGGCCTGGCTCGACCACGATTTCACGAAGCTCCGTTCCACCGAGACGGTGAACATCTGCAAGGCATTTGCCGGCAAGCCTTTGCTGCTGGTGAACACCGCCAGCCACTGCGGTTTCACGCCGCAGTTCAAGGGCCTGGAAGCGCTGCATGAGCAATACCAGGATCAGGGGTTGGTGGTCGTGGGCTTTCCCTCGAACGATTTCAACCAGGAAGCCAAGACCGACGCGGAGACTGCGGAGGTCTGCTACATCAACTACGGTGTGAAGTTCCTGATGCTCGCGCCCCTGCCGGTCAAGGGCGCGGAGGCGAATCCGGTGTTCAAGGAACTCGCGCGCCAGACCAAAGAGCCGCAGTGGAATTTCAACAAGTATCTGGTCAGGCCTGACGGCACGGTCGCCAACTATTTCGACAGCAAGGTGACGCCGGAATCGCCCGAGTTCAACACCGCGATCAACGCCCTGCTGGCCGCCAGCAAGTCCGGAACCGCCAAGTAAGCCGATTGTCGCGCGTATCGCGCTGGCCGCTTGCGCAAGGCATCGCCTTGACGCTGGCGCTGGGCGCGGCTACGGGCGCCGCCGCGCGCGTGCCTGCGCCACTGCCCGACATGGCACTGCCGAGCGCCAGCGATCGCATCCTGGTGGTGGCGCCGCACCCGGACGATGAGACGCTCTGTTGCGGCGGTTACCTGCAACGCGCGGTGACGGCCGGCGCAGCAGTGGCAGTGGTCTGGGTCACGGCCGGCGACAGTTTCGAGATCGATGCGATCATCGCCGAGCGCACGCTGCGCCCAAAGGGGCGCGGCCTGGAAAAGCTGGGCGCGCGGCGCATCGCCGAGGCCCGCGCGGCGGCCGATCTGCTGGGTGTGCCGCGTGACCACCAGTTCGTGTTGGGTTATCCCGATCGCGGCCTCACGGCACTGCTCGCCGGCGATGGCAACAGCGTGCAGCGTTCAACCTACACGGGAGCGAGTGCTGTGCCCTATCCCGAGGCGCTGGGCCCCGGCAGCGATTACACAGGCAACAACCTGCGCCGCGATCTCGCCAGGGTGATCATGACCTTCGCGCCCACCGTGGTGCTGGTCGCGGCACCGCAGGATCTGCACGCCGATCATCGCAGCAGCGGCGCGCTGACGCGCGAACTGCTGCCGCAGGCGGCACCGCAGGCGAAGCTCTACTACTGGATCGTGCACGCCGGCCTCAAATGGCCCTGGCCGCACGGCCTGCATCGACTGCACGCGCTGCGCCCGCCGGCGCGCGCGGCGCTTCTGCCCTGGCAGCAACTGCCGCTGGATGAAGCCACGCAACTGCGCAAGCTCCAGGCGCTGCGGCAACACCGCAGTCAGCGTGAAGTGATGGGGTGGTTCCTGAATTCCTTCGTGCGCAGCAACGAGCTGTACGCGCCGGCGCCTTGATGCCGGGCTGATGCACCCGGCCCTACGCCTAGGCCGCCATCTGCAGCGGCGCGGGCCGGCCCATCGCGTAACCCTGCAGGAAATCGCAGCCGATGGTGCGCGCGGCATCGGCCGCGGTCTCGTCTTCCACGTGTTCGGCGATCACCTTGAAATTCAGCGTGCGCGCCAGCTTGATCATCGCGGTGACCATGGCCTGGTTGACCGTATCGCGCGCCAGGTTTTGCATGAACGAGCCGTCGATCTTCAGGTAGTCGACCGCCAGCAGCCTGAGGTTCGAGAACGAACCCAGGCCGCTGCCGAAATCGTCGAGTGCGAAGCGGCAGCCCATGCCATGCAGCACGCCGATGAAACGGCGCGCCTGTTCGAGATTCGCGATCACCGCACTCTCGGCGATCTCGAAGCACACCTGCGCCGGGCTGGCGCCCGTGGTATCGAAGCACTCGACCACGAACTCGAGGAACTGCGCATCGGCCAGCGTCTGGCCCGAGATGTTCACGGCGATGCTGCGATTGGTCGGCAAGGCGATCGCGCCGCGCCCCAGCGCCGTGAGCGTGGTCTGCACGATCTGCCGGTCGATCAGCCCCATCAGCCGGTAGCGTTCGGCAGCCTGCAGGAAATCCACCGGTGCGACCGGCACGCCAGCATCATTGCGCAGGCGCACCAGCACTTCCATCGCCGGCCCTGAATCGCCATCACCGTAGGCCGCCACGATCGGCTGGCAATAGAGCTCGAAACGATTTTCCTTGAGCGCGCTCTGCAGCAGCTGCAGCCAGTGGATCTCGCCGCTCTCGCGCGCATAGACCTCATCGCGCGCCGAGTACACGGCCACATGGCCACCCTGGCGCTTGGCGACGTAGCAGGCGGAATCGGCCGCGGCCAGCGCTTCCTCGATGTTGCTCGAATCGCGCGCGATTTCCACCAGACCGATGCTGGCGCCGACATTGAATATGCGATCGCGCCACACGAAGCGGTGATCGGCCACCTTGCGACACACTTCGTCCGCAATCTGCCGCGCCTTGTCGAGCGGGCAACCGATCAGCAGCATGCCGAATTCATCGCCGCCCAGGCGCCCGACCAGGTCGGAGTCGCGAACCGCCGCGCGCACCAGCTTGGCGATGTCGCGCAGCAGGCTGTCGCCGGCGAGATGCCCACTGGTGTCGTTGATCACCTTGAAGCGATCGAGATCGAGATAGCAGAGCACATGGGTGGCCTCACCGCGCTGCGCGCCCTCGATGCTCTCCTGCAGGCGGCGCTCGAATTCGCGCCGATTCACCAGGCCCGTGAGCGCATCGTGGGCCGCCTGGTAGGAAATCTGGCGCGTCAGGCCGCGCGACTCGGTGACATCGTGCAGCACCAGCACTGCGCCGCTGCTGCTGCCGTCCTCTTCGCGCAGCGGTGCCGCCGCGACCTCGATCAGCCGCTCTGGCCCGCCGGCCTGGCCGATCACCAGTGCGCGCCGGCCCAGGTTCAGCGGCATGCCAGCCGACAGCGCCTGCTGCAGGGGCTCGGTCAGGAGCTTGCGGTCGGTCTCGCGGAACACCTTGGCCAGCTCTTCCAGGGCCATGCCGCGCACGTTGCCCGTACCCAGGCCCAGCATCTCGGCGGCCGCCGAGTTGATGTAGTCCACCTGGCTGCTGCGATCGACTGTCAGCAGCGCGCCAGGCATCGATTCCAGCGTGGTGCGTGCGCGCGAGCGGCCACCGCCGGCAGCACCCAGGGCCGCGACGGTCTGCGTAGGCAGCACCTCGACACCGACGATCAGCAGCGCCGCGTGGCCCTCGTGCTCGATCAGCCAGGAACTGAGCTCGAGGCGCGAATGCTGGCCCTGCAGGCCCAGCAGGTCGACTTCATAGCGCTCGGCCGCCGGCTCGCGCGCCAGGCGGTGGCGCAGGTTCTCGCCCACCAGCTCGGCGAATTCCGGGGGCACCAGGTCTTCGAGTCGCCGGCCCAGCAGCTCTTCCGCGCTGCTGCCCATCAACTGTGCAAATTGCGGATTGGCATAGAGGATGCCGCGGGCGCCGTGGATCAGCACCACCTCGTGCAGGTGTTCGCCCAGCACGTTCACCGGGGCGGGCGGCGCAACCTGCGCTTCCGGCGTGGCGGTGCCCACGCGTGTCAGCAGGTGATTCACCACCGTCACCAGCGCCGAGACTTCGCGCTGGTCGGTGTCCAGTTCCACGCGACCGCGCAAGGTGCCGCCGACCGCGATGCGATGCAGCTGGCGCGTCACGCCTTCGAGTGCACCACGCTGCCGGCGCTGCAGCAGGTAGAGCGCCAGCAGCAGCAATGCCAATAGCGCAAACACCATGCAAAGTATGGCCAGTGTGGACATGAAGCGGCTGCGATCCCCTGTGCTGCAACCCGCGCCCGCGCAGCGCGCCGGCCTCAAGAATTCAGCCAGCGCAGCATACCCCGCCATCGCCCGCAGACCGAGGTCAAATTGACCATATGATGGTAACTGGGGAATACACCTTATATGCCGCGCAACGCTGAACTCACGGCCAGCAAGTGGAATTAAGTTAACCGTAGTATCCTTACGCACCCCACGCCATGACAGCGACGATGAACAGCAACAGCGCTCAGCAGCAGATGATCGCCCAGCAGGTACGCACCTGGTCGGTATTCGATGCACGCACGCTCGAAGTGATGCAGCAAGTGCCGCGCGAGCGCTTCGTATCCGCGGCCTTGAGCTCGCTGGCCTGCGCCGACTGCGCGCTGCCGCTGGCTCATGGCAAGTTCATGCTCACGCCGATGCTGGCCGGCCGCATCCTGCAGGCCGTGGCCGTGCGCGCCGGTGATCAGGTACTGGAGGTGGGCACGGGCTCGGGCTACCTCTCGGCCTGCCTGGCCACGATGGGCGGCCAGGTGCAGTCCCTGGAGCTGTATGACGACCTGGCAACCACGGCCCGCGCCAACCTGCGTGCGGCCGGGTGCGCCAGTGTCGAGGTCACCTGTGCCGACGGCATGGGCCTGGTCAGCGAGACCGCCTACGACGTGGTGGTGCTGACCGGCTCGCTGCCGATCTACCAGCCGCGCTTCGAGCGTGCGCTGAAATTCGGCGGCCGGCTGTTCGTCGTGGTGGGCACCGGGCCCGTCATGGAGGCCAGGCTGGTGCGGCGCGCCGGTCCGGCCGAATTCCACAGCACGGTGCTGTTCGAGACCGAGCTTGCGGCCCTCGAGCACGCCCCGGCCCCTCCCGCTTTCGAGTTTTAGACCATGAACCCTGTAACCCAGATCACCCCTGCCGGGTTAAAGGCGCTGATGGACTCCAAAAGCCCCTACTGCCTGCTCGACGTACGCGAACCCTGGGAGCTGGCCCTCGCCCGCATCGAGGGGAGCGTGGCCATCCCCCTCAATGAAATTCCCAGCCGCTTCAAGGAACTTGACGCTGCACAGGCGATCATTGTGATGTGCAAGGCGGGCGGACGCAGTCAGCGGGCGGCGGAATTCCTGGTCGCAAACGGGTTTGACCGGGTAAGCAACCTGCAGGGCGGCATCACCGCCTGGGCTCGCGACATCGACCCGAACCTGCCCGCGTACTGAGCTGCGCGGCACACGAACCACACACGGAAAATGCGCATGAACCGCCAATGGATACTGTTGCTGATCTCCGCCAGCGCCGCCGGCCTGGCCAACGCTGAAAACCTGCAGACCGTCTACGACCATGCGCTGATCGCCGACCCGACCATGCAGCAGGCCGCGGCGCTGCACATGGCAACGCGCGAAACCCGTACCCAGGCGATCCTCGACATGCTGCCGCTGAACGCCAACGCCACCAAGAACTGGAACGGCGTGGCCGGCAACACCGTCACTTCGCCGACGCTGGCCAACCTGGGACTCAACGTCAACCTGTTCTCCTGGGACAACTGGATCGCGCTCAAGGCCGCCAGCAGCACCGTGGCGCAGGGCGAAGCCAACTACCAGGCTGCCCAGCAGGATTTGATCGCTCGCGTCGCCGCGCAGTATTTCGCGGTGCTGAATGCCGAGGACGTGGTCGCCGCGAACGAATCCGCACTGCAGTCGGTCTCGCGCCAGCTCGACCAGGCCGAGCGTCGCTACGATGTCGGCCTGATCGCGATCACCGACGTGCAGATCGCGCGCGCCACGCGCGACAGCAGCGCCGCGGCCGTGATCGCCGCCAAGCGCACACTGGCCAGCGCCGAGGAGCAGTTGCGCGCGATCACCGGCGAAAAATACCAGCGCCTGGCGAAGCCTGGCGATGGCATGCCGCTGCTCTCGCCCGATCCGGCCAGCGAAGACACCTGGGTAGCCACCGCGCTCAGCCAGAACTCGAACCTGATCGCGAGCCGCCTGGCGGCCGATATCTCCCGCGACAGTTACCTCACGGCGATCGGCGGCCACCTGCCCCAGATCAACGCCTCGGCCTCGCGCTCCTGGGCACTGGGCGGCAACGACCTGACGCCTGGGCAGCAGGCGCTGCTGGGCGTGAATACGCAGGATATCGTCTGGTCAGTGGGCGTGACCGTGCCGCTGTTCAGCGCCGGCGCCACGCAGTCGCGCGTGCGCCAGGCCAAATACCTCTGGAAAGCCGCCAGTTCCGGCTACGAGCGCAGCTTGCGCCAGACCGAACAGCAGGCGCGCGATGCATACCAGGGCGTGATCAGCCAGATCGCGCAGGTGGGCGCCTTCAAGCAGGCCGTGCAGTCCAACCAGATTTCGCTGCAGGCCACCGAAGCCGGGTATGAGGTCGGCACCAAGACCGCGATCGATGTGCTCACTGCGCGTCAGCAGCTGGTGCAGGCGCAGACCAACTATGCGCAGGCGAAATACAGCTACCTGAACAACATCGTCGCGTTGCGCCAGGCGGCCGGCAATCTTGATCGCAGCACCATCGCGCTGATCAACGGCTGGCTGGTCGAACAGCCGCCGGCGGAAAATTCAACGCCGCCGGCTGCATCGCCCGCCGCGGCGCCGGCTACGCCAGCTTCGCCCTGACCAGCTGCAGCACGCGCTCCAGCGCACCGCGATTCGCGGCCACGACGGCCAGTGCAGCGGCCGACATCGCGCGCCGGCGGCTTTCATCCGCGGCCAGTTCCAGCACTGCCGCGCCAAGCTGCGCGGGTGAATCCACGATCCGGGTAGCGCCGCTGGCCGCGAGCTCCCTGGCCACCTGGGGCGCGGCGTGCATGTGTGGCCCGCAGATCGAGGGCACGCCCAGCGCCGCGGGCTCCAGCAGGCTGTGGCCACCCACCGGCACGAGGCTGCCGCCAACGAAGGCCAGATCGGCCGCCGCGTAGAAACTTTCCAGATCGCCGATGGTGTCGAGCAGCAGCACGGCGGCGGCGCCAGGCGCTGCGCCCGCGGCGCCCGCCTCGCTGTAGCGCAACCACGGCAGTGCGCGCTCATCGAGCAACTGTGCCACGGCATCGAAGCGTGGACGATGGCGCGGCGCCAGTACCAGCAAGGCCTCGGCGCAACGCGGCGTGCTGCTGGCGCGCAAGGCCTGGTGTGCATCGAGTACCGCCTGCTCTTCACCCTCGTGGGTGCTGCCTGCGACCCACAGCAGTCGCGCCGGTGCAAAGCGGCTACGCAGGCTGACGCCCGCGGCGCGCAGTGACTCACCCGGTGTGCGATCGAACTTGATGTTGCCGCAGACGCCCAGCTGCGCCGCGGGTACGCCCAGCGCCGCGAAGCGTTGCGCATCGGCGGCGGACTGGGCAGCGACCGTGATGGCTGTGCGCAAGGCCGGCTGCAACAGGCCCGGGAATTTCAGCAGGCGCTGGAAACTGCGTTCCGAGAGGCGCGCGCTGGCGATGATCACCGGCACACCGGCCGACGCGCACGCGGCCAGCAGGTTCGGCCACAGCTCGGTCTCCATGATCAGCAGCAACTTCGGGCGCAAGCGGCGCAGGCTCCCGCGCACGCACAGGCCCAGGTCGTAGGGTGCGTAGCGGACGTCGATGCCTGTGCCTGCGAGCGCACGGGCGCGCTCGCGCCCCGCGGGCGTGGCGCTGCTGATCGTCAAGGGAACCTCAGGATACTGCGCGCGCAGTGCAGCCAGCAGCGGCGCTGCGGCCTGCACTTCACCTACCGATACTGCGTGCAGCCAGATGCTGCGAGCGCTCCCGGCCAGCGGCGCGCCGAGGCCGAAGCGCGCGGCCCAGCCTTGCGCGTAGTGGCGTTCACGGAGCGAACGCCACAACACCACCAGGCTCAGGACCGGCAGCGCCAGCAATACCAGCAGACTGTAGAGCGCGCGCGTTACGCCCACGCGTGACGCTCAGGGAAATGCCAGCACATTTTCTGCTTGCACTTCGAGACGGGTCGCGAAATAGCTGTCGAGCAGCAACTGCCAGTCGGCCGTGGAGAAATGCGCTGCGGGCAAGGTGGCGGCGAGTTTCTGCAGTGAGCGATACAGGCGCACCAGATTGGTATCGCTCCACCAGCCGGGTGAGCGCAACGTGCCGCGATCGAAATCGATCAGCCATACGGCATCGTTGGCTCCCAGCAGAATGTTGTGCGCGTTGAGGTCCGCATGGCAGACGCCGCACAGGTGGAAGCGGCGCAGCCAGCGACCCACCGCAACCCAGGTGCGCAGCGCCACGGGCGCGGCACGCAGTTCATCGGCGAGCGAGCGCACCTTGGGAATACGCTGCAATAACAGGCTCGCCGTGTAGGTGCGGCCACGACGCTGATAGTCCGCAGCCACCGGCATGGGTACCGGCAGGCCCACGCGGTGCAGGTGATACAGCAGGTGCCACTCGCGGAATGAGCGTGTCTGCTCTGGGCCCTGCCACCAGTAGCGATCACCGGAAACCCTGGCCGCCCAGCCGCCGCGCCGATACTGGCGCAGCACCAGGCTCCGGCCATCGGCCTCGATCATGTAGGCGCCACCGCGACCTTCGCGGGCCGGGGTCACGGTGCCGCGCCCGCTCCACCACTGCGGATCGAGCCAGCCGGGCACGGCGTTGCCGGCCCTCGAGCTGTCATATAGCATCGCGCCGCCGCCCTGCTCGACGACGCGAACTTCGGCGCCGGTGGCGAGAAAATTCAGTCCTGCCACGGTGTGCCCAATCCCTGCATGAGTGTTCCTGTCACGCCGCCCAAGAGCCTGTGCCTGCTGCGCCTCTCGGCGCTCGGCGATGTCTGCCATGTGGTGCCGGTCATCCGCACCCTGCAGCAGGCCTGGCCGCAAACCGCCATCACCTGGGTGATCGGCCGCATGGAAGCGCGCCTGATGAGCCTGCTGCCAGAGGTCGAGTTTATCATCATCGACAAGCGATCCCTGTTCGGCAGCATGCGCGCACTGCGCAGCGCCGTGCGCGGCCGGCGCTTCGACGTACTGCTGCACATGCAGCTCGCGCTGCGTGCCAGCCTGTACGCGGCGCTGATCCCGGCGCGCCTGCGACTCGGCTTCGATCGGGCGCGCGCCCGCGAGCTGCAGTGGCTGTTCACCAACCAGCGCATCGCCGCGCGCCAGAACCAGCATGTGCTCGACAGCTTCAGCGGCTTCACCGAAGCGCTGGGCCTGCCCACCCGCCTCGAGTGGAACCTGCCGCTGCCCGCCGCCGCGCAGGAGTGGGCGCGCGCGCAGATTCCCGATGGCCTGCGCACGCTGATCGTAAGCCCCTGCTCCAGTCACCAGCTGCGCAACTGGAGCGTCGAGCGCTACGCGGCGGTGATCGCCCACGCGGTCAGACAGCACGCACTGCAGGTGCTGCTCTGTGGCGGGCCCAGCGATTTCGAGCGCGACTTCGGCGCGCGCATTGCCGCAGCCGCCGGCGTGCCGGTGAAGAACCTGATCGGCACCGATACCCTGCCGCAGCTGCTGGCGCTGCTGGCGCGCGCCACGGTGCTGCTGACCCCCGATTCCGGGCCAGCACACATGGCCACCATGGTCGATACGCCGGTGATCGGCCTGTATGCCGCAACCCGGGTGGAACGCAGCGGTCCCTATCGATCGCGCCAGTGGTGCGTCGATCGCTATGAGCAGGCCGCGCAGCGCTTTCGCGGCCGCCCGGCGCAGCAACTGCCGTGGGCCGAAAAGATCGAAGCGCCGGGCGTGATGGAGCTGATCGAAACCGCAGCCGTGACCGCGAAGCTCGATGAGCTGCTGGCCCTGATACGATAGAGCGGATCACAACTGGAGCGTGGCATGCAGGATATCCTGGTTCCGATTTCACCCGGCGAGCTGCTCGACAAGATCACGATCCTGCGCATCAAGTCGGCGCGCATGCGCGATGCCGCCAAGCTCGCCAACGTGCGCCACGAGCTGGCGCTGCTCGAGGGCACCTGGCAACGCAGCGTACCGGCGGGCGTCGACCTCGCCGCCGACGAGCGCGCGCTTGAAGGCGTGAATGCCAGCCTCTGGGATATCGAAGACCAGATCCGCGAGGAAGAGCTGGCGCAGCGCTTCGGCGCGCGCTTCATCGAACTGGCGCGCGCGGTCTATGTCACCAATGACGAGCGCGCGGCGATCAAGAAGCGCATCAATACTGCGCTCGGCTCGGCCCTGATCGAAGAGAAGTCGTACCAGCCGTATCGTTGAGCGAGCCGTGCCGCCGGGAGAGCGGCGCGCGGAAATTCAGCGCTTGAGCGTGTATTCGGCGCCGCAATACGGGCACTTGGCCCAGCCGGTCTGCTCGATGGCCAGATACACCCGCGGATGCGAATTCCAGAGCGACATGGAGGGCATCGGGCAGCACAGCGGCAGGTCTGCCGCGCTCACTTCGTACTGGGCCTGGGCGTTGGCCAGTTGGGGTGCGGTGTTGCTCTTCATGGCGGCATTATATCCCGATCGCCGCTGTTTCGATCGCCGCGTTCCAGATCGCACTCACGGCCGCCCGCTCGGCCTGGAATTCGGCCTCGGGCACGATGGCGGGCAGGTTCGCAATGCTGCGATGGTGCGTGCATTCGCGGTAGGCGCGATAAGCCGCGGTCAGCGCATCGATGGTGGCCTGCGGCACCAGTGCCGCGGAACCCAGTGATTCGAGCTGGCGGATGGTGTCGGCGAACCAGGCGAGTGGCGGATATCTGTCTACCCACGAAAGCGTCCAGTACTGCGCCAGGAATTCGATGTCGGCGATGCCGCCCGGATCCTGCTTGAGATCGAACTGGCCGGCGGTCGATGCCGAGAGTTCATTGCGCATGCGCGTGCGCATGTGCGCGACATCGGCGCGCAGCGTGGCGCGGCGCACGCACTCGCGCAGCACGCGCAGGCGCAGCTGCTCGAAGCGCGCGCTCAAGGGTTCATCACCAGCCATGGCGCGCGCGTGCAGCAGTGCCTGGTGTTCCCAGGTCCAGGCTTCGCGACGCTGGTAATCCTCGAAGGCCTCGATGCTGGTGATCAGCATGCCGCCCTTGCCGCTGGGGCGCAGGCGCATATCCACTTCGTAGAGCCGGCCGGCGGCGGAATGCATCGTCAACAGGTGCACCAGCCGCTGCACGAAACGCACGAAGAAGATCTGGTTGTCGACGCTGCGTGCGCCTTCGGTACTCTGGTCAGCGCCGATGGAATCGTGCAGGAACACGAGGTCGAGATCAGAGCCGTAGCCGAGCTCCATGCCGCCCAGCTTTCCGTAACCCACTGCGCAGATGCGCACCACGCGCCGCTCGGCGCCCTGCCCGCACCGCGGCGTGCCGTACTGCTGCGTCACGAAACGCCACGCGATCTGCAGCGCCTGCCCGACGATCAGCTCGGCCAGTTCCGTGAGCCGATCGCTCACCTGCATCAGCGGCAGGCGACCACCGAGATCCGCCACCGCGATGCGAAACAGCGCGGCGCGCTGGAAATGGCGCAGCTGCTGCACCAGACGCTCCTCGTCGCTCTCATCCACCTCGGCCAGCAGTTGCTGCAGTTCCGCCGCCAGCTGGGCACGCGTCGGCGGGCGCTGCAGCAGGCGCTCATCGATCAGTTCGTCGAGCAGCAACGGGTAGGCGGCGATCTGTGCCGGCAGGAAATCGCCGTGCCGCGTGAGTTCGATCAGCCGCGCGCGGGCAGTAGCGTTCTCGAGCAGCAGGGCAAAGTAGGTGGAGCGCGCACCGATGGACTCGATGATGCGCAGCAGCCGGCGCAGCAAGGCCAGCGCGTCGGGGAGCGGCGCGAGCTGCGCCAGCAGTGCGCCCAGCAGCGCTTCGAGCCGGCGCCGACCTGTCTCGTCGAGCCGCCGCATCAGCGCCGAGCCGTACAGGTCCTGCAGCAGCTGCGCCGCGGCCTTAGGCTCCGCAAAACCCTGCGCGCTCAGGCGCTGGCTCAACTGCGCAGCGTCCGCTGCATCAACCGCTGCCAGCGGCGCCGCCTGCGCAGCGCGCGTGGCAGGGCCATTCTCACCCTGCACTACCGCGTCGAAGGCCGCGCTCACCCGCTGGCGGTGTGACTCGAGCGCGCCCGCCAGCTCATCCCAGCTACCACAGTCCATCGCGCGCGCGATGCAGGCCTGCACTCGCGGGTCCTGCGGCAACTGATGGGTCTGCTGGTCGCCATGCATCTGCAGGCGATTCTCGAGCCGACGCAGGAATTCATAGGCAGCACCCAGTTCGGCCACGGTGTTGTCCGGCAACAATCTGGCGCCTGCCAGGCGCGGCAGTGTCTGCAGCAATGAAGCGCTCTGCAGGCGCCGCTCGCTGCCGCCGCGCACCAGCTGCATCGACTGCACGATGAACTCGATCTCGCGGATGCCGCCATAACCGAGCTTGATATTGTCGTTGAGCTCGCGCCGCTCCACTTCGCGGCTGATCAGCGCCTTCATTTCGCGCAGTGATTCGAAGACACCGAAGTCGAGGTAACGCCGGTACACAAAAGGCTGCACAGCCGCGCGAAACACGGCTGCGTAGCCCGCCGGGTCGGTCACGGCGCGCGCCTTGATCCAGGCGTAGCGCTCCCAGTCGCGGCCGTGGGATTCAAGATAGTCTTCGAAGGCCGCGGCACTTGCGACCAACGGACCACTGGCGCCAAACGGCCGCAGCCGCATATCCACACGCCAGGCGCGCCCGTCGACAGTTGCGGCATCCAGGTAGCGGATGATGGCCTGCCCGAGGCGCGCGTAGAACTCCTCGTAGGCCACGGGCCGCGGTCCGGTCGTCTCGCCGTGCGCAGCGAACAGGAACACCAGATCGATATCAGAGGAGAAGTTCAGCTCCTGTCCGCCAAGCTTGCCCATGGCGACGATCAGGAGTGGTTGAATCGTGCCGTCGGCCGCGAGCGGCGCGCCGTGGCGCGCGGACAATGCCTCCATTGCGAAGTCGTGCGCGCTACGCAAGGCATGGTCGGCCGCATTGCTGAGATCGGCAAGCGTCTCAGGCAGGCTGGCCCAGCCGGCGAGATCACGCCAGGCAATGCGCGCCAGCTCGGCGTGGCGCCAGCGTCGCAATGCGCTGATGAAGGCGGCTTCGTCGCCGGCGCCAGGCATGAAAGCGGCCAACGGCAAGGGCCCGGCGAGATCCTGCGCGGCGCGCTCGATCAGCATCGGCAGCAGCCGCTCCTCGCGCTGCAGGGTTGCGGACACGAAGTCGCTGGCGTCGAGCACTCGCGCTGCCGATGCCGCCAGACGCGGCGGCGCCGCGGCGAGCCGCGCTGCGGCCTGAGGCGAGCGCTCGGCCAATAGCGCCAGCGCCGACTGGGATTCAGTGCCGCTCAGGTTGATCGAAGCATCCCCTCATTCGCGAGCGAACATTGTGACGCCTGCGATCGCTGAAGGCGACTGCGTCGAGCGGCTACCTGGAATCGCCGCGGCAAAAAAAAGAGCCCCGCAAGCGGGGCTCCAAGGTATTGCGCGGAAACGGGGGGGGTCTTGTTCCGCGACTTTGGGGCGACCCTGGCTTGCGCCGCAGATCACCCATGGCCGTTATTCTACCCATCTGGAATAGTTTGTAAAGTTAACTGTTTGTTACACGCCCGACATTTCCGGGTGCATAGCGGGGCGCAAAATAGCCATTGAAATCAAATCGTTGAGAGCCCACCGGCAGCCGCACCGTCGGGGTGCGCGAGACCGTACTAATTGGGTGCAGGCTCGCCCTGCAATCCCGACTCCAGCTCGTCACTGGCGGACAGCCAGGCTGCCTCGGTGGCCTTGGTTTGGCGCGCCAGTTCGGCCTGTTGCAGCAACGCCGCCTGCAGATCGGCTCGCGCTGCGTGCTGATAGATATCTGCAGTGGCCAGCCGCGCTTCCAGTTCCATGCGCGTGCGCGCAAGCGCGGCCAGTTCCGCTTCGAGCTTCTGCACGCGCGCACGCAGCGGTGCCAGCCGATTGCGTCCTGCCGCTTCAAGGCGCCGTTGCTCGCGGCGCTGCGCCGCGCCCGCGCCTGTGCCCGGCGCGCCGGATCCCGAGGTGGAGGTCGCAGCAGAGCCAGCCAGCACAGCGGCACCATCAGGTGACGCGCTCGGCTTACTGTCGCCTTCGCTGAGCCAACGCGCGTAGTCTTCCAGGTCGCCATCGAAAGGCGCGGCACGGCCAGCGTGCACGACGATCAACTCATCGGCCACGGTGTTGAGCAGGTGCCGATCGTGCGACACGAGTACCACGGCACCCGCGAAATCCTGCAACGCGACCGCGAGCGCCTGGCGCATTTCCAGGTCCAGGTGATTGGTCGGCTCGTCCAGCAACAACAGGTTGGGTCGCTGGTAGGCCACCAGTGCCAGTACCAGCCGCGCCTTCTCGCCGCCGGAGAACGGCGCCACGGCTTCGAAAACGCGATCGCCACGAAAACCAAAGGCGGCCAGGTAATCGCGCAACTCCGCTTCGGTGGTACGCGCGGCGCGTTCGCCGCCGCTGCGCCGCAGGTTCTCCAGCGGTGAATCCCCCGCGACCAGCTGCTCCAGGTGATGCTGCGCGAAATAGCCGATGCGCAGGTCGCGCGCCTCGGTGCGTGTGCCCGAGATCGCCTCAATCTCGCCGGCCAGCAGTTTCATGCAGGTCGATTTGCCGGCGCCGTTCCGTCCCAGCAGCGCGTAGCGATCGCCCGGCATGAGCGTGAGCTTGAGTTTGCGCAGCAGGACCACGCCGCCATAGCCCGCGCTCTGCTCCTCGATCGCCAGCAAGGGGCGCGGCAGTTTTTCGGGCACCGCAAAAGCGAACTCGAAACTGGCGGCATCGACATGCGCCGGCGCGATGCGCTGCATGCGCTCGAGCGCCTTGAGGCGGCTCTGCGCCTGCCGTGCCTTGGTGGCCTGCGCGCGAAATCGCTCGACGAAGGCTTCCATGTGGCGGATCTCGCGCTGCTGGCGCTGGTAGAGCGCCGATTGCTCGGCCAGTTCGGCGGCACGCTGCGCTTCAAACGCCGAGTAATTGCCGCGATAGGCGCGCACCTTGCCGTGCTCGATATTGACGATGCGGTCGCACACCCGATCGAGGAACTCGCGATCGTGCGCGATCAGCAGCAAGGTGCCGGGATAGGCGCGCAGCCAGTTTTCGAGCCACAGGATGGCGTCGATATCCAGGTGATTGGTGGGCTCATCCAGCAGCAGCAGGTCCGAGCGGCACATGAGCGCACGCGCCACGTTGATACGCACGCGCCAGCCGCCGGAGAAGGTACGGATCGGCTGTTCATCCCCGGCCGGATCAAAGCCCAGGCCATGCATGAGCTGCGCGGCGCGCGCGCGGGCATCGTAACCGCCAACCTCGGCGTAGCGCGCGTGCAGCGTGCCCAGGCGTGCGCCATCATCCTGCAGCGCGGCGGCCTCGATCGCTGCCTCGATTGCCCGCAGTTCCGGGTCGCCATCCAGCACGAAGTCGATCGCCGGCTGGTCAGTGGCCTCGATGTCCTGCGAGACATGCGCCGTGACCAGGTTCCCCGGCATGTCGAAGTTGCCGGCGTCGGCGTGCACCGTGCCGCGCACCAGCTCCAGCAAGGTGGATTTGCCGCTGCCGTTCTCGCCGGTGACGCCGACCTTTTCGCCGCGAAACAGGCTGAAGGTGGCGCCATCGAACAGCAGGCGCGGGCCACGGCGAATGGCGATGTCGGAGAAATTGAGCAAGCCGCGACGCTATCTGGCGCGCGCCAGGATTCTTTGCGCCTGCCGCAGATGGGGGATATCGAGCATGCGACCATCGAGCGACAGCGCCGCGGCGCCCGGATTGGCGGTGAACAGATCCACGACCCGCGTGGCCTGCGCCAGCTCGGCACTGCTGGGCACAAAGCCTGCGTTGATGATCGCGACCTGATCGGGATGGATCGCCAGCTTGCCGACAAAGCCATCGCGACTGGCCTCGGCGCACTCGGCGCGCAGACCCGTGTGATCGCGCAATGCCACGTAAACCGTGTCGATGGCAGCCACGCCAGCGGCAGCAGCGCCGAACAGGCACAGCGAGCGCACCAATTGATAGGGCGAAGTCCAGCGGCCATCGGACTCGCGACTGGCGCTGGCGCCGATCGCGCTGCTCAGGTCTTCGGCGCCCCAGGTCAGGCCCAGCAAGCGCGGGCCGCAAACCGCGAAGCCGCCCATCGCGAACAGGGCCTGCGGCGTCTCCGTGGCGACCGGCAGAATGCGGATGCGGCCGACATCCAGGCCGTGCCCTGCTTCCAGCTCATCCAGGCGCAGCGCCAGCCTGCTGATATCGCCTGGCGAGCGCGACTTCGGCTGCACGATGCCGTCAGGTCGCGCGGCGACCACGGCCTCGAGATCGGCTTGCGCCGCGGCGCTCTCGAGTGGGTTGATGCGCACCCACAACTGCGTGCCTGGCCGCTGCGGGCTGGCGCGCAGGAACTCACTCACCATCTGCCGCGCCACTGCCTTGCGTTCCGGCGCCACGGCATCCTCGAGATCAAGGATCAGCGCATCGGCGCCGGACTCCAGGCTGCGCGCGAGCTTGCGTTCGCTGTCGCCGGGCACGAACAGGAACGAGCGCAGCTTCATGCCGGCGCTTTGCGCAGCATCAGCGCCGAGCGCTTGCAGCTCGCCACCAGCACGTCGTGCTGGTTGTAGGCGCGATGTTCGAAAGTGACGATGCCATTGTCCGGGCGCGATTTGCTGAGCCGCGCCTCCAGCACTTCGGATTCGACGCGCACGGTGTCGCCGTGGAACAGCGGCTTCGGAAAGCGCACTTCATCCCAACCGAGGTTCGCGACCGTGGTGCCGAGCGTCGTGTCGCCGACCGATATGCCGACCATCAGGCCGAGGGTGAAGGCGCTGTTGACGATGCGCTGGCCGAACTCGGTGGAGTTGCGGCAGTACTCTTCATCGAGGTGCAGCGCCGCCGGGTTGTGGGTGAGTGCGGAGAAGAACACGTTGTCCGCCTCGGTCACAGTGCGGCGGATCGCGTGCCTGAAAACCCTGCCGACCGTCAGTTCCTCGAAATACAGCCCAGCCACGCGACCTCCACGCCCGGAGATTCACGGGCGCTTGCAGAAATTTCGCGGCTCATTGTAAGGCAGGCGGCCTGGCTTGTCGCAGGCTGGCCTGTCGCAGGCCGGCGGCCACGACGATCTGCTGGCGTCGCACTTCGCTGGCCGCGCCCCACTCGCCAATCTCCTGCAGGCTGCGTCCACACCCTACGCACACCTGCCGCGCATCGAGCCGGCAGATGTTGTTGCAGGGTGATGCAACCGGCGTCGGCTGTTGCCCGTCAGTCATGCCAGACGCCCGGGATTCCGGCGCTCACACGCTGCGCCGATACTGACCGCCCACCTGGTAGAGCGCGTGCGAGATCTGGCCGAGCGAGCATACCTTCACCGCCTCGAGCAGCTGCGCGAACACGTTGCCGCCGCTGGCCGCAACGCGCTGCAGCTCCTGCAGCGCGGGACCCGAGCGCGCGGCATTGCGCTGCTGGAAATTGCGCACGTTGGCGACCTGGGCCGCCTTCTCTTGCCTCGCTGGAGCGGATCAGCGGCGCCGCACGACGCGGCGCATCCGCGGCCGCATCCGCCAGGAAGGTATTGACCCCGATCAGCGGCAGCGAACCATCGTGCTTCTGCTGTTCGTAGTACATGCTCTGTTCCTGGATGCGGCTGCGCTGGTACATGGTTTCCATGGCCCCCAGTACGCCACCGCGCTCGGCCATCGCATCGAATTCCTTGTAGACCGCTTCTTCCACCTGGTCGGTGAGCTGCTCCATCAGGAAGGAGCCCTGCCAGGGATTCTGGTTCTGGTTCAGCCCCAGCTCCCGATTGATGATCAGCTGGATCGCCACGGCGCGGCGCACGCTCTCCTCGGTCGGCGTGGTGAGCGCCTCGTCGTAGGCATTGGTGTGCAGCGAATTGCAGTTGTCGAACAGCGCGTACAGCGCCTGCAGCGTGGTGCGGATGTCGTTGAACTGGATTTCCTGCGCGTGCAGCGAGCGCCCGGAAGTCTGGATGTGATACTTCAGCATCTGGCTGCGTGCGCCGGCGCCATACAGGTCGCGCATCGCGCGCGCCCAGATGCGGCGCGCTACCCGGCCGATCACCGCGTATTCCGGGTCCATGCCATTCGAGAAGAAGAACGACAGGTTGGGGGCGAGATCATCCACCTTCATGCCGCGCGCGCGGTAGTACTCGACGATCGTGAAACCATTGGCGAGCGTGAAGGCCAGCTGGCTGATGGGGTTCGCGCCCGCCTCGGCGATGTGATAACCGGAGATCGACACCGAGTAGAAATTGCGCACCCGCTGGTCGATGAAATACTGCTGGATGTCGCCCATCATGCGCATCGCGAATTCAGTGGAGAAGATGCAGGTGTTCTGCGCCTGGTCTTCCTTGAGGATGTCGGCCTGCACGGTGCCGCGCACCTGCGCCAGGGTTGCCGGCCTTGATGCGTTGGTAGGTCTCCGCATCGACCAGCTGATCGCCACTGAGACCCAGCAGCGCCAGGCCGCTGCCGTCGTGGTCTTCAGGGAGCTCGCCGTGATACGCCGGGAGCGGCGCGAGCCTGGCGGCCTCGGCGTTGAGCGCCGCAATGCGTGCCTGCGCCTCGGCCCACTTGCCCTGGGTGCGCAGGTGCTGTTCCACCTGCTGGTCGATCGCCGTATTCATGTACATCGCCAGGATGATCGGCGCCGGACCATTGATGGTCATCGAGACCGAAGTCTTGCTGGCGCCAAGCTCGAAGCCCGAATAGAGCTTCTTCATGTCATCGAGGCTGGCGATCGACACGCCGGAATTGCCGATGCGCCCATAGATGTCAGGGCGCGTATCCGGATCCTCGCCATAGAGCGTGGTCGAATCGAAGGCCGTCGAGAGGCGTGTGGCCGCATGACCGTGCGCCAGCAGGTGGAAGCGGCGATTGGTGCGCTCGGGGCCGCCCTCGCCTGCAAACATGCGCAGCGGATCTTCCTCCACGCGCCGATAGGGATAGACACCCGCGGTGTAGGGAAACTCGCCGGGCAGATTCTCGGTCAGCAGGAAGCGCAGCTGCTCGCCCCAGTCGCTGTACAGCGGCGCCGCGAGCTTCGGGATTGGCAGGCCGCTGAGCGTGGTGCTGTAGTTCTCGCCGCGCAGTTCCTGGCCGCGCACGCGATAGCTGTAGTGCGTGGCCCGCACCGCGTCGCTGCGCGCCGGCCAGTGGCGCAACTGCTCGAGCGCAGCTGCCGGAATGGACGCCAGCGCCTCGTTGTAGGCCTTGCGCAGCTGCAGCCGCGATTCATCCGCTGCGCCTGCCTGCAAGCTCGCGGCCCCAAAGCCCTCGAACGGGGCGGGCAGCGATTCATCGTTCAACAACTGTAGCGCTGCGTACACGCCATCCGCGCGATGCGCGCTGGCCGCCGCGTCCAGGGCCTCGACATGCCCGCGTCGCCCATTGGCCGCGATTTCCGCGAGATAGCGGCTGCGGCTCGCAGGAATCAGCGATTCGCGGCCGACCGGCAGCTGCTCGCCCATATCCGCGAGCGACCAGGCCGTGCCGCGCGCCGTCAGGCGCGCGCACAGTCGTGTGAACAGCTGGTTGACGCCCGGATCATTGAAGCGGCTGGCCACCGTCGGAAACACCGGCACTTCGGCGTCACTGATGCGCGCGGCATCCGGATGATTGCGGCGCCACTGCTTGCGCACATCGCGCAGCGCGTCTTCGCCACCGCGCTTCTCGAACTTGTTGATCACCACCAGCTCGGCAAAATCGAGCATGTCGATCTTCTCGAGCTGGCTCGGCGCGCCGTACTCGCTGGTCATCACGTAGATCGGGATATCCACGGCATCGGCGATTTCCGAATCCGACTGGCCGATGCCCGCGGTCTCCACCACGATCAGGTCGAAGTGCGCCAGCTGCAGCAGCTGGATCACTTCGCGCAGCACCGCACTGGTGGCCTGGTTGGGCCGCCGCGTCGCCAGCGAGCGCATGAAGATGCGCTCGGAGGCCAGGCAGTTCATGCGGATGCGATCGCCCAGCAGCGCGCCACCGGAACGGCGCCGGGTCGGGTCCATGGCGATGACCGCGATATCGCGCTCGGGAAAATGGCGGCTGAAGCGTTGCAGCAGCTCGTCGTTGAGGCTGGACTTGCCGGCCCCTCCGGTACCGGTGAGGCCAACCACCGGTGCGCGGCGCGCATTGGCCGGGAGCTTCCCCACTGCCATCGCGCGGCGGATCAGCGCACCGCCCGCCTCATCGGCATCATCACGCTCGAGCGCCGAGATCGCACGCGCGAGTTGCCAGGGCTCGCGGGCATTGGGCGGCGTGAAGCTGAACGGCGGCCGCGCCACCGCGCGCACCCGCGCCATGACATCATCGATCATGCCATCGAGCCCGAGCCGGCGGCCGTCTTCGGGCGTGTAGATCTTCTCGACGCCATAGGCCTCGAGCGCCGTGACTTCCTCGGCGCTGATCGTGCCGCCACCGCCCACGATCACGCGGATGTGCCCGACGCCTTGCTCACGCAGGCTGTCGATCAGATAGCGGAAATATTCATTGTGCCCGCCCTGGTAAGAGGACACCGCGATGGCATCGGCATCTTCCTGGATCGCCGCGCGCACGATCTCGGCCACGCTGCGGTTGTGCCCCAGGTGCACGACCTCGGCGCCATGCGACTGCAGCAGGCGCCGGATCATGTTGATCGCGGCATCGTGCCCATCGAAGAGCGAGGCGGCCGAAATGAACCGGAGTGGTGCGTGCTGCCCCGCGCGCGCCGGTCGCGGCGGCATCGGCGGCGTCGGCCGCGCCGCGCGCGCGGGCCACCTGGGCTGCGAGTGCGGCGCCGGCTGCTGGGGGCGGATTCATGGCCGGATGCTACTTACGGGTAGCATAGGCGTCAACCTGCAGGACATGCGCTGCGAGGCAGCGCACACGGCGGGGAACAACCCGGGGTTATTGCTTGCGCAGCAGCGCAGCGCCGGCCGAATAGCCGCCGCCAAAGGTCACGATCAGCGCCAGCTCGCCGGCCTGCAGCCGTTGCTGGTGCTGCTGCAGCGTGATGATCGCGCTGGCGCAACCGGTGTTGCCGTAATGCGCAATGGTCGAGGCTACGCTTTCCGGCGCAATGCCGAGCGAATCGGCGACATGGTCGATGATGCGCTGGTTGGCCTGGTGCGGCACCAGCAGGCGCACGTCCCCGGGCTGCAGCCCATTGCGCTCCAGCAGCAGACGCGCCGCGGATTCCATGCCTTCACAGGCCTGCACGAAGACATCCCTGCCATTGGGCATGGTGAGGCCATCGGCATGCGGACGCAGCGCCAGGCCCTCGGGGCCCCTGCCCATGTGTGCGAGACCCGCGGTCCACACATCGAGCACGGCAAAGGGCGCGCCCGCGCGCGGAGTGCGCTGCAATAGCAGCGCCGCGGCACCATCGCCCCACAGATGCCCGGAGTGCGAATCGCGGTCGTCGGAGTAGAGGCTGTTGTGGTCGGCAGCCACGATCAGCGCGCACTCGGAACGGCCGGCATCGAAGAATGCCGCGGCCACCTCCAGCGCATTGGCTACCGACGAGCAGGCCGAGGAGAGCGTGAAGGCACGCGCGCGCCGCAGGCCGCAGCCACGCTGCACCGCGTGCGCGAGCGTACCGATCAGGTCCCAGCTGGTGTAGGAACAACCGACCACCAGGTCGACTTCCGGGAACAGTGACTGGCTGTGTGCGCTGAGCGCGCGCACGGCGCTGAGCGCCATGGTGTTGGTGTTCTCGTCGGCCGAGGCACGACGCCGCTCCTGGATGCCGGTGCGGCGCAGGAAGAATTCGCTGTCGCGACCGGTGAGTTCGCTCAGGCGATGATTGTCGATGATGCTCGCCGGCAGGTAGCTGGCCAGATCGAGGATTTGCAAGGCAGCTGCCCGCGACGGCGGGCCTCCGGGAAAAATTGAGCCGCATGCTACTTGCGGGTAGAGTCGCAGTCAACGCAGGATACGCCATACCCGGACACGATCTTGAACAGCGGTGCGGACGATCTGATGACAGCAGCGGCATCGCCCTGGCCGGCGCGGCGCGTGCGCACGCGCGATCGTGACAGCAAGCGCGTCGCCGTGATCCGCGCCGCAGCGCGCGCCTTCAGCCTGCACGGCTACCACAACACTTCCATCGACATGATCGCCGCACAGCTCAACGTCACCAAGCCGACCGTGTACTACTACGTCGCCAACAAGGAGCAGCTGTTGTTCGAATGTTTCGTCGCCGGCCTCGAGCGCATCCGCGTGGCGATGGGCCGTGCCGAGCGCCTGCCCGCGCCGGCCGGCGAGCGGCTGCAGCTGGTGATCAGCAACTATGCCCAGGCGATCGCCTCGGAATACGGCTGGTGCATGGTGCGCGCCGAAGACCAGGACCTGGGCCCGGAGCTTGGCGCCAGGATCAAGGCGCTGAAATCCGAGATCGACCAGGGCATTCGCAAGCTGCTGCGTGAAGGCATGCGCGATGGCTCGATACACAAGTGCGATCCGAAGATGACCGCCTTCGCGATCGCCGGCGCGCTCAACTGGATCGCGCACTGGTACCGGCAGAACCAATCGATGTCGCCGCGGCAGATCGCCAACGCCTTCGCGCGGGTCTTCTACCAGGGGTTGCTGCCGCGTCGTGCCGCGAGCACCCGCAAACCCCGCGCAAAAAAATCGCGGCGCACGGCCACACGCCACTAATGACGGCTGGAACATGGCGGCGCAAATGCCGGGCGGCAGCCGCCAGCGCTGCTGCCGCCCGTGCAATCGGTCAGTTGACCTTGATCTGCCGCGGCGCCACCGGCGGCGCACTCACATGCTTGGGCACGTGCACCTTGAGCACGCCATCCCTGCCTTCGGCACTGATCGCACCGGCATTGGCATCCTCTGGCAATGTGAAGCGACGGACAAAACTGCCGTAGCTGCGCTCGAGGCGATGACGCTTCTCGCTGCCATCCTCGCTCTCGAAATGCCGCTCGCCTTCGATCGCCAGCACGCCGTTGTCGAGCGTGACGCGGATGTCGCCGGGCTTCACGCCAGGCACTTCCGCCTTGACGAGGTATTCCTTGTCGGTCTCGGTGATGTCCGCGGCCGGCGTCCACGCCGAGAGCTCGCCTGCGCTGTGCTCCGGCGACAGCCAGCGACCCGGCAATGCATTGCCGACCATGCGGAAGAACTCATCGGCTTCCTTCAGCGGTTCCCACCTCATGAGTTTCATGACTGCTCTCCTCCTGTCACTGATGAATGGCGGCGGGCACGATAGGCCATCGCGTCTGCACCGCCAGATGAAAATTGTTGGCCAGGTTCACGGGCACGCCGGGCTCGCGGTACTGCTGTGGTGACCGAGGCAGGTCCGGCAGGTGCGCCAGCACGCGCGCCACGCATTCCGGTGTGCCCAGATCGCTCCAGCCACACAGCGGCACCGGCAGCACCCGCAGCGGCAGTGCTGCGCACTCGCACAGCAGGTCGCGCGAAAAATCCACGCTCGGCAAGCGTTCATACAATTCGGCCAGCGCGCGTGCCGGGTCCTGCTCATCGGCAAGTGCCTCGCGCATCGCGCCCAGGACGCCGGGCAGCAGCTGTGCGTACATGCGCAGCAACGCCGCTGCGCTGGCAGCAACGATGAAGGCATTCCACAGGGCGCCGCGCGCGATCAGCTGGCGCGCCAGCGGCAGCACCGGCTTCTCGATGAATTCCGCCACCGGCACCGCGCCGGCCGCCGGCAGTCGCGCTGCGGCGGATTCGGCCGCCGGCATGATGTAGCCCAGCTGCGAATCCGCGTATGCGGGCCGCATGCCGAGCAGCACGAGCTGCAGCGGATTCGCCCGTACCGTTTCCAGCGCCGACTGGATCGATCGCGTCAGTACCGATTCCTCGGCAACGAAGTGGTCCGAAGGCAGCAGGACCACGAGCGCATGCGGATCGCGCTGCGCGACCCGCAACAGCTGCAGCAGCACGCCATTGCCGCTGCCGCGATTGCGCGGCTGCACCACGATGTTGGCGGCCGGCACGGACTGCAGGTCGCGTTGCCACCAGGCGCGATGCTGCGCGGCGACGATCACGCTGATGTTGCCTGGCAGTGCGAAGCTGCCCGCGCGGCGAATGGTGTTCTCGAGCAGGGTCGGGCCGCCCAGCAGCGTGCAGTACTGTTTTGGCACCGCCGCGCCGCTGGCATTGCTGGTCAGATCGCGTAGCCGACTGCCCTCGCCGGCGGCGAGAATCAGTGCCCAGACATGTTCGGATTGCGACATGGCAGCCAACCCCTGTCACCGATCGCCGGGCTTCACCGTAGTCTTCAATTGCGCGGAAAGTAAGCCGGGCTAATACCTAGTCGCCCACGAATCCCCCGCGGCGCCTACTGGGTTGAGAGGTCTGTGTATTCCAATGTCCGGTGCTCGAGCCTGGTTCTGGTCCGTCCATAATTCAGCCGTACGCGCGAAGCAATCCCGCCACACCTCCGCCCAGATGCCGATGTTGTACGGTCTGGGCCGACCACCAACAGGCAGCGGCAATACGCCTCTCAGGAAGTAGCGAGCCTCGTCCAGCACCCCGGCGTCAGGACTGAACCTGCAGCGCCTCTTTCGACCCGCTGCGTCGCTGGCATGCACCGCGTCAGGCAGCTTGTACGCGAGCTCGATGTCGGTTCGTTTGTGAACCTTGCCGCAGTCCGCGCACACGACGCCGTCATTCATGAATAGTCCTGCGCGATTACGTTTTGATGTCCCGAGCCGGAACTGTGACGACCTTGCCATTGCGCCAGATGACGATCGGCGTGCCTTCTGCCTTGTGAACCCGGATCGCCTGACGGACCGCACTTCTAGCCGCCGCCACTACGCGGCTATGGGTGGCCAAAGCTGGCCTCGCAGACCGCGTTGCGGCGGGCTTGCGACGGGTGTTACGTGAGGATGTCTTTTTCATATCGCTCTCGCAGAAAATTCCAAGGCCCGGAACCGACAATTTGAACAGGCCCACCAATGTTGTGCCAGGCGATGGGCTTGGGGTCACTGCCACCCGAATTGTCCAACATGATCCACGAGTCGGCAATCGGACGGTACAGGTTGAAGAAGTTCTCAAGCCCACGCTCATAACGCCGCTCAATGACATTGTCAGGCACTGAATGTCCGCCTGCCTTGACCCTGCTATGCACGCGTTCAATCGCCATTGCTGCGCTGGGCAGCCATAGAAAAATCAAATGCAGTTCGTAGCCTTGCCGCTGGAAGTCACGCATTAATGGCTTGAACGATCGGGTGGCCAATGTCGTCTCAAATGCGAAGCTGAGTCCGTCGGCGGCGAGCGAGCGAATTCGCTGCAACATGACTCGACCAGCGGCCAGTGCAACCCGCTCTGGCGCAAACGCGGACAATCCGCGGGCAATTGTGTCAGCGTTGACAAACACCTCAACGTCAAACGCGCTGCGGACAATCTTTGGCGCAGTAGTCGATTTTCCTGCGCCATTCGGCCCGGCAATGACCACAACTTTTGGCCCGGCTTCCATTGCCGAAGAGCTTACGGGGGCGGCGCGGCTGCCGCCATATGAAAAAGGCCCCGGAAGTTTCCTGCCGGGGCCTTGTCGATCAACTGGCAGCGCCGCACAGCGCCGCCGATTGGATCAGCTCGGGCGAGCTTACATATCCATGCCGCCCATGCCGCCCATGCCGCCCATGCCACCGCCGCCGCCGCCGTGGCTGTGCTCCTCGTCTTTCGGAGCCTCGGCGATCATCACCTCGGTCGTCAGCAGCAACCCGGCCACCGAGGCCGCGTTCTGCAACGCCAGGCGCGTCACCTTGGTCGGGTCCAGGATGCCCTCTTCGAGCATGTCACCGAACTCGCCCGTGGCAGCGTTGTAGCCGTAGCTGCCCTTGCCGCCTTGACCTGATTGAGGATCACAGCGGCGTCTTCGCCGGCGTTCTCCACGATCTGGCGCAGCGGCTCTTCGATGGCGCGCTTGAGGATCTGAATGCCGATCGTCTGATCTTCATTCGCACCTTCGAGCTTCTCGAGCGCCTTCTGCGCGCGGATCAGCGCCACGCCACCGCCCGGGACCACGCCTTCCTCGACCGCCGCACGCGTGGCGTGCAGGGCGTCTTCGACGCGGGCCTTCTTTTCCTTCATCTCGATCTCGGTGGCCGCACCGACCTTGATCACGGCAACACCGCCGGAGAGCTTGGCAACGCGCTCCTGCAGTTTTTCCTTGTCATAGTCGCTGGTGGCCTCTTCGATCTGCTGGCGGATCGACTCGACGCGGGCCTTGATGTCACTGCCCTTGCCGGCGCCATCGATAATCGTGCTGTTCTCTTTCTCGACCACGATCTTCTTGGCTTCGCCAAGATCGTTCACCGTGGCCTTCTCGAGCGACAGGCCGACCTCATCGGAGATCACCGTGCCACCGGTCAGCACCGCGATGTCCTGCAGCATCGCCTTGCGGCGATCGCCGAAGCCCGGGGCCTTCACGGCCGCGACCTTGAGGATGCCACGGATGTTGTTCACGACCAGGGTCGCGAGCGCCTCGCCTTCGACGTCTTCGGCCACGACCAGCAGCGGACGACCGCCCTTGGCCACGGCTTCCAGCACCGGCAGCATCTCGCGGATGTTCGAGATCTTCTTGTCGACCAGCAGGATGTAGGGCTTCTCGAGCTCCGTCGGTCTGGTTGGCCTGGTTGTTGATGAAATACGGCGAGAGGTAGCCGCGGTCGAACTGCATGCCCTCGACGACGTCGAGTTCGTTCGACAGGCCCGAACCTTCTTCAACCGTGATCACGCCTTCCTTGCCGACTTTTTCCATCGCCTCGGCAATCGTCTTGCCGATGCTCTCGTCGGAGTTGGCCGAAATCGTGCCGACCTGCGCGATCGCCTTGGTG
Source organism: uncultured Gammaproteobacteria bacterium (assembly GCA_963764065.1). Taxonomy (GTDB): domain Bacteria; phylum Pseudomonadota; class Gammaproteobacteria; order Steroidobacterales; family Steroidobacteraceae; genus FEN-1191. Next base: position 112,063 of record CAVXRM010000003.1, on the reverse strand, counting down.
TCTTTGCAGGGCTTGGAGAGCTTCTTCAGCTCTTCAGTGGCTGCAATCACGCCCTTGTCGATGCCGCGCTTGACGTCCATCGGGTTGCGGCCCGAGGACACGGCCTTGAGGCCCTCGCGGATGATGGCCTGGGCCAGCACCGTCGCGGTGGTGGTGCCATCGCCGGCTTCGTCAGAGGTGTTGGAAGCGACTTCCTTTACCATCTGCGCGCCCATGTTCTCGAACTTGTCTTTGAGTTCGATTTCCTTGGCGACGGACACGCCGTCCTTGGTGATGGTCGGGGCGCCGAAGCTCTTCTCGAGCACGGCGTTGCGGCCCTTGGGGCCCAGCGTCGCCTTGACGGCGTTGGCCAGGATGTTCACGCCACGCACCATGCGGCCGCGGGCGTCATCGCTGAAACGTACTTCTTTAGCTGCCATGTCAGTATTCCTCTTACTTGCCTTCGATCACGGCCATGACGTCTTCTTCACGCATGACTACCAGATCGTCGCCGTCAACTTTCACTTCGGTGCCGCTGTACTTGCCGAACAGGATCTTGTCGCCGACTTTGACATCGAGCGCACGGACGCTGCCGTCCTCAAGAATCTTGCCCTTGCCGACCGCAACGACCTTACCCTGCACCGGCTTTTCAGCGGCGGTGTCGGGAATCAAGATGCCGCCCGGGGAAGTACGATCTTCCTCGAGGCGCTTGATGATCACGCGGTCATGAAGAGGACGAATCTTCATGGATAAACTCCTTCAGAATGAACGATGTTGATGAAACGAACCGGCTGACCGGTACTCTTATGAAATCATGCCAATCCGGGTGTGTTAGCACTCTCCCCGGTTGGCTGCTAATAATAGCGGCGAAATCCCGGTTTTCAAGAGCGCGAAGGCCGACACATGACGTTTAAGGTTCCGCGGTTTATGCTGCGTGGTTGTGAGCCGAGCCGTTCTTGATCCAACTCGTTGATTATCAACAGGTTAGAAATGCAGCGCGGACATAATCTGGCAGTCGGTAGTAATTTGGTCGTGCGGCTGGCCTGCGCGCTGCTGCTTTCGTGGACTGCCGTGGGTTTGGCGCAGGCCACAGAGGCGACGGGCGCTGGCCGGCTCCTGCCGCAGGCGAGCAATGCCGAGGATTTCCTGCCGCCAGACCAGGCCTTCAAGCTCACGGTCACCCCGGACTCCCCCGACCGCGTGCGCTTGAGCTGGGCGATCGCGCCTGGCTACTACCTGTATCGCTCGCGACTGAAATTCTCCACGGCGACGCCGCAGGTGACGCTGGGCACCGCCGACCTGCCCCCGGGCGACACCAAGCACGATGAATATTTTGGCGACCAGATCGTCTATCACGCTGGTCTCATTGCGCACCTGGCGGTCTCGCGCGCCGCGGGTTCGAACGATGCGCTCGCGCTCAACGTGACCTACCAGGGCTGTGCCGAAGCGGGCCTGTGTTATCCGCCGATCACCAAGAGCTTTACGCTCGAGATGCCGAAGGCCGGCGCGACGGGCGCGGCACGGGGCGTTGATGGCAACAGTACTGGCAGCGCAGGTACGGGCTCCGGTTCCGGCGCGAGTTCGGAGCAGGATCGTCTGGCAAACCTGATACGTACGGGTGCGATGCCATTGGTGCTCGCTACATTCTTTGGCATCGGTCTGCTGTTGGCCTTCACGCCTTGCCTGTTGCCGATGGTGCCGATCCTCTCGGGCCTGATCGCGGGGCAAGGCAGCAAGATCACCACCGCGCGCAGCTTCGCGCTCTCGTTGGCCTACGTCCTCGGCATGGCGACTACCTACACCGTGGCCGGTGCGGTGACCGCAGCGCTGGGCCTGCAGGTGCAGGCGCTGTTCCAGAAGACCTGGATCATCCTGCTGTTCGCGGCGATCTTCATCGCGATGGCACTGTCGATGTTCGGTGTGTATTCGCTGCAGATGCCGGCTTCGCTCCAGACCCGCATCGCCGCCACCAGCAATCGGCAGCGCGCCGGAACCTACGGCGGCGTGGCGGTCATGGGCGCACTCTCGGCGCTGATCTGCAGTACCTGCGTGGCGCCGGCCTTGGTGGCGACGCTTGCCGTGATCGGCCAGAGCGGCGATGTGGCGCGCGGCGCGAGCGCATTGTTTGCGATGAGCCTGGGGATGGGCGCACCGCTGCTGGTAGTGGGCGCCTCCGCAGGCAAGTTGCTGCCGAAGGCCGGTCCGTGGATGGACACCGTCAAGGGCCTGTTCGGCGCGATGATGCTGGGCGTGGCCGCGTGGATGCTCTCGCGCCTGGTGGGCGACCGCTGGGCATTGCTGCTCTACGCCGCGCCGCTGCTGGCGCTGGCGCTGCTGCTGTGGCGCGCGCGGCTGCGCACGCCGCTGATACCGCGCCTCGGCGCGGTGGCCGCGACGCTGCTGGCGCTCGTGCTGTGCACGGGCGCGTGGCGCGGCGCTACCAACCCGCTGCATCCATTAACGCTGGCGGGCGGCAACAATGCACAGCAGCTGCCGTTCCGCTCAGTGGCAACACTGGCTGATCTCGATCGCGAAGTGCGCAGCGCCGCGGCCCGCGGCCAGCAGGTGATGCTCGATTTCTACGCCGACTGGTGCGTGTCCTGCAAAGAGATGGAGCACTACACCTTCTCCGACCCGGAGGTCGCGCGCGCGCTGGCGCAGCTGACGCTGCTGCGCGTCGATGTGACCGCCAACAGTGCCGACGACCAGGCGCTGCTGCAACGCTTCGGTATCTACGGGCCCCCGACCATTGCCTTCTATTCCAGGGACGGACGCGAGCAGCCGGCGCTGCGCGTCGTGGGATACATGAAGGCCGCCCCGTTCGTGGACGTGCTGACGAGGCTGAACCAGACCACGCTGACGGCCGCGCTGCCGCGTTCCTGAACGCAGGGCTGAACAACGCCGTGAGCAACCTCATTTGAAAACGCCTCTCCTGTGGCTGTATGCGGCGGTCGTACTGGTGGGCGGCGCTGCAGGTTTCTGGGGCTATCAGCACTGGGCACGTGATTCGCAGTCGCTGCGGATAGCGACCGCTACGATCCCTGCGCGTCCGGCGACATCGCCGGCGCCGCCGGCGGCACCGGCATCAGCACCGACGCCCGCAACAGCACCAGAAGCAGCGCCAGCATCATCGCCGGCGAGCGCAGCTGCGGCTGATGCAGCCGCCGGGTCGGGCGCACCGGCGGCCAAAGCCGACGATCACGCCATCCCCGAGGAGGTGCCCGACCTGCGCCTGCCCGACCTGGAAGGCCAGCCGCACGCGCTGCGACAGAACGGCGGCCGTCCGCGCATCTACAATTTCTGGGCCAGCTGGTGCGAACCCTGCCGGCGCGAGATTCCGCTGCTCAATTCACTGCAGGCACGCTACGGCCACACGCGACCGGCTGGAGATCATCGGCATCGCGGTGGATTTTCGCGATGCCGTGAACGATTTCCTCAAGAAGACGCGCGTGAATTACACCTCGCTGGTGGGCGAGGACGAGGGCCTGGAGGCCGCGCAGAGTTTCGGCGTACAGATGGCGCTGCCTTTCTCGGTATTCGCCGACGAGCGCAACCACATCGTCGCGGTGAAGGTGGGCGAGCTGCATCGCGATGAAGCCGAGGTGATCCTGGGCCAGCTGCGCGCCTTGCGCAAAGGCGCCACCACGCTGCCGGCGGCCCGGGCACTGATTGCCGAGGCCCTGAAGGCCTCTTCCTTGAAGCGGGCGAAACAATCAGCCCGGTCCTGAGCTGATTGTTGCTCTATTGAAATAATAAACTGACCGCGTCACGAACGCGGCGTTTGAACCAGATCGCTGCAGTTTCGCTGCATATGGGTGGGAATCTTGCCCAGATTGGGCTACATTCGCCGCTCTTTTGGACAATAAGACCTAAAACATGGATATCAGAAAGATCAAGAAACTGATCGAACTGCTCGAGGAATCCGGCGTCGCCGAGATCGAGATCAAAGAGGGCGAAGAATCCGTGCGCATCGCCCGCCAGTCACCTGACGGGCATGCATACCGTACAGATGATGGCCCCCAACTATCAAGTCGCTGCCGCACCCCCGCCGGCCCTGAGCGCGCCTGCCGCAGCGCCGGCGCCCGCCGCCAAGAGCCAGACCGCCGCAGGCGCTGGCGAACACCTGGTCACTGCGCCCATGGTCGGCACCTACTACTCCTCGCCCTCGCCCGGCGCCAAGCAATTCATCGAGATCGGCGACAGCGTCGAAGCCGGCCAGGTGCTGTGCATCATCGAGGCCATGAAGATGATGAACCAGATCGAATCCGAGGTGAGCGGCTCGGTGCGCGCGATCCTGGTCAAGAACGGCGAGCCGGTGGAATTCGGCCAGCCGCTGTTCATCATCGAATAGCGCAGTGGCCATGCTCGACAAGATCGTCATTGCCAATCGCGGCGAAATCGCGCTGCGCATCCTGCGCGCCTGCCGCGAGCTGGGCATCAAGACGGTGGCCGTGCATTCGACCGCCGATGCCAGCCTCAAGCACGTGCTGCTGGCCGATGAATCGGTGTGCATCGGGCCACCCGCGAGCCGCGACAGTTACCTCAGCATGCCGGCGATCATCAGCGCCGCAGAGGTCACCGATTCGGTCGCGATCCATCCCGGCTATGGTTTTCTCTCGGAAAACGCAGACTTTGCCGAGCGCGTGGAGAAGAGCGGCTTCACCTGGATCGGGCCCAAGGCCGAGACCATCCGCCTGATGGGCGACAAGGTCTCGGCGATCAAGGTGATGAAAGGGGCCGGCGTGCCCTGCGTACCGGGCTCGGGCGGACCACTGAACGACACGGCGGCCGACAACCTGCGCATTGCGCGCGAGATCGGGTATCCGGTGATCATCAAGGCCTCGGGCGGCGGTGGCGGGCGCGGCATGCGCGTCGTGCACGCCGAAGGCGCGCTGCTCAGCTCGATCGCGGTCACGCGCTCGGAGGCGGCCGCGGCTTTCGGGAACGACCAGGTCTACATGGAGAAATTCCTCGAGAAGCCGCGGCATATCGAGTTCCAGGTGCTGGGCGACAATTTCGGCAACCTGGTGTGCCTGGGCGAGCGCGACTGCTCGATGCAGCGCCGCCACCAGAAGGTGATGGAAGAAGCGCCGGCGCCCGGCATCAGCGCGGCACAGCGCGCCGCGATGAGCGCGCAGGTGATCGCGGCCTGCAAGGCCGTAGGCTACCGCAGCGCCGGCACGCTCGAGTTCCTGTTCCAGGACGGCGAGTTCTACTTCATCGAGATGAACACCCGCATCCAGGTCGAGCACCCGGTCACCGAGCTCGTGACCGGCATCGATCTGGTGAAGGCGCAATTGCAGATCGCCGCGGGCGAGAAGCTGCCGTTCCGGCAGGAAGACATCGAGATCCGCGGCCACGCGCTCGAGTGCCGCATCAACGCGGAAGATCCACGCACCTTCATGCCTTCGCCGGGGCCGATCAAGCTGTGGCACCCACCGGGCGGCCCGGGCGTGCGCGTCGACAGCCACGTGTACTCGGGCTACAACGTGCCGCCGTTCTACGATTCGATGATCGGGAAGCTGATCACGCACGGGGACACGCGCGATACGGCGATTGCCCGCATGCGCAATGCGCTCGCGGAGCTGGTGGTCGAGGGCATCAAGACCAACACGGCGCTGCACCAGGAGATCCTGGCGCATTCGGCCTTCCAGGCCGGCGGCCTCGATATCCACTACCTCGAGCGCCGGCTGGGCCTGAAATAGGCCCCAGCGCACACATTACCCCGCGCATGAGCACCGGCCGCGTGCCGGGCAACGCCCGCAACCAATCGCCATGCCCTTCCTGACGCTGGATTTCGAGCTGGATGCGAAGGACGCCCAGCGCGCCGAAGAGGCCTGCGTCGCTGCTGGCGCATTGGCCGTGACCTTGAGCGATGCACGCGACGAACCGGTGCTCGAGCCCCTGCCGGGCGAAGTGCGCCTGTGGCGTGCGACGCATGTGCAGGCGCTGTTCGCCGCCGACACCGACCGCGCAACGCTCAGCTCCAACTTGCAGCAGCAACTGGCGCTGACGGGCGCGGCGCTGCATTTCGCAGCACTCGCCGATCGCGCCTGGGAGCGCGAGTGGCTCAAGGATTTTCACGCGCTGCGTTTTGGCGAGCGCCTGTGGATCTGCCCCTGGCATGAACAGGTGAGCACAGCGGGTGCAATCGTCGTGCGCCTGGATCCGGGCCTCGCCTTCGGCACCGGCACGCACCCATCGACCGCGCTGTGCCTGCAATGGCTGGACACGCACCTGCAACCCGGCAGCACCGTGATCGACTACGGCTGTGGGTCGGGAATACTCGCGCTCGCGGCCGCGAAGCTGGGCGCCAGCCGCGTCGCGGCCTACGATATCGATCCGCAGGCGCTGCTGGCCACGGCGCAGAATGCGGCTGCCAATGGCGTGGCAGCGCAACTGCAGCTGTGCAGCGCTGCGCGCGCACTGCCGGCTGGTTGCGATGTGCTGCTCGCGAACATCATTGCCACGACCCTGTGCGCGCTGGCTGAGGAACTCGCGGGCCTCATCCGCACTGGCGGCAAGCTACTGCTGGCCGGTATTCTTGCCGACCAGGCCGAGGTGGTAGCCGCCGTCTACGCGCCGTGGTTTGATATCGGCCAGTACGAAGCGCGCGGGGATTGGGTGGCGCTGGTCGGAACCAAAAAGTAGTCCAAGAAGCCTTAAGCGATGTTCACCGTTTGTCCCAAGTGCGCCCTGACGCTCGCCGTGACCGCAGCCGATCTGCGCGCCGGCCAGGGCTATGTGCGCTGTGGCCGCTGCGCGAACGTGTTCAATGCGCTGCTGGGGCTGTCCGAGGAATCAGCGGGCGGAAGCGTGCAGGCTGCGCCACCACCAGCACCGGCACGGCCGGCCGTGCCTCCACGCGCGGCCGCGCCGGCGAGCGAGGGGGCACCTGCGCCAGCAGCTGCGGCAGTGGCGCCCTCGGCTGCCGCGCCGGCTGCGATGTCGGCACCGGCCACTGTGGCGGCATCGGCGACACCCTCATCCACCCCAGCACCTGCAATGTCGGCGCCCGCGGATGCTGCGGCCAGCAGCGCGGAAACGGCGGCACCGGGCGCGCCGGCGATCGGTAACGCCGCGGCGCCAGTGCCAGCGACTGCGACTGCGACTACGCCCGCGCCTACACCTGCACCGACACAGGTGCCGACGCCAGCGCCCAGCTCGCCGCCGGCTCTGCGCCTGATCGAAAGCCCTCCGCGCCCGCCTGAGCCGGCCAGCTCCACGCAGGTCGAGGAATTTCGCGGCACCGGCACCTTTGAAACCATCGTGCTGGAAGGCGATACCTTCCTGCAGACCGAGGAGCTGGTGCCGGAGGAGGCTTTCGACGACGAAGTCGCCGCCGTCTCGCGCCGCATTGCCGAGGCGCATGAGGAGCCGCGCGATCCGGCAGAGCTGGATGAAGAGATCATCGACTTCTCGGATTTCACCTTGCCACGCCGCGCGACGCCCGCCAACGACGCAGCGGCGCAGTCCGGGCCGCTACCCTTCGTGGCGCGCGAGAACGCCGGGCGCAATGCCGCCGTCGCGCGTGCCGCCTCGCCTGCCGCCGCTGAACAACAGGACACGGATTCCGATGTCGATGAGGTGATCGAGGATCTGGAGCCCGAGCGCACCTTCGTGGGATGGAAAGTCATTTCCGGTGTAGCGCTGGCGGCGTTGTTGCTGATGGTCCAGGGCATCGATCACTGGCGCAATGATCTGGCCACGCATCCTGCGTTTGAAGGCCCGCTGGCGCGCCTGTATGGCGCATTGCATCGCTCACTGACGCCGAACTGGAACCTCGCGGCCTACGAAGTGCGCCAGCTCGGCGCCAGCAGCGATGCCATAGACCCGCACAACGTGCGCGTACGCCTGAGCCTGAGCAATCATGCCGCCGTGCCACAGGCCGTGCCGCTGCTGCGCATCACGCTGCTTGATCGCTACGGCAAGTCCCTGAGCGCCGGCGAGCTGACACCTTCGCAGTACCTGCCGGAGGCACTGCGCTCGCGAGCGCTCCTCGACGCCGAGCAACGCATTGACACCGAAGTGAGCATTCCCGACCCGACGCAGCAGGCCTCGAGCTTCGAACTCGACGTGTGCATCCCCGCCTCCGGCAACAGCCTGCGCTGCGCTGCCGATGGCGCGGTACTGGGCGGGAGCGGCGCCAGCTCGTGACGCTGCGGATCGGCCATCTAGCGCTCGCGGGGCGCGTGTTGCTGGCGCCGATGGCGGGCGTCACCGACACACCGTTTCGCACGCTGTGCCGCGAATTCGGTGCGGCGCTGACCTGTGGCGAGATGCTGAGTGCCGATCAGTCGCTGTGGCACACCGGCAAATCGCGCCGGCGCATGGCGGCAAGCGACAATGACACGGGAATCCGGGCTGTGCAGCTGGCCGGTTCCGATCCGCTGCAACTGGCAGGGGCGGCGCGCGCCCAGGTCGACCAGGGCGCGCAGCTGATCGACCTGAACCTCGGCTGCCCGGTGAAGAAAGTCTGCAATCGCTGGTGCGGCTCGGCGCTGCTCGAGGATGAACCGCTGGTCGGCAGGCTCCTCGACGCACTGGTGCGCGCCGTGGCGGTGCCGGTCACGGTGAAGATCCGCACCGGTCCCGATCCACTGCGCCGCAATGCCGTGCGCGTGGCGCAGCTGGCTGAACAATGTGGCGTGGCGGCGATCGCCATCCACGGTCGCACGCGCGCCGAGCGCTTCAGTGGCCAGGCCGAATACGCGAGCATTGCCGCAGTGAAATCGATGGTGGGCATTCCGGTGATTGCCAATGGCGATATCAGCACGCCGCAGCAGGCACGCGCCGTGCTGCTGGCCACTGGCGCCGATGCAGTGATGATCGGTCGTGCTGCACTGGGTGCACCATGGATTTTTCGTGATGTCAATGCATTCCTCGATTCGTCGCAATTTGCGCCGCGACTCTTGCGCGCGTCGATGGCAACGATCATCCTTCGTCACCTCGAATCCCTGTACGCGTTTTACGGCGAGTACACCGGGGTTCGGATGGCACGTAAACACCTGGTCCGTTACTGCGAACACCATGCAGGAGCCGTCGCAATGCGCGGCGCACTGCTGGCGGCGGAAGATTCCGCTTCGCAGTTCGCCACGGCGCAGCGTGCCTTCGGTGACTGGTCGGCAGTCGCAGCGGCCTGAAGGCGCATGCGTGCCGTGAGGGAAAATCGGGGAGCTGCGTTCAAGAATAATTCCAATGACCCGCATCACCTCCAAAGAGCTGCCGCTACGCAGCCACACTGAACGCGTATTGAGCGACTATTTTTCCAGCCTCAACGGCCACCGCCCGGCCAGGCTGTATGACATGGTGCTGCGCGAGGTCGAAGAACCGCTGCTGCGCGCCGTACTCGACTATTCCGAGGGCAACCAGAGCCGCGCCGCGGTGATCCTCGGCATCACCCGCACCACGCTGCGCAAGAAGCTGCGTACCCTGGGCCTGGCAAACTGACCCGGCCAGACGCCAGATGAGCATCACGCGCGCCCTTTTGTCGGTTTCGGATAAGCAGGGGCTGGCCGAATTCGCCCGGCGCCTCAGTGCCCGCGGCATCGAACTGCTCTCCACCGGCGGCACGGCGCAAATGCTGCGCAACGCGGGCCTCAGGGTGCGCGAAGTGGCCGACTACACCGGCTTCCCCGAGATCATGGCAGGGCGCGTGAAGACGCTGCACCCGCGCATCCACGGCGGCCTGCTGGGCCGGCGCGGCACCGATGAAGCGGTGATGCAGGAACACGGCATCGTGCCCATCGACCTGCTGGTGGTGAATCTCTACCCATTCGCGGCCACCATTGCCCGCGCCGATTGCAGCTACGACGAGGCGATCGAGAATATCGATGTCGGTGGCCCGGCCATGCTGCGCGCCGCAGCCAAGAACCACGCCGATGTCACCATCGTGGTCGATCCGGCCGATTACGCCACGGTGCTGGGCGAAATCGAGACCGATGGCAGCACCTCCATCGACACGCGCTCGCGGCTCGCCGCCAAGGCCTTCGCGCACACCGCGGCCTACGACACCCAGGTGGCCGAATACCTGCAGCGCGCCCAGCAACTGCCGGGCGAGCGCTTTCCCGCATCGCTGCCGCTGGTGTTCCAGCGCGTGCAGGAACTGCGCTACGGCGAGAACCCGCACCAGCGCGCCGCGTTTTACCGCACACCGGGTGCGCGCGGCGGCTCGATCGGCACCGCCACCATGCTGCAGGGCAAGGAACTCTCGTTCAACAACATCGCCGATGCCGACGCCGCACTCGAGTGCGTGCGCCAGTTCGCCGAACCGGCCTGCGTGATCGTCAAGCACGCCAATCCCTGTGGCGTGGCGCTCGGCAAGAGCCTTGCGGATGCCTACGACCGCGCGCACCGCACCGATCCGACTTCGGCCTTCGGCGGCATCATCGCCGTGAATCGCCCGCTCGATGGCCGCACGGCGCAAAGCATCATCGAGCGGCAGTTCGCCGAGGTGATCATCGCGCCCGAGGTCGACACTGAAGCCCGCGTACTGCTGGGCAGCAAGCCCAACATCCGCGTGCTGCTCACCGGCGACCTGGCGGCGCCCACCGGCGATGACTTCGAGCTGCGCAGCGTCAACGGGGGCCTGCTGGTCCAGGATCGCGACAGCGACAGCGCCGATGAGGCCGAGATGCGCGTGGTCACCCGGCGCAAGCCCGATGCGCGCGAGCTGGCCGACCTGAAATTCGCCTGGCGCGTGGCGCGCATGGTGAAGTCCAACGCGATCGTGTTCGCGCGCGATGGCATGACGCTCGGTGTCGGCGCCGGCCAGATGAGCCGCGTGTACTCCAGCCGCATCGCCGCACTCAAGGCAGCCGATGAAAAACTGGACGTGCGCGGCGCGGTGATGTCTTCGGATGCCTATTTTCCATTCCGCGACGGCATCGACATCGCGGCGGCCTACGGCATCAGGTGCGTAGTGCAACCCGGCGGCTCCAAGCGCGATGCCGAAGTCATCGAAGCGGCCGACGCGCACGACATGGCCATGGTATTCACCGGTGTGCGGCACTTCCGCCACTAGTGCCGCCCGGGCCTGAACTGCCGTGAAGATCCTCATCGTCGGTGGCGGCGGGCGCGAGCATGCCCTCGCCTGGGCCTGTGCCGGGGCTGCGGGCGTCACCGAAGTGCTGGTGGCGCCGGGCAATGCGGGCACGGCGACCGAGCCGCGCATGCGCAATGTGCCGGTGGCAGCCACCGACATTGCAGGCCTGGTCGCGCTCGCGCAGCGCGAAGCCGTGGCGCTCACGATCATCGGGCCCGAGACGCCGCTGGTGATGGGCATTGTCGATGCCTTCAGGTCTGCGGGCCTGCGCTGCTTCGGCCCCTCGAAAGCCGCGGCGCAACTGGAAGGCTCGAAGGCCTACACCAAGGAATTCCTGCGTCGCCATGCGATTCCCACGGCGGCCTATCGCAGCTTCACGCGCGCTGATTTCGATGCCGGGTGGCTGAATGCCCAGCGCGCGCCGATCGTGATCAAGGCCAGCGGCCTCGCGGCCGGCAAGGGCGTGGTGATTGCACAGAGCATTGCCGAGGCCCGGCAGTGCATCGAGGACATGTTTGCCGGCCGCTTCGGCGCCGCGGGCGACACGGTGGTGATCGAGGAATTCCTCGAAGGCGAGGAAGCCAGTTTCATCGTGATGGCCGAAGGCCTCGACGTCCTGCCCTTTGCCAGTTCGCAGGATCACAAGCGGCTCGGCGACCATGACCTGGGGCCGAACACCGGCGGCATGGGCGCCTATTCGCCCGCGCCGGTGGTGACCAGCGCGATCCATGAGCGGGTGATGCGCGAGATCATCGGGCCGACACTGCGTGGTCTGGTGGCCGATGGCACCCCCTATTCCGGCTTCCTGTACGCCGGCCTGATGATCGGCGCCGATGGCGCGCCGAAGGTGATCGAATTCAACTGCCGCTTCGGCGACCCGGAAGCGCAGGCAGTGCTGGCGCGCCTGCGCTCCGACCTGCCGCAGTTGTGCCTGGCAGCGCTCGAGGGCCGTCTCGCGCAACAGCAGATCGACTGGGATCCGCGCGCCGCGCTGGGCGTGGTGATGGCCGCGGCAGGCTACCCGGAAACGGCGCGCAGCGGCGATCTGATCCACGGCCTCGAGCGTGCGGCAACCCTGCCGGGCAAGGTGTTCCACTCCGGCACTGCATTGCGCGCGGGCTCGGTGCAGACCAGCGGCGGGCGCGTGCTGTGCGCCGTGGGCCTGGGCGCGAAGGTGCTCGAGGCGCAGCGCGCGGCCTACCAGCTGGTGCAGGGCATCGAATTCGCCGGTGCGCAGTATCGCCACGACATCGGCTACCGCGCCATCGCCCGCGGCGCCTGAGGCGCACATGGCTCGCAACGCAGCAGCGCGCAGGCCGGCCTTTGCGGCCTTCCGCGAGCGCGGCTACAGCGGCTACATCCTCGGCAATGCCACCGCGATGCTGGCGGACAACGCCGAACACGTGATCAGCTACTGGATGCTGCACCAGAAATTCCACTCGCCGGCGCTCGGTGGCTTCGCGGTGGTGTCGCACTGGGTGCCCTTCCTGCTGTTCTCGGGCTACGCGGGCGTAATCGCCGATCGCGTCAACACCCGCCGCATGATCCAGCTCGGCATGCTGGTGTTCATGGGTGTATCGGTAGGCTGGGGCCTGCTGTTCATGAACGGGAACATGCAGATCTGGCAGGCCTGGGTGCTGCTCTCATTGCATGGCGTGGCCGGCGTGCTGTGGACCGGGCCCTCGCAACTGCTGCTGCACGATGTGGTGGGCGGCGAACACCTGCAGAGTGCGGTGCGGATCAGCGCTTCGTCGCGCTACATCGGCACACTGCTGGGCCCGGCACTCGGCAGCCTGCTGCTGAAATTCGGACCAGCCCCAGGCATCTTCCTCAACGCACTCATTTACCTGCCGCTGGTGTGGTGGCTCAACCGGCAGCGTTACGGCAACGGCACGCGGCGCGCGAGACAACGGCAGTCGGGCGCGGCGACCGTGGGCCTGGCGGCATTGCTGCACAACTGGCGCACGATCCGTCACGACCGGCGCATCGCCTCGATGACCTTGCTGGCCGGTTGTGCTGCGCTGTTTGTCGGCACGGCTTACCAGTCGCAGATGCCAGGCCTGGCCGAGGCGCTGGGTCACGGACAACCGGGCGTCACCTACTCCGCGCTGCTGGCCGCCGATGCGGCGGGCGCTGTCACCGCCGGCGTGGTGCTGGAGATGCTGGCGCTGTTACCCGCGAGTGAACGCGGTGCCTTCTGGCTCGCCGGCAGCTGGTGCCTGTGCATCATGGCCTTCGCCCTGGGTCACAGCTATCCGCTGGCCATACTGGTGTTGTTTGCCGCCGGCTTCTGCGAACTCTCGTTCAACGCGATGGCGCAGACGCTGGTGCAGCTGCGCTCGCCGCCCGAACAGCGCGGCCGCACCATCGGCCTGTTCGTCACCGCGAGCCTGGGGCTGCGCGCGGTCAGCGGACTCACGGTCGGCTTCGCCGGCGCCGTGATCGGCGTGCATGCCTCGCTGGCCCTGAGCGCACTGGCGTTGCTGGTGTGCGTGTTGTTGATCGCCCGCTGGCAGGCGCGCGCGCCGCTGGATGGCTAGCCGCTCTTGCGGCCGCTAGAAGCTGGTGCGCAGGAACAGTTCCGGGCCCTTGAGGTCCAGGCGCATGAAGCCGTTGTTGGTGGAGTTGTTGGCCACTTCCAGGCGCGTCTGCGTGCTCTGGTAACCGAGGCCAATGGCCACATTGGGGCGCCAGCGGAACTGCACATCGGCGTGATAGTCGTTCAGCGCTGCGGTCAGCGAGCTCACGTGCAGGCGCAGGTACTGGCCGCGCGCCGAGAATGCAAAGCGGCGCGTGAAGCGCCAGCTGCCATCGATCGCGATCGTGGCGAAAGGACCGGCGCCGCTGAAGTCTTCATCCACCGCGGTCGGCCGGTTGGCGCTGGCCGACACCTGCGCCTCGGCTTCGGCCTGCAGCAGGTGCACGCCCAGGCCCAGGCCGAGCTCATAGCGCTCGCCGCGCAGCAGTGAATAGGTGTAGGTGAAATCGATCTGTCGCCAGTCGAAGCGTGAGCGCACGCTGTCGGCCGGCGTGAAGGTATTGCCGCCGTAGGTGATGTCGCTGGTGGGGGAAGTCACGGCGTTGCGGTTCAGTTCCCACATGTCGACACGCAGGCGGTTGCGATCGCGCATCCGGAACATCATCTCGACGCGCAGCTGGTGCGCCTGCGGGCTGAAGCGGAAATCGTCTTCGAGCGAGAATGGCGTGCCGATGCTGTTGGTCGCGGTATCGTCGACGCGCCCTTCGGTGGCAGCCGAACCCAGGTAGTAGCCGGCCCGGAACGCGAACTGATCGGTCACCGGGCTCGCGGGCACGGCCGGGCGCGGGGGCCTCGCGACTTCGACCGCTTCGGCCCTGGCGGCCGCGGCCGCATGGCGCGCGCGCCGGGCGGCGCAACCTTCAAGCGCGACCAGCAGGGAACAGAACAGCAACAGGCGGGCGGCGGCAGTCATGGAGCGATGATCGCCCACGGCATACGCCCGACGCCAGCGTCGCTGGCCGGCGACGCCGCAGGCTGTGACGTGCGTCACTGCCGCGGGCCACACTGGCGTCGGCTGCTCAGCGCTTCATCGCCTCGAAGAACTCGGAGTTGGTCTTCGTGTCCTTCATCTTGTCGAGCAGGAACTCGATGGCCGCCAGTTCATCCATCGGATGCAGGAGCTTGCGCAGGATCCACATCTTGGCGAGCTCGGCCTGGTCGGTGATCAACTCTTCCTTGCGGGTGCCGGAGCGGTTGATGTTGAAGGCCGGATACACGCGCTTCTCGGCGATGCGCCGGTCGAGGTGGATTTCGCTGTTGCCGGTGCCTTTGAATTCCTCGTAGATGACATCGTCCATCTTCGAGCCGGTGTCGATCAGCGCGGTGGCGAGGATGGTCAGCGAGCCGCCTTCCTCGATGTTGCGCGCGGCGCCGAAGAAACGCTTCGGGCGCTGCAGCGCGTTGGCGTCGACGCCGCCGGTGAGCACCTTGCCGGAACTGGGCACCACGGTGTTGTAGGCGCGCGCCAGACGCGTGATCGAATCGAGCAGGATCACGACATCTTTCTTGTGCTCGACCAGGCGCTTGGCCTTTTCGATCACCATTTCGGCCACCTGCACGTGGCGCGCGGCCGGTTCGTCGAAGGTCGAGGAGACCACTTCGCCCTTCACGGTGCGCTGCATCTCGGTGACTTCCTCGGGCCGCTCGTCGATGAGCAGCACGATCAGGTACACCTCGGGATGGTTGGCCGTGATGGCGGTGGCGATGTTCTGCAGCAGCATGGTCTTGCCGGCCTTGGGCGGCGAGACGATCAGGCCGCGCTGGCCCTTGCCGATCGGCGCGATCAGGTCGATGGCGCGTGCGGTGAGATCCTCGGTGCTGCCGTTGCCGCGTTCGAGCTTCAGGCGCCGCGTCGGATGGAAGGGCGTCAGGTTCTCGAACAGCACCTTGTTGCGCGAGCTCTCGGGCGAGTCGTAGTTGATCTCACCGACCTTGAGCAGCGCGAAGTAACGCTCGCCATCCTTGGGCGGGCGGATCAGGCCGGAAACCGAATCGCCGGTGCGCAGGTTGAAGCGCCGGATCTGGCTCGGGCTGATGTAGATGTCGTCGGGGCCAGCAAGGTACGAGCCATCAGCCGATCGCAGGAAGCCAAAGCCATCCTGCAATATTTCCAGCACGCCATCGCCGTAGATGTCCTCACCGTTGCGCGCATGCGCCTTGAGGATCGAGAAGATGATGTCCTGCTTGCGCGAGCGGGCCATGCCTTCGAGGCCCATCGACTCGGCCTGCTTCACCAGTTCATGGATGGGCTTGGACTTCAGGGCCGTCAGGTTCATCGAGTTGCGCGACTGCGCCAGCTCGGCCGGACTGATCACCTCGGCATCGTTTTCACCCAGCGGCTCGAGATCCGGCAGCTGTTCTTCCATGCGGCCGCCGACATTGCCGCGATTGGGATCGCGATTGCCATCGCGCATGCCGCCGTGACGCGGGCCTTTGTTGGGGCGATTGTTGTTGCGCCCCTGGTTGCCCAGATACCCTCTCACAGGTGCTGGTCCAGGAAGGCCGCCAATTGCGACTTGGACAGGGCGCCGACTTTCTGCGCCTCGACCGTGCCGTTCTTGAACAGGATCAGGGTGGGAATGCCGCGAATGCCGTACTTGGGCGGCGTCTGCGGATTCTCGTCGATGTTGAGCTTGGCGATGCGCATGCGACCGTGATACTCGGTCGCCACCTCATCGAGGATCGGCGCGATCATCTTGCAGGGGCCGCACCATTCGGCCCAGAAATCGAGCAATACCGGTTGATCGGACTTGAGGACGTCTGCCTCGAAGCGGGCATCAGATGTATGGACAATGTGTTCGTTACTCACGCGAACAAGGCCTCCGTGTTTGATTTGACTGGGGATGCAGGGCGGTGGGCGGGAATCCGCGACACGCTGCTGGAATACGATTTTGAAAGTTTGATTGCTGTTTGGTGGTTGGTGATGGCGGCCTGGCCAGACAATGGCGCGGGAAAGCCGCTCAGCGGGTACACTTGCCTGTCAGGGTTGATTGGCTGGCGCGCAGAGGAGCCGCCGTTGGCGCTATTTTTAGCCTTTTCCGGGGTGCTTTGCAAGTCCCCTGCATGATAACGATACCGAACAACAGGATACCGGTTACTACATGAGCGACGATCATTTGAGTTCACTGGCCTTTGCCAGCCTGCCGCTGCACCCGACCATCATGCAGGGAATCGTCGAAGCCGGCTTCACCATGTGCACGCCCATACAGGCGCAGACGCTGCCGGCTGCGCTCACGGGCCGCGACATCGCCGGGCAGGCGCAGACTGGCACCGGCAAGACCGCGGCCTTCCTGGTGGCACTGTATCAATCACTGCTGTCGAGGCCTGCCGATCCGTCGCGCGCGCCGACTTCGGTGCGTGCGCTGGTGGTGGCACCCACGCGCGAACTCGCCGTGCAGATCCACAAGGATGCCGCGGTGCTCGGCCGCCATACCGGTTTGCCGCTGGCCGTGGTGTTCGGCGGCGTCGACTACGACAAGCAGCGCCGCCAGCTCGCCGATGGTGTCGATGTGCTGATCGGC
This sequence comes from uncultured Gammaproteobacteria bacterium, assembly GCA_963764065.1. Taxonomy (GTDB): domain Bacteria; phylum Pseudomonadota; class Gammaproteobacteria; order Steroidobacterales; family Steroidobacteraceae; genus FEN-1191. Next base: position 94,980 of record CAVXRM010000003.1, on the reverse strand, counting down.
ACGCCGGGCCGCATCATCGATTATCTCAAGCAGGGCGTGTACGACCTGCGCCATGCGCAGGTGATCGTGCTCGATGAAGCCGATCGGATGTTCGACCTCGGCTTCATCGCCGACATCCGTTTCATCCTGCGACGGCTCCCCGCTCCCGATCACCGCCAGTCGATGTTGTTCTCGGCCACGCTCTCGCAGCGCGTGCTGGAGCTGGCCTACGAGCACATGAACAACCCCGAACTGGTGCGCATCGAACCCGACAAGGTGACCATCGATCGCGTCCGCCAGGCGATCTATTTTCCCTCGATGCCCGAAAAAATGCCGCTGCTGGTATCACTGCTGCGCCAGTTCGAGGCGCATCGCACCATGGTGTTCGTCAACACCAAGCGCGTGGCCGAGCGGCTCGAAGCGGTACTGCGCGCCAACGGCTTCAGCGCCCAGGCGATCTCGGGCGATGTGCCCCAGCCCAAGCGTCTGCGCTTCCTGCGCCAGTTCCACGAGGGTGAACTCGCGGTGCTGATCGCCACCGATGTCGCCTCGCGCGGCCTGCACATTCCCGATGTCAGCCATGTGTTCAATTACGATCTGCCGCAGGACAGCGCCGACTACGTGCATCGCATCGGCCGCACGGCGCGCGCCGGCGCCGATGGCGATGCCATCAGCTTCGGCTGCGAGGAATACGCGATCTCGCTGCCCGATATCGAGACTTACATCGGCCACAAGATTCCGGTCGAGAAGTACGATGCCAGCGCGCTGCCCAAGCTGGTCATGCCTCCGCATGCGCCGCGCGATTTCAACGCGCGCCCGACGCGTCGCGGTGGCGGCGGTGGTGGTGGCCGTCCGCCACCCGGCGGCCGACGCGGACCTCCGCGCCGCCGCTAGCGCGACTGCACACGGCACCACGGCTCCGCGCACGCGATGAGCACGGATATCACGCAACTGGGATTGCTGCTGTTCGTCTCGGCACTGGTGGCCATGCTGACGCGACGCGTACGCCTGCCCTACACCGTGGGCCTGGTGCTCGCCGGCATCGGCCTGCACCTGGCGCAGGTACGCATCGACCTGCAACTCTCGCGCGACCTGATCTTCTCGCTGTTCCTGCCACCGCTGATCTTCGAGGCGGCACTGTGCATACGCTGGTCCGAGCTGCGCCGCGAACTGCCGGTGGTGACACTGCTGGCGACGGTGGGTGTGCTGCTGGCCGCGGCGGTCACCGCGGCCGGCATGCACTACGGCTTCTCCTGGAGCTGGGGAAGCGCAGGCGTGTTCGGCATCCTGATCGCAGCCACCGATCCGGTATCGGTCATCGCCACCTTCAAGGACGCGGGCGTGCACGGTCGCGTGCGATTGCTGATTGAATCCGAGAGTCTCCTGAACGACGCCACCGCGGCCGTCGCATTCGTCAGCGCGCTGGCGCTGCTCGCGGGCGCGCAGGCCAGTTTAGCGGCGATCGCCATGAACCTGCTGCTGGCCGTGGCCGGCGGCATCGTGGCAGGCCTGCTGGCCGGCTGGGCGGCACTGTTGCTGGCCGGGCGTACCGACGATCACCTGGTGGAATTCACACTGACCACACTCGCCGCCTACGGCGCGTTTTTTCTCGCCGAACATTTCCATTGCTCGGGCGTGCTGGCGGCGCTGGCAGCAGGACTGGTGGTCGGCAATCGCAGGCCACGTGAGAGCGGCAGCGCGGCCACGCGTGGCGGCGGCGCCGCCGCGGCGCGCGATCACAGCCTGGAAATCTTCTGGGAGTACGTGGCCTTCCTGGCCAATTCGCTGATTTTCCTGCTGATCGGCGCGCAACTGGCGCAACAGCATTTTGCCGCGCTGTGGGCACCGATCCTGGCGGCCATCGCACTGGTCACGCTGGGTCGCGCACTGGCGATCTACCCCTTGTGCGCGCTGTTCGCCGGCAGCCGGCTGAAGGTGACGCACTCACAGCAACACGTGCTGGTCTGGGGCGGGCTGCGCGGCGCGCTGGCGTTGGCGCTCGCACTCGCGTTGCCTGCCGATATGCCCGATCGCGAAACCATCATCACGCTCACCTACTCCGTGGTCGTGTTCTCGGTATTCGTGCAGGGCCTGACGATCACGCCCCTGCTGCGCCGGCTGGGCGAGATCCGCGCCACTCACGACTGATGCCGCCCTCGGCCGATGCCGCACGGGGGTAATGGAGGCCGCAACATGCAGCGACGCTACGTAACCACTGATGTTTTCACCGACCGGCTGTTCGGCGGCAATCCGCTGGCGGTGGTGCTGGACGCGGGCGGATTGACCGACACGCAGATGCAGTCCATCGCGCGCGAGTTCAACTATTCCGAAACCACTTTCGTACTGCCGCCGCGCGATGCCGCGCACAGCGCGCAGGTGCGCATCTACACGCCGCGCGTTGAAGTGCCCTTTGCCGGGCATCCCAATGTCGGCACAGCGTTCGTGCTGGCGCATGAACGGCAGCGTCAGGGTCTGCCTGATGCCGGGAATTTCGTGTTCGAGGAGCACGCCGGGCTGGTGCCCATCACGCTGCTGCGCGAGCAGGCTGCTGGCGCTGCCGGCGGTGGGCCGAGCGGCGCAGTCATCGGCGCGGAATTGCGTGCGCCCGAAGCGCTGAGCCGCCGCAGCGTGGTCCCGCCCGAGTCTGCGGCGGCATGCCTGTCGCTGCCGGTCAGTGCAATCGCCACGAATCGGCACGCACCGCAGGTGGTATCAGTGGGCCTGCCCTTCCTGGTCGTGGAGCTGAACTCGCGCGACGCCTTGCGCACGGCCCGGGCCAATGTCGCTGCACACGAAGCGCTGCTGCCGCTCGACGGTGCGGACTGCGTGTTCACCTATGTGCGCGAGGCGCCCGCCGCGGCCGATGGCTCGATCGTGCTGCACGCGCGCATGTTTGCGCCGCTCGATGGCGTGCCCGAAGATCCGGCCACGGGTAGCGCCACGGCCGCCACCATCGCGCTGCTGGCGGCATTGGAAGGCAGCGCGCGCGCCGAGCAGCACTGGCGCATCCATCAGGGCGTGGACATGGGGCGCCCCAGCCTGCTGCTCGGCCGCACGGTGCCCGGGCGCGAGGGCGCCACGGCCGTGTACGTCGGCGGCCGCTGCGTAGCGGTGTTCGCGGGGAGCCTTTCGATCTAGCCCCGGCGCGGCGCGGCTCGACGCGGCTCAGCGCGGCTCGGGCGTGCGCGCCGGGTCGCCGGCAGGCAGCACATCGCAGGCCCAGTCCATGCGCTTCCATCCGGGCACCGGTGTGGGCACCGCCTCGCGCGGCACGAACTTCGAGCGCTCCACCAACTGCAGCTTGTGGATATAGCGCGGACAATTTGGAAATACCTGGCGCACCGCGACCCGCACCACGAACTGCGCTTCCGGAAAAGCGGGCTCGACCGCGCTCGCGGGTTCGATCGTGGCACTGCCATTCACACGCAGGCGCTTCTGGTTTTCAAAATCGATGAACAGCAGTCCAACCTGTGCAGTCGCGGCCACGTTGCCCATCGACAGGTACATGCCGTTGCCGTCGTAGTTGGGAAACACCAGCGTGTGCTCGTCGGGCACGCGCACGAAGCCAGGATCGCCGCCCTTGTAGGAACAGTTGGGGTGTCCGTCCAGCATCGGTGGTCGCCAGGAAGAACATGTCGAGGCGCTCGATGAAGGCACGATCGTCGCTGGTGATGTGCTCGCGGAACAGGCGCTGCTCGATCCGGTCGGCAAGGCGCTCGGTATCGAACTCGCGCTGCAGGCGGCGCTGGCTGTCGCCAAAGAGCTTGGACATGGCCTTCTCCCTGGTTGGAACGTCCGCTGTCAGATTTCCCGCCGCTCGGCCGCGGTCGCGCGATCGCCCGTGTTCGGCGTCCCCTTGCGTTCGATCAGCAGCATGTGGGTCTCCTCTTCCGCCACCGGGCGATGCTCCACGCCCTTGGGAACCACGAACAGTTCGCCGGGACCCAGCTATCACGTCTGCCCGTGCGCAGCTGAATGCAGAGACGCCCGCTGAGCACCAGGAAGAAATCGTCGGTGTCGTCATGGCTATGCCAGGTGAACTCACCCTTCACCTTCACGACCATGAGATCGTGCCCGTTGAACTGGCCCACGACCCGTGGCTGCCAGTACTCGGCGAAGCTGGATAACTTGGCGGCCAGGTTGATTGCCTGCATGCGAGTCGATCCCTGTGGGATGAAGCCGCGCGCGGAATGTGCTGGTATTATAGCTCCCCGAAGTCCTTGGAACCGCGCCGCGGACGAATGAACATACTCGCGCTCTCCGGGAGCCTGCGCGCGGGCTCGATCAACTCCGCAGCCTTGCGTGCCGCCGCGCGGCTTGCTGCGCCTGGAACCGAAGTGCTGGTCTACGGCGCGCTGGGTGAGCTGCCGCTCTTCAATCCCGATCGCGAAGCGGATAGTCCGATGAGCGTGCTGGCCTTGCAGCGTGCGGTGTCCGTGGCCGACGGCCTGCTGATCGCGAGCCCTGAATACGCACACGGCGTCAGCGGCACGATCAAGAATGCGCTCGACTGGCTGGTGGGCTTCGCGCCCTTTGCCGGCAAGCGCGTGGCGGTACTGAATACTTCGCCGCGCTCGTGGTTTGCCGACGTTGCGCTGCGCGAGACCCTGCGCACCATGGCTGCAATCATCGTCGAGCCCGCGTCCATCGCCATTCCACTGCTCGGCAGCCGGCTGGACGAAGACGGCATGATCGCCGACGCAGCGGTCGCCGGCGCACTGCGCGCTGCATTGTCGGCGTTGCAGGACGCCATTGCCTCGGGCGACTGAGCGCCCAGGTCAGTGGCAGCCCACCGGCGCTAGTCGCCGGCCGGCTCCAGCAATTCGACCAGCGCGTCGACTGCGCAGAACTCCTCGTGCGCATGCGCCTGGCGCGCGCTGTCCGGGCGCCGTATCGCCCGCACCAGGCCGATGCCCGCCTGGTGCGCGGCCCGCAGCACGGTGGCGCTGTCGTCCGCAAACAGGCAGCGCGCCGGATCGTGCGGCAGCACCGCGCGCAGCGCCTGCCAGAAGCGCGCGTCTTCCTTGGGCGCACCCAGCGTGTGCGAGCTGTAGCTGTGATCGAAGTGCGCGAGCACGTCGGTGCGTTCGTGCTTGATGGCCAGGGCCTGCGGATGCGCGTTGGTGAGCAGCACCAGTTGCTTGCCGCGCGCGCGCGCCGCCGCCAGGAAGCGCTGCGCACCGGGCAGCCAGCGGATGCGATCGGCGTCCTCGCGCTTGAGCGCGGGGATGTCGAGGCCCAGCTCACGGCTCCAGTATTCGGTGCTGTACCAGGGGAGCGTGCCCACGCAGGCCGCAAACCGCGGCTGCAGCGCGCGCGCTGCCGTGGCTTCGTCCAGGCCGCGCGCCGCGCCCCACACGCGCGGCACCAGCACCTGCCAGAAATGGTTGTCGAAATCGAGGTCCAGCAGCGTGCCGTCGAGGTCCAGCAGCACGTGATCGACTGAATCCCATTGGGCGCTGGTCAGCACCCTGCCGTTGCCATGTTCGTTCATATGCTTAGGTATCATGGGGCCCATGAGCATCGACCTGCAACGCCCCTACGAACTGCTGCCGCAGGTGATCGCCGTGGCGCGCGCGGCGGGCGCTGAAATCATGGCGGTCTATGCGCGCGATTTCAGTGTCACGCTCAAGGATGATCAATCGCCACTCACGGCCGCCGACCTGGCGGCACATCGGGTGATCGGCGCAGGGCTGGCGCGCATCTCGCCGCAGCTGCCGCAACTTTCAGAGGAGTCTCCCGCTGAGGAAACAGTCGCGCGCCGCGAGTGGCCGTCGCTGTGGCTGATCGATCCGCTCGATGGCACGCGCGAGTTCGTCAAGAAGAACGGCGAGTTCACGGTCAATATCGCGCTGGTGCATGAACACCAGCCGGTGCTGGGCGTGGTGTATGCGCCGGCCACGGGGCAGCTCTACGCCGCAGCGCGCGGCGCTGGTGCCTGGCTGGTCGATGAACAGGGCCGGCATTCGGCATTGCAGGCTACTGTGCCAGCCTCGGATCCACCGCGCGTGCTGGCCAGCCGCTCGCACCGCGGCGCGAGTCTCGATGCGCTGCTCGCGCGCCTGGGCGAGCACGCACTCGTGGGTGTCGGCAGCGCGCTTAAATTCGGATACCTCGCAGCAGGGCGCGCCGATTTCTATCCGCGCCTGTCACCGACCAGCGAGTGGGACACCGCTGCCGGCCAGGCGGTGGTCGAGGCGGCCGGCGCCCGCGTCGTGGGTCTCGATGGCGCGCCACTGCGCTACAACGCGCGCGACACACTGCTGAACCCCTCTTTCCTGTGCTGGGCCGACGACGGCCGCGACTGGCTGGCGCTGGCCAGTGAGCCTTAAGGCCATGGACGCACGCGTCGACCTGCACACGCACAGCGACCATTCCGATGGCACGCTTGCCCCCGCGCAGCTGGTGGAGCTGGCCGCACAACGCGCGGTGCAGCTGCTGGCGCTGACCGATCACGACACCACGGCCGGCTGCGCCAGCGCGGCCGAGGCCTGCCGCACGCACGGTATCCAGTTCCTGCCAGCCTGCGAGCTCAGTTCGAGCTGGCGCGGACGCGAGCTGCACATCGTCGGGCTGCGGGTGGCGCCGCAAACGACTGAGCTCGTGGAGCACCTGCGCAAGCTCCGTGCGCTGCGCGTCGCGCGCCTGCAGGCCATCGGCGAGCGGCTCACGCGCTGCGGACTCGACGGCGCTGGGCTCATCGACCCGGTGCTGGCCAAACCCGGCACGCCCACACGCCTGCACGTGGCACGAGCGCTGGTGGCTGCCGGCGTGGTCGCCGATGTCGAGGATGCCTTCAAGCGCTACCTGGGACGCGGCCAGCGCGCGGCCGTGCCATCCGAGTGGCCGTCACCCGAGGCCTGCATCGAGGTCATCACACGTGCCGGCGGACTGGCGGTACTGGCGCATCCGCATCGCTACAAACTCTCGGCTGGCGGCCTGCGCGAGCTGTGTGCCCTGTTTCGCGAGCAGGGCGGCGCAGGCATCGAAGTGAGCCTGCCCGGCATGGGCCCCGCCGATGCCGCCCAGGCCGCATCGATGGCACGCCGCTACGGCCTGGCAGGCTCGCTGGGCTCGGATTTCCACGAGCCCGGCCTGCCGTGGCGCCCGCTCGGTCGCTGGCTTAAGCTAGCCGACGGCATTACTCCGATAACCCAGCTGCTCGGCTTCACGCCGGCCAGCACGCCACAGCCTGCATAGCCATGACTGAGTCCGGTGACAACATCGATCGCGAGCTGTTTCGCAACATCCAGAAATTGCGCGAGCTGCGCATTGCGCACCGCGATCTCGATGAGGTCATCGCCCGGCTGTCGCTCGACATCCACGTGGATGAACTGCAGCTCAAGCGACTGAAGAAGCGCAAGCTGATGCTCAAGGACCAGATCCTGATGCTCGAGAGCCAGCTGATTCCCGATCTCAACGCCTGAACGCCCGCACCATGAATACCTTTAACGAAACGCTGCAAGAGTCCCTGGCGCAACTGTCGACACCGCAATACCTGGCGCAGCTCCTGATCCTCATCGTGGCCGTCGCGCTCGCCGTGCTGCTCGGTCATGCGGCGCGCCTCGCCTGCCAGCGCCGTGCGGCGCCGCGCCTGGCCTGGCAGGCTACCGCGCTCGAAGCCTCGGTGGTGCTGACGCCAGCCTTGTGCGCGCTGATCCTGCTGCTCGGGGCGCACGCGTTCTATGTGGCGCGCAACCTCAACACCACGGTGCTGGACATGGGCCTGCAGCTGGCGGCGGCGCTGCTGCTGGTGCGCCTCGGCACCTTCGCGATCGGGCTGCTGGTCGGGCCGCAATCCTGGGTGCACAAATGGGAAGCGCGCCTGACCCTGTTCATCTGGCTGGCGATCGCCTTCCAGGTGGTGGGCTGGTTCGATGCGATCGAGCGCGCGCTCGACAGCATCGATCTGTTGCCGGGCAAGACGCAGTTCTCGCTCTGGTCGCTCCTCAAGGGCCTGTTCGTGGTCACGGGCTTCATCGTGATCATGAGCGTGATCGCGCGCGCCATCGAGCGGCGCGTGATGAAGCTCGACACCGTGGCGCTCTCGACCCGCATCGGCATCTCCAAGTTCAGCTACTTCTTCCTGATCAGCATGGGCACGCTGCTCGGCATCAACGCCGCCGGCGTCGATCTCACCGCGCTCACCGTACTCACCGGCGCCATCGGCCTCGGCCTGGGCTTCGGCCTGCAGGCGATTGCCAGCAATTTCGTCAGCGGCTTCGTGCTGCTGCTCGACAAGTCGATCAAGCCCGGCGATGTCATCAGCTTCACGGGCGTGGCCGGCACCAGCACCGAGAATTTCGGCTGGGTGCAGGAACTGCGCGGCCGCTACGTAGTGGTGCGCGATCGCGACGGCGTCGAGACGCTGGTGCCCAACCAGAACCTGATCACCAACGCGGTGATCAACTGGAGCTATTCCGATCGCAAGGTGCGCATCAAGCTGCCGGTGCGTATCAGCTATCGCGACGATCCGGAGCTGGCGCTGGCGATACTGATGCAGGCGATCGAAGGACATCGACGCGTATTGCATGACCCGGCGCCAGTGACGCGGCTGATGCAGTTCGCCGATTTCGGCATGGACCTGGAACTGCGCTTCTGGATCGCGGACCCCGAGAACGGCGTGAACAACGTGCGCTCCGATGTGAATCGCCGGATCTGGCGGCTGTTCCGCGACGCCGGCATCACGATTCCGGTTTCGCAGCACGACGTGCGGCTGTTGCCGGCGGCGGACGCAGGAGCCGCTGCGATCCGCGATCCGCGCGACGCATGAACGCGGCGGCCGACATTCCCGACGGCGACATCAGCATCAGCTTCGTGCGCTCCGCCGGACCCGGCGGCCAGAACGTCAACAAGGTCGCCAGCGCCGCGCAGCTGCGCTTCGATCTCGCGGGTACCCTGGCGCTGGATGCAGGCACCAAGGCGCGGCTGCGCGCGCTCGCGGGCCACCGGCTCACCGCGGCGGGCGACATCCTGATCATCGCGCGCAGCCATCGCACCCAGGAAGGCAACCGGCGTGCGGCGCTCGAGCGGCTCGGCGAGCTGATCGCCCGTGCGCGCATCGTGCCCAAGGTACGCCGCGCCACGCGCCCGACGCGCGGCGCCAACGAACGGCGCATCGCCGGCAAGGTTCACCAGCAACGCACCAAGCGACTGCGGCGCGCGGTGCGTGGCGACGAATAATCACTCCGCAGCAAACGGGAGGTCTACATGGTTGCGCTCTCTGCACTCTGGCTGCCGATACTGGTGGCCGCACTGGCGGTGTTCGTCGTCAGTTCGATCATGCACATGTTCCTGGGCTATCACTGGAATGACCTGCGCGCCGCGCCACAGCAGGATGCGCTGCTGGCGGCGCTGCGCGAGCTGAAGATTCCGCACGGCGACTACGCCCTGCCCAAGGCCGACTCGATGCAACACATGCGCAGCCCCGAGTATGTCGAGAAGGTCAACAAGGGTCCGCTGGTGCTGATGACCGTGGCGCCTGGCGGCATGGCGATGGGCAAGAGCCTGCTGCAGTGGTTCATCTACCTGGTGGTGGTCGGCGTGTTCTGCGCCTACATCGCCGGGCGCGAGCTGGCGCCGGGCGCGCACTACCTGTCGGTGTTCCGCATCGTCGGCTTCACCGCCTTCGTCGCCTACGCGATGGCGCTGCCGCAGGCCTCGATCTGGTACCGGCGCAACTGGCGCATGACGCTCACCGGCATGTTCGACGGGCTGGTGTTCGGCCTGCTGACCGCCGGCATCTTCGGCTGGCTGTGGCCGAAGCTGGGCTGACCCTCAGGCGTGGGTGACCTGGAGGATCGAGTGACGGATCTGCTCTGAGAGCACGATCTCGGCGTCGTCGGCGACGCGCAGCAACACGTCATCGAACTCCAGGCAACCCGCGGCATTGGCGCGCAGCACCGTGCGTTCGCGCAGCCGGTCGATGAAGTTGCCGAACAGCGTGCGGTCGAAGAACTCGGGCGAATTGAAGCCGTGCAGCAGCGACATGCGCTGTGCCTGCAGCTGGCAGCGCTCTTCCAGCGCCTTCTGCGTGATGCTGCCACTGCCGGCACGGATCAACGAGGCGATCGCAAGGTAATAGCGTTCGATGGTCTGGATGGTCGACTGCGCCAGCCACGACAGTTGCATGGCCGCAGCCGAGCTCGGCGGCGGCCGGCGCCACACGCCGGCTCCGCAATCCTCGAGCAGGCCGCACTGCGCCAGCGCCGCCAGCACCCGCGCGAATTCGCCGCTGAACTCCGCCTCGCTCCAGCGCAGGAACAGTTCGGCCGCCACATACGGGTAGATGCGGTTGCCGAAGCGCTGGATGTCCTCGAGGCGCAGCGCCGCGTTACCGAGGAAGCAGCAGGCGATCAGTGAAGGCAAGGCCACCAGGTGCAGCACGTTGTTGCGGTAGTAGGTGGCCAGCACCGCTGCTTCCGGATCCATGCGCGCGAACTCGCCGGCGCGGTGGCTCTCGCGGGTGATCACCTTGAGTGCCACGCCATAATCGATGATGGCCGCCGGTGCCATGTCGGTCAGCGTCACCCGGTCGCTGTAGGGCGCGGCGCGCAGCACCGCCTGCAGGGTCGCGAGCTGCTGCTCGAGGTCGGCGCACATCAGCGTCTGGCGCGGAGTACTGAGCATCGCGATCGCCAGCAGGTTCACCGGTGTCATGGTCGCCGCGGCGTTGATGTTGCACATCACGCGCGCCGCCAGGTCATCGACCAGCGGCCCGATCCAGCGCGGCCGCTCCTGTTCGCGCGCCGCGCGGTTGCGCCAGTCGCCGGCATGCTGATCGAGCAGCGCATCGAGCATGATCGGCTCGCCCAGGTTCACGTGCACGCGACCGAAGCGCTCGCGCAGGCGATGGAGATTGCGCAGCAGGCCGCCGACCGACTCCTTTTCCTTGGGTCGCCCGGAGAGTTCACCGATGTAGGTGGCGCCTTCCCAGATGCGCTCGTAGCCGAAATACACCGGCACGAACACCACCGGCCGGCGCGGCTGGCGCAGGAAACTGCGCACCGTCATCGACAGCATGCCGGTCATCGGCGCCAGCAGGCGCCCGCTGCGGCTGCGTCCGCCCTCGATGAAATACTCGATCGAATGGCCGCGCGCCATGATCGCCGCCAGGTATTGCATGAACACCACGGTGTAGAGCGAGTTGCCGCGAAAGCTGCGGCGGATGAAGAAGCCGCCGCCCTTGCGCAGGAACCGCCCGACCACCGGCATATTGAGGTTCACGCCAGCGGCGACGTGCGGAATGGCGTAGCCGCGCTGGTAGATCACGTAGGAGAGCAGCAGGTAGTCCGTGTGGCTGCGATGGCAGGGCACGTAGACGATCTCGTTGCCATCGGCCACCTGCTGCAGCGTCTCGGCGTGCGTGAAATCGACGCCGTCGTACAGGCGGTTCCAGACACGCGTGAGCAGGCCCGAGGCGAAAGTGACGAAGGGATGCGAATAGTTGGCGGCGATCTCTTCGACGCAGCGGCGCGCCTCGAGCAGGCCCTGGCGGCGGCTGCCCCCGCTCCGGTCACGCAGCTGCTGCGCCACCGCCTGGCGCACCGCGCGTGAGCGCAGCACCTCGGCGACGATCGTGCGCCGGTGCGAGAGGTCGGGGCCGATGCGGGCCGCGCGGGCCCGCGCCAGTTGTGCACGCAGCGTGCGCACCACGCGCCGCGCCGCCAATGCCGTGTCGGCGCCCTCATCGAGCGTGCTGCGCAACGACAAGGGTTCGCCGAACTGCACGATCACGTTGCGGCCATTCACCAGCACCGTGAAGCCACGGCGCAGGCGGCTGCCGATGCTCCAGCTCTCGGACAGCAACAGCCGGATCAGCGAGCGCTCCTTCTGCGGCGCACGGCCCCAGAACACCGCTACCGGCACCAGCGCGATGTCGGCGCCGGGATCGGCGCGCAGCGCCTCGACCAGCGCCAGCAGTTGCGCCGGAGTGCGCCGGTCCAGACGTGAGCGCCACAGCCCTACCGGACGTTCGAGTGCGAAGGCGGCGCGCCCCGCGGCAGGGCGCGCGCCCAGCAGCCGGCGGAGCGGGCGCGGCAGGCGCTCACGCGCGCACAGATCGCGCAGCACCGCGAGATCGACCGCGCTGCGTCGCTCGAGCACATAGCAGACCGGAGCGCTGCTGGCGGCCAGGCGAGCTGCGGTATCAGCCGGCTCGAGTCGTGCGCGCACCCACAGTGCAAAGAACCTGGCGATCAATGACTGCATGGCGCAATGGAACTGAGGTCGACCGGCCTCAGCGGAAACCTTCGTGCATGTCGACGTCGATCAGGAACTGCTCGAACAGGTGATTCACGAAGGGCAGGCGGTCGTACATGCGATGGTCGGTGTCGAGCAGGTGCAGTGTGGCGCGGTACTCGCGCGCGAAGCGCACGCTGTGATCGAGCGGCACGACATCGTCGCGCCAGCCATGCACGATCGTGGTCGGGCAATCGATCACCCGCGGCCGCAGGGCCGGCAGTCCTTCCATCAGCAGCGCCGGGGCCAGCAGGAACACGCCGCGCGCATGCAGCAGCGATGCGGCCGCGACCGCCACGTAGCCCCCGAGGCTCGAGCCCACCAGCACCAGGTCGCCGGGCAGTTTCTGGCAGTACTCGACCAGCATGGTGACGCGATCGCGCGGTGAATCGATCCCGCGATAGTCGAGCGAATCGGCCCGATACCCCTCGCTGCGGGCGATCTGCGCGAGTCCCGAGATCTTGCGGCTCCACGGCTCGCCATCCTTGCCGTGGGAAAAGATGACGTAGCGGTCAGGCACTAGTCGCGCCCGGAATCAGGCTTTGCATCCGCTCATCATACCCTGCCTGCAGGCGGCGCATGGGCAGGCTCCGTGACCAGCTGGCGCAGTATCGCCGTCTCGATCAGCTCCGCTTCACGGGCGCTGAGATTGGCGAGGCGATTGAGGCTCACCGGGCGCACACGCGCCTGTGCGCTCGTGTGCGTGATCAGGAAACTCTGGAATTCCGCTGGCCGCAGGCTCGCGAATCCGAACAGCAGCGCGAAGCGTCCGAGCGCGCCCTGCTGATCGTTCAGCCGTCGATCGCAGATCACGTAGTAACGCTCCTCGTCATCGCGCCCCGCAAAGGCGCCCTCGTCCCCCAGTGCCGCCAGGAATTCCTCCACCTGCTGCGCGGCGCAGCGCCACAGCTCGGGCCCGGCGCCGAGCTGCGCGCACCAGCGCGTGCCCTCGAGGATGCAGGCCTGCAGCCACAGGCCGAGCCGACGCGCCGGCAGCAGCTGCCCGGCCGCGTGGATCGCATGCTCGGGCACCAGGGTACGGGCACTGCGCAGCACGCCCGGCGGTACGCGAACCGCGTCGATGCAGTTGACGCCCAGCCGCTCGAGCTGGGCACGCGCCACTTCGTCGATGGGTTGTGCCAACCGCAATGAAGGTCGCAGCAACGCGGTGGTGCCCGCGGCGGCGGCCCACAGCGGGCTGGACTCGTCGCCGCGCGCGAGCATGCCGGCCGCCGCGGCGCTGGGCGCGAACAGCTCGCTGCGCCCGCGCAGGCGATCCTGGCCCTGCAGCCAGGGGAAATACATGATGGCATCCTCGCTGTGCAGCGCCCAGCTCGCGGCCCCAGTGAGCGCCGCGCCAGCGCTGTCCCAGCTGCGCGGAGGATCGATGAGCAGCATCGCCTGGCGCGAGCGGCACAGGCGCACCGCCACCAGCCAGGTGGCAGGCCCCGGATCGCGCTCGCGCGAGAGTGGTGGCACGCACAGCAGATCGAAGCGCGGCGCATCGAGCAGCGCGAACAGGCCGCTGCGCGAGCGCGCCTCACCGATCAGATCGTAGTCGCACAACTCCGCGCCATCGGCCCCATCGCCCTGAGCGTTGACGTAGCGATGCGCGCCATCGCTGTGCGCCGTAGCCGTGGCGTCGGGCCGCTGCGCGGGCAAGGGGCCCTCGACCCTCATCAGGCGCGCGTCGCTCAACGCGCGCGTCACGCTGTTGGGCGCAGCAGCGTGCACCGAGACCCGGCGAAAGCTTTCCTGCTCCTCCACCAGTTCGGAATCGGGAGCGCGCAGTCGCTGCAGCACCAGGTTGAACAGGTCAGTGTCTGCACTGGCGATACCGTCGTAGTCGACCGCGGCGCGCAGGTATTCGCGCGTTCCCGGTGCGCAGCCGCGCAAGCGCAGCGAGCCGCTGCCGGCCGGCAGGCGCAGCGTGGGCGCACGCGCAGCGTTCGCCACGCGCACTACGATGGCCTGGCGGCCGCCGTTGTCGAAATACTGCTCAAGTGCATAGCCCAGCGGCGCGGGCTGCCACAGGCCGCCAAAGACGCGCTGGAAGTCGCTGAACGAGGCGATCGCGACCGGCGTGTTCAGCGGCCCCTTGAGTGCGCGACCGATAAACGCCGTGACGCCGCTTGGAAGCCTGGCGATGGCTGCCGGCGTGGGCAGTGCAGCTGCCAGGGCCGCGGGCGCGCCAGCGCCTGCCGGCTTACCCCTGTGGTTTAGTGGCGGTGGCATTGCTGGCCGGCGTGGCCTGCGTCGCCTGCGGTTCGCGCTCTGAGAGCAGCTGCTGGAAACTCTGCGCATCGCCGTCGACTTCGTCGGCGCCGTTCCAGTTGGCGCCTTCGGGAATGCGGTTCTGCACCAGCGGCGCCGCGGCCAGCACGGCATCGACGCTCCCGGCCTGCGTGCTCACGGGCACCACGAGGCCGCGTGGCGCTCGGGTCATCTGACCGACCACGTCCCAGTCGACTTCGGCATGCGCCGCCTTCAACAGCTTCTCCAGCCGTGGCGTCATGGATTTCTGCAGCAGGAGCTTGCGCGCCTTTTCGGAGCCGCGCTGATCGTCTTCGAAGATCGTGTAGGTCTGCAGGTACAGCTGGCCCTGGTGCCAGCCGAACAGGAATGGCTGGTTGACCACGCGCACCTGGGTGCCGATCGGTATGGCCTGGTAGAACTTCTCTATGTCTTCGGGATAGAGCCGGATGCAGCCATGGCTCGATCGCAGGCCCACGCCATAGGGTTTGTTGGTGCCGTGGATCAGATAGCTCGGCCAGCCGAGCGTGAACTTGTACTTGCCGAGCGGATTGTCAGGGCCCGGCGGCACCACGGCCGGCACCGGATCGTCGTTTTCCTGGTGCTCCTTGCGCACGCCGGCACTCGGACGCCAGGTCGGGTCTTTCTCGCGCGCGATGATCTTGGTGACGCCCTCGGGGGTCACCCAGCCAACTTTGCCCACGCCGATCGGATGCGTGTAGACCAGTTGCGGCTCGCCCTTGCCGTGCTTGGGGTAGTAATAGATGCGCATCGCCGCCAGATTGATGACCACGCCCTCGTGCGGCGCGTTGGGCAGCACGAAGCGCGTGGGCACGACGACCTTGCGACCGGCACCTGGCACCCAGGGGTCGACGCCAGGATTGGCGCGCACGATCTCTTCATAGCCCACGTTGAAGCGCCGCGCGATGTCGGGCAGCGTGTCTTCCTTGGATGCGGTGGTGAGCTGCAGCTCGCCCACCACGTCCTCGTCGGCGCCCAGCGTGAACTTGTGGGTTGCCACGGGCAGCGGCAATGCAGGCGCCACCGGCGGCGGCGCAACCACCACGGGCGGCGGTGGCGGCGGTTGCTTCTTCCAGGGTGCATTGATCAGCGAGCAGCCTGCCAGCAGCAGGGCTGCCAGCATGACCGTCGTCTTGAGCGTGGTACGCGAGCCGTTCATGGTGGCAATTCTAGAGAAGTACTGGCTGATTGGGCAGTTCGTCGCGATCGCCGCCACTGGAGGGGAAATGCCGACCGATCACCGCCGCAACGCCGCGTACCGCCTCGCAGCCGGCCTCGCCCAGCTCGCCCGCGCGACAACGCTCTTCGACCGCACGGCACAACGAGCGCCATTCCCCCTCGGGCACCAGCGCCGCAATGGCGCGATCGGCCACGATCTCGACACTGCGATCGGCCAGCAGCAGGTAGATCAGCACGCCGTTGTTGTGTTCGGTGTCCCAAACGCCGAGCGCGGAGAACACCTGCAGCGCGCGCGCGCGCGGCGCCAGGCCCTGCCAGAGCTGCGCGGCCGTCAGCGCAGTCTCGATGGCGATGCGGATCTCGCCGGCATGGCTGGCCTCGGCGCGCACGATCTCGGCCTCGATGCGATCGAGCGCTGCGCCGCTGAGTCGCCGACCCGCAGGCTGCAGTGAGGCAAGCGCGTGCCGCCAGGCGCGTACCAGCACCATTACCAGCGCCCCGAGGCGCCGCCGCCCCCGAAACTGCCGCCGCCACCGCTGAAGCCACCGCCGCCGAAGCCTCCGCCCCCAAAGCCGCCGCCGCCCAGTCCGCCACCAAATCCACCGCCGAATCCGCCACGGCCGCCCGAGGCCCAGCCGCCACCGCCAAGGCCAAGCAGCAGCGCGAGCGTGAATCCGACCGCGCCCAGCCCGAGCGCCAGCAGCACGGTCTTGCCGATGAACCACACGATGGCACCCAGCAGGCCGCCGCTGGCCGCGGCGCCGAGGTAGCGGCCGAAGATCGCACGCAGGATGGCCGAGGCCACCATGAAGCCGATGAACAACCCGGGCAGCGCGTTCCACAGTGCGCCAGCACCGCCCTTCCAGCCGCTGTCGGGCGGCGGCAGCGGCTCACCGTCGCAGACCCTGATGATCTGATCGACGCCGGCATTGATGCCGGCGCCGAATTGTCCCTGCTTGAATAGCGGGATCATCGTCTCGTCCTCGATGCGGTTTGAAGTGGCGTCGGTCAGTGCGCCCTCGAGCCCACGCCCGACTTCGATGCGCAGGCCGTGATCGTCCATGACCAGCAACACCAGCACGCCATCGTCGACCTTGGCGCGCCCGAGCTTCCACGCATCGACGACGCGGATTGAATACTGCTCGATCGCCTCGGGCTGTATGGTCGGCACGACCAGCACAGCGATCTGCGTGCCCTTGCGCGCTTCGTAGGCCTTGAGCTTCTGATCGAGCTCGCCCTGCTCGCCTGCCGTGAGTGTGCCGGTCAGATCAGTGACGTGCGATTCCAGCTTCGGGATGGGCTGCAGCTTTTGCGCCCACAGCGGCGGCGCGCAGACCAGGCACGCGAGTGCGGGCAGCGCCAGCCGCAGGCTGGCGAGCTGCGCCGCGAGTCGCGCTGCGGAGCGCGCTGCGCCCACTATTGCCCGGCGGGTTTACCCGCGGGTGCTGCGGCGCCAAAGTCGACGGTGGGCGGCTTGGCGATCGCCGCTTCGTTCTCGACCGTGAAATTGGGCTTGGTCTGGTACTTGAAGATCATCGCCGTCAGGTTGCTCGGGAAGGAGCGGATCGTGACGTTGTACTCGCGCACCGCATCGATGTAGCGCGTACGGGCCACGGCAATGCGATTTTCCGTGCCTTCCAGCTGCGCCTGCAGGTCGCGGAAATTCTGGTCGGATTTCAGCTGCGGATAATTCTCGCTCACTGCGATCAGGCTCTTGAGCGCCGAACTCAGTTCGCCCTGCGCGGCCTGGAATTTCTTGAACGCGGCCTCGTCGTTCACCAGTTCAGGCGTGGCCTGGATCGTGCCCACCTTGGCGCGCGCCTCGGTGACGCCCAGCAGCACGCTCTTTTCCTGCTCGGCATAGCCCTTGACCGTGGCCACCAGGTTGGGCACCAGGTCGGCACGCCGCTGGTATTGGCTGATCACATCGGACCAGGCGGCCTTGACCGTCTCATCCTGCCCCTGGATGCGGTTGTAACCGCAGCCGCTGAGCAGTGCCACTACAGAGGCCATCAGCAATACCCGGATCGCTTGCATGTCGAATCTCCACTGGCCAGACGCTGGCCGGAAAGGACGCCAGATTACCGGCAAAGCGGCGCGCACGCCAACCGCATCGGGCACTGCGGCGCGTGGATTCAGGTCAGCGGACGCAAGGGTCGGCGCGCCAGCAGCGGATCAACGCGCGTCAGCAACCAGTAGGCGAAGCGCGAGCGCCAGCGTTCCCACCAGTGCCGGCGTGCATGCCACTGCGCCGCGGGCACGGCGCGGCTGTGCGCCAGCGACCCGGCGAACAGATCCCGCGCCTGCGCAGCAAGTTCCGGCCACTCGAGCCGCAGCAGCAGCTCGTAGTTGATGTTGAGACTGCGCCGATCGAGGTTGCAGGAGCCCACGTACACCGTGTCATCCATCACCAGCAGTTTCGCGTGCAGCACCTGCGGCTGGTATTCGAACAGGCGCGCGCCGGCGGCAAGGATGCGCGCATACAGGTGCTCGGCCGCGTAGCGCGCTACCGGCACGTCGCTCAAGGCGCCCAGCAGCAGCGTCACGGCGCCGCCGCGCTGACGCACGCGCCGCAACGCGCGCCGGATGCCCGCCGGCGGCAGGAAGTAAGCCGCCATGCAATGCACCGTGTGCGCGCGCTGCAGATCGGCGCGCAAGGCCTGCCGCAGCCGGCCGTGCGGCCAGCCAGGGCCGCTGGTGAGCAGCCGCACCGCACCGCCGCCGACCGCGGTGGCACGCACCAGGTGGCGAAAAGTGCGGATCGCGGTGGCGCTCACCGGCGCCAGCGCATACATCGCCGCGAAGCTGGCCGCCAGCGCCGTGACCACGGGCCCTTCGATCTGCAGCGCCAGGTCACGCCAGCCGTGGGTGATGCCATCGCCGGCATATTCAGGCGCGATGTTGATGCCACCGACTATGGCCACGTGGTCATCACAGACCAGGAGCTTGCGATGGTCGCGGCACGAGAGGCGCAGGCGCCGCGCCGCGCTGAACACCCGCACCTCGCCGCCCGCCGCGCGCAGCGGCGCAAAAAAATCAGCGGGCAAGCCCTCGGAACCGAAGGCGTCGTACAGCACGCGCACCCGCACGCCGCGCGCACAGGCGCGCAGCAGCGCCGCGAGCACTCGCGCGGCAGGATCAGCAGTGGCGCTGACCCCGGCGGCGGGCGCCGCGCAGCGTACCAGGTAGCTCTCCAGGCAAACGAGTTCGCGCGCGCCATCGATCAGCGCGTCCATGGCCGCATAGGCCGCATCGCCATTGGGCAGCCACTGCGCACGATGCTGGCCCAGGGTGCAGGATTTCAGTGCTTCGCCGCTCACGGCCGACACTGTACAAAAAAATGCCCCGGCAAGCCGGGGCATGGGAGGAGCGGACTTACAAGAGGGGAGTAAAGTCCGCCAGGGGATATCGTCAGTGCAGAGGAGACCAGTCCAGGATGCGGATCTCCTCGGCTTCCAATTCCATGCTGCCGGCCAGCACTTCCGAGAGTTCGTACTCTTCGGCCCGCTGGCGCAGCGGCCGGGTCAATTCCACGACGCCACTCCATTCACCCGCCTGCGCAACGTGTTGCGAGTCGGCTATAAAATGGGCGTAGTACTTGCTACCCATGGCTCCGAGCCTACGCTGCGCCACCTCGACCACGCTGTGAGCCACTGCACATCCGCCCCCGCCGGAGCCCCGTTTGAGCCGCTACCGCCCACCAGTACCGCAAAGTTCGAAATACATCACAGTTGCCGGCGAGGCCCGCCTGCGCGCCGAACTGGAGCAGCTCTGGCGCGTCGAGCGTCCGCGTGTAACGCAGGCCGTCTCCGCCGCCGCCGCCCAGGGCGACCGTTCCGAAAATGCCGACTACACCTACGGCAAACGCCGCCTGCGCGAAATCGATGCAAGAGTCCGCCACCTGCGCAAGCGCCTGGAGGGCATGGTGGTCGTAAGCAAACCGCCAAGCGACCCGAAGCGGACCTTCTTCGGTGCTGTTGTGACGTTAGAGGACGAATCAGGGCAACGCGTTCAACACCGCATCGTGGGACCCGACGAATTCGCCGACGTCCCCGGCGGCATCAGCATGGACGCCCCTCTGGCGCGCGCGTTGCTGGGCAAACCGTTGGACGCCGAAGTCACCGTCGTGGTGCCCGGCGGCCAAAAAACCTACGTCGTAGTAGAAATCGTGTACCCACCCGCCGACGCGTAAGCGCGATCGGACGGGCGGGTCAACAGGGGTCGATCAACAAAGCGTGTATCGGGGAGCGACTTGATCGGCCCCTGTTGACCCGCCCGTCTGATCGCGCCTAGGCGTCAGCTGACGCGCACGTTTTTGAACTGCCACGGATCGGATTTATCGAGGTCTTCCGGGAACAAGCGCTCGCGGTCACTCAGCGGAGTCCAGTCGGTGTACTGACCAACGACCGGGCCAAGGTACGGCATGCAGATTTCGAGGCAACGGCGGAAATCCATTTCGTCGGGTTCGACTACGCCGCGATTCGGATTTTCCATTGCCCACACGATGCCTGCCAACACGGAGACCGTAACTTGCAAGGTTGTGGCGCTGTTGTACGGCGCCAGTTTGCGCGCCTCGTCAATACCCAGTTGCGAGCCGTACCAGTAGGCGTTTTTCTTGTGGCCGACCAGCAGCACGCCGAGTTCGTCGATGCCGGTGGTGATGTCGTCCATCATGATGCGTTTGCGGTCCTGCATCTGGTAGTTGCGACCGGAAAACTCGTGGACCGAGAGCACGGCGTTGTCGGAGGGGTGATACGAGTAGTGCACTGTGGGGCGGTACTCGACGTTCGAATCCTTGACCACGGTGAAGTAGTCGGCGATCGAGATCGCTTCGCCGTGCGTGATCAGGAAGCCGTGGTATGGGCCGGCGTTGGGGGCCCAGCTGCGTACGCGTGTGGCGACGCCGGGTTGCATCAGGTAGATCGCGGCGCCGTCGCCGAAATCGAAGCGCTTGCCATCGCGCGGGAAGTTGCGCTCGTGCGAACCCCAGCCGAGCTCCGCGGGCTGACAGCCTTCGGAGACAAACCCGTCCACCGACCAGGTGTTCACGAACTCGTTCGGCTCCTTGGGGATGCTCGACACCTGCGTGTCGCGCTCGGCGATGTGCACCGCGCGCACGTCCAGCAGCTGGCCGAGTGCCGCCCAATCGGCGCGCGTACTCGGGTTGCCGGCATCGAGCTTCAGATCGGCGGCGATGTTCAGCATCGCCTGCTTCACCAGGTGCGAGACCAGGCCCGGGTTCGCGCCGTGCGTAAGCACCGCGGTCGGCTGCCGCTGCCCGCTGCTGCGCAGCGCCAGTGCCTCGGTGCGCAGCGCGTAATTGGTGCGGCGCGCGATCGGCGTGGCCGGATCGGTATAGCCACCGGGCCAGGGCTCGATGCAGGTGTCGATGTACATCGCGCCTTTTTCCCAGGCGTAGCGGATCAACGCGATGGTGGAGACATCCACCGAGACATTGACGATGAAATCGCCGCGTCCGACCAGCGGATCGAGCGTGCGGCGCAGGTTCTCGCGCGTGATGCGCTCTTTCTGGAACTTGACGCCGTAGCGCTGTGCTTCTTCGCGCCCCAGCTCGTCTGCACTGACAATCGACATGCGCGACGCCGGGCAACCTATGTGACGCAAGATCAGCGGCAAGACCCCCTGACCGATTGCGCCAAAGCCCACGAAAATGATGCGTCCCGGAAAGTCGTTGTAGTGCAGTGTGTCCGCCATGATGCGCCCTGTGTTATCGCGTTGTGTGCGCTGGGGGTGCAGGGTAGCAACCGGCCTGTTCGGACGCCAGCGCGGGCGGCAAATCGGAGAAAGAACGGGATAAGACGCGCCCGTACAGGCTCCGGGAAGCGTGGGCGAGGGCGATCAAGTCGCTCCCCGATACACGCTTTGTTGATCGCCCTCGCCCACGCTTCCCGGAGCCTGTACCGACACCTCGTCGCACGTTCGTTCGCGGTTGCGTGCGCGCTTGCGCTCGCACAACCGTCAGCGAAGCGGAGGTGATTGCGACGCTGCGCTTGCCCGGAGGGGCGACTACATCGTGGCGCTGGCGCGGGGTTGAAACGGCACGCAACTTCGCGCCGACGCCTATCCGCGCGGGCGGCAGCAGCTCGATGGTTGCGGGCGGGCATGGGAGAGGACCCGGCCATTGGGGCGATCAACAAAGCGTGTATCGGGGAGCGACTTGATCGACCCAATGGCCGGGTCCTCTCCCATGCCAGCGCGTACCCTTCCCGTTCTTGCCGCCCGCGCGAGTCGGGCGTCGTCGCGCAGTTACGCGACTTTCAAGTCCGGGGCGAGCGCCGCGACGCGGCCGAGCCACCGCCCGAGCGCAGGGTAATTCACCTCCAGCGGCAGAAATCGCGCTGCGAGCTCACGCGCGCCCGGAACCGCCAACGCGCGCAGCAGCAACAGGATGTCGGGGTAAATCACCATGTCGGCGGCGGAGAAGCGCTCGCCCACCACCCAGTCGGACTGCGCCAGGCGCCGCTCGATGGTGCGCGCTTCGCTGGCCACACGCTGCATCGCCTCGTGGGTGCTCTCGTTGAGCGTGGGTTCGCGCACGTACAGCATTTCCTGCGCGATCTGCATCAGGCTGGGTTCGGCGTAGGCCTGGTATTCGCAGATCACGCGCATGATCACGCCGGCTTCCTCGGGGCTGGTGCCGAAGATCGGCGGCTGCGGATACTTGCGGTCGAGGTAATAGAGGATCGCGACCGACTCGAAGCACACGTAGTCATCGTCGCGCAGCACCGGCAGCTGGCCGCGCGGATTCATCGCCAGCATCTGCGGGGCCTTGTGCTCCTGCTGGTCGAATTTGAGCTGGTGACTGCGGTACTTGAGGCCCTTGTGCTCGAGCGCAAGCATGACTCGCCAGCAATAGGCGCTGCCGTTTCCCCAGTACAGATCTATGGCCATAGGGTGGGTGCTCCGCCGCGATTGTAACGGCTCGCGGGCGGCGTGGAACAGCGTTGCGCGCTGCCGCTCCCCGCACGCGGCTCGGGAACCGGCGCTCACTGCCGCTCGCATCCCTGATTTTGCAATCGTCTTTTGCTATCGTGCGCGCGCCGATCAGGGCAAGGGTACAGCGAGGCGTACAGCGGATGAGTCAGCAATCTACACCGCGCCGCGGCAATGGCAGCTGGAGCGTGGACGACGCGCTCGAGCTCTATAGCGTGCCAGCCTGGGGATCAGGCTACTTTTCCATCAACGAGGCCGGCAATGTGGTGGTGCGGCCCGATACCACGCCGGCCCGGGAAATCGACCTGCACGAGGTGGTCGAGGGGCTGCAGGCGCGCGATCTGGCCGCGCCGGTGGTGGTGCGCTTCTCGGACATCCTGGCCCATCGGCTGCGCCACCTGCACGACGCCTTCGCGCGGGCGATCGCCGAGAACGACTATCGCAACCGCTACGCCGCAGTGTTTCCGATCAAGGTCAACCAGCAGCGCCTGGTGGTCAACGAGGTCTATCGCTACGGCAAGGAATTCGGCTTCGGGCTGGAGGTGGGCTCCAAGCCGGAGTTGCTGGCCGTCATGGCCACCACCGAGGCCGCCAGCGACCGGCTCATCATCTGCAACGGCTTCAAGGATTCGAGCTACATCGAGGCCGTGATCCTGGCCACGAAGCTCGGCCGCACCATCATCCCGGTGGTCGAGAATTTCGACGAGCTGGCGTTGATCCTGCGCCACGCCGAAACCTATGGCGTGCGCCCGCGGCTTGGCGTGCGCGTGAAGCTGGCGAGCGAAGGATCGGGGCGCTGGCGCGACTCGGCCGGCGAGAAATCCAAGTTCGGCCTGTTCGTCACCGAGATCATCGATCTGCTGGCCGTGTTGCGCGCGCGCGGCATGGAAGACTGCCTCAAACTGGTGCATTGCCACCCGGGCAGCCAGCTGCAGGACATCCGCCGCGTGAAGGAAGCCATCAACGAGCTGGCGCATGTGTACGCCGAGCTGAAGCAGCTGGGCGCGGGCCTGGAATACATCGACGTCGGCGGCGGCCTCGGTGTCGACTACGATGGCACCGGCACCAATTTCGCCTCGTCGATGAACTACACCCTCAACGAGTACGCCAACGATGTGGTGTATCGGGTGGCCAGCGTCTGCAACACGCGCGGCATCGCCCACCCGATGATCATCAGCGAATCAGGCCGCGCCATCGCGGCACACCACAGCGTGCTGATCTTCAATACGCTGGGCAGCTCGCGGCTCGATCGCTTCCACGTGGACGCCGAGGAAGCCGCGGCACCCGGCACCACGCTGCCGCAACCGGTGCGCGACCTGTACGACGCCTGGCGCATCGTCGACGAGCGCCGGCTGGTGGAGTGCTTCCACGACGCGCAGACGGCGCGCGACCAGGCGCTGCAGATGTTCAACCTCGGCCTGCTGTCGCTGGCGCACCGCGGCCTCGCCGAGCGGCTGTACTGGGCCACCTGCGAGCGCATCCGCGCCTGCTGCCGCAAGCTGGGCGAGACGCCCGAGGAACTCGAAGACCTCGAGAACGTGCTCTCGGACATCTACTTCTGCAATTTCTCGCTGTTCCAGTCGCTGCCCGACAGCTGGGCCATCGACCAGCAGTTTCCGATCATGCCGATCCACCGACTCAACGAGCGGCCGACCCGCAACGGCGTACTGGCCGACATCACCTGCGATTCGGATGGGCGCATCGATCGCTTCGTCAGCGCGCGCGAGGCCAAGCGCACGCTCGAGCTGCACGAGCTGAAGGCCGGCGAGGAGTATTACCTCGCGGCCTTCCTGGTCGGCGCCTACCAGGAAACGCTCGGCGACCTGCACAACCTGTTCGGCGACACCCACGTGGTGCACATCCGCCTGCACGATGAGGGCGGCTGGTGGATCGAGGAAGTGGTCAAGGGCGACACCGCCAACAAGGTGCTCGAGTACATGGAGTACGACGTCGCCGAGCTGGCGCCGGCGCTGGCGCGCGATTGCGAGCGCGCCGTGCGTGAAGGGCGCATGTCGGTGGCCGAGAGCCAGGCGCTCAAGCGTTTCTACGAGCAGGAACTGGACGGCTACGCCTACCTCGAACCGTAGTCGCCGGCGCCGCCTATTTTTGCAGCGCGCCGAACACCTTCTTCACCAGTGAACTGGCCTGGCCGAGCGGATCCTTGCGGATCGCGCGCTCTTCGTCGGCCATCACGGTGTACAGGCCACTGAGCGCCCGCGCGGTCACGTAGTCATCGAGGTTGGCGTCTTCGTTCTTCACCAGGCCCAGTGAGGCAGCCTTGCCGGCGTACTGGTCGTAGAGCGAGGCGATCCTGAGCCGCGCCGTGGCGCGCGCGACGATCGGCTTGAATTTCGTGGTCAGCGTGCTCGCCGTGGTGCGCTGGAAATACTGCGTGCCGGCATCGTCGCCGCCCGTGAGGATGCCCTTGGCATCGGTGAGCGTCATGCGCTGCAGCGCCTGCTTGAGCACCGGCTTGGCCTCGGCCATCGCCGACTCGGCGGCGTGATTCATCGCCGCCTTGAGCTCATCGGCATCGCCGCCGCGCCCGATCAGCCGCAGGCCTTTCTCGACTTTCTGCAGCGCGGGCGGCAGCGGGATGCTGACCTTGGCATTCTTGAGGAAGCCGTCGGTCGCACCCAGGTTGGCGACCGCCGTGTCGATGCCCTGCCCCAGCGCCGCACGCAGGCCGCCGGAGGCATCCCTGGAGCTGAGCAGGTCGAGTGCGCCCGCGTTGGCGGGCCCGGCGTTGAAAGCCACCAGCGCCAGCAGCGCGCCGGCCAGCGCGGCACGTCTTCCGTGAATCGCCATGATCCGCCCCTTGCTGGTTACCACATGTCCTTGAGCTTGGCGCCGATGTCGATGGTATCGGCGCGGGCCTCGTTCAGCGTGCTATCGCCGCTGGTCGAGCCCTGGTAGGCGGTCTGCTCGCAGCACTTGAGCACCTTGTCGCTGATGAAGCGGCTGCGTGCGCCATACACATGCGCATCGCCGGTACGCGGCTGCTGCGTGAGCGGGAATTTCAGCGGCGCGCACAGATACAGCTCATTGCGCGCGCGGGTCATTGCCACGTACAGCAGCCGGCGCTCTTCGTCGATCAGGTCGGTGCGGCCAGTGGAGAACTCCGAGGGAAAACTGCCGTCGACGACGTTCAACACGAAGACCGTGTCCCACTCCATGCCCTTGGCGGAATGCACGGTCGAGAGGATCAGGTAGTCCTCGTCATGCAGTGGCGCACCGGCCAGGTCGCCGGCGCCATTGGGCGGATCGAGCGCCAGCTCCGAGATGAAACGCTCGCGCGAGGGGTATTGCCCCGAGAGCTGCTCGAGCTGGTCCAGATCGCCGATGCGCGTGTGGGTCTGCTCGTACTGGCGTTCCATGTGCGGCTGGTACCAGTCGCGCGCCAGCTTCACCTGGCCGGGCCAGGGCTTCTGCGGCTCGGCCAGCGAGATCAGCAGTTTCGACAGCTTGGGCAGATCCTGCAACGCGGCGGCCGGCTTCTGCAGTTCGCCCAGCAGGGCGAAATTGCCGCTGCGCGCCTCCAGCTCGGTGATGATGCGCGAAGCATTCGACGGGCCCATGCCCGGGAGCAGCTGCAGCACGCGGAAGGCCGCCATGGAATTGCGCGGGTTGTCGGCCCAGCGCAGCACCGCGAGCAGATCCTTGACGTGCGCGGCCTCGAGGAATTTCAGGCCGCCGTATTTCACGAAGGGGATGCGCCGGCGCAGCAACTCGACTTCGAGGATGTCGCTGGCGCTGGCATTGCGGAACAGCACCGCCTGCTTGCGCAGCAGCACGCCCGCCTCGCGGCGCTTGAGCACCTGCGCACAGACATACTCGGCCTGCGACTGCAGTTCGTCGGTCGTGGCGTAGAGCGGCCGCGCGCCGTGACCGCGCACCGACAGCAGGTGCTTGCGATGCTGGCGCGGCGCATCGCTCATCAGCGCATTGGCGACATCGAGCAGCGGCTGCGTGGCGCGGTAATTCTGCGCCAGCGTGATCACTTCGGCCTTCGGCTGGTACTGATCCGGAAAGCCCAGGATGTTCTCCACCGCCGCGCCGCGGAACGAGTAGATCGACTGTGCATCGTCACCGACCACGGTGACACCGCTCGCCATCGGGTCGCAGGCAGCGCAGGATCTCGCCCTGCAGCCGGTTGGTGTCCTGGTATTCATCGACCAGCACGTGATCGAAGTTCGCGCCCACCTGCGCGGCCAGCCGCGGCTCGCTCATCATCGCGTGCCAGTAGAGCAGCAGGTCGTCATAGTCGAGCAGCCCGTAGCGCTGCTTGCGCTCCACGTAGGCGCGGCACAGTTTGACCAGCTCCTGCTCCCAGCCCAGGCACCAGGCAAACTGCTGCTCGAGGGTTTCGTGCAGGGTCTTCTGGGTGTTCACGCGCCAGGAATAGATCGCGAGACAGGTGTCCTTGCGCGGAAAGCGCTGGTACTGCTCCGTATAGCCGAGTTCCTGGCGCAGGTTGTCGAACAGATCGGCCGAATCGCCGCGATCGATCACCGTGAAGCCCGGCTCGAGCTTGAGGTGTCGCCCGTAGTGGCGCAGCAGGCGATTGCCTATGGAATGGAAGGTGCCGGCCCATACCAGGCGCTGCAGCGCCGCCTGCGCCTTGTTGCCGAGCGTGTCATCGAGCGCCTGGCGCAGGATGTCGTGTGTACGCCGGCGCATCTCGGTGGCGGCACGGCGCGTGAAGGTCAGCAGCAGCAGCCGCGACGGATCGACCCCATGTATGACCAGGTGCGCGACGCGATGCGCGATGGTGCTGGTTTTGCCGGTGCCGGCGCCTGCCACTACCAGCAGCGGTCCGGCGCGCACGCCTTTGCGATCGGGCAGGCTCTCGCCAAAGGTGGCGGCCCGCTTCTGGGGGGAGTTAAGGGTGCTGAAAGGATCAGTGGCCGCCACTGCGCAAATATACATTAAGAAACTGCCGGTTCGCGCGCACGGCGCCAGCCACTTGCCGCCAGGGTGGCAAATGATGAACCATGGGCCCATGAGCAAGACCAGCATGGGGGCCAGCGGCGCCCTGATTCGCGTAGCGGCGGCACTGCTCCTGGTGTTGCTGACCTTCAACCCGAGTGGCCACTCCTACTACCACTGGC
The DNA here is from genome assembly GCA_963764065.1 of uncultured Gammaproteobacteria bacterium. Lineage (GTDB taxonomy): Bacteria > Pseudomonadota > Gammaproteobacteria > Steroidobacterales > Steroidobacteraceae > FEN-1191. Next base: position 67,243 of record CAVXRM010000003.1, on the reverse strand, counting down.
TCGCGCATGACTTCCCGCATGTGAGCGCATTGCAGGTCGTGGGCGGGCTGGCACTGACGATCGGCTGGGTGATCTACATCACCGCCACGCGCCGCTCGCTCGGCATCTTCGGCGTATCGCTGTTGATGGCGTTGTTCGCAGCGCTGCTGTGGCTCGCGGTCCAGAACGGCTGGCTGCACCTCGCGGGTGGCTCGGCGCTGGCCTGGGTGATCGTGCTGGTCACGGGATTCATCCTCGGCATCGGCATGTGCTGGTCGTTCGTGCGCCGCTCCATGAGCGGGCAGACCGATGTCGATGAGGTCAGCCGGCACTGATCGGCCCTGCACTGATCAGCGCATGAGCATCGAAAAACTCACACCGGTATTTTCCGGCCGCGTGATCAAGGTCAATGTCGAAACGGTGCGCCTGCCCAACGGGCACGTCATCGACCTGGAGATCATCCATCACCCCGGTGGCGCCGCCGTGGTCGCACTCGATGCGCAGCAACGCGTATGCCTGATCCGGCAGTTTCGCCACGCCGCCGGCGGCTGGATCTGGGAATTGCCGGCCGGCAAGCTCGAGCCCGATGAACCACCGTTGCTCACGGCGCAGCGGGAACTCGTCGAAGAGGCCGGCTGCGAGGCCAGCGACTGGCAATCGCTCGGTGCTTATGTCTCATCGCCAGGAGTTTTTACTGAAACTGTGCACCTGTTCATGGCCCGCGGGCTGCGACCCGCCAAAATGGCGCACGAGGCCGCAGAAATAATTGAGATTCACTGGATCGCAATGACTGAGGCCTGCCAGCGCGCCCTGAGCGGTGAACTGGTCGATGGCAAGACGGTGGTCGGATTGCTGCGCGCGCAGGCGCTGCTGGCGAACCCGCACCGGGATACAGGGCGATGAACAGTTTTGGGGATAACAGAGAATCATGCCGCTACGTACAGGCACAGGAAGTCGATATTCGAATACCGCTGCAACCGGTAGCTTCGAACTCGCCGTTGTGGAGCATCCGTCGGCGCCGATAGCTGGCGGGTACAACCCGTATGACACTTTTCCGAGCGTACGGCGCGCGGGAAGCAGTCGGCAGCATGCTGACCTGCGGCAGCTTTCCGAATGGATACGGCTGAAGCGGCAGGTCGAGCAGACCAAGAAGACCGACGGATCCTGAAGCCAGAGTGGCGCACCGCTTGCGCTGAGGGGCGGCGCACGGCTCTCGTGGTTTTCGGGAACGCCGTGAATCCGTCCCTGGAGGCTTCGGGCGCGACATCCTGTCGCGCACGATCCCGAAAACCACGAGAGCCGTGCGCCACCCCTCAGCGCCTGCACCACCTCACACTGAGTTCGCGAGCCTTCGTTTACTCGAGCTGCGCGATCAGGTGGAGTTTGGAGGCGTTGGTCAGGCGGTAGAAGCGGCGCAGGTCGCAGCTGACGGCGGCGCGGGCGGAGGTGCTGCGCTCACGCAGACGTTGCGCGAGGCGTTGGCAGAAGCGGGCGGCGCCCTGGTTGGCGCGGCGGTAGAGGCTGCGTTGTTCGCCTTGCAGAGCGGGATCGACCTGGGCGCGCTCGAACAGCAGGCGGTGTAGTTCAGCAGGAAAATATTCGGGATTCTGCGCACGCAGCAACGCGACGCTGCAGACGTATTTGTCGACTTCGGCTTGCAGTTCGAGTTCGTGGATGCTGACGGAGCGGTGGTGGGTGGCGTTCCAGGTCAGGTAGGCGAAGTGGCTGACGCCTTCGAGTGCCGTCCAGTAGTCGGCGATGTTGCCGCCGTGCAGGGCTTCGAGGGGATCGGTGCTGTTCAGGCGCTCGAGCAGCTGCGGATCCAGGTACAGCGCCACCGACATGCCCTCGCCGTCGGCGTCTTCAGCAACCAGCAGCTGTTCATCGGCGCAGGCGCCCAGCGTGGCCTGCGGCAGCAGCGCGCGATCGGCGGTCAGGAATTCGCTGACGTCGGGGCCGGGCGGCACATCGTAGATGCCGGCCAGCACTTCCTGAAGTTGCTGCAGCAGCATGGCGCGCAATCTCAGTGCGCGCGCAGCGCCACCGGCGTGGCCGTGACGCCCAGCTGACCCAGCAGGCCGCGGGCGCGCGCGCTGCCGGTGCGCAACCAGATTTCGTAGAGGCGCAGCACGTCCTTGTGTGAATAGACGCGCGCGCTGTCGGCGATTTCCCCCAACGCATCCACCAGCGGCTGGAATTTGGTCGCGAGCTCCGCGTACACGCTCGCCAGCACGCGCCGGCGGCCACGCCCCAGCGATTCGGCCAGCGTGCCGTAGGCGCGACCACCCATGGCGATGTGATAGTCAATGTCGATGAGACGGCGTGCGAAGCCGTGGGCGAAGAAGCCGGCGATGAACAGCGACAGATCGCCCAATCGTTGCAAGGCGCATTCGCGCTCGGCCGGAGTCGCGGCCTCGAGTGCCGCAGTGAACAGCGGCACCAGTGGCGGCATGCGGGCGCCGCTGGGTGTGCCGGCATGCAGCTGCTCGGTACGCGAGAACAGCGTCAGCATGTTCACCACGTACTGCTCGGTCTGGTCTTCGACAGCCACATGCTGGTGCAGCAACGCACCATGCAGGGCATCGCGGAAATACTCGGTCAGGTTCGCGACCGCCAGCACTTTGCCACTTTCCGTATCCTGTGCCATGAACACTCCTTGCGGAATTCAGCGCAGCATTGCTGCCAGTGGAGCATGGCAACGGCGGCGCTGTTGTATGGGTCCGTCACAAAAAACACAGCGAATCTGCTAGTTTTGTGATGCAGGAACCATGCCGCGCTGGCAATCCGGTCACGCGACTGCTAACGGAAATCCCATGGCGCAACTCAGGCTGATCATCGGCAACAAGAACTACTCCTCCTGGTCATTGCGGCCCTGGCTGCTGCTGCGGCACCTGGAGCTTGCATTCGAGGAGCAGCAGATCCTGCTCGACCAGAGCGACAGCCAGGCGAAACTGCGGGCCGCGAATCCGGCCGCGCGCGTGCCCGCGCTCCGTCACGGCACGCTGCTGGTCTGGGATTCGCTCGCGATCGGCGAATACCTGTGCGAGCTGGCGGGCAAGGGTCTGCCGCGGGCGCCGGCGGCGCGTGCGGTGGCACGCAGCGTGTGCGCCGAAATGCACTCGGGCTTCCAGGCGCTGCGCTCGCAGTGGCCGATGAATGCGCGCGCCTCCGGGCGCCGCACGGAAATCACACCGGCGCTGCGGCGCGATATCGCGCGCATCGATGAGTTGTGGCAGGACTGCCGGCGGCACTACGGCGGCACGGGCCCCTGGTTGTTTGGCGACTACTCGCTGGCCGATGCGATGTATGCGCCGGTGGTGCTGCGCTTTCGCACCTATGGCGCCGAGGTCTCGGCTGAAGCGCAGCAATACATGGCAACGGTGGTCGAGGATCCGCCCATGAGGGAATGGCTGGCCGCGGCCAGAGCCGAACCCTGGACGATCGCTGCGGACGAAGCCGGCGCCTGAGGCGCGCTTAGGTCGGGCGGCGCAACCCGATGCGCAGGTTCGCCGTGGCGATGAACACCTCGCGCAGGAAGCACAGGATCGCGCCGATGAAGCTCAGCATCGCCGCGATGAACAGCGCATCGACCGCCAAGGTGATGCGGATATTGAAGGACTCGCCCAGGAACAGCACCACGACCACCACCGCCACCAGCAAGGCGCAGATCGTGCACAGGGCGATCGCGTAGCTTAGCAGCTGGCCGCGGCGCGCCAGCGTCGCCAGCGAGGCGTGCAGCCCGTCAGCCACTGCGCCCTGCGGCGCTTCGTGCACGCGGCGCTCCATGTCGCGCGCGCGATCGACGGCACGCGCCAGGCGATTGGTGAACACGGTCAGCATGATGCCTACGCCCGAGAGCAGGAACACCGGCGCCACCGCCAGCCGGATCACATCGCCGACGCCCTGCAGGCCGCCCTCGCCGCTCTCGATCATCCGCCACCGCCACGACGCTGGAAGCGATAGGTGTCGGCGCCCGCGTTGACCGTCGCACCGGGCGCCGGGACCGCCGGGTTTGAATCCTCGCTCAGCTCGAGCGCCTCGCTCCCCAGGCGCCAGTGCTGCAGCTGCAGCGCGCCGCCGCCGCGGCGACAGCCATTGCCCGAGGTATCGCCACTGAAACCGGTAGCGCTCTTCGACCACAGCAACTCACAGGCTTCGATCACCTGCAGATCGCGCAGCAGGAGCGAACGGAACAGCTCCGGACTCTCGAGGCCGATGCGCCAGCGATCGGGCTCCTCGAAGCGCGCCTGCGTGGCGATGATGCGGCCGGTGGCATCGACTTTCAGGCTCCAGACGCGCTCGGCCGTGACGCGCCGCGCATCATCGGCCGCGGTCTCGCGCACCAAGAGCACGTCATCGCCCACCAACGGCGCTTGCAACCTCAGGATCAGCAGTGCCTGGGGCGCATGGGCGCCGTCATGTCCCGCGGCAGTGTCGGCCTGCACCTGCTGCAGGTTGTCATAGGCGCCGGGGAGCGCCGCCATCAGCGTGGCGAGCTCGGCCTTGCGCAGCTCCTGCTGGCTGGTGCAGGCGGTCAGCGTCGCCAGCAGCACTGCACACGCCAGGTAGCGGCGCGCTGCGCGGCTTGCGCGCGGGCCGGCAACGCCTGCCTGCTGCTCAACCATAGTTGCGCCATTCAGCTCGATAGGCCATTCCCAGTCGCACGATTCGCTCCAGAAGCTTTCCATAGCCTACACCTGCAGCCTGTGCCGAGGCGGCAAAGTCTTCGGCCTGCTCGAGATTGGGATTGGGGTTGGCTTCCAATACGTAGAGACTCCCGTCAGCCTTCAAGCGGAAATCGATGCGTGCATAGCCCGACAGATGCAGCGCGCGATAGATGCGCCGCGCCAGCCGGTCGATGCGCGCCAGCAGGAGCGGCGGCAGTTCGCGCGCCTCGCGCGTGGTGATGCCGTATTTCTGCTGGTAGGCGCGATCCCACTTCACCTTGCGGGTCGCGATCGCCGGCAGCGATTCGGGGAGCGAACCGAACTCCATCTCCCACACCGGCAGGCGGCTCAGGCGCTCGTTGCCGAGCACACCGACATAGAGCTCGCGCCCCTCGATGTATTCCTCCACCAGCGCATCCGACTTGATCTGCTCATGCATGAACTGCACGCGTTCGCGCAGCTTGTGCGCATCATCGACCACCGAGGCCTGGGCGATGCCGAGCGAGGCATCTTCGGTCGCCGACTTCACGAACAGCGGCAGCCGCAGGCGGCGCGGCAGGTGGAAGCGCTCGCCACGGCGAAACACCGCGAATTGCGGTGTCGGGATGCGATGGAAGGCCAGCAGCTGCTTGCACAGCACCTTGTCGCGCGCCAGCAGCAGGCCGCGTGGATTGCAGCCGGTGTAGGGCTGGCTCATCAGTTCCAGGAACGCGACCACGTGCTGGTCGTAGGTGACGATGCCGTTGAATTCCTCGAGCAGGTTGAACACCACGTCGGGGCGCCACTCGAGCAGCGCGGTGCGCAGCTCGGTGAGTGAATCGAGCACGCCGAGGGGCTGCACGGTATGACCGGCCTTTTTCAGCGCGCCGATCACATCGTACTCGGTGCGCCACTCGGCGATTTCCTTGTCGCTGTGGCCTTCGAGGCTCGCCGGCGGCAGCAGGTCGGAATGCACCACGACCAGCGTACGCAGCGATTTCACAAGCGCAGGCTCATCTGGTCGCTGGCGATGTAGCCGCGCGCCATGCTGACCAGCGCCTGGCGCAGGCGCGGCAGCAGCGCGCGCCGCGAACCATGGGCCGGTAGCTGCAGGCGCTCGCAGCGCTCGATTGCCATGCGCACCAGCTGTTGCGCGGCGTAGCGATCGGCACCGGCCTCGCGCTCGAGCACCGCGCGCAGCTTGACCTTGTGCGCGCGCAGCAGCGTCGCAGCGCCGGTGCCATTGCCGGCAGCGCGCGCGCCTGCGACACGCGTGTCAGCGGCACCGAACACGCGCCGCAAGGCGCGATCGGCGCGCGCGCGATGGCGGCGGCGCAAGGCCTGCCGTTTGCGCCGGTAGTGTTCGCGCAGCGTGATGGTGTTGTCCTCGAGTGCCTCGATGCGATCGCGGCAGCGGACCAGCGGACGATGCTTGAAGAATTCCGCGGCCACTTCGGCCACGTATTCGAGCTTGGCGCGCGCCGGCCAGGCGGCATAGCGACGGCGCCAGTCGGAGTGCGGCTGCAGCCACACCGCGAAAGTCTCGGCAAAATCCTCGGTCGGATGCGCCTGCGCGTACCACTCACCCAGGTGCTGCACGTGGCGGCGACTTGCCGGTCGCGCGCGATAGTGCGGCGCATAGCGCTGCGAGGCCGGGCCGAACAGCGCGCGCCAGCGCGCCCGTCGCCGCAGCCGGTAGGCCGAATCGATCGCGTGACCGGCTTCGTGTCGCAGGATGCGCATCTGCCAGTTGTGATTGCTGCCCTCCACCTCGCCCGTCATCTTGCGCTCCAGGCGCTGCAGGCGCGGATGCGCCAGGTAGAAGGGCACGGCGAATCCCGGCACGCCATCGGGCGAGAACCACTCCTCCGCCAGCCAGGCATGCGGCCGGAAGGCGATGCCGCGCGCCGCGAGCTCGCGATACAGGCGCGCGATGCGCGGCTCCAGCCCCGAGCCGCGCAGCTGCAGATGCAGGTCGCACAGCCGCAGGTCGAGCAGTTGCTCGTCGTCTAGCCGCGCCCAGGCGGGTTGGCGCTTCACAGCACCTCCGCGTTTTCGCCCAGCTGCAGCAGCGCATCGCGCAACAGCCGATCGGCCAGTTGCGCGATCGTCTCTGACTGCGCCAGCGCTTCACGCCAGCCGCGTGGCGCAGCCGCCAGACCATAGAAGGCGCCAGCCAATTGCCCGTACACCGCGCCGATCACATCGCTGTGGCCGCCGAGATTCACGGCTCGCAAGGCGCCTTCGCGAAAACTCGTGGTACTCCCGAAAGCCCAGCGCGCCAGCGCCAGCACCGCCAGCACATCGCCGTTGGAGTCGGCCGGCTGCGGCGCGCCAGCGCATTGGCTGGCAGCGATGGCCGCGAGCTCCGGGCGCAAGGGGCGCGCACCGAACACCGCGGCGGAGGGCGAGAGTACCTGCGCACGCGGCTCGCCGCGCAGGGCGGCGTGCAGCATCGCGCCCAGCAGTCGACAGGCATCGAGCACCAGCGGCGCCTGCGAAGTAGTGCGCGCCGAGTCGGCAGCCATCTCGGTAGCCTGCGGCGCGTTGGCGAAGGCGTACATCACCACCGGGGCGACGCGCGAGAGTGGCTCGGGATGCAGCTGCTTGGGATCGTGCGAGCCCGAATAGGGTTGCGCGCGCCACTGCGCCGCAGCCAGCGCCTGCGCCGTGCTGGCAGTAATGCCGAGGCACTGGCCCGTGGCCGAGAGATAGCCCTCACGCTGCCAGCGCGTGTAACGCGCCACCTGGTCGCGCGGATCCGAGCCATTGGATTCCACCAGGCTCTCGGCCAGGCACAGCGCCATGGCGGTGTCGTCGCTCCAGGCACCGCGCGGCAGTTCAAAGGGGCCGCCGCCGAGCAGATCGCCTACCGGCGGAAAACTGCCGGTGCGCCGATACTGCGTGGCCGCGGCCAGCGCATCACCAATCGCGAGGCCCTGCAGCGCCCCCTGGAAACGCTCGCGCAGATCGCGTACCGGCGCCAGCTGCGAATCGCTGACTTCGCTCCCCGCGAACACCGAAGCCGCACTCGCCACCGCGCCGGCCGCGGCACTGGCAATGGTGGCGGCCAGATTGCGCCGCCGCCGCGCGCGCCAGCCGCGGATGTATTCGGCTTGCCGCTCGGTCTGCGGAATCGTGGGCCAGGTGGCGGCACGCGCGCACTGCTCGGTCCACAGCTGGTTCAGTTCGCGCAGCGCGACCTCACCCGTCTTGCCCTGCTCGACCAGGAAGCAGCCGGCCGTGAGCCCGGTGCGACCGATGCCGGCACGACAGTGCAGGTACAGCGAGCGGCCTTCGCCCAGGGCCGCGGCAATATCGTCCTGGATGCGCCGCATGACCTTGGGATCGCGCGGCACATCCTGGTCGCGGATCGCGTGGCGCAGGTACAGCACCGTCCTGGGCAGCAGCAACTCATAGGCCGCGCACTCGCCTTCCTCGGTGAGATCGACGAAGCCGGTGATGCCTGCGCCCAGCAGGCTCTGCACGCGCTCGCGTCCAGCCTCCGAGATCTGCTGCTCGCGCCCGGCAGGGTGCTCACCGGCGAGCAGGCGGCCGGCCTGCACCCAGTAGCTGTTGGCGAACGGCCGGTCCATCAGGTCTCGTTGGCGGCGCCGCCGACACCGGCAGCAGGCGCACAGGTCGCGAAATCGTACAGCGAGGTATCGGCCAGGTGCGCAGGCTCGACGTTGCGCAGCGCCGTGAAGATGCTTTCGCTCCGTCCGGGCTGTTCACGCTCCCAGGCGGCCAGCATGCGCTTCACGCTGCGACGCTGCAGGTTCGCCTGCGAACCGCACAGGTTGCAGGGAATGATCGGAAATTCGCGGCCACGCGCATAGCGGGCGATCTCGCGCTCGGGGATATAGGCCAGCGGCCGGATGATCACGTGGCGGCCGTCATCCGAGCGGTATTTCGGCGCCATCGCCTTGAGCCGGCCGCCGTGGAACAGGTTCAGGAACAGCGTCTCGATGATGTCGTCGCGATGATGGCCGAGGGCGATCTTGGTGATGCCGTGTTCACTCGCATAGCGATACAGCGCGCCGCGCCGCATGCGCGAGCACAGCGAGCACATGGTCTTGCCCTCGGGGATCAGCCGTTTCACCACGCTGTAGGTGTCCTGCTCGATCACATGGAAAGGCACACCGAGCGCGCGCAGGTAATCGGGCAGCACCTGCGCCGGGAAATCCGGCTGCTTCTGGTCGAGGTTCACCGCGATGAGTTCGAAGGGCACCGGCGCGCTGCGCTGGAGCGAGAGCAGCAGATCGAGCAGCGTGTAGGAATCCTTGCCGCCGGAGAGACAGACCATCACGCGATCGCCGGCCTCGATCATCCGGTAGTCGGCGATCGCCTTGCCCGCAAGCCCACGCAGCGCCGCGCCCAGGCGCCGCAGCGTGTTCGACTCGCGCAGGGGATGCGCCGCGGCGTTCATGGCGCGCGCCTCGGCATTCACGGCGCGGCCGCCAGGTATTTGGTCTGCAGGTAACGCAGCAGCGCACTGGCGCCGAGCGGCTGCCCCGTGGCCTGCTTGATCAGCTCCTTTACCGGGAGCTTGGCGCCCAGGCCGTGCACGTTCTCGCGCAGCCAGCCGAAGACGCCGGTGAAATCGCCCTGCGCGATTTGTGTTCCCACCTCGGGCAGCTGCGCATGCAGGCTCTCCCACAACTGCGCCGCGATCACCATGCCGAGCGCGTAGGAGGGGAAATAGCCGAACGAACCCAGCGCCCAGTGCACATCCTGCAGGCAACCGTCGGCCGCACCCGCCGGCCGGCTGCCGAAGCGCTGCTCCATCGCCGCTGTTCCAGCTCTCCTCGAGGTGGCGCACCGCGAGCTTGCCCGACAGCAGCTGCTTCTCGATGTCATAGCGCTGCATGATGTGCAGCGAATAGCTCATCTCGTCGGCATCGACGCGGATCAGGCCGCGCTGCACGCGCGTGAGCCGTGCATAGAGCGCGTCGAATTCCCATTCCGGCCCGCTGACACCGAAGTGCTTCTGCAGCAGCGGCTGCAGGTAGCGTACGAACGCGCCGCTGCGGCCGATGATCATCTCCAGCAGCAACGACTGGCTCTCCTCGAGCGCCATGCCGCGATCGCGCCCGACCGGCTGGTCGCGCCAGGCCGCCGGAATGCCGAGGTCGTACATCGCGTGGCCGGTCTCGTGCAACGCGCCCAGCAGTCCATCGAAGGGATTGTTGACATCGAAGCGCGTGGTCACGCGTATATCGCCGGCGACCCCTTCGGTGAAGGGATGCTCGCTCTCGTCGAGGCGCCCCTGATCGAAGGAAAATCCCACGGCTTTCATCACTTCGACCGCGAGCGCGCGCTGCTTGCCGGCCGGGAATTTACCGCTCAACGGCGCCACCGTGGCAGCGGGCTGCGCGCCGATCGCTTCATTGATCATGCCGGGCAGGCGACGCGAGAGCGCCTTGAAGATCGCATCGATATCCGCCGTGCCGATGCCAGGGCTGAACTCATCGACCAGCGCATCGTAGGGCGGCAGGTTCAGCGCCTGCCCGAGCAGCGCCGCCTTGTCACGCACCAGCAACAGCACTTCTTCAAGATGCGGTGCGAACAGCGCGAAATTGTTTTCGCGCCGCGCGACGGCCCACTGGTTCTCGGCGCGCGCCGCGGCTTTCGCGAGCCGCGAGATCAGCGAGGCCGGCGTCGCGATCGCGTGATCGCGCTGGCGGCGCATCTCGCGCAGGTTCGAGACCTGCCAGTCCTCGAGTCCGCGCTCACTGGCCTGCGCGCGATCGAGCAGGCGCTGGACCTTGGGCGCGGTGAGCAGTGCGTGATATTCAGTCTCGAGTGCCGCGAGCTGTTCGCCGCGCACGTCCGCGCTGCCACGCGGCATCATCACTGCGGCATCCCAGCGCAGCAGCGAGAGCGCGCCACGAAATGCGTGCAGTCGTCGCCATTCCTGTTCGAGTTGTTGGTATGGAGAGGCGGACATCGGCAGACCCCGGGATCGAGGCTGACGATTCTAGCAGCAAAAATTATCGCTTATAAATCAGGTGTTTAAATAAAGCCCGGCACCGCCGCCGCCAGAGGCATGGCTGGCGCGGCGCAGGCTCTCCCAGGCCAGCATGGCGCGCTTGCGCTCCACGCCCCAGTGATAGCCCCCGAGCTCGCCGCTGGCGCGCAGCACCCGGTGGCAGGGGATCAGCCAGGCCACGGGATTCGCCCCCACCGCCGTGCCCACGGCCCGGGCCGCGCGCGGCTGGCCAATGGACTCGGCCAGTGCGCCGTAGCTGGTGCGCTCGGAGCTGCCCAGCGCCAGCAGCGCGCGCCACACCTGCAGCTGGAAGGCGGTACCCCTCACCCACAGTTTGAGCGGCGCGCGCGCCGAGCGCCCCGCCGCCGCCCCGCCGGCCGACGCGCCGGCTGCTGGCCAGATGCGTTCGGCCAGTGCCGCAACGGCCTCCGGGTTCCAGTTCAGGGTCGCCTCGGGCCAGCTCCGTTGCAGCTCGGCGCGGGCACTCGCCTGCGTGGCGGCCTCGACAAAAGCCAGGTGACAGACGCCGCGCGCGGTGCAGCCGGCAAGCATCAAACCGAAGGGCGTGGTGGCGACGCCGAAGTCGATCTGCACGCCGGCGCCGGCGCGGGCAGCTTCGGCCGGTGTCATCGCCTCGAGCTTCACGATCAGGTCGTGCAGGCGCGAGGGACCCGAGAGCCCTACCGCCATGGAGGCCTCCAGGAGGCTGCTCTTCCGGCCCAGGTGCTGCTTTGCCACTGTACCAGTAATGTGCTGAATGTAGGTCTTTGGGGTTATACCGGCCCATTCGTGAAACAATCGGTCAAAATGGAAAGTTGACAAATGGAGCTTCGCGGCGATGTCGGGCAGCCGTGGCTGCTCCTGCCAGTGGGCGTCGATGTAGGCGATCGCGCGGGCGATGCGTTCGAAATTGCGGTTGCTGAGGTTTTGCATGGGGGCCATGTTAGCGGCGCGTGGCAGCCGGCCCAACCCGATAGTTGCTAAAGCAGGCCCTGGCCGTCGCACAGCCCTAGCGTGCGGCACCAATGCGGCCAGTCGGCCGCGATCCATCCGGCCCCCAGAGACAGGGCCAGCAGCAGCACCACCGATATCGCGACCGCGAGACGACGCATCGGCAAATGATAGCCGGCTTATCCAGATTGCTGTTGCACTGAAGTAGACTTCGGCCCATGCCGCTGAGAATCTGCTGTATTTCCGCCGAGATGACACCGTTTGCAAAAGCGGGCGGCCTGGCGGATGTCAGCGGCGCGCTGGTCAAATACCTGCACGCGGCCGGGCACGACATCCGGCTGTTCCTGCCGGGCTACAGCTCCATCAAGCGCGAGGGCCTGGAGCGCTACCCGGTCGAATTCCTGCAGGACGTGCCGCTGCGCATCGGCGCCCTGGATTTCAAATTCTCGGTGGAGACCGTGCGCCTGCCGGGCTCGCAAGGCCTTCATCTACCTGATCGACTGCCCGGCGATGTACGCCCGCCCCTCGCTCTACACGCAGGATCCGGACGAATACCGCCGCTTCCTGCTGCTCACGCACGCGGCCTTCCTGTGCTGCCAGCGCATGGGCTTCGCGCCGCAGATCCTGCACTGCAACGACTGGCACACCGCGATGGCGCCGCTGTGGCTGCGCTCGATCTACCGCTGGGACGCGCTGTTCGCGCGCACCCGCAGCGTGATGACGATCCACAACATCGGCTACCAGGGCGTGGTGGGCGCCGTGGCCGCGCGGCGAAGCTGCTCGCGGGCGCCGGCATCGAGCTGCTGCACCAGGAAGAACTGCGCGCCGGGCGCATCAACATGCTGCGCCACGGCGCTGCTGTACGCCGACCTGCTCACCACCGTGAGCCCCACCTACGCGCGCGAGATCCAGACCGCCGAGTACGGCATGGGCCTCGAGGACACGCTGCGCGCGCGCAGCGATTCGCTGCTCGGCATACTCAATGGCGTCGACTACGAGGAGTGGGATCCGCGCGTCGATCGCTACCTGCCGCGGCACTTCGGCGCCGATCAGCTCGGCGTCAAGGCTGGCCTCAAGCAGGAATTCCTGGCGCGTCTGCGGCCTGGCGGCCGCCGAGCGCCGGCCGCTGATCGGCATGGTCAGCCGCCTGGCAACGCAGAAGGGTTTCGACCTGCTGATCGAGGCACTGCCCAAGCTGCTGGCAGCGCGCGATTTCAACCTCGTCGTGCTGGGCACCGGCGAGCCGCAATACGAAGCGATTTCTTCACGCAGCTTGAACGCGGCATCCGCGGTCGCGTGCATTTCCAGCGCGGCTACAGCGATGAGCTGGCGCACTGGATCGAAGCGGCCAGCGACATGTTCCTGATGCCCTCGCGCTACGAGCCCTGCGGCCTGAACCAGATGTACAGCCTGCGCTACGGCACGGTGCCGATCGTGCGTCGCACCGGCGGACTGGCCGATTCCGTGCAGCACTTCGATGTCGCCACCGGCACAGGGTACCGGCATCGTGTTCAACGACTACAACGCAAGTCGCCGTCAGCTGGGCGATCGGCTACGCGCTCGATCTCTACCAGCAGAAGGGCGCCTGGCGACGCCTGGTGCAGAACGGCATGGCGCAGGATTTCTCCTGGAACCGCCAGGTGCAGCGCTACGTCGAAGCCTATGAGCGGCTCGCCCAGCCCTGAGCCGCGATGACACCGCCGAGCATACTGTGCGCCGGCGAGACGCTGTGGGATGTGCTGCCCGCGGGCGAGTTCATCGGCGGCGCCCCCTTCAACGTCGCCGCGCACTGCGCACGCCTCGGGGCACGCGCGCTGCTGGTCTCGCGCCTCGGCAAGGATGAGCGCGGTCGGCGCGCGCTCGAGAGTGCACGTGCGCTGGGCATGGACCTCAGCCTGCTGCAGATCGATCCGCGACTGCCCAGTGGCGTGGCGCGCGCCGCGCTCGGTGCCGACGGCTCGGCGCACTATGAATTCCCGGCGCCGGCCGCCTGGGATGCACTCACCGCCACGCCGGCCGCGCTGGCGGCGGCCGCCAGCGCCGATGCGATGGTGCACGGCACGCTGGGCCAGCGCGATCCGCGCTCGCGCGAAGCCATCGGCCAGCTGGCGCGCGCGGCGCGCTGGCGCGTGTTCGATCCGAACCTGCGCGCCCCGCATATCGAGCGCTCGCTGTGCGAGGCCGGGCTGCGCGGCGCGGGACTCGTGAAGCTCAACGAAGAAGAATGCCGGCTGTTCGCCGAATGGTTCGGCGGCGCGGCCACGCCCGAAGGCCTGTGGACTACGCTGAGCTCGCGCTTCAGTGTGCAGGCACTGTGCGTGACGCTGGGCGCTGCGGGCTCGCGGCTGCACTGGCGCGGCCAGTGGTATGCACAGGGTTCGTTGCCGACTACAGTGGCCGACACCGTAGGCGCAGGTGATGCATTCCTGGCGATGCTGATGTGCGAGCTGCTCGCCGGCAGCGCTGCGCCGACGGCGCTGGCGCGCGCTGCGCGACTCGCCTCTTTCGTCGCTTCGCAATCGGGAGCGGTGCCCGCGTATGAGGCGCAGCGTTTCCGCAACTGACTGGCGCTACGGCAGCTGAATGTAGGGGGATCGATGAACAGATTTTCGCTCCGCACTGTGATGCTGGTGCTCTGCGCGCTGCTGCCCGCCGGCGCGCAGGCGGCTGGAGCCGCAAAGTCCGATCCCCTGAAGCCACGCGCGGCGTGGACAGTGCCGGATTTCGGTGCTGCGAAAACGCCGCCGATGGGCTGGAACAGCTGGAACGCGTACTACACCGACATCGACGAGACCAAGGTGCTGGGCGCTGCACAGGCGCTGGTGAGCACGGGGCTGCGCGACCTGGGCTACCAGTACGTCAACATCGATGATGGCTGGTGGCTGAGGCGCCGGCAACCGGACGGCCGGATGATGATCCGTACCAACCTGTTTCCCAGCGCCGCGGTGGACGGCTCAGCGAACAGCAGTTTCCGCCCCTTCACCGATCGCATCCACGGCATGGGGCTCAAGGCCGGCATCTATACCGATGTCGGCCACAATGCCTGCTCGCAGGTCACGCCGGTCGACAACCCGAACCTGCCAGTGGGCAGTGTCGATGAACGCGAAGTCGGCAGCATGGGCCATGTCGCGCAGGACATGCAGCTGTACTTCGGCGAGTGGGGTTTCGACTACATCAAGGTGGATGCCTGCGGCCTGGACAGCTACACCGCGGCGCGCAACCCCTACGTCGCGAACGGCACGTATCACGAATTCCCCGCCATCGTCGTCAACGAGCACCTGGCGATGACCAACATCCCCGAAGTGCAGCGCCTGTACGGCAAGGTGCGCGATGCGATCATGCGCGTGCGGCCGCAACAGGATTTCACCTTCTCGATCTGCAGCTGGGGCACCGCGAATGTGCGGGCCTGGGGACGCGACTACGGGAATCTGTGGCGCACCAGCTTCGATATCGCCGCGACCTGGACGCGCATGCTGCACACCTTCGATACCACGGTCACGCGCGAGCTGTATTCAGGGCCGGGCCACTGGAATGATCCGGACATGCTGTTCATCGGGCATGGCGATTTCGATGCCAGTCACCTGACCGAGGCGCGCAGTCATTTTGCGCTCTGGGCGATCGAAGATGCGCCGCTGATCATCGGTTACGACCTGCGTGCTGCGCCGCGCGAATTGCTCGATGTGCTGGGCGCGCCGGAGATCATCGCCGTCAACCAGGATGCAGCGGGCAACCAGGGCGTGCTGGCTTTCTCGAGCGATGACCTGCAGATCATCGTCAAGCAACTCTCGAAGCGCGGCGAGAAAGCCGTGGCCATCTTCAATCGCGGACTGGCGCCGATCACGGCCACGCTGACCGCCGAGCACCTGAAGATGAACGCGACGCAGCCGATCAGCGTGCGCGACCTGTGGGCGCGTGCGGATCTGGGCAGCTTCAGCAAGGAGCGCGATTTCGAAGTGCAGCCGCGCCAGACCCTGATGCTGAAGATCACGGGCACGCCGGCACTGACCAACGGCACGTACCTCTCGGAGATGCCGGCCCGTGTCCATGTCGCGGCCGATGGCATCGTGACGTTGCGGGCCGATCCGCGCGTGCATCGCATGGTCGAGACCTGGTATCGCAAGACCGAGGGCCGCGGGTCACAGCAGGTGTACGGCGGCTGGGGTGGCGCGCGTGCCGATGCCACCCCCTACGACCAGGAGCTGAGCCTGGCGCGGCAGTTGTACCCTTCAGGCATCGGCGCGCTGGCGAACTCGCGGCTCGAGGTGCGCGCCGACGCCCAGTTCAAGCACTTCAGCGCGGATGTCGGCATCGATGACAGCAGCGAAGGCGTGGCCGCGAAGGCGCGTTTCGAAGTCTATGGCGATGGTCGACTGCTGGCTGCCTCACCCTACCTGCGCTATGCACAAGGCGCTCACCATCTGGCGGCCGATGTCACTGGAGTGCGCGTGCTCGAGCTGATCGTGCGCCAGCAGGGCGCGGATGTCGCGCCGGTGGCGATCACCTGGGGCAATGCGGCGCTGACCAGCGATTGATCAATCCTGCTGCCAGATGGATTTGAGTTCGTGGACCGAGCCGGCCTTCACTTCGATGCCAGCGTCTGCGCTCAACATCACCGACTCATAGGGAACGTGCGGAAACACCAGCGCGGTCAGCACGGTCGCGCCGTCATTGATGAACACTTCCACCGAAGAGTGATCCACGAACACGTGCAGCCTGACGTGCCTGGCATCGCCGCTCATCGGTGCGGTCTGCAGCGCCGCAAAGGCCGCATTGAAGCCCGTCTCGCCGGAAGCTGAGCGATCGAACTCATAGCGCTGCTGCGCGCGATTGACACGCAGCACCGCCTGCTCGCCCTGCGCGTTGCGAAATGCCAGGCTGGCGTTGGTGGCCGTGTGCAGATCGAGCGTGAGCTCGAGCTCCAGCAGCGTGGCGCCGCGTAGCGCGGTGTCGATGAGCTCGACAGGAGCATCCACACGCCGGGCGGGAATCGCAACGCTGCGCGCACGCAGCGTTTTTAGCTCCGCAACCGGGGCAGAACGTAGCGCGAGACCGCGCGCGTCCCGGTGCAGCGAGAGTTCACGCGGCAGGGTCATCGCGCTGCGCCAGCGTTCGGTGGGCACCTGCTGCGCGTAGTTCCAGTTGCTCATCCACCCGAGCATCAGGGTCCGACCGTCGCTGGCAGGCACGCCGGACCAGGTGACGCCCGCGTAGTCATCGCTGCCGTAGTCCAGCCAGCGCGCCTGCGCGCTCGCGCGCTGCGCGTCGTCGTCAGGGCTGAAGCGATGCCCATCGAATCGACCCACGAAGTACTGCGTGCCCGAGCCGCCGTTGGGCGCCCCGGGATTCACGCTGCTGAGCAGCACGAAGCGATGCCTGCGTTCACCGACCACTGGCATATCGATGAGGTCCGGGCATTCCCACACGCCGCCGTGTGCGCCCCAGCCGCGCCCGAAGTCACTCTCGTGTCGCCAATCCTTCAGGTTGCGTGACGAATAGAAACTCACCTGGTCCTTCGCCGCCAGCGTCATGATCCAGCGACGCGTCGGCGCGAACCAGAAGACCTTCGGATCGCGGAAGTCGCGGCTGCCGGGATTCCTGAGCACCGGATTGCCGCGATACTTGGCCCAGCTGCGTCCCTGATCGAGGCTGTAGGCCAGCCCCTGCGATTCCACTTCGATCGCGCCCTGCTGCTCGAGTTCGTGGTTGTGATAGGCAAACAGCGCGACCAGCGGCGGTCGCGTGGCGGTGCCCAGGCCAGAAGTATTGTCGCGATCGAACACCGCGCTGCCTGAAAAGATCGCGCCGTGCTGGTCGGGGTAGAGCGCGATGGGCAGCTGCTGCCAGTGCACCAGATCGCGGCTGAGCGCATGACCCCAGTGCATCGGTCCCCAGCGGTTGCTGTACGGGTGATATTGATAGAACAGGTGGTACTCGCCATCGAGATAGACCATGCCATTCGGATCGTTCATCCACTGCGTGGCCGGCGTGAAGTGCAGCTGCGGGCGATACAGTTCCTGGTAAGGCGCTTCGGCGCCCGCCGCAGCGCCTGCGGCGAGCAGCGTGGCGCAGAGTGCGGGCACCCAGCCAGCTCGCGCGGCAGTGCTGCGTACGCGGCTCACGCGGCCTTCAGGCGTTCCTGGATGCGCTCCAGCGATTCGCCTTTGGTTTCGATCACCATGGTCTTCACCCAGACCAGCTGCAGCACCATCATGCCGCGAAGAACGGGAACACGTAGCCGGGCGGAAACGCGGTGACCATCTGCGGGAAGAAGCGTCGTGAGCAGCGCGGCGAAAATCCAGTGCGTGAAGCTGCCGAGTGCCTGGCCCTCGGCGCGGTGGCGGTTCGGGAAGATCTCCGAGATGAACACCCAGATCACCGCGCCCTGGCCGATCGCGTGCGCGGCGATGAAGGCGAAGATGCAGACCGGCACGATGCTGTAGTGGCCGTGAAAGAAGGCCCAGGACACCAGGCCCAGCGAGACGATGTAGCCGACAGGCAGCCGATGTAGAGCAGCGTGCGCCGGCCGAGCCGGTCGATCAGCCACAGGCCGACGAAGGTGAAGATCAGGTTGGTGATGCCGATGCCGACGGACTGCAGGAAGGCGGCGCGGGCCGCGAGGCCGGTCATCTCGAAGATGCGCGGCGCGAAGTAGAGGATCGCGTTGATGCCCGAGAGCTGGTTGAAGAAAGCGATCAGGAAGGCGAGCAGGATCGGCAGGCGCAGTTGCCAGGTCCAGAAGTGACCGCTCGAGACCTGATCGCTGGCAGCCTGCGCATGATGGCTCGCAGCCTCGGCGTCGATCTCGGCGCTGCTCGCGTCCGGCTCGATCAGCTGCAGCACGCGCCGGCCGCCGGCGCGATCGTTCCTGCGACTGATCAGCCAGCGCGGACTCTCGGGCAGGCCGAAGCAGAGCAACGTGTAGATCAGCGAGGGAATCGCGGCGACGCCCAGCATCCAGCGCCAGGCGTTCTCGCCGATCCCGGTCAGCAGGCAGTTCGAAAGAAGGCCACCAGGATGCCGAAGACGATGTTGAACTGGAACATGCCGGCCAGCCGTCCGCGGCGCTTCGGTGGCGCAATCTCGGAGATGTACAGCGGCGCCACGACGGTCGAAATGCCGATGCCCAGCCCGCCGATGACGCGCGCTGCGATGAAGGAATGGACATCGGCGGCCATCGCCGACCACACGGCGCCGAGACAGGTACAGCACGCCGATCAGCAGCAGCGTCTTGCGGCGCCCGAAACGATCGGTGGGCCAGCCGCCGAGCAGCGATCCGACCACCGTGCCGTAAAGCGCCGAACCCATCGCGATGCCATGCATGCCGGCACTCAAGTCCCACAGCGCCTGGATCTTCTGCTCCGCACCGGAGATCACGACGGTGTCGAAGCCGAACAGGAACCCGGCCAGCGCCGAGGTGATCGACCAGAAGACCAGGCGGGTGTTCACGCAGCGCCAGTCGTCAGGGGGTGTCGATGCTGAGACGCGAGCTCACGGCCTGGTCCGGAATCTTGATGCGCAGCGTCTGGCTCGCCGCATCGTAATTGCCAGTGACCTCGGTCGTACCCAGGTGCACGCTGCGCGGCGGCGTGCCCACACCATGGATCGCCAGCTCCAGCTCGTGCCACCAGGCGCGATAGTGGCCCTCGCGCGTTCCGAACTCCACGCTCAAGGCATGCACATCGTCGTGGCAGCGCACGCTCTGGCGCAGGTACGCGCCATTGCGATACGCGAAGCTGACGCCGTCATCGAAATAGAGCTGCGTCTCGCAATCGGGTCCCGGATAGATCGCGAGCTCCAGGGGCCCCTCGGGTGTCTGCACCGTACTCTGCGTCAGCGCCTGGCGCGGCACGATGGCGCCCGGCCGCACAAACACCGGCAGGCGATCGAGTCGCGGTATTTCCTTCAATGTGTCGCTCGTCTGGCGCAGCCCGGTCCAGTAGTCGTACCAGCCCTTGCCTGGCAGCACGATGTCGTAGGCGTAGGGTGATTCCCACTCCGGCGGCGGCGCCACCAGCAGGTTGGGACCGAGCATGAACTGATCCGCGCTGCCGCCCAGGCTCTGGCCTTTGCCGAGCTGCTGCGGAAATTCCAGGAACACCGGGCGCATCAGCGGCATGCCGGTGCGGCTGTTCTCTTCAGCCAACGCATAGATGTAAGGCAGCAGCCGATAGCGCTCTTCGATGTAGCGCTTGCGGATCGCTTCGTGCTCGGGCCCGTTGACCCACACTTCCTGCTGCGGTTTGCCCTTGGCCGTGTGGTCGCGGAAGATCGGATTGAAGGCGCCGACTTCGATCCAGCGCGTCAGCAGATCCGCCGATGGCCCGGCGCCGGCGAAACCACCGATGTCATCACCCGAGTAGCCGAAGCCGCTCAGGCCCAGGTTGTTCAACATCGAGATCGAGAGCCGCAGGTGATTCCAGCTCGAGGTGTTGTCGCCAGTCCAGGTGGCGGCATAGCGCTGGCCGCCGGCGTAACTGGCGCGCGTCAGCACGAACGGCCGCTGTTGCGGTTGCAGGCGCAGCAGGCCTTCGTTGGTGGCACGCGAGTTGAGCATGCCGTACACATTGTGCATCTCGGCATGACTGGCCGCGCGTGGCTGGAAGCCGGGCTCGTCGATGCGATGCACGGTATCGAGCGGCATGGTCTTCTCGCGCACGTTGAAGATCGCTGGCTCGTTCATGTCGTTCCAGAATCCCGCGACACCCATCGCAGTGAAGTCGTGATACAGCCCGCCCCACCAGGCCCGCGCGGGCGCGCGGCTGAAATCCGGAAACACCGATTTGCCTGGCCACACATCGGCGACATAGGTCGAACCGTCGGCGCGCTTCAGGAACACGTCGGCACTCGTGCCACTGTCGTAGGGGCTGTAGTTCTGGTTGGCGGCGGCGGCGATATGCAGATCGGTGATCAGGATGACGCGCAGGTCCATGGCCTTGAGATCCGCGACGAAACGCGGCAGATCGGGAAAGGCCGTGCCCGATACCGAGAAGGGGCGATTGCGATCCTGGTAATCGATGTCCAGGTACAGCACGTCGGCGGGAATCCTGTCGGCGCGCAAGCGATCGGCCACCGCGCGCGCCTGCGCCTCGGTCTCATAGGAATAGCGGCACTGCTGGAAGCCCAGCGCCCAGCGCGGCGCCAGCGCCGCGGTGCCGGTAAGGTAGGCGTAGGCCTGCACGATCTGCTTCGGGCCACTGCCGGCCATCACGTAGTAGTCGACACCGCCACCTTCGGCGCCAAAGCTCAGGACGTCGCGCTCGCTCTTGCCGAAATCGAAGAAGCTGCGCCAGGTATTGTCGAAGAACAGGCCGAAGCTGCGGCCGTTCTCGAGCACGCCCAACACGAAGGGAATCGATTTGTACAGTGGATCGCTGGATTCGCCGAAACCAAAAGCGTCGGTGGTCCAGAGCGTGAAGGCCGCGCCGCGGCGATCGAGCGCACCGGCTTTGTCGCCCAGACCAAAATAGTGCGCATCTTCGGGCATGAGCTTGCGCAGGCGCGAGCTCATGACGCCAGCACCGGCCGCGGCCGTGGCCACGGCTGGCGCGCGCTCGAAGGCCAAGGCACGCCCCGGCGCATCCTCGAGCACCACATTGCCTTGTGCATCTTCGATGCGCAGATGCAGCGTGGCCTTGTCGATCTTCAGCACCAGCGCGCTGGTGCGCAGCTCGGCGGTGGTGCTCGTCTCAGTGACGGACAGCGGCTGCAGCTTGCCCCGCACATCGGCGCTCACCGCCCACGAGGCATCTTCCGCCAGCGCCTGCCTGCCGGCGCGTACGCGCAGAATGTCGGCGCGCGGCGCAGTGATCTCCAGCTTCAGGCCGTCGCGATCTAGCCGGTAACGATCGACGCTGGCAGGTGCGCCTGCGCTCGCGCCCGCGGCCACGAGCAGCAGCGCCAGGCCCAGGATGTACTGTCGTGACATGCGAATTCCCCCACCCTTGTATTATCGGGTCGAGCTTAGTCTATTTGCGGGCCTTCCCCACGGCCAGCAGCAGCACGCCGTGGGCCGGCACCTGCGCCTCGAAGGCCGCCGTGAGCGGCGCCAGCTGGCGTTGCCGCCACAAATCACGCAGCGGCGCACCGGCACCGAGCTCGGGCACCCTGCCTGCGACCTTGAGCGTGCGGAACTGCTCGCCGAAATTGAAGATGCCCACGGCATGTCGCCCGTCGGCGAGTTCGCGCACCCAGATCTGCCAGTTGTCCTGGTTCCAGGCGCGCCGTGCCGCGAGCCCACGCGGATCCTGGTCGATGGCGATGACTTCGTCGTTCACCAGCAGGTTGCGCGTGAAGGCATCGAGGTGCCGCAGTTCATTGCCCAGCAGCAAGGGCGCGGCCAGCAGCGACCACAGACTGATGTGGCTGTACTGCTCGTCGGGCGTCAGACGCGAGGGATGCAGCGCGCCGCCCCAGCCCACCTCGCCCACCACCAGCATGTCCGGATCGTTCCAGTGACCGGGGCTCGCGTAAGGCGAAGACAGGTACTGCGAATCGATGATCCCCTTGGTGACGCTCCAGCTGTCCTCGATGTCGCCGGTGGTGCGCCAGACATTCGCGCGCACCTCGCCGCCCCACTTCCAGACCTCGGCGTTACCGTACTGGCAAAGGCTGTACACGATGTCGCGCGGCTGCGCGGCCAGCGCCGCACCCATCAGCCGGTAAGGCGCCTGGTGATCGGCGAGCGTCGGCTGCTTCGACATCAGGGTCTCGTAGGAACACAGATCGTATTTCAGGTAGTCGACGCCCCACTTCGCGTAGGTGTCGGCGTCCTGGCGCTCGTGACCGATGGAACCCAGGAATCGACCGCAGGTCAGCGGCCCCGGAGAGGAATAGATGCCGAAGCGCAGACCGCGCTCGTGCAGATAGCTGCTGAGCCCGGGCATGTCGGGGAATTTGCTGTTGCTGCTGATCGTGCCGTCGGCGGCGCGCGCGGCGGACTCCCAGCCATCGTCGATGTTGATGTAGGTCCAGCCGTGCGCGGCGAGCCCCGTAGTGATCATCGCATCAGCCACCGCGCGGACTTTGTCGGCATCGACCGCGAGGCCATAGGCGTTCCAGCTGTTCCAGCCCATCGGCGGCGTGAGCGCGAGCTGATCGCCCACGCGCAGCAGCAGCATGCGCTGTGCCTTGCCGAGCGCATTGCGCGCTTCCAGTTCGAGTCGGTACTCGCCCGCTGCTGGCGCCTTGCCGCTGATGACCCCGGCGCGTGCATCGAAGCTGAGCCCCGCCGGCAAGCCACGCACGTTATAGCTCAGTGGCGCCTTGCCAGTGGCGGCGATGCGGTAATACACCGGCGAGCCGGGCCGCGCGCCCAGCACCAGGGCGCCGTTGACCTGTGGTCGCGCCGATTCGGCGGGCGTCAGCAGATAAGGCGTGTGGTAGACGCGCTCGGCAACGGCGCCCGTGCCGCTCTCGGTGAAATGAAAGCGCAGTTCGATGCCGGCACGCTGCGGCGCCTCGACGGCGAGCTCGGTCTCCGCGTTCGCGCCGACGCTGAAAGGCGCGCTGGCATGGCGCTGCACCTTGCCTGCGACCGCATCGTATACGTCGTAGTCCATCCTCCCGACCAGCGCCACCGGAAAGCTGTTGACCCACTTCAGCTGCGCACTGAAAGTTAGCCGGCAGATACTCGATGCGCGAGCGCGCGGTATCGAGCTGCAGGCCATCGACGATCTCGGCCATGCCGAGGGTCGGCATGTCGCGATAGAAACCACCGCCGCCCGAGCCGTCATAGACGCGCACGGCGATCACATTGTCGGCATCCCAGTGCACCAGCCCGGTGGCGACATCCACGTAATAGTCGCGCAAGGCGTTCCAGCGGGTCGCATAGCCCTGTGGATCATCCGGAAACGGGCCGGTCTGGCCGATCTTCACGCCATTGAGGTAAGTCTCATCGACATCGTCAATGCTGGACAGATACAGGTGCAGGCGCTGCGGCCAGCGCACGCTCGCCTTCAGGCTGGATGGAATGCGCACGTGGATGCGATACCAGGAATAGCCATCGTAGTCGGCAAAGCCCTGTTTCTCATAGTTTGCCAGCGTCGAGAGTTCGGCCCACTGGCTGTCGTCAAAGTCGGGCCGCGCGCGCGCCGGGTCATCGCCAGTGGCGAAGCGGGCGTGCGGCAACTCGATGACCGCGTGCCCGGTGGCCTGCGCGGCTGCTGCGCCGACCAGAAAGGCGAGCGTGCCCAGCATTGTCGTGAATCTCATTTTACCCCCTGGTTGGCGTTGCAAAATTTGTTGATGTAGTCGCGATGTGTGGGCATACCATCAGCGGCGGCCCGCATGGCGGCGCACAGCTTCAGCAGCCACTGTTGGCTATCGACATTGCGGTAAGCGATCAAGGGATCGACGTGCTGCGGCCAGTTCAACTGCCCGACATGTACCGCCAGCCATGACGTTGGCCCGAACAGATCCATCTCGCGCGCGATCAGTCGCCCGAAGCTGCGGAAGTGATCGATCTTGAACTGCAGGGTGTCGGGAATAGCCATGTGCGCGCAGTGCCGCCAGAGCGGCTCTTCGCGCGTGGTCAGGCAGTAGTGCAGGATCAGGAAATCGCGAATGCGCTCGGTCTCGTTGGCGGCCACGCGATTGAATTCCGCGGTTACCAGCGGATCGAAATCGCGGTCCGGAAAGAAGGCGAGGATCTTGGCAATGTTGGCCTGGATCAGATGCAGGCTGGTGGACTCCAGCGGCTCCATGAAGCCGCTCGAGAGACCGACGGCAATCACGTTCTTGTTCCACGACTGCTTGCGCCGTCCGGTGACGAAACGCAGCGGACGCGGGTCACCCAGAGCCTTGCCGTCCAGATTGGCCAGCAAGGTGGCGGCCGCCGCATCGTCACTGATATGCGCCGAGGAGTACACGTAACCGTTGCCGGTGCGATGCTGCAGTGGAATGCGCCACTGCCAGCCGGCGCTGAGTTTGGTGGAACGCGTGTAGGGAGTAAGCTCCGGTGTCGAGGCACACGGCACGGCCACGGCGCGATCGCAAGGCAGCCAGTGACTCCAGTCCTCATAGCCGGTCTTGAGCGCGCCCTCGATCAGCAGCCCGCGGAAACCCGAACAATCGATGAACAGATCGGCGGCGAACACGCGGCCGTCCGTCATGGTCACGCTCTCGATGAAGCCACTCTCGGCATGCTGCTGCACCGAGGCGACCTTGCCCTCGTGCCGTGTGACGCCACGCGCTTCGGAATATTTGCGCAGGTAAGCCGCGTAGAGTCCGGCATCGAAGTGATAGGCGTAGTCGTGCGTGGAGAGCACGCTGCGCGCATCCGGTAGCGGCGGCGAAAACCGGCCACGCACCGCCGCCGACCAGGCCATGCTCAGATCGTCGAGGGCAATGCCGCTGGCCGCGCGCGTGGCCAGCCAGTGCTGGTGCACGGATACCGTGTCGAACGGGCGGCCGTAGCTGCCGAAGGGATGAAAGTAGCGCTGCCCGGGCTTCGCCCAGTCGACGAACTGGATGCCGAGCTTGAAGGTAGCCCTGGGTTGCCTTGACGAAGTCGTTCTCGTCCAGGCCCAGCGTCTGGTTGAAAATCCTGATCGTCGGTATGGTCGCCTCGCCGACGCCGATCGTGCCGATTTCCTCGGACTCGATCAGCGTGATCGAGCAACCCTTGCGCAAGGTCTGGCTGAGCGCCGCCGCAGTCATCCAGCCTGCCGAACCGCCGCCGACGATCAGGACGGAGCGGATGGCGCGATCGGATTGCGCGCTGTTCATTGGATATTGATCCGCCCCGGCCTGCATCTGCGCCACCCTCAAATAGGAAGGGCGGGTGCAGCGGGATTGACCGCCACACCCACCCTTCAACGATGGGCCCGGGCACAAAGGGAGAGATGCGCCGGGCTCAGATCAGGTCAGAAGCTGAACCTCACCGAAGCCTTTGATGGCACGGCCCTGCGCCGCGCCAACATTGACCAGCGTGTTGTTGCTGCCGCCGACGAACCCGGCGGCGCCAGGTGCTGCGAAGGTATTGAACAGGTTATAGACGTTCAGCCCGAGCTGCAGGTTCGCGATCGGCCGATACTTGAAGAACGCGCCGACGAGATTTGAGAGCCGGGTAGGAGTTGCCATCGCCACCCGGAACGCTCGACTGGCCGTTGAGGCTGAGGCCGATTTCGCCTTGCTGCAGGATGTCGTAGCTCGACCTCGCCCGTATAAGTCAGGTTCGGGATGTTGGGCGATTTCTTGTAGGGCGCCTTCTGCGATGCCGCCACTGTCGAGTCGTCAGTGGTCGTGCTGAGCAGCAGATTCCAACCATGGTTCTTGTAGGTCGAAAACAGCTCAAGGCCCTTGTCCTTGTATTGCCCGGAGATGATGCAGGTGGTCGCGTTGCCATGCCGAGCCAATGGCCAGGCAATTCGTCAGCCGATGATCTCCTGCGAGGAAATGCTATAGGTCGAGTAGAAGGCAGTCAGTTCCACGGTGTAGTGACCACCGAACAATCCGCCACGACTTTTCAGGCCCAGTTCGTACTGCTTGACCGGGAAGGCGGCGTTGGCGAGGCCCGAGACACTCAGCGACCCTTCCGGATTGAAGTAGGACGGAGTGCTGCTGGTCAGACGGTCGGCGTTGAAGCGCGTGCCATGCGAAGCACGCGCGAACACCGACAGATCGGGCGTGAACTTGTACAAGGCGCCGAACGACCAGTTGGTGGCGCGTTCGCTGAAGTTGATGGCTTCGATCGGACCGTCGTAGCCCAGGAGCGGCACCAGCGTCGTGACTTGCGTACCGCCGGGTTGGCCGCAGTGACCGAGCCTGGAACGGTTTGCACCACCGAGGCATTGCCAATCGCGTGGCCCGAGCTGCCCTGCGCATAGCCGGAGCCCTGGAAGAACTCCTCGCGGACGCTGGCGTCGAGGTTCAGTTTGCCGATATCCGAGTTCATGTCGACATACGGGCGCGTTGTTCGTGAAAGTCATGTCGAACTGCTGATTCCAGCCGCCGTTGAAACCGCACTGGCCGCCGGCACACAGCAGATTGCCGCCATCCGCAAGTAACGCGGGTCCGCTGATCAGGTCGAGTTCGGCTGGCGTGGAGCCCCGTGCTTCGTTGATCGAGTTGTTCGAGTGCCAGTCCTCAGCAATGCGCTGCGAGTAGTAGAGGTAGCCGAGCTTCAGGTCGATCTTCGCCGCACCCATGTCGGTCTTGAAGGTGCCCGACAGGTCGTTGGCGATATGATCCATGTGGTTCATGTTGGTGTGCACCGAGGCGCTGGCGCTCACGTACGGATCGGTGAACAACTGGCCTGCATTCGGACCATTGGCATAGATCAGCGACTGGGTCGCCAGCCGGATCGCGTCATGCGCACGCGCCATCGGTCGCTCCCGCACCGTAGAACTGCACATTGAACTGGCCGCTCATCCGCGCGATGCGCGCATTGTCATCGATGACCAGGCCGTTCGCCATAGTCATAGTGCGTCTGCATCTGCACCCATTTTTCATTGGTGAGGATGCCGTTGAGTGGCTGCCGGGCGAGCTGACCGCTGACGTTGGAGAACAGGGCGCGTCGAGTTCAGCGCAGAATAGGCGGGAGCCTGGTTGCGGCGCATCGCATACACGCGACGGCCCGAGGCCGCCCACGGTCTTGCCGTTCAGACTTGCCGAGCTGATGCAGCCGGTATAACTGGGCTCCTGCGTATCGGCGACTTTGAACAGCAGGCGGACGTAGCCCTTGTTGTCGGCCAATTCCTTGGTGATGTTGCGCTTTGACTGCATAGGAATTGCTGACGTTGTAGTCCGCGCGCTAGATGCCTCGACCGACATCGTAGTAGCCGCCGACGTTGTAGTAGGTCGTGTCGTTGACGTTGCCGCCGAGGCGGAAATTTAACTTGGTGAAGTCGTAGCCCAGACCCTTCTCGAGCTCGACGTAGCCGCCTTCGTTGCGCCCCGTGTAACTGATGTGGTTCAGCACCGCGCCGATGGCCTGCGAAGCGAGTGTCGAAGCCGTACCGCCGCGGATCGCCTCGATGCGCTCGTCGGTCGGCATTGGATGGGTCCAGTAGTCGTTGTTGCCGAACTGGATGTCGCCGAACAGCACCGTGGGCAGACCATCTTCCTGCACCTGCACGAAGGGCGAACCGCCCGTGGGCGTGCGCAAGCCGCGCACGCCGATGTTCGAGTTACCGCCATCACCTTGCGTGCCGGCGACCTGGATGCCCGGGATCAGGCGGTACAGTTCCGCGGTGCTGGTGGCGTCGAAATTCTGGATCTGATCGGTGGTGATCGAACTGATCGAAGTGGAAGTGTTCAATTTCGACTTGTCGCCCGCCGATGCGGTGACGACCACTTCCTCGAGCGTATCGCCGCCAGCGGCAGTGTCTGCGGCCGGCGCAGTATCTGCGGTTTGCGCGTGGAGCGAGGTTGCGGCCAGCAATGAGGATGCCGCAAGGATTCGCAGCAACAGCGAGTCGTTGTACGTGTGCTTCACAGTCTTGTCCCCCTGATGGACGAATTATTGTCAGGCCGCGGTCCCGGATGCCGGCGCGGGCGATTAAAACAAGAAATGCAATCGATTGCAACAATCGATTGCATTCGCGTTTCGAAGTGCAGACGAGTCGCGACTCGAGCAAGGAATTTCCGGGGATTCTGCGGCCGACAGATGTTGCTACGACACAACAACCGACCAGCGAGCCAATCAGCGCCCGGGAGCGCTACGTCGAAGGCAATCGTCAGTCGCTCACCGTCGTTGAAGGGCACCGTGGCGTGCCACATCGTCGAGGGAAACAGCACCAGCCGTCCGGGTCTCGGTTCCACACGCAGATACGGCTGCAGCGCCAGCTTGAGTTCTGGCGGCGGCGTACCGAATTCGAGCCAACCGGCCGGGGCATCGCCACGCGCAGCCGCGTCCGGCAGCGCAATGTACAACGCCGAACTGATCCAGCCCCTGGGATGCGTGTGACTGACGTGAAAGCCCTGCCCTCGCAGCCGCACCGACCAGCTGCCGGCGAACAGCAGTGCTTCACGCGGCGTGCCGAGCAAGGGATGACCGGCCTCGAGCGGCGGCAACGCGGCGATGTATTCGCGCACGGCCGCGAGCACTCCGGGTCTTCAGCGTGGCGATGATCGGCTCGTGACGGAAGAACAGCGGCCGATCGGTCTGCGTACCGCCGCGCACGGACTGCTCGAGATAGGGCGAGCGCGCGGTATGCAGCCCGCGCAGCAGACACTGCGAGCTGCTCGAGTTCGCCAGCCGCGAACTCGAGATCGTAACTGCGCACGTAGGGCGGCGAACCGTCGAGCCACTGCGCGCGCGCATCGCCGGTCAGCCGCCAGATCAGCGACAGGTACGGCCAGGCGAGGCGCGCGGAAGGAGCGCATCGGTCAATCGCAAGGCCGGGCTTCGCGCCGCCTGCGCGTCGCCGGCTGCGCAGGCAGTGGCGCACCCAGGCGAGATCGCGCACTTCATCCCGCGAATCCGCGGTCGGCGCGAACAGCGCCGCGGCGCGCGCGGTATCGCCTGATTCGCTGGCGATGAACAACGCGCGCGATCGCGAATGCCGGCTGCGCGCCGAAGATGCGCTCGCCCTCCTCGATGATGCGGCTCGCCGCCTCCCAGTTGCGCGCCTGCGCAACGATGCGAAACCAGGCCAGGCGCAGCGGCAGATGCTGCGGCAGGCGCGCGTACGGCGGCCGCGTAGCCGCGCGCGAATTCCCTGCTCGTCACCACCGGTGTAGCGCAGCGTGGCGAGCAGCTTCTGGCCCTCGAGCCAGTCGGGCCGCTGCGCCAGCGCGGCGACCAGCAGATTCTCCGCCGCGCGGCGCTGACCCTCGGCCGCCAGCGCGGTCGCGCAGCAGCCGATTGCCGCGGGATTCTCGGGCGCGAGCTCGAGCGCGCGCCTGGCGAGCGCAGCCGCGGGCAGGCCGGATTCGAGGCGCGCCTCGCGCATGCGCGAGCGCGCTCAGGGCATCATCAGGCGCGAGCTGCCAGCGCGCGCGCGAAGGCCTGCACGCGCCTCGCGCATGCGCTGCTCGTCGCGATAGGCGAAGCCCAGCAGCTGCCAGCGCGGCATCGGCAGGAGTACGCTGCGCAAGAGCCTCGAGAGTTTCAATCGTTGCACGGCTCACCGGACATACGGCGCAGCTTATCGCAATGGCATTAGAATCAGGACATGAACCCGACACGCAGCACCCGCCCGTCACCGAAGTCGTCATCCTGGGCGGCGGCACCGCTGGCTGGATGACGGCGGCCTCATTGCTGCACCGGCTGGGGCACCTGGGCGTCAAGGTCACGCTGATCGAGTCCTCGCAGATCGGCACCATCGGCGTGGGCGAGGCCACGGTACCGGCGATCAAGCATTATTTCGAGTCGCTGCAGCTGGATCCTTACGAAGTCATGCGTGCCACCAACGGCACCATCAAGCTCGGCATCGAGTTCGACGGCTGGCGGCACGAGGGTCATAGCTTCATCCATCCCTTCGGGCGTTACGGCATCCAGGCCGGCCCCGTGGCCTTCCACAGCATCTGGAACCGGCTGCGCGCCGCGGGCGAAACCGCACCGCTGGATGATTATTCGCTCGGCACGCAGCTGTGCCGGGCCGGGCGCGTCATGCTGCAGCCGCGCGAGCCGCGCGGCGATTTCGAGCACTTCGACTGGGCGGTGCATTTCGATGCCGGGCGCTTTGCGCAATTGCTGCGCCAGTTCAGCGAGGCGCGCGGCGTGCGGCGCATCGACGCGCGGCTGCAGCAGGTACAACTGCATCCGGAGCGCGGCCACATCGAGCAGCTGTTGCTCGACAACGGCGAATCGGTGGGTGGGCAGCTGTTCATCGACTGCTCGGGCTTCAGTCGACTGCTGATCGATGGCGCGCTCGAGGCGGGCTTCGAAGACTGGCGCCACTGGCTGATGTGCGATCGCGCCATCGCCCTGCCCTGCGCGCTGGCCGACGCGAACACGCTGGCGCCCTACACGCGCTCGCGCGCCATGGAGCGCAGGCTGGACCTGGCGCATTCCGCTGCAGAATCGCGTCGGCAACGGCTACGTCTACAGCTCCGATCACATCAGCGACGACGCGGCGCTTGGCGGCGCTGCGCGGCGAACTGGAGGGCGAAGCCGCTGGCCGCGCCCAACCTGCTGCGCTTCCGTGCCGGCCACGTGCGCAGGTTCTGGCGGAAGAACTGCGTAGCCATCGGCCTGGCGGGCGGCTTCCTCGAGCCGCTGGAATCCACCAGCATTTCGCTGATCCAGATGGGCATCGACAAGCTGCTGCATTTCTGGCCCGACAGCGATATGGCGCCCGAGCTCGCGGGCGAATACAACCGTCTGTCGATCCAGGAATTCGAGCGCATGCGCGATTTCATCATCCTGCATTACTCGGCCAACGCGCGTGAGCGCGGCGAGCTGTGGCGCTACTGCCGCGAGATGCCGCTGCCCGACACCCTGCTCAACAAGCTGGCGCTGTACCGCGCGCGCGGCCACATCGTGCAGTATGAATCCGAGAGCTTCTTCGATCCGAGCTGGGTGTG
Source organism: uncultured Gammaproteobacteria bacterium (assembly GCA_963764065.1). Classification (GTDB taxonomy): domain Bacteria; phylum Pseudomonadota; class Gammaproteobacteria; order Steroidobacterales; family Steroidobacteraceae; genus FEN-1191. The sequence continues at coordinate 36,205 of CAVXRM010000003.1, read as the reverse complement.
CATGTACGCGAACTTCGGCATCGAGGCGCGCTCCTGGGATCCGCTGACCAACCTGTTGCCACTCGATGACCTGAAGGAACTGACGCGCCGGCTGCGCGACGACATCGCCGCGCTCGCGCGCGAGGGCTCAGCGCACCGGGAATTCCTGCGGCTCGCCGGCGCACTCGCCGAGGGCTGACGTCGCGCCCGATCGCGCCGCGACTCAAGCCGTGCGCGCCGCCGGCGTCACCGCTTGCGGCGAGCGGCAATGGCCATTGATGAACTCCTCGTGCAGCGGGAGCTTGCGCGCCGCATCCGCGATCAGGTCGCGGATGCCCTTGAGATAGTCGGCGCGATCCTGCGGCGACACCGTCTCGACGAAGGGATGCGCGGCGCGCGGCTTGATGCCCTGGCCCCACATCACCTGCAGCCAGCTGGGCAACTGGAACAGGTCCTGCGTCGAACAGAAGATGCCGCCGGTCTCGCGGAACAGCTCGATCTTGTGGGTCAGTGAATCGGGCACCGACATGTGGCGGCAGTCATCCCAGAAGGGCTCGCCCACGCGGTTGTTGGCGTGGTAGTGCAGGATGATGAAATCGCGCACGTACTCGTATTCGGCCGCGGAGGAACTGATTGAACTCGTCGCGCCGGCGCGTAGTTGTCGCCGCGATCGGGGAACAGCAGCACCAGGCGGTGGATCGTCATCTGGATCAGGTGGATTGCCGTCGACTCCAGCGGCTCGAGGAAGCCGCTGGCCAGCCCCATGCTCACCACGTTGCGGTTCCACAGCTGCCGGCGCCGCCCGGTCGTGAAGCGGATCGGCCGCGGCTCGGCCAGCGGCTTCGAATCGAGGTTCTGCAGCAGCAGCTCATGCGCGCGCTCGTCGCTCATGTGCGCCGATGAGTACACGTGGCCGTTGCCGGTGCGATGCTGCAGCGGAATGCGCCACTGCCAGCCGGCATCCTGCGCGGTGGAACGCGTATAGGGCGTCAGCGGACTGACCCGTTCGCTGGGCACGGCCAGCGCCCGATCGCAGGGCAGCCAGCGCGTCCAGTCCTCATAGCCGGTCTTCAGCGCCTGCTCGATCAGCAGCCCCCTGAAGCCGGAGCAATCCACATACAGCTCGCCGCTGAGCTCGCGGCCGTCCTTCAGGCGGAGCTTCTGCACATCGCCGCTGGTGGGGTCGAGCTGCACATCGACCACCATGCCCTCGACGCGGCGCACGCCCATGCCGCTCTGCATAGCGGCGCAGGTAGCCCGCATACAGCGAGGCATCGAAATGAAAGGCGTAGACGATACCCGGGAGCGGCGTGCCCTCGATCGCAGCCATGCGCGTGAAGCGGTTCTGGCGCGCGGCCTGGTAGTCGAGGCTGTAATCCCACAGCGAACCACCGCGCCCCAGCAGGTGTTCGTGCAGCCAGTAGTGGTGGAAGGGGATGTAGGCCAGGTCCTTGCCGATCGTGCCGAAGGAATGCATGTAGGCGTGGCCGCGTTCGTACCAGTTGGCGAACTCGATGCCGAGCTTGAAGGTGCCGTGCGTGTGGCGCAGGAAGTCGTCTTCGTCGAGGCGCAGCATCTGGTTGAACAGGTTGATGGCCGGAATGGTCGCCTCGCCCACGCCGACGATGCCGATCTCATCCGATTCCACCACGGTGATCGAGAGGCGCGGCCCGAATACCTTGGCAAGCGCGGCGGCGCACATCCAGCCCGCGGTGCCGCCACCGACGATCACTACCGACTTGATCTCGACCCCGGGCATGGGCTGCTCCAAAAAAAACACCTGCCGGCATCGCTGCCGGCAGGTGTGATGTTACTGCGTCGCGGCCTGGCCTAGAACTTGTAGTTCACCGAGAACGTGTAGACAGCGCCGTACTTCTCGTACTTCTGGTTGAGGGACTCCGGATCACCCACGTTCCACTGCACGAACGGCGTATCGGTCAGGTTGGTGCCCGACAGGTTCAGGGACAAACCCTTGACCGCACCTTCCTTGAACTCGTAGCCGACCTGCGCGTCGAGCAGCGTTTCCGCCTTGACCTCGCGGTTCTGGATCGAACCGTCGAAAGTGGGCACTTCGCCATCGAACCCGCCGCGATAGCGCTGGCTGATGCGCGCCGAGAAGCCATACTTCTCGTAGTACAACGTCGAGTTGATGACCTTCGGCGACAGGCCAGGCACCGGCTGCAGATGACCCGTGCGGGCTGACCGACGAGGCATTCCAGGAGGCGCTGACGATCAGTCCGAACCCGTCCAGCGCAGTCGGCAACCATCGAGCCTTGCCAGGAGCCCGACAATTCCATGCCCCTGATATAGCCGCCGCTGCCATTCAGCAGTGCCGATGCCACGCCCAGGCGATTGGCATTGGCCGTGGTATAGACCGTTGGGTCGCTCGTGCTGGTCTGGTCTGGCAGCAGTACGCCGGTGAAATCGACAACCCGGTGGTCCGAGTACAGGAAGCGCTTCAATTGCTTGTAGTACACCGAGGCGGAGACATAGCCCTTGTTGTCGGAGAAATACCTTTCCAGCGACAGGTCAAAGGCATTGGCCTTCCAGGGCCTCAGCTGCGGATTGCCTCCCGAGTTTCGTTGCCAGTAGTACGTGTTGCCGTTGTACTGGATCCCGGGCAAACCTTCTCCGACGACCGAGTAATTCGCGCCGCCGGCCATGTCATCCATGCGCGGCCTCGACACCGTGGTCGCGGCGGCAAAGCGCAGCTTCATGTCGTCCGCCAGCGAGAGGCTGAGGTTCAGGCTGGGCAGCACCTCGGTGTACTTGGCCCCGTCCGTGACCTGCGACACTTGCGTGGGTTGCTGAAACGACATTCAGGTGCGCCGTCTGATCTGCGCTTTGCGCCTGCACGCCGATGTTGCCGGTCAGTTCGTGCGAGCCGAGATGGCTGTCGATGTCCAGCTTGATATACGGTGTCGTCAGCTTCTCGTTCATGCGCCAGCTGCCGGTATAGTCGGCGTCAAGCGTACCGCCATCGACCAGTGCGGGTCGAGTCCTGACGGGCATCGATCACGTTGAAGAAGCCGTTGTGGAACATGCTCAACGCGTCGTAGTTGATCATCCCATTGGGATTGCCGAAGAAGCTGGTGTTGATGACGCCGCGGCGGTAGGCATCGGGCACCTGCCACGTAGTACGGACCCGCAGTGAGATCTGCCCGGGAAATACAGCGCATTCTGCTGCCGATACTTGTCCTTGCTGCGGTCGGCGTAGTTGACGCCAATGGACACGCCGCTGATGAAGCCGGTCTGCAACTTGCGAGTCGCAGCCAGCCTGATGGACTTGATCTCATCGTTGATGGCCTGGTCGTCCCAGAAGCCGGCACGGCTGCTCGTGCGCAGCCGAGCCGCCAGCCCAGCCGCCCGGATCGGTCAGGAAGGTCGTGTTGTAGTCACTGTAGTTGCCAGTGATGGTCGGTACCGTGACGCCGTCCGGGCCGGTGGTGAACGTATTGGTCTCAGTGGTCGGAAGCGAGCGGTGAACCGGGATCGCCCTGAGCCATTTCCGCCGGTGGATTCCAGTCGCAGTTTGTTGCGATGAGCCTTCGAGTAGCTGAGGTCGTTTTCCAGGGTCCAATTGTCGGTCAGCTTGAAATCCGTCTTCAGGCCATAGGCATCGACCTTGGCATGGGTCTCGTTGTTGTAATTCTCGATCACCACGAACGGCACGTTCGATGTAGGTACCCGACATGCATGCGGTTGTCGACAACCGGGCCCTGGGTTGGTAGGTGTGCCCGCTGCCGATCCACTGTCAGCGGATATTCCATGCGCCGGATGTTCTGCAGTTCCTTGAAGTTGGAATGGTAGCCGTCGAAGGTCGAGTGCAGTCGGTCATTGGGCTGGAATTCGACCACGCCCAGCCATCCCGTGCGCTGGAAGTACGACGACTGGACGCCATCCTTGGTGCCGTTCACGATCGTGGCGCCGCTCGGGCCACGCGCCATAGCCCCAGGATTCGCGCGCCTGCGCCTGGTATGGCGTCTTGTTGTAGGCCACGCCGAGGGCCACGCCCACCTTGTGATCCATGAACTGATCGATGTAGGTCGCGCTCGCGCGGTTGCCGGTATCCGACAGCGAGGGCACGTTGGCCTTCTGCCCATCCTTCTCGTACTTGTAGCCGATCGAGCGTGCGCGATGGCCATAGGCCAGCGGCTTCACGGTTTCGATGTCGGCCGTGCCGGCAATGCCCTGGTAGGTCATGCCCGCGTCCGGCGTCTTGAAGATCTTGACCTGGCTCACGAGTTCCGAGGGGTACTGGTCGAACTCGACCGAACGGCTGTCGCCGGTCGAGGGCTGCTCGCGGCCATTGAACGTGGTGACGGTGTAGTCGGGGCCGAGGCCGCGGATCGACAGCGTCTGCGCACGGCCGGCGGTACGCTGCGCGGCGAGGCCCGGAAGGCGCGCGATCGACTCGGCAATCGAGTTGTCCGGCAACTTGCCGATGTCTTCGGCGGACACCACCTCGACGATGGAAGAGTTGTTCTTCTTCGCCGCGATCGAATCCTCGATGCTCTTGCGGATACCGGTTACGATGATCTCTTCGATCGGCGCGCTCGATTCTGCCGCTGCCGCGGACTGATCGGCCGCGCGTGCCGCGCTGGTCGCTGCCATCAGCAGCACCGCGCAGCCCGTGGCCGTGGAACTCACCGCAAACAGAGCGCGGCGCGTGGCCGGCTGCGTGCAATAGGCCGTCTTGAAGGTCTTCACCTAGGCGTCTCCTTAGAATGTTTGATCGGCGCGGCGCAGTCTCCCCACAGACTTGCGGCGGCCCTTCCCCCCAGGGAAGTGTTGTAAATATCCGGCAGTCGCAATCTTAGCGATCAGCCGCCCTTTGCCAATGCTTACGCATACGTATTCATACCAGCCTGTTGCGCGCCAGACACAACGCTCAGGCTTCGCCCATCAGGAAGGTATTCACAGTCAGTCGTCCCGCGCGTGGATCTGATAAATATGATATACCCTCCGGCAACAGGGCGCAGTGCAATACATGGCCGCGATAAACCAGCGCGCGGTTGAATTGCCCTTCGAAGCTCGCGATCTGCTCGTACATCGGCGTATCGCCGCTGATATAGGCCGGCTCCGGTAGCCCGTAGGTAGCCGCGTCGCGTGTCAGCGCTGCGCTGAACTGCGGATAACGCAATGCATCCACGCTCTCGAAGCCGGTGGACCGGTGCCGGTAGAAGGCCGTGCCGCTGCTGCGATCGCTGCTGATGAAGTGCAGCAATGCCAGGCGCTCGCGCTCCAGCCCATCGAAGTGCGGCAGTCGCTGGATCGGCCGCAGTGCGGCCGGCCGCGTGGTCACCAGCGAGTAGTAGGCCTCGAGCACCTGCAGCTGAGAACCGCACTCGAAGGTGCTGCACACCAGATCGACGATCGGCGCCAGGAAGGCGCGCACACGGGCGGCCGGCACGCCGGCCCGTATGCCCGGGTAATGCGGGCCGATCGCGGTGAATTGCAATGGCGCCGCTTCGTCGATCAGCGCGCGCGGCTCGGGCACGAAATCGTCGATCACGAGCACCGGCTGGCGCTCGCGGCCGACGTAGTGCACCTGCGCCGCGGTCACGGAGTGGTGATGCGCCGATACACACGGAATTCCCAGGCGCCCAATGCCACAGCCGGCAGGCTGGCGGCCGCGGCTGCGCGGCCCGGCGTGATGTCTTCGTAGCGCCCCTCGCCGGCCGTGACTACGCCGGTGAACGGGGCCGTCGACAGGTTGATCGCTATCACCAGCGACTCGCTCGCATCGGCGCGCGCATACGTGAGCACGCGACCCTCGTCGCTGTTGTGCAGCCACTGCACCGCGCCGCTGCGCAACGCGCTGTGCGCCTTGCGCAGCGCGATGAGGTCGTGGAAGAACCGCGGATACTGCGGCCGTATCGCATCGCCCTGCCAGAACACCGGCAGCTTCTCGAACAGCGCCGGCGCAGTCGATTCCGCGGTATCGCCCACTTCCATGCCCTGGTAGAGCAGCGGGACGCCATCGAGCGTGAACATCAGCGCGTTGGCTGCGAGCGTCGCCGCTTCGCCGAAGCGCGCGATTGCGCGGCGCTGGTCGTGATTGTCCGTGAAGCGCAGGCGCAGCGCGCCGTGCGGGTACTGCGCCGCGCTCGCGCGCCAGTTGTCGACAATTGCAGATGCCGGCTTGCCGTCCTGCAGCACATCAGAGAGCGCGTGGTAGAACGACCAGGCGTAGTCGACATCGAAGGCCTTCACCAGCAGCTCGGGCGAGTCGGCTTCGGCGAGCATGAAGATATCGGGCTTGGCCTTGCTGAGCGCCGCGCGTGCCGGCTCCCAGAAATCGGTAGGCACGCCGGCGGCGTAGTCGCAGCGGAAACCGTCGAGATCGAAATCCTTCAGCCAGTGCACCAGCATGCCGGTCATGTACTGGCGCAGCTCCTGGTTGTCGTAGTTCAGGTCGGCGACGTCGGTCCAGTCGGGGTCGGGCGGAATGATCTTGCCGCTGGCATCGTGCGTGTAATAGCCCGGATGCGCCATCAGGTTCGAATCCCAGGCGGTGTGATTGGCGACGATGTCGATGATCACCTTGAGGCCGCGCCTGTGCGCCTCGTTGATCAGGCGATGCAGGTCATCGGCACTGCCGTAGTCGCTGTTGATGCCGTAGTAATCACGCACCGCATACGGACTGCCGAGCGTGCCCTTGGATTTGAGCTTGCCGAGCGGATGGATCGGCATCAGCCACAGGATGTTGACGCCCAGCTGCTGCAGACGGTCCAGCTGCGCCGTGACACCCGCAAAGTCGCCGCGCGCCGAGAAATCGCGCGGAAAGATTTCGTAGACCACTCCATCGCGCACCCAGGCCGGGCTGCTGCGGGCCTCGTCCTTCGAGTAGTCATGCGTGGCGCCAGCCGCGACGACCACGCCGCTGGCCGTAGCCAGCAAGAGGACGGGCACGAGCAGGCGCGCCACGCGGCGAAGGTTTTGCAACATCTGATCCCCCTGGCGCGTCTAAGGGCTGCGCCTTCGTGTTCCGAACATAGACGCAGGTGGCGCGGCGCGGCGAATGAATACGTATGCGTTGGCGACGGGCGGCGCGGAACAGCGGGTAAGCTTTCCAGACGAACTGATCAGAGGTCGGCCTTGAGCAAGGACATAGCGGTCGAAGAATCGCGACGGGCGGCGCTGGCGCCGGCGCACGCCTGGTGGCATGGCGCGGTGATCTACCAGATCTATCCACGCAGCTTCCTCGATACCAATGGCGATGGCGTCGGCGACCTGCCGGGGATCATCGAGCGGCTCGACTATGTGGCGAGCCTGGGCGTCGAGGCCGTGTGGATCTCGCCGTTCTTCAAATCGCCGATGGCCGACTTCGGCTACGACATCGCCGACTACTGCGCGGTCGACCCGCTGTTCGGCACGCTGGCCGATTTCGACCGGCTGCTGGCCAAGGCCCACGCGCTGGGCCTGAAGATCATGATCGACCAGGTGCTGAGCCACACCTCGGCTGAACACGAGTGGTTCAGGGAAAGCCGGCAGAGTCGCGACAATCCGCGCGCCGACTGGTACGTGTGGGCCGATGCCCGCCCCGATGGCGGCCCGCCCAACAACTGGCTGTCGATATTCGGCGGTGGCGCCTGGAAGTGGGAGCCGCGCCGCTCGCAGTACTACCTGCACAATTTCCTGTCCGAGCAACCGGATCTCAACTTCCACAGCCAGGCGGTGCGGCGCGCCGTGCTCGACAACGTGCGCTTCTGGCTGGAGCGTGGCGTGGATGGCATGCGCCTCGATGCCATCAACTTCTGTTTCCACGATGGGCAGTTGCGCGACAACCCGCCCAAGCCCGCGGAGCAGCGCAGCGGTCGCGGCTTTCGCGCCGACAACCCCTATGCCTACCAGTACCACGTGTATGACAACACGCGTCCGGAGAACCTGCCCTTCATCGAAGAGCTGCGCGCGCTGATCGACCGCTATCCCGGGCCGCGTGACACTCGGCGAGATCTCGGCCGAGAATTCCAACGCAACCATTGCCGAGTACACGCGCCCTGGCCGCCTGCACATGGGCTACAGCTTCGAACTGCTGGGCACCGATCATGCGCCGGCGCACATCCGCAGCACGGTCGAGGGCGCGCTGGCCGCCTCGAGCGCGGCCTGGCCCTGCTGGGCGATTTCAAACCACGATGTCGAACGCGTCGCGAGCCGCTGGGGCGAAGCCCATGCGCCCGCACACCTGGCGACACAACTGAGTGCACTGGTGTGCTCGCTGCGCGGCGCGGTGTGCATCTACCAGGGCGAAGAACTCGGCCTGCGCGAAGCGCAGGTGCCCTTCGAGGCGCTGCGCGATCCTTACGGCATCGCCTTCTGGCCCGCCTTCAAGGGGCGCGATGGCTGTCGCACACCCATGCCCTGGACGACCGGCGAGCGCGGTGGCTTCACCAGTGGCAAACCCTGGCTGCCACTGCCGACACAGCATCTGCAGCAAGCGGTGGAAGTGCAGGAACACGCAGCGACGTCGACACTGCAGGCCTTTCGTCGCCTGCTGCGCTGGCGCAGGCAACATCCGGCGCTGCTGTGGGGCACGATCGAATTCCTGCTGAGCACCGATGCGGTGCTGGCCTTCACGCGCGGCTACGGTGACGAGCGGCTGCTCGTGGCTTTCAACCTGTCATCACAACACGCGGTCGGTGATCTGCCGCGCGTGATGTCGGGCCAGGTGCAATCGGGTCATGGCCTGCCCGAGGGCAGACTCGAGGGCGCGCGGCTCACACTGCCGCCGCATGGCGTGCTGTACCTGCGACTGAGCTGAAGCGCGCGCGCCAGTCAGTGCGCATGCCGTCGATAGGCCTTCACGAGCTGATCGGCCAGGCGATCGATCGTCAGGCGCGCATCGGACCAGGTATCCAGCGAGACCGAGGCTTCCTGCAGACTGGTTGCGTAGCGGTCTGCGGTTACGCGCTCCAGCTCCTTGCCGTCCGCGCCGCGCAGCACCGCACTGAGCGTCGCGCCGCCCAGCGATATGGAGCGCACCGGGTCGATGCTGGGATTGGCACCCTGCTGGTGATGCGTCGGGTGCGAGGGCCGCGCGTCGCTGAGCAGCACTTCCGTGCGCGGCAGCGTCGCAGGCGCGAGGCCAGCGCGCTGCACCGCCCGCGCCACGCTGTCATTGATCGCCTGCTGCAGTACCTGTGCTTCCTCACTGCCGTAGCTGGCAGCCAGTTTCTTCTGCAGCGGCTCGGCGATGCTGATCGATAGGTTGCTGTCGGCATTGGTGCTCTGCGACGCGGCGAGCGCCAGCAGCGGGGACCAGGAAAGGATCAGAGCGAGCGAAACCAGGCTGCGCATGGCATATCTCCTGTGACCAGCACGCGATTGTACGCCCGACGGCCCGCGACCATAGCCGCTGTGGCAAGATAGCCCCAGGCCAGATCAAGGGGGGCCTGGGGCGGCGCGCTCCAGCGGGTGGATTGGTCACGCAAAGCAAGCCTACGTCATTCGACATCGCGTACCTGGCGGGCGTCTCGCAGCCGACGGTCTCGCGTGCCTTGCGTGGCAGCCCGATGGTCAGCGCCGAGACCCGCAAGCGCATCGAGGCCATTGCCGAGCAGCTCAACTACAAAGTCGACAAGAACGCCTCGAACCTGCGCTTCCAGCATTCGAACACGCTGGCGCTGCTGCTGTTCGAAGACCCCACACCCGACGATTCGCACATCAACCCATTCTTCCTGGCGATGCTGGGCTCGATCACGCGTGCCTGCGCGCGGCGCGGCTACGATCTGCTGGTCTCGTTCCAGCAGCTCTCGGGCGACTGGCACAAGGACTACGAAGACAGCCGCAAGGCCGACGGCCTGATCCTGCTCGGCTACGGCGACTACCTCGACTACCAGGCGCGACTCGAACAGCTGGTCAGGCAGGGCACGCATTTCGTTCGCTGGGGCGCGGTCGTGGCTGGCCAGCCGGGCCTGTCGATCGGTTGCGATAATTTTCGCGGCGGCTTCGATGCCGCGCGCCACCTGATCGGACTCGGCCGTCGCGCGCTTGCCTTTCTCGGCAACGCTTCGGATCACTATCCGGAATTCATGGAACGCTATCGCGGCTATGCCGAGGCGCTGGGCGCATCAGGCCTCAAGGCCGCAGCGGAATTGCGCTGCGACGCGCTCAGCGCCGAACAGTCGGGGTACGAAGCCGCAATGCAGCTGCTGGCCAGCGGCGCGCACTTCGATGCGATTGTCGCGGCCAGCGATCTGATCGCGATGGGCGCGCTGCGCGCACTACAGGAGCGGCACATCGAGGTGCCAGGCAGCGTCTCGATCGTGGGCTTCGATGATATTCCCTCGGCCAGTCTCACCAATCCGCCGCTGACCACGGTGGCGCAGGACACGCGGCGTGCGGGTGAGACACTGGTGGATACGCTGCTGCGGCTGATCACCGATGATCACGCCGAGGGCACGGTGCTGCCGACACGCCTGGTGGTGCGCCGCTCCTGCGGCGCGACTGCAGCGACTATGACGCCGGCTGCGGCACCCGCAGCGCCAGCAAGCCCGCGATAAGCATGCTGAGTCCCCCGAGCGTCAGCGCCTGGATCGGCGCGCCGCCGAGGAACTGCTTGAGCACGAAACCGAGCACGCTCGCGGCCACCAGCTGTGGAATCACGATGAAGAAGTTGAAGATGCCCATGTACACGCCCATCTTCGCGGCCGGCACGCTATCCGAGAGCAAGGCATAAGGCAGCGAGAGTATCGAGGCCCAGGCGAAACCCACTCCCAGCATCGGCAGCAGCAGCCAATGCGGATCATGGATGAACTGCATCGAGATCAGGCCGAGGCCACCGAGCCAGACATTGATCGCATGGCTGGTGCGTAATCCCATGCGCTTCACCATCAGCGGTATGGCGATTGCCGCCAGCGCCGCGAAGCCGTTGTAGGCGCCGAACAGCACGCCCACCCAGTTGGCGCCTTCGTTGTAGGCATCGGAGGTGGCGCTGGTGGTGTGATAGTGCACCTGCGTAACGGCGGAGGTGGTGTAGATCCACATCGCGAACAAGGCCACCCAGGAAAAGAACTGCACCGGCACGAGCCTGCGCATCGCATCGGGCATGTACTGTATGTCGTGCATGATGGTGGCGAACACGCCGTTGCCGCCGAACTTGCTGGCCAGCAACTGCGCCGCGCCCCAGATCGCGGCACCGCAGGCAATCACGTAGAGCTGTCGGTCCAGCCGGTAGTGCGCCACCACGAAGATCAGCGCTACGCCGCACAGCGTCCAGACCAGGCCATTGCGCCGCTGCACTGCCGGCGCACCCACTATCTGCGTTGCTGCGTGACTGCTGGCCGAGTCGCTGAAGGCGTTGAGTTCGTCCGGTGGATATTCGCGGGTGGTAAATATCGTCCACAACACCGCGCCCAGCAGCACCAACGCACCGAGATCAAATGAGTAACGCACGGTATCGGTAATGGCCGCCGCGCCTTGCGTGGCCGAGGCGTGATTGCTGACGCCGGCAAGGCCCAGCAGCCAGGGCAGCATGCTGGCCACGACGGCGCCGATGCCGATGAAAAAACTCTGCATCGAATAGCCGGCTGCACGCTGCCAGGGCTTGAGCATGTCGCCCACCAGCGCGCGGAACGGCTCCATCGACACATTGATCGAGGCATCGAGTATCCACAGCAAGCCGGCCGCTATCCACAGCAGCGGCGAACGTGGCATCGCAAACAGTGCCAGCGAAGCCAGCAAGGCACCGACCAGAAAATAGGGGCGGCGCCGGCCGAGGCGCGTCCAGGTGCGATCGGAGTAGTAACCGATCAGCGGCTGCACAATGAGCCCCGTGAGCGGCGCTGCGATCCAGAGTGAAGGGATCTCATCGAGGCTCGCGCCCAGCGTCTGGAAGATGCGGCTGACATTGGAGTTCTGCAATGCGAAGCCGAATTGCAGCCCCAGGAAACCGAAGCACATGTTCCAGATCTGCCAGAAGGACAGTGTCGGGCGCTCGCGCGTTGAGTTGACAGCCATGTTCCCCCCTGCTGCCGGCCCATACTACTGCATGGGCTACTGCTGCACGAACTGGTACGCGCTGCCGGCCCCCTCTGCATTGGAGGCCGTGAGCCGCCACTGGCCGCTGGCCAGATCGGCATCGAGCTGCGCGTAAGCGCTTCCCTGGCGCCAATGCAGCTGCAAACGCTGATCGGAGGTCTCACCGAGGGAAAATTCGCCCGCAAAGGCCGGATGTTCATTGCGCAGGCGGATCAACTCCAGCAACGAGCGCACGACCGGGCGTTCGAGATCAGCGGCGATCTCTGCCTTGCTGTAGTAGTGCCGGTTGATGTCGCGGCCCACGCGCGTGCGCGCCAGCAGCTCCATGTCGTTGTGCCCGGCCAGCAGGCCGACGTAGTACACCTGCGGTATGCCAGGCAGGAAAAACTGGATCGCGCGCGCCAGCAGATAGGCGCGATCATCGCGCCCCATCGCATCGTAGAAGGTGCAGTTCACCTGGTACAGATCGAGGTTCGAGGCCGCGGCGCCGGTAGCGCGTCGACTCTCGCCGCCGGTGCGCTCGTGGATGATCTCCACCAGGCGATCGAGTTCCGCGGGCGGCACCAATCCGGGGCGCGCCGTGCGATCACTGGCATCAGCGCCGATGTCGATGATGCCGATGCCATCGTGCGTGTCGAGCACCGTGAGCGCGTTGCGCGGGCGGATGCGGATCCAGTCCTTGAGGCACTTCGCGGTGTGGAAAGCGCAGGCATGCAGCAGCAGCGGCGGCAGCGCGAAGTCGTACACCCAATCGACCCGCGAGGCGATCTCGATCTGCCGGCGATAGTAGGAGTGGATTTCCACCAGCACTTCGATGCCGAGCGCGCGCGCCTGCGCGGCAAACTCGTCGATGAACTGGAAGGTCTCCGGCAGCATGAAACAGCTGGTGCCTGCCTTCTTGATCGCATAGCCCACCGCATCGAGGCGCACCATGCGGATGCCGTGCGCCGCGAACACCTCGAGGATGCGGGTGAGGTAGGCGCGCCCCTGCGCATGATGCACATCGATGTCGATCTGCTGCGGCGTGAAGGTGGTCCACAGCCGGCGCTGTTCGCCGTCGGCAAACCTGAGCGGTGTAAACGGCAGGCCCGGCCGCGGGCGATACACGCGCGCGAGCTGCTCGTCGCTGGCGCCGCCGGGAAATACGGTCTCCAGCGTGAGGAACATGCCGGCATATTCGGAGGCCGCCCCGCGCGCCAGGAAGTCGCGGAACTGCGGCGAATCGGCGGAGACGTGATTGACGATCACATCGGCCATGACTTCGGTATTCATGGCAAGGCGCCGGATATCGTTCCAGCTGCCCAGTCGCGCATCGACGGCGGTATGATCGATCGGGTCAAAACCCGCGTCGGCGCCGTCGATGGGATCGAAGAATGGCAACAGGTGCACACCCCCGAAGACGCCACGCAACGGCCCTTCGAGCAGCGCCTGCAGGTCAGCGATCGTGCCGCCCGACAGGCGATCGACATAGCTGATCAGTTGAACCTGATTCTTCATCGTGCCTATAATGCAATCGATTTCATAAGCTGTAAAGCGCTAACGATAGGGAAAGTGCATGAGCGAGGCAAGTTCGGCGGCGGGCGCACATAACCCGAAGGCCCTGCGGGTGCTGACCTGCATGATGTTCCTGATGTTTGCGATGACCACCGATGCGATCGGCACGGTCATTGCGCGCCTGAAGGCCGAATTCACCCTCAGCCTGACCGCGGCGAGCGCCGTGCAATACGCGACCATGATCGGCATGGGGGCCGGCGCCATCCTGCTGGGCTTCCTCGCCGACAGCCTCGGCCGGCGCCGCACGATCCTGTTCGGCCTGCTGCTGTTCGGTGGCAGCTCGCTGTGTTTCATCTTCGGCCGGCAGTTCGGCCTGTTCGTGTTCCTGCTGCTGATCTCGGGTCTGGGCATCGCCATCTTCAAGATCGGCGCGCTGGCCCTCGTGGGCGACATTTCCGCGACTTCGGAGCAGCACACCTCGACGATGAACCTGATCGAAGGATTCTTCGGCGCCGGCGCGATTGCCGGCCCGCTGATCGTGACGCTGCTGATCGCACACGGCCTGTCGTGGAAGTATCTGTACGTGGTGGCCGCCGCCGTCTGCGCCGCCCTGATGCTGGCCGCTTTTCTCGTGCGCTATCCCAGGCTCACGCATCCGGCCGAAGAGCAGGTCAACCTGGGCCGCACCTTGCGCATGATGGCCAATCCCTACGCACTCGGCTTTTCGCTGCTGATCATGCTGTACGTCGCGGTCGAGAATTCCATCACCGTGTGGATGCCGACCTACCTGCTGAGCTATCACGGCCCGGCCATCGGCATGGTTGCCTTTGCGCTGACGGGATTTTTCGTACTGCGCGCAGCGGGCCGCTTCCTGGGCGTGTGGTTGCTGAAGGTGATGCGCTGGACCACGGTACTGGTGCTGCTGAGCGGCGCGATACTGTGCTGCTTCATCATCGCCATGCTGGGTGGCCAGGACGCGGCGCTCTACTTCCTGCCCCTTACCGGCCTCTTCATGTCGATGGTCTATCCGACGCTCAACTCCAAGGGCATCAGCTGCTTTCCGCGCTTCGAGCATGGCGCGGTGGCGGGTGTGATCCTGTTCTTCACCGCGGTGGCCGCAGGCTTCGCGCCGCTGGCCATGGCCGCGCTCGCTGACGCGCACGGCGGCAACGTGCGCTACGCTTTCGGCCTGGCCACCGTACTTGCGGCGCTGCTGTTCGTCGGCCTGCTGTACAACTGGTGGCGCGACCCGGCACAGCAGCGACTGCAGGAATTGAGCAGGCAGTAGCCGCTCGGCCTCAGCCGCTGGATTCGCGTACTACCAGTTCAGCGGGCATCGTCGAGGACGGCGCGTCCTCGCCGGCCATGCGGCGGAACAGCAGGTCGACCAGCGTGTGCGCGCCGCGCTCTATATCCTGGCGCACCGTGCTGAGCGGCGGATTGGAATGTGCCGCGAGCGCAATGTCATCGAAGCCGATTACCGATACCTGGCTCGGTACGGCAATGCCCGATGCGGTCAGCGCGCGCAGCGCACTCATGGCGATCACATCGGTCGCCGCGAAGATCGCATCGCAGTTGCCGCCGGAGCTGATGAAGGCGCGCACCGCTTCATACGAAGTGTCGGGCGTGAGGTGCGAGGACACCAGGTGCGGTGGTGCACGCAGCCCCGGCGCACGCTCGTGCGCCAGCCGATAGCCTTCGTAGCGCAGGCCGATTTCTGGCACCGACGGGTCGCCAACAAAAACGATGCGCTTGCGGCCAAGCTTGATCAGGTGCTCGACCGCGGCCAGCGCGCCGGCCAGGTTGTCGGTGCCCACCGTGCAGTACGACTGCGTAGCCAGATGGCCGCCCCACACCACCAGGGGCTTGTAGTGCACGGCTGCCGCTTCGAGCGTCTGGTGCTCGGTACTCTGGCCGATCACGATGATGCCATCGGCGCGCTGGCTGGCGATCAGGTCGCTGAGCCAGCCTTCCATCGGCGGCAGCACCTTGAGCAGGAACATGCCGTAGCCGCGCTGCGTAATCGCATCCGCCAGCCAACCCAGCATTTCCATGAAGAAGGGATCGCTCAGGGGCTGGCTGGTCTCGTGCGCCAGCGGAATCACCACGCCCAGGGTCTGCGTGCGCTGCAACCGCAGGTTGCGCGCCGTGGAATTGACCACGTAGCCGCGCTCACGCGCGAGACGATGGATTTCCTCGCGCTTGCGGGCCGTCACCAGCGGGCTGCCGGCGAGCGCGCGCGACACCGTCGATGGGGACACCCCGGCGAGCCGGGCGATGTCGGACATCTTTGCCGGCGCAGTGCGGCGTCGCTGCTTCATGGCCATCGGCGTCTCATGGCGGCAAAGGATACCGTACGACCCGGCCGTAACGCTCGTTCATGGCACGCAGGGCCCCGGCCAACTGTGGAGTCAGTGCGCCGGGCGCAAATTGCCAGCTCCAGTTGCCGCCCGAGTCACCGACCGAGTCGCCACCCGACCTGGCATTCACAGTGCCAGGCGTGTTGAAACGCGCCTCGCTACCCAGCCCCAGCAGGTCCTGTAGCGGCGCCACCGCCAGCACGGCCACCGAAGCCAGCGCAGCTCGCAGCAGCGCGGTCGGCATCTGCTCGGCCGGCAACTGCGCGCTCGCGCAGCCCAGGTAGTCTTCGACCCGGCGGCGCGCGCTCGCATCGAGCGACCGGTACCACCCCAGCGTGGTGTCGTTGTCGTGCGTGCCGGTGTAGACCACTGTAAAACGCGTGTAGTTGTGCGCCAGGTGCGGATTGTCCGGCGAGCCATCGAAGCCGAACTGCAGCACGCGCATGCCGGGCAGGTCGAACTCGCGGCGCAGGGCTTCGACGTCGGGCGTGATCAGGCCCAGGTCTTCGGCGACCACCGGCAAGCCGCCATGGGCGGCTCGCAGGCGCGCCAGCAGCGCGGCACCCGGCGCATCGACCCAGCGGCCCTCGCGCGCGGTGCTCGCGCCGGCCGGCACCGACCAGTAAGCCGCGAGACCGCGAAAGTGATCGATGCGCAGCAGATCGAAGCGCTGCAAGCTGCGCGGCGAATCGCGCGCGCCAGAAGGCGAAATCGTCGGACTCGCGCCTGCTCCCAGTCGTAGAGCGGATTGCCCCACAGCTGCCCATCGGCGGAGAAATAATCCGGCGGCACACCGGCCAATGCCGCGGGCTCAGCCGTTGGCCTGCGAGCTGGAACTGCGCCGCGATGCACCCAGGTCGCCACCGAATCAGGCGCCACGTAGATCGGCAGGTCGCCGAACAGCTGCACGCCGCGCTCGTGCGCGTAGTCGCGCAGTGCCGCCCACTGCTGTGCGAATTGCCATTGCTCGACGCGCAGCGCATGCAGCTCGGTGCCCAGGCGTACTCGCGCCTGCGCGAGCGCGGCGGCATCCCGATCGCGCAAGCTCGGTGGCCATGTCCACCAGGCAGCGCCGTCGTGCGCACGGCTCAGCGCGTCGAACAGCGCGTAGTCCTCGAGCCAGCCCGCCTGCGCGCGCGCAGAAATCGCGCGAACTGCGCGCGCGCTGCGTCGGGGTCGGGCGCCTCGCTGCGGTCGATCAGCTGCGGATTGCCGGCCTGGTCGGAACGCACCCAGTACGGCGAGCGATCGGCGCCGACCGGACCGAGCGGCAGCACCTGCCACACGCTGAAGCCCGCCGCTGCCAGCCAGTCGATGAAGCCGCGCGCGGCGGCGCCCAATGCACCCTGTTGCGCGGGCAGCGCGGTCGGGATGCAGCAGCACGCCGGTGCGCCGCTGCTGCAACACGGGCTGCGGATGCGCTCACTCCAGGGCTCACTCCTGGGCGCGGCGCATCACCCCGCCGCCCTCGGGCGCGCCGCGCCCGACCGAAATGGCGTGGGTGAGCAATCTCGGGCACTTCGCGCCCGATCAGCAGATAAAGACTGGTGAGCTGGTGCCGGAACAGCCGATCGAAATCGCGCACGGCCTCGTACGGGTTGTAGTCGCCGAACCACCAGAACCAGTCGGAGCTCTCGCACAGCGCGAGCTGCCGCTCGATCCGCTCGCGTTTGTGCGGCGGCAGGCGTCCGCTGGCAAGCACCTCATCCACGGCCAGCTTGGCCTCCACCAAGCAGATCCCAGCCGGCATTCTTGTCGCGATCGCCGATCCAGGTCGCGAGCGTGCCGTGCACCCAGCTGCCGGCGACCACGCGCGGCAGCGGCTGCGCCTGCGGCGTTGCGCGCCAGGCATCGCCAAGCGTGGTGAGTTCGATGCCCGGATGCGATGCCAGCGCTGCGTACAGGCCTTGCAGGAAATAGTAGCCATTGAACGGGTAGTGCTCCCAGGCGTTCTCGCCATCGAGCGCCACCAGCGCCATCGCGCCCTGCGCGTCCTCGAGCCTGCGCGGCCACGCGCTCGAGTTCGCCGACGAAATGGCGCACGGCATCGTCACCGTGCCATTTCGAATACGTGAAGCCGATGAGATCCGACAGCTCGTCGTGGCGGAAAACACAGCTTGCAGCTTGGCTGCCCGGCGCCTGCCAGGCGCGACTCAGCTCGGCGCTCGCAGGCTCAGCTCGTGCGCGGCATCGCAGGCAACCGCGCAGCACGTTGCCGCTGCTGGCGGCCCAGCGCAGGCCATGCTCGCTCGATGAGCTCGAGCGCGCGCTCGCTGATCGCGCCTTCCGACGGCCAGCAGCCCACGGGCGCGCGGCCGAAGACACGCGTGAATACGCGCAGCGCCTCGCGCATGTGCCAGGCAGCGCGCTCCGCGCCGCCCGGATAGGCCGCGGCACGCGGCAGCGGCGCACCGGGTATCGATTCGCGCGCGGCATTGAAATCGAGCAGCAGCGGCAGGATCGGATGCGCGTAGGGCGACACCGCCAGCTCGACCTGGCCGCGCTCGGCCAGCGCGCGATAGCGCGGCAGCAGGCCCGTCGAGCAGTTCGCCGATCAACTCCAGCAGCGCTGCGGCGATGCAGTCGCCGTGAAATCGCGCTCGCGATCGATCAGCGCGGCGACGCTGAGGTCGCTGCGCTTGACGGTCTCGCCCAGCCAGGCGATGTGGTACCAGACGCCGAGATCGCGCAGGTACTGATCGGAGGCATAGGCGACGTGCTCGCGTGCACCGAGGGCCGTGGCCAGCGACGCCAGTCGCGCGTAGGCGGGATAGCGGTTGATCAGGTGCTCGCGATCGGCGCGCAGGCAGGCTTGCAGCAGCGCGAGCCGTGCGCCGGGCTCGAGCGGCAGCGGTGCCTCCGAGCAGCAGCGCCAGCACCGGATCGGGCAGGCTCTCGCCGGTCCCAGGTGCGCGTTGACGCGCGCCGCCAGTTCCTCGAGCTGCTCGATGCAGCATCGGCGCGAAATTGACCACCGCGCGCGCCTGCGGATTGGCCTCGAGGTGCGCGGCCATGTCGACGTAGTCCTTGATCGCGTGCAGGTAGGTCCAGGGCAACACGTACTCGCCGCTGATCGGATCGCGATACTGCGGCTGGTGCATGTGCCAGAACAGCACCACCGGAAACCGCCGCGGTGCGTTCATGCGCTGACTGCTGTTGCGCGCGTGCAGCATCTCGGGCGTCACCAGCACCACGCCGCCGGCGGTGACATGGAAGCGCGCCGCATCGGCGGCGCGATCGATGCCGATCTGCATGCCGTCGGGCACTTCGCAGCCTTCATCGAGGATCGCCTGGCGGATGGTGCAGCCCGTGCCGATCTTCACGTTGGGCAGCACCACGGTGCGATACACATTCGAGCGCTCATCGACGTGCACGTTCGAGAACAGCAGCGACTGGTCGATCACGCGCGCCGGAGATGATGCAGCCGCCCGAGACCATGGAATTGATCGCCATGCCGCGCCGCGCCGTCCTCGTCGAGCACGAACTTGGCCGGCGGGCTGGTGCGGCTGGTAGGTCCAGATCGGCCACTCCTCGTCGTAGAGGTTCAGCTCGGGGGCCACGTGCACCAGCTCGATGTTGGCCTCGTAGTAGGCATCGACGGTACCCACGTCGCGCCAGTAGTTCTGCGCGCGCGTCTTCACGTCGGTGAACGGATAGGCGAACACCTGCAGCGTTGTCGATCGCCGGCGGAATGATGTTCCGGCCGAAGTCGTGCTTCGATTCCTCATCCTTCGCATCCTCGACCAGCAGCTTGCTCGAGCAGCTTGCGCGTTGAACACGTAGATGCCCATCGAGGCGAGCGCCACATCCGGGCGGCCCGGTATCGGCTCGGGCTCCTGCGGCTTCTCGGCGAACTTGGTGACGCGATTCCACTCGGTGACCGACAGCACGCCGAACTCGCGCGCCTTGTCGCGCGGCACCTCGACCACGCCGACGGTGATGTCGGCGCCCTTCTCGACGTGATAGGCCATCATCGGGCCGTAGTCCATCTTGTAGATGTGATCGCCGGCCAGCACCAGCACGTGCTTGGGCCGGTGCGCGCGGATCAGGTCGAGGTTCTGGTAACACGCAGTCGGCGGTGCCGCGATACCAGTGCGCGCCGATCTGCTGCTGCGCCGGCACCACGTCGACGAACTCGCCGAACTCGCCGCGCAGGTAGCTCCAGCCGCGCTGCACGTGCTGGATCAGCGACTGGCCTTTGTACTGCGTCATCACGAAGATCTGGCGGATGCCCGAGTTCACGCAGTTGGACAGCACGAAATCGATGATGCGGAACTTGCCGCCGAAGGGCGTGGCCGGCTTGCAGCGGTTGAGCGTCAGGTCGTGCAGGCGCTCGCCGCGTCCGCCGGCCATGACCACCGCCAGCGTGCCGCTGGTGAGGCGGCTGACATAGCGACCTGAGGACGCGCGGGGCGTTTTCTTGGCCATGCAATCGATCTCGTTTGGGCCTGCGTGCAGTATAGTACCTGCGCACATGGATCCGGGAACCCACTGGAGCGCGAATCTGGCGGATGACCTGCGGCGCATCGCCGCCGGCACCCACCATGACCCGCATGGGGTGCTCGGCGGACATGTCAGGGCCGGGGCCAGAGCACGGTGCTCGTGCACCTGCCTGCAACGCAGCGCGTACAGCTTGAGGCCGGGCAGGACATGGCCCGGCTCGGCGACAGCGACTTCTTCGCCTGGCAGGGTCCGCCGGGCAGCTTGCCGGTGCACTACCGCCTGCGCTGGCGTGACAGCGACGGCCACGATCACGAGCGGATCGACCCCTACAGCTTTGCCCCCAGCTTCGGCGCCAGCGACCTGACCGCATTCTCGGGTGGCTACGAGGCCCGCGGCTGGCAGTTCCTGGGCGCGCAGCTCATGAGCCTCGATGGCATCAGCGGCGTGCGCTTTGCGCTCTGGGCGCCCAATGCCGAGCGCGTGAGCGTGGTCGGCCCCTTCTGTCGCTGGGACGGACGCTGCTATCCGCTGCGCAATCTCGGCGCCAGCGGTGTGTGGGAAATTTTCATTCCGGGACTCGTGGCCGGCGAGCTCTACAAATTCGAGCTGCGCCATCGCGGCTCGAACACGCTGACACTGAAGAGCGACCCCTACGGCCGCGCCAGCGAACTGCGGCCGGGCACGGCCTCGATCGTCGCCGACAGCCACCACGCCTGGGGCGATGCGGACTGGCTGCGGCGCGGCGCGAGGCGCAACTGGCTGCATGCGCCGATGAGCATCTACGAAGTGCACGTCGGCTCCTGGCGCCAGCACGGCGATGGCCGCTTCTACAGCTATCGCGAGCTGGCCGCCGAACTGATTCCGTACGTGCAGGACCTCGGGCTTCACGCACATCGAGCTGCTGCCGATCACCGAGCATCCGCTCGACGATTCCTGGGGCTACCAGACCACCGGCTATTTCGCACCGACCAGTCGCCACGGCACGCCCGATGACCTGCGCTATTTCATCGACCAGTGCCACCAGGCCGGCATCGGCGTGCTGCTCGACTGGGTGCCCGGGCATTTTCCGCGCGATGGCCACGGCCTCGCGCGCTTCGATGGCACCGCGCTCTATGAATACGAAGACCCGCGCAAGGGCGAGCATCGCGACTGGGGCACGCTGATCTTCAACTACGAGCGCCACGAAGTGCGCTCGTTCCTGCTCTCGAGCGCCTGCTACTGGCTGGAGGAATTCCACTTCGACGGCCTGCGCGTCGATGCCGTGGCCTCGATGCTGTACCTCGATTTCGGCCGCCAGGGCGATTTCGTGCCCAACAAGCACGGTGGCCGCGAGAACCTCGAGGCGATCGAATTCCTCGCTTCACTCAATGCCACCACGCACGCGCGCAACCCCGGCACCGTGATCATCGCCGAGGAATCGACCGACTGGCCCAAGGTCAGCCGCCCGACGCACGCCGGCGGCCTCGGCTTCAGCATGAAGTGGAACATGGGCTGGATGCACGACACGCTCGACTACTTCAAGGAAGACCCGGTCCATCGCCGCTACCACCACGAAAAGCTCAGCTTCGGGCAGATGTACGCCTACACCGAGAATTTCGTGCTGCCCTTCTCGCACGATGAGGTCGTGCACCTCAAGCGCTCGCTGCTGGGCCGCATGCCCGGCGATCGCTGGCAGCAGCTCGCCAACCTGCGGCTGCTGTACACCTACATGTGGACCTTCCCGGGCAAGAAGCTGCTGTTCATGGGCGGCGAGTTCGCGCATCCCTGGGAATGGAATTTTCGCGTCGCCCTGCCCTGGTGGCTCACCGAGCACGGCGAACACCAGGGCGTGCAGCGCGCGCTCTGCGATCTCAATCGCCTGTATACCGGGCAGCCGGCGTTGCACCGCTACGAATTCGAACCACGCGGATTTTCCTGGCTCGATCCCAACGACGCGCAGCACTCGACCTTGAGCTACCTGCGCTGGAGCGAGGACTCGCACGTCGTGGTGGCACTGAACTTCACGCCGGTGCCGCGCCCCGGTTTCCGGCTCGGCGTGCCCTATGGCGGGCACTATCGCGAGCTGTTCAATTCCGATTCTTCGCACTACGGCGGTGGCAATCTCGGCAATGGCGCGGGCGCAGAGGCCAGCAACACGCCATGGCACGGTCAGCCGCATTCCATCGTGATCAATCTGCCGCCGCTGGCCGGAGTGATCTTCGCGCCTGGCTAGAATCCACGCAGTCTGTCGCCGAACACGCCTCGTAGTTCGACCTCGGCGTTGTAGGCACCAATGGCCTGCTGATGTTCAAGCTTCCAGAGCGCCCGCTGCCGTTCCCTGACAGCCTGAAGCAGGGCGCTATTCAAGACAGTCGCGGCCATGATCGCGCCGTGCTCTGTGAATGCAAACGGAAGTTTTCGACGGCCACCACGACCAGATTTTGATGTTGCATTTTGCAACATCAAAGCTGAGAACTCGTTTGCGGTGAGCTGGAACAGAAAGTCTGCGGGAAAGCGTCCACTGTTGCGCCGCACCTGCTGGTTCAGGCGCCTGGTTGTTACGCCATACAATGCGGCGAGCTCGGCGTCGAGCAGTATCCTGTGACCGCGCAGAACAATAATTGCACGAGCGATTTGTTCTGGTTGAGCTGGAAAACTGCGCGCCGCCATCCGTTCAGGATAGCGGCACACGGTACACCAGTTGAGAAGGCATATCTGGGCAATGAAGCCCGAATGTGCGCTTGATCCTTCTCGACTCTACAGCCTTTTGACTAGTCCCATTTCCAGCGGATGCCCCTGCAGCGGATGCTCGGGCCGCACACGAAATTCCAGCTCGAACTGTCCGGAGGTCGGCGGCGCCGCGTCGAGTTCGAAGACGCGCGACCCGTCGCTATCCGTCTCGCCAGTGGGTTTCAGCCGCGCGCGCCACAGGTCATCGCGCTCCATGCGGCGCGTCGAGGCCAGCGCCGGCCACTCGGCGCGCACGCGCGGCAAGGTACGCCGTGCGACGAATTCGACTGCGACATCTTCCGGTGTCAGGCCGTTGAGCGCGACGGCAACGCGGTGCTTGAGGCTGCCGCCCCGCTGCATCACGCGCGCGGGCGGCGAGAGCGCGCGCAGGCCGACGCCGTTCCACTGCTTGCGGATGCGCTGCTTCCAGACGCTGAGTGCGCGTGCGCCGGCATCCGACTGCGCGGCGAGCGCGGCGTGCTGGGCCGCTGCAGGCCGATAGAAACCCTGGTCGTAGTCGCCGATCATGCGCCGCATGTTGAACTGCGGAATCACCGTCATCATCGCGCGCCGGCAACGGCGCACCCATTCGGAGGAATAGCCGTGCGCGCCGCGCGCGTAGTACAGCGGCACCACTTCCTCTTCCAGCGTGTCGAGCATCAGGTCGGCATCGAGCGCATCGCGGCGGGCGGCGTCCTGCACCTGCGCGCCGGGCATGCCCCAGCCATTGGTGCCATCCCAGGCCTCGGCCCACCAGCCATCGAGGATGCTGAGGTTCAGGCGCCCATTGATCGCGGCCTTGATGCCCGAGGTGCCGCTCGCCTCGAGCGGCGCGATCGGGTTGTTCAGCCACACATCGACCCCCGAGACCAGCCAGCGCGCCAGCTCGATGTCATAGTCTTCGAGGAACACCACATTGCCGGCGAACTCGTGGCTCAGCATCAGCTGCTTGATCTCGCGCACGATCTGCTGCCCGGGTTGGTCGGCCGGATGGGCCTTGCCGGCAAACAGGAACAGCACCGGCCGATCGCTGCCATCGATCAGCTTCGCGAGGCGCGCGCGATCGTGCAGCAGCAGTGCCGCTCGCTTGTAGGTGGCGAAACGGCGCGCAAAGCCGAGCGTCAGCACGTCGGGGCGCTGCGGATCGAGCAGGCGCGTGACATGGCGCAGCTCGGCAACGCTGAGTTCGCGACTGGCGTACTGGCGGCGCAGGCGCTCGCGCACGCCGGCGAGCATGCGGGCTTTGACATCCTGCGCGGTCTGCCAGAACTGCTGCTCGGGGATGCGCTCAAGCCCCTGCCAGTAGGCGCTGTCGTTGAGGCGCTCGCGCCAGTCTTCGCCCAGTTGCGCATCGAAGAAACGGCTCCAGGTCTGCGCCAGGAAAGTGGGCACGTGTACGCCGTTGGTGACATAGCCCACCGGATTCTCGGCCACCGGCACATCGTTCCAGTGATCGGCGCACAGCTTGGCCGAGACGCGACCATGGATGCGGCTCACGCCATTCACGCGGCGTGCGCCTGAGAGCGCGAGCCGCGTCATGTTGAAGCCATGGCCGCCGCTGGGCGCGCGACCGAGCTGGATCACGCGCTCGTAGGGCAAGCCCGATTCATGCAGGTAGCCGCTGAAGCAGGCGCCGAACAAGCCATCGTTGAAGACGTCGTGGCCTGCCGCGACTGGCGTGTGCGTGGTGAACACGCATTGCGGCGCGGCGGCTTCGAGCGCGGCATCGAAATCGAGACCACGTGCCTGCCCTTCGCGCAGCAACTCCAGGATCAGGAACGCAGCATGACCCTCGTTGATGTGCCAGACCGCGGGCGCCAGGCCCAGTGCGCGCAGCACGCGCACACCGCCGATGCCGAGGATCATCTCCTGGCGGATGCGCACACCCTCATCGCCGCCGTAGAGCCGGTGCGTGATGTCGCGATCTTCGCTGTTGTTCTCAGTGCAGTTGGTGTCGAGCAGGTAGACCGCAATGCGCCCGACCTGCGCGCGCCACACCCGCGCCACCACGTCGCGATCGCCGATGCGCACGCTGATGCGCAACCTTGCACCGGCCGCATCGTTGACGGGCTCGACCGGCAGATCGCGCGCATCGGTGTCGGCGTACTCGGCCAGCTGCGCGCCGTCGCCGTCGACATGCTGCGTGAAATAACCCTGCCGGTACATCAGGCCCACGGCGATGAAATTGAGCCGCTCGTCGCTGGCCGCCTTGCAGTAGTCGCCCGCCAATACGCCGAGGCCGCCCGAATAGATCGGGAAGCTCTCGTGAAAGCCATATTCCGCGCAGAAGTAGGCGATCAGCGGCTGGTCGGCGCGCGGCGGCGTGTGGATGTAGCTATCCAGGTACTCGAGCACCTGCCGGTAGCGCTCTATATAGATGGGGTCATTGGCCGCCCGATCGAGCCGCGTCTGGTCGAGGCAGCGCAGCATCAGGCGCGGATTGCGTTCCACCTGCTCCCACAGCTCGGGGTCCAGATCCTGGAACAGGGCGCGCGCCGGCCGGTGCCAGCTGAAGAACAGGTTGGCTGCCAATTCAGGCAGCCGCTTGAGCGAATCGGGGATGGCGGAGGTGACTTCGAGTATTTGCATGGCTAGTGAGCGGAATCGTTGTTAGAGCTTTATCGGCAACTGCGCGCTAATGTGTACAAGTGTAGCAGTACAATTAGCCTATAAATGAGAGCATTCAATCACGCTTTCCTGTGCACCATCGTGGCGCTGGCAGTGACCACGACGGTGCAGGCCCAATCACCCGTCACGCACGCCACCCGCGAATTCGCGCTTCCCGAGGCCGACCTGATTCCCGAGGCCATCGCCTACGATGCGGCGCGCGCGCGCTGGTTCATCAGCAGCGTGCGCCAGGCGCGCATCGTGCTTGCCGATGGCAGGACCTTCGCCCGCGCGCCCTGGCCGGTGTTCGCGCTGGCCATCGACGCGCACCGCCATCTGCTCTGGGCCAGCGCCGGCATGGTGCCGCAGTGCGCGCCCTGCAAGGATCGCCGGCCCGAGCGCACCGCCCTGTTCGCTTTCAACCTCGATACCGGCAAACTGCAGCGGCGCGTCGATTCACCGGTGCGCGGCGTACTGGGCGATATGCTGTTCGCGCCCAACGGCGATCTGTACGTATCCGAGGGACTGCACGGCGCCCTGTTCCGGTTGGCGCACGATGCGCGCACTCTCGAGCGACTCGATCATCCCGGAGATTTCAGTTCACCGCAGACACCAGCACTGTCGGCCGATGGCAAGACGCTGTACGTGCCCGACTATGATCGTGGCATCGCGGCCTTCACCCTGGCCGATCGCAGCGTGCATTGGCTGAAGCCCGCGGCGGGAGTCGAAGTGCGTGGCATCGATGGCCTGTACCTGCTCGGTGGCACATTCATCGCGATACAGAACGGCACGCGACCAGAACGCATCGTCGCCGTTTCATCAGACCTGCAGCAGCTGAGCGTGCTGGAATCCGGCTGGGATGGCCTCGGCGAACCCACGCATGGCGCACTGCTCAATGGAAAATTCTATTTCCTGGCCAATACGGGTTGGGATGCCTATGACGAACAAGGCGCAAAGAAGACAGGCCTGCCACCGCTAATCTCCACGATCTGGAGCCTGCCGCTCAGCGCCATACCTTGAGAGCCACACCTTGAGAGCGAAACCTTGAGAATCACATTTGCCTCCTTGCTGGTCCTGTTGCTGATCCCGGTCGGCGCCTGCTCACCACGTGCCCCGCTCGGCACCGTGGCGAGACCCGACCCTGCGTCGAGCTGCCTGCCCGGCGAGCGCGGCTATCTGCGCGTCGGCCTGCGCGGCGCACTCGATCGCGACCTGGACTGGCGCGGCACGCAATTGCAATGCGAAGGCGGCGCGCGCCCTGCGGGCCATGGCCTGCGCGTGAGCTTCGCGGGCAGCAGCAATGCAGCCGGCCAGCGCTTGCGCATCGTGTTCGGCATTTCGGTAGCGCCCGGCGCGCCCAGCGCCGGCCATCTGCCCACCAATGTCACGGTGATCGTCGAGGGCGAGAATCGCCTGTATGCCACCCAGGGCGAAGACAAATGCCAGGTGGAATCGATGGTGCAGGAAGCCTTGCCCGTTTCGGCAGGGTCGCCCGGCAATCATGACTATCGCATTGCGGCGCGCGGTTTTTGCGTGGACCCGGCCACCACCCTCGATGGCAGTGCGCGGCTGTACATAAACCGCTTCGATTTTGCGGGCATCGCCCGCTTCGAGGACAATGACCTGCATGCACCCACACCTGCAACTGCGCCCACGCCCGCAATCCCGACGACCGCCGCGAGCTGAAGTGCGTCGGCGCGCGCCACTGCTGGCCAGTCTTTGCTTCGCCCTGTGCGGCACACTGGCAGGCGGCTACAGCTGCGCACTCGAATCGCTCGACACCTTCCCGCAATCGGCGCTGGAGATACGCAGCGCCGCAGGCCGCCAGTGGTTCACGATCCGCGTCGCCGATACCGATGCGCGCCAGGAACAGGGCCTGATGTTCGTGCGGTCGCTCCCAGCCGACCAGGGCATGCTGTTCCCGATGGCCGAGCCGCATATCCTCAATTTCTGGATGAAGAACACGCTGATTCCACTCGACCTGATATTCATCACCACCCGCGGCCGCATCGCCTGCATCGCCGCAATGGCCAAGCCCCTGGCACTCGATCTGATCACCTGTCCGAAACCCGCCAAAGCGGTGCTGGAGATCGCCGGCGGCGAGTCGGCCAAGCGCGGCATCAAAGTCGGCGATCGCGTGCTGCACGCGGTCTTTGGCCAAAAGATTAATCCGCCTTAAGAATTGATCCGGTCGTGGATGCATTGCCGCCACTGTGCCCGGTGGCCGGCCATTAGCAGGCTGGCTTTTGCCTGCAAACCTTCTCAGTCAAGTTTGTTGTAGACAGGCCTCTTGGCGTTGCAGACCCTTCGGCCAGGCGTACTATTGCGCACACTTGGGCTTAAGAGGGACTAGCAACGGCCTGAATGGGACTCCCGGCGGTTTGAGAGGGAGTTCAATCCAGGCTCACCAACAAGTCCAAAAATCCAGAATCGTTTCCGCAATTGCATCAGGGAGGAAACTCAAATGAGGGATCACACCGCATTCTTTCGCTCTGCATCATTACTGTCACTTGGAGCTGCCTTGTTACTGGCGTTGCTGCCGGCAAACCAAGCCAGCGCGCAGGCCGCACCAGCCGCAACCAATGCAAATTCGACCGAGCAGCTCGAGGAGGTCGTCGTCACCGGATCGATATTGCGTCGCACGCAATCGGAGTCGCCATCACCCATCACGGTGATCTCCGCTGAGAATCTTGACCAGCGCGGCCAGACCACGGCACAGGGTGCCATTCAATCCCTGGCGGCGAACAACGGCCCGGCGCTGACGAACTCCTTTACTGCCAATGGTGCGTTCGCAGGCGGCGCGTCAGCAGTGTCGCTGCGTGGCCTCAGCACCAATTCGACCCTGGTATTGTTTGATGGAATGCGCGCTGCGTATTACCCGCTGGCGGATGACGGCACGCGAAATTTCGTCGACCTCAACACCATCCAGGACGATATCGTCGACCGGATCGAGATCCTCCGCGACGGCGCGTCTTCGAGTTATGGCGCCGATGCCATCGCGGGTGTGGTGAATATCATCACCAAGCGCCAGTTCACCGGCCTGAGTTTCCGCGCGGAGGGCGGCCAGTCATCGCGCAGCGACGCCAAGAACGAGCGCTTCAGCGTGATGGCCGGTCACGGCGATCTCGGCAGCGATGGCTTCAACGCGTATTTCAGCGCGTTCTGGCAGCACAGTGATTCGCTGAAGACCTCCGATCGACCGTATCCGTACAACAGCTTCGACCAGAGCCACATGTGCTTTGGGGGCGAGTGCGGTCCGGACCTGCGTTTGAATGGATTCAACCCGGACGGCAGTTTCGCGGGATTCAGCACTACGGCGACGACCCTGTACGTACGTCCGTATGACGCCACGAACACGACAGCACAAGGGCGCTACCAGTTCCTGAACCCGGCTACCGGGTGCCGAGCGGGAACCACGCCTTACCAGCTCACTGCTGGTGACCTGGCGGCCAGCGCCTCGGCACCGTTAACTGCATGCACTGAAGATCGTGCGTTGCTGTACGACTATATCCTGCCGGAAATTACCCGCTTTGGCATTTCCGCCAGAGCAACCATGAAAGTCGGCGGCAATTCGGAGGCCTACGGTCAGTTCAACTTCCTGCAGA
Source organism: uncultured Gammaproteobacteria bacterium (assembly GCA_963764065.1). Classification (GTDB taxonomy): domain Bacteria; phylum Pseudomonadota; class Gammaproteobacteria; order Steroidobacterales; family Steroidobacteraceae; genus FEN-1191. The sequence goes on along the minus strand of CAVXRM010000003.1, from coordinate 7,026 downwards.
GCACGGTCTCGTACTGGGATCGCACCCCCGTGATCCGCGCCCTTGGCCCGACGGGCATCCTGTACCCCGCGTTCAGGGATGACGCCGGTCCCAATATCCTGACGCTTCCGATCTGGGTCTGCCCGGAGCGCGTCAATTGCGATACGTCGCCGCAAGGCCAACTGAACCCGAACAATCCGTTTGCCGCGGCCGGCGAAGTAGCCCGGCTCATCGGCAGGCTGCCTGACGGCACGTTGACCAACGATGCGACGCGCGAGCGGGTCTACCGTTTCGCAGGCGGTATCAAGGGCACGTTGTTCAAGGATTGGGACTACAACGTCGGCCTGACAGCCATGCACAACGACCTGCTGCGCACCAGCAACGGCTACGTGTATATCCAGCACCTGCTGGATGTTGTTGCCGACGGCACCTACAACTTCGTGGATCCCACGCAGAATTCGCAGGCGGTGCACGACTATCTGTTCCCTACCGACATCTCGACCGCGACTTCAGATCTGTACCAGTGGCAAGCCACTGTTAGCAAATCACTGACGCAGCTGCCGGGCGGTCCGTTGCAATTGGGCCTGGGCGTTTCGCAGTACTACGAAGCCGTGGACGCGCCCAGCTTCAACCCGGACTACAACGGGCCTACGCAGCGCTACTTCGTGCTCAACGCCTTCGGCACCAAGGGCAACCGCAACGCTTCATCTGCGTTCTTCGAGTTGAACGCGCCGTTCACCAAGATGATCGAGGGTAACGTGGCCGGGCGCTATGATCGGTACTCGACCGGGCAGACTCATTTCTCGCCGAAGGTTGGCGTCAAGTTCACACCCATCAAACAGCTCGCAGTGCGCGCCACCTACTCGGAAGGTTTCCGCATCCCGAGTATCGCCGAAGCCAGCGGACTGCCGACCACGGGCTACGTCTCGGTGAATTCGGGCACCTTCCCGGATGTCTATCTGGCAAATTTCGGCTGCACGCAGGCCACTTTCGCCTCGTGCCCCGGCTACATCACCGGCGCCACGATTGGCGAAACGACACTCAGCAGCGCGTCGCTGAAACCCGAGAAGTCGCGCAGCTACACGTTTGGCGTAATCATCGCCCCGCTCGAGAACATCAGCCTCACGATCGACTACTACGACATCAAGAAGACCGACGCGATCACGAACCAGACCTACGCCGGGGCAATCGATGCGTACTACAACGGACAGGCCGCTCCGCCCGGCTTCGCTGATCACGCCGGATGCGCCGGACGTCAACAACCCGACGGTGCTGCCACGCATCTCGACGATCGCCGCGGGCTTCGTGAATGCCAACACGGTCACCTCCAAGGGCATCGACTTTCGGCGCGACCGGCACCTGGAGGTTTGGCGCCGCTCAAATGGATCAGTGCGCTGGAGGGTAGCTATATCCGCGAACTGAACACCACCTTCCCGGACGGCCACACGGAGCACTACGCCGGCACGCTCGGCAACTTCAACCTCACGGCCGGTTCGGGCACACCGACGCTGGCACGGCAACTGGGAGAACACCGTCAGCTTCGACAAGTACTCGGGCACGCTGACGATGAACTACTTCGGCGGCTACAACCTCTCGGCCGAGGACCAGGGCAGCGTGGCTGGCGATTGCAGCCTGTCGCCATACACAACCTATTGCGATGTCGGCCGCTACATAACCTGGGACCTCGTCGGCAGCGCGGACGTCACGAAGAACATCACCGTGTATCTGAATGTGATCAACCTGACTGACAGGCTGCCGCCCTATGACCCGGTCACCTACGGTGCCAACAACTACAACCCGGTGCAGGGTGGTGAGGGCATCATCGGTCGCAACTTCCGGCTGGGACTGAAAGCGAAGTTCTGATCGGCACCTGCTGTTCATCCAAGGGGCGGGTATGCGAGAACCCGCCCCTTTCTTTTGACAGCACCCGCGGCCGCGACAGCGCTATACGAACCGTGGATAGCGATCGACGATGTCGCCGAGCGCTTCCTTGAGTTCCCCCAGCCAGGGCTCGAACGCACGCCACTGCTCGAGCGCGTCGGCATAGATCGGCCGACGCACCTGCTCCGAGCTGATCGTGGTCACCACGCGGCGATTCGCATGGAACTGCAGGCAGGCCGGGTCGAATGACAGCCCGCAATGTTCGAGCAGGCGGCGGACCACCATCTCGGGATCGCCCACCAGCTGTTCGTAGTACACGCGGTGCACGCGTCCCGGCAATACCGCATCGATGTGCTCCATCAGTTCAAAGTAGTCGCGGTAGTGACGCCCCATGTCACGCAGATCGTAGGTGAAGGGATGCCCGCGGCCGAACAGCTGGCGGAAACACGAGAACCCGCAGGCCAGCGGATGGCGCCGCACATCGACAATGCTCGCCTGCGGGAACATCAGATGGATGAGGCCGATGTGATCGAAGTTGACCAGCATCTTGTCGACGAAGCGCGGCCTGCCGAGCGGGCGATGCTTCGCGGTCTCGTCGAGGTAGCGCTGCGCATAGGCGGCAACCTCCGCGCGCGTCAGCAGGCCGATCGGCTCCGGATAATTGGGGACGCCACCGCTGTTCTTCTGCAACAGGATTTCACGCGCCAGCGCCGGCACCTGCGGCAATTCGCGCGTACCTTCGATCTGCGCGTGGCTCGCGAGTATCTGTTCGACCAGCGTAGAACCCGAGCGCGGCAAGCCGACGATGAAGATCGGATCAATGCGTTCGCTCCCCCAGCCGCTGCGCTCGGCAAAAAAACTGGCGCTGTAGAGCCGCTTCGATCGACGCACGCCGGCGCTCATGGTTTCCGGATCGTGGTTGATCGTCGCCCTGAGCATCGCGTTGCCGCGCGAGTAATGGCCGAAGGCCTGTTCCGCCAGCCCTTCATCTTCGAAGGCCTTGCCCAGCGCAAATTCCAGCTGGATCCGCTGCGGGCCCGACGGGCATATCCGCGGCGAGTGACAGCATGGCTGCGCGATCAGCGGCTGTGAAGCGCACGGTCTTGAGGTCGGCGAGACTGCGGTAAACCTCGCTCATGCCCGGGTCGAGCGCCAGCGCGCGCCGATAGCATTCGATCGCGCGAGCCTGCTCACCCTGGTCGCGCAGCAGGTGCCCGTAATGCAGATGCAGCATCGGGTCATCGGGATTCGCTTCCAGCGCCCGCTGCAGCAACTCGCCAGCCTCCTCGTTGCGACCCTCGAAGCGCAGGATCTGCGCCTGCAGGCAGATGTAGCTGCTGTTGCGCGGCGCCGCCGCGAGCAGTCGCTGCACGTGTGGCGCGGCCTCGGCATAGCGCTGCTGCACGCACAGTTCGGTGGCGAGATCCGAGCGCGCCAGCGTGTAGCCTGGCGCCAGTGCGAGCGCGCGCTGCAGACAGTGCTCCATCTCGGCGTAACGGCCGCGCGCGCGCGCGCACAGCGCGTACATCCGCAGTGCCGCGACATCCTCCGGCGCCTTCTGCAATCGCTGCTGCAGCAGAGCCGCTGGCGAGCTCCAGCCGGTTGTGATCGATGGCCGTCGCAGCCTCGAGCAGCTCGGGAGATAGCGGTGCGAGCCGTTCATAGCGGGTGTAGGCGGAATCGCCGCCCGCTGTGTCGCCGGCCAGGAAGCAAAGCCCTGGCGATGCCGAGCCAGGCATCGGCCAGCCGCGGGTCGAGTGCCACGGCGGACTGGAATGCGGCGCGTGCCGCCTCATTGCGCGCGGCGGCAGCGCAGGCGCGCCCCAGTTCCAGCTGCAGCACCGCCGAGCCCGGCTGCGCTGCGGCCAGTGGCTGCAACAGCTTGAGCGCGGACTGCGCATCACCCAGATTGCGGCACGCTGTCGCCAACAACAGTCCCGCGGCTTCATGGCCGGGTTCGCGCTCGAGTATTGCGCTGGCGGCACGCACGGCGGCCTGTGGATCGGTCTCCAGCAGCATCGAGGCGCGCATGAGTTCGAGATCGACGGAACCGCTGCTCATTGGAATCAGGCCTGCGCCGGCGTCTTCGTCTCCACCGGATAGCGCGCCACCAGATCGCCCAGTGTTGCCGCCAATGGGCCCAGCCACGGCTCGAAGTTGCGCCACTGATCCACCGCATCGGCGTTGATCGGCCGGCGCACCTGCTCGGAGCTGATCGTGGTCACTGCGCGGCGGTTCTCGTAGAACTTCAGGCACCCGGGTTCGAACGGCAGGCCGGCGTGCTCGAGCAGCCGACGCACCTGCGTCTCCGGATCGGCCACGAGCTGTTCGTAGTGCACGCGGTATACGCGGCCCGGCAGCACGGTATCGAAGTGCTGCATCAGGTCGCAGTAGTCGCGATAGTGCATCCCGAGCTCCTGCTGATCATAGGTGAAGGACTGGCCGCGCCCGAATAGCTGGCGGTAACAGGAGAAACAGCAGGCCATTGGATGCCGCCGCGCATCGATAATAGTGGCTCGAGGAAACATCAGGTGGATAAAGCCAATGTGCGCGAAATTGCCGGGCAGCTTGTCGACGAAGTGCGCCAGGCCACGGGGTCTATGCACGCGTGTTCGCCTGAGATATCGCTCGGCATATGACTCCAGCGCCGCGCGCGACAGTTCTCCTACAACCTGCGGGTAAAGCGGTCCGCCCTTCGTCACGGCTTCGAAAATCAACTCGTGCACCATGGTTGGCACGTCCGGCAGCTCGCGCGTGCCTTCCACCTGGGAGTGACTGGCCAGAATCTGCTCCAGCAGCGTCGAGCCCGAGCGCGGCACGCCCAGAACGAAGATCGGATCATTGCGATCGCTGCCCCACCCCGTCCGCTCGGCAAAGAACTGCGGCGCGAACAGCGCTTTCGAACGCTGCACGCTCTGGGTAAGTTCATCGGGAACGAAAAATATGGTCGAGCGATGTGTCGCGTTCCCGCGCGCATAGTGCTCGAAGGATTTCGCGTACATCCCGGCGTCTTCATAGGCCTTGCCCAACGCAAACTCCAGTTGCGCACGCCCGTCGCCCGGCATTGCCTTCGACACCAGGTTTTCGATCGCCGCGCGATCTTCGGCTGTCAGCCGCACGGTCTTCATGTCAGCCAGGCTCCACCAAGCTTCGCTCATTCCAGGTTGCATCGACAGTACCTGGCGGTAAGCCGCTGATGGCGCCTGCCTGATCACCGATTTCACGCAGCAGGTGGCCATGGAAAAGCCGCAATACGGCGTCATCCGGGTGATCCGCCATCAGTTGCTGCAGCAAAGCATTCGCCGCGTCGTGCTGTCCGTAAAAACGCATGGCCTGGATTTTCAGATCCAGGTAACCCGGATCACGCGGTTCGCTGGCCAATAGCCGTTCGATATGGGGTTTCGCCTCGTCGTAGCGCTGCTGGCCGCACAGTTCAGTGGCCAGCTCAAAGCGCGCGGCGGCATAGCCCGGAGCCAGCTGCAGGCACGGCTGCAGGCAGGTCTCGGATTCAATCCTATCGTCGCGCGCACGCGCAACGGTCGCGAGCATGCGCAGCGCCCGTACATCCTCCGGAGCGCTCTGCAGCCGCTGCCTGAGAACGGCAATGGCGACGTCGAACGACGATCGCTCATGGCGTTTGCCGCGTCATTGAACTCCGGCGGCTGCGGGGCCGTGCGCTCGTATTCGGCGTACGCCCGATCGCCGCCGAGGGTGTCGCCGGCGGCGAATCGTTGCGCCGCGAGCCCGTGCCACGCGTCCGCGAGGCGGCTGTCGAGTGCAATTGCAGCCTCAAAGGCCGGATCGCCTCAGCGTTGCGGCCAGCGGCGGCGCTGGCACGCCCGAGTTCCAGTTGCAGGGTGGCGGAATCAGGCTGTGCGCTCGCCAGCGACGACAGCAGTGCCTGCGATCGCGTCGAGTCACCCGCCTTCTGGCTGGCCGTCGCGAGCAGCAGTTGCGCCGCCTCGTTTCCCGGGCTGCGTTCGAGCATGGCGCTGGCGAGCCTGGCAGCCGCCGCCGGATCTGATTCCAGCAGCATCGAAGCGCGCATGAGTTCCAGATCGATATCGGCGCCCGGCGCCATGAAAATGCCCTCGGAAAATGCCCCAGGAAACGAGGCCACTAGTATGACGATCCACAGAAGCGGACGCGAGGCGGTACAATTCGCGGCTGCTGCAGACCAGCCGCCAGTGAGGACGAAGACTTGAATACCCCTGCCCAGGCGCCTCTCGATGAGGCCACGATCGTCCGCGTCGTCCAGATGTCGCGCACCGAAGCCGCCGCCGGGCGCATGCCGGAATCAGACCGGCTGCTGGCGAGCGTCGCGCACCATGCCCCCAATCATCCCGCCGTGCTGAACGAACTCGGCGTGCGCATGCTCGGCCGAGGCGCGCCCAAGGAAGCACAGGCGATGTTCGATCGCGCCACGCAGGCCGACCCGAAAAGCCCGGCGCTGTGGGCCAACCTGGCCAGCAGCCTCAAGGCCCTTGGGCGGCAGACCGAAGCGCTCGATGCGCTCGACAAGGCCCTCGAGCTAGAGCCGCGCCACCTTTCCGCCTTGCTGCAGAAGGGCGCCATCTACGAGGCGCGTGGCGAGATGCGCACTGCGGCGCGCACCTACCAGAATGCGCTGGCCTGCATTCCGGCCGGCGCCGAAGTCCCCTCGACCATCAACGATGCAGTAGCGCACGCCAAAGCCCTGGTCGACAAGGATCAGGCGGAACTGATCGAAGCCCTGTCAGGCCCCCTGGCGCAATTGCGTGAGCGCCATGGCGGCAAGCAGCAGCGACGCGTCGATCGCTGCCTCGACACTCTGATGGGCAAGCGCCAGACCTTCGTGTCGCAGCCCACCTGGATGTACATGCCGGAACTCCCGGCGATCGATTTCTTCGAGCGCTCCGAGTTTCCGTGGCTCGATGCCTTTGAAGCGCAAACCGAGGCAATCCGCAAGGAAGTGCTGCAGGTGCTGGTGGCCGACCGCGATGGCCTGCAACCCTACATCGATTTTCCGGCCAACATGCCGCTGGACCAGTTCCGCGAACTGAACCGCTCGCGACGCTGGAGTGCCTATTTCCTGTGGAACCAGGGCGCGGCGGTGCCCGCGCATCTCGCCCGCTGTCCGGTGACTGCGAAGTTGCTGGAGACCGCGCCGCGTTGCCATATCGAGAG
>CAVXRM010000002.1:0-105095 GCA_963764065.1 uncultured Gammaproteobacteria bacterium | reverse complement strand
CTGAGCACCCCGCATGAGCCCTGCATCCGCCGAAGTCCACGCCAGCATCGACTACCTGCTGCCGAGCTCGCGCATCAACCGGCGCTTCTGGGCGCCTGGCAAGGAATTCAACACCGGCCTGTATGCGCCCTACCCGGTCACGATCCGCAACGCGCGGCTGGCCGCGCCCTTCACGCTGCGCGAACACGGTTTTTGCATTGGCCACCACCACACACGCATCAGCGACTGGGAACACAATTACGGCCCCGATGCACCCTACGCTGCCGAGGTGTGCGAGGCAGCAGTGCAGCTTTGCGGTGCCGACCTGGTCGTGCCCATGGGCGGCATGGTGCGCTCATCCGGACTGACCAGCGCCACGGTGCAGCCTCCGGCGGCCGAAGCACACGTCGATTTCACGCCGCCCTGCGCCGAACGCATTGCCGAAACAATTTATCGCCGCGCGCAGCCGCAGGGCCCGGGCTACCGGCGCTTCATTGCCTTCAGTCTTTGGCGGGCACTCTCGGCGCCACCACAGGACATGCCGCTGGCATTGTGCGAAGGGGGTTCGGTACGCGAGGGCGAAGGCACGCACAATACCAAGGTCGATGTCGATGAGATCCCGACCGGCGATGCGCTGTTCGCACCCATCAAAGGTGAGGAGCTGATGGCCGCCGCGACGATCTTCCATCACTCGCCCGATCATCGCTGGTGGTATTTTCCGGACATGACTCCGGATGAGGTAATCTTCATCAAGTTCTACGATTCTGACCACAGCGGCGCGTGGCGCTGCCCACACACGGCTTTTCGCGACACGACCCGTCCTGATGCGCGCGAGCGCCGCTCGATTGAGTTTCGCGGAATCGCCTATTTCAGCAAGGACTGATGCTCGTGTACTCGACCCTCGACAATCCGCAACTGGAATTTGCCTTCGAATGCCGGCTCAAATTCTCGCGGGTGTTCGCGGTCCCCAATGTGCACAACGGCGGCTTCCGCTCCGCCGTACTGGTCGACGAGGGCAGCTTCGAAGGTCCGCGCCTGCGCGGGCGCGCGATCCCCAACTCCGGCGGTGACTACGCGCACTTTCGCACCGACGACACTGCGGTCTTCGACGCCCGCTACCTGCTCGAGGTCGATGACGGCACGCTGATCTACATGCAGAACCGGGGTTTCCTCTGGGGTCGCAAGCCGGATGCGATGGCGCGCCTGCGAGCCTGGGCCTTCGAGGGCGGCGCGCCGGTGGCGCACGAGGATTACTACCTGCGCGCGCAGCCCACCTTCGAGACGCCCAGGGGCCCGCATGACTGGTTGACACGCCATGTATTCATCGGCGTCGGCGAGCGGCGGCCCGACGGCAATTTCGTACGTTACTTCGCCGTCACCTGAGGTTCACCGCCATGAAGCAAGGCAGTTACTGGCTGGGCGTACTCATGCTGGGTGCAGCGCTGACGGCGCAGGCCCAGATTCTCAGCGCGCGGGTCACGGGCGGCGCGGTGAGCGGTGTCGTGTCTGATGGCATCGCGATCTACAAGGGCATTGCCTTCGCTGCGCCGCCGGTGGGCGAGCTGCGCTGGAAACTACCGCAGCCGGTAACACCCTGGCGCGGCAACAGGCCCGCTACGGCCTTCGCACCCAGTTGCGTGCAGGATGAGTGGATCCTGAAGCTGTTCGGCGGATCCGAGGCAACCAGCGAGGATTGCCTGTATCTGAACGTGTGGTCGCCTGCGAAAACTGCGCGCGAGCGATTGCCGGTGATGGTATGGATCTACGGCGGTGGCTTCGCGCTCGGTTCGACCAACCTGCCTCTGTACGACGGCAAACGGCTGGCACAGCGGGGCGTGGTGCTGGTGAGCATCGCCTACCGCGTGGGGCCGCTCGGTTTCCTGGCGCATCCCGAATTGACCCGTGAAGGCGGCTGGCAGCTCCGGCAATTATGGTTTGGCCGACCAGATCGCCGCCCTGAAATGGGTGCGCGCCAACATCGCCCGCTTCGGCGGCGATCCGCGCAACGTGACGATTTTTGGCGAGTCCGCCGGCGGCATCTCGGTGTCCATGCTCGCTGCCTCGCCGGCTGCCCGCGGCCTGTTCCACAAGGCCATTTCTGAAAGCGGTGGCAACTTTGGACCGGCACGCGCCAGTGAGACCGATGGCGGACTCAACATGCGCACGCTCAGCGCTGCCGAGGCGCAAGGAGTCGCGACCCTCAGGGAACTGGGCGCGCAAGACATCAGGGCGGGCCGCGCACTCCCCGCCGCGGCGATTCAAAAACTTGCCGGGCCCATGGGCAAATTCTGGCCGAACGTCGACGGGCAGCTGATCGCGGGCGATCAATACCGCCTCTATCAGGCCGGCCGCTTCAACGATACGCCAGTTCTGATGGGCACCAATTCCAACGAAGGCTCGTTATTCACCCCGCCACCAGTGACCTCCGACGATTTCACGCAAGCTGTGAAATCAGCCTATGGGGAGAAAGCCGAGGCCGTGCTGGCGGCTTACCCTCATGGCTCGGACGCTGCAGCATTGCAGGCCAAGGCCGATTTGTTCCGTGACACGGTTTTCGCCTGGCCGACCTGGGCATGGTCCCGGCTGCAGGTCAGCAATGGCAAGGGCGCGGTGTTTGTCTACTATCTCGACTACAGGACCGATCACCAACCGAACGGTTCGAACCATGGCGACGAAATGCGGTTTGTGTTTGGCAATGAGGCGCCGCCCTTTGCCGCTGCCACTGAACGCGAGCGCGAACTGACGGAGCAGTTCATGGGCTACTGGACCAACTTCGCCAGGACCGGCAATCCGAACGGGAAGGGGTTGCCTGACTGGCCTCGATTCACTGTAGCGAATCAGCAGGTCCTGGGCCTGGGAAATCTGAGCGAGGCCGTGCCAGTGCAACATCTTGGGCAATTGCAGGTTCTCGAGGACTACTACGCCTGGCTGCGCCAATCAAGCGCAGGCCACTAAGCAGGTCGCACGGTCTTTCAGAACATTGTATTGGTGTTTTTCGACGTCGCCGGTACGCGCTGCACGACATCCCAATGTTCGGCAATCATGCCCTTTTCATCCAGACGAAAGATGTCGACCACGGCCAGGTCGGCTTCACCGGGCCCCACGGGGCAGTGCAGATGCACGATTACGTAGTCGTCTTGCGCAAATATGCGCTTGATGTGATTGCGATGCTGGGGATAGCCAAGCTTCAGCCAGTCCAGAAAGTCACCGATGCCCTGCAGGCCGTCGGTAGCTTCCGGGCTGTGCTGGATGTAATCCTCGCGCAGATACTCACCCAGGCGCTTGCGGTCGTGCGGATCAAGTACGTCGCGATACAAGCCAAGCACGCGGTCTCGGTTTCTGGTCTCTTTCGCTGACAGCGTCATGGGAGTCAGGCTAGGTCGTGGGCAGGCGCAGCGGCTTGCCCGTCACCGGGTGATTGAAATGAAACGGCATGGCAGTTGCCTGTGGCCACTGGGGTTGCGGCTCGCGCAAGCGGTCGGGGCCGTTTGGATCATCCGGGTAGATGCGCGTCAGGTTGGTGACCATCAGCGGTGACGCGGGTGAACGCGACCAGCCGGTCTCGTGGGCGAACTGATAGGCGATGCGGTAGTTGAACACGCTGATCTTCCACACGCCGTTGTCGCGCACGTATTCATTCTCGTGCACACCGCCTTCCCAGAACTGGGCCGGCCACTCGGGCGGGAACTTCGGGCGCGCCGATTCATGTACGCCGCACAGCAATAGCACGCGAAAGCGTCCCCACGCCCGCTTGCGATCGGGTGCTATGTCGATGACGTCCTGCGCCAGCACGTGATCGGCCAACAGCCCGTCCTGCGGACCGCGCAGGCCGTTGGTCCAGTTGTACAACCGGCGTGCGCCCTCGCGCCCCTCCCAAACACCGTTCATGAAATGCAGCCGGCAGTCGTCGGCGTACAAATCGACGATGTCGTCGAACAGCCACTTGTCCATGCAGTAGCCGTAGGTGAAGTGCAGGCGGCGTACGGCGTCGATGTCCTGCTGCCGCGCGACCGCTGCTTCGAGGCGTGCGACCTGTGCCTGTAACGTGGCGAGCGTGTCGTTCATGGCGCAGCGGCAGCCCGTGCGGCGCGCTGCCAGTCGTCGATCGGGTCATCCAGCTCCATGAATCGCCCCGAAAGCACGTCGTAGTCTCCGGCGGCCAGCTTCACGCAGCGCTCAGCGGTGCGATTGAGGTCGGCCAGCGGGTTGGCGCGTCGCTTGCCGGCGTCGAGGTATTCCAGCATGTGCGGCAGGTAGCGGCGGGCGTCCGGATCGTTGTAGGTATCGTCGGCGAGCTGCGTGACGACAAAGCCGGGCTCGACGGCAAACACCTGCACATTGTGCGGCGCTGCTTCCGCCGCCGCCATTTCCACCAGCTTGTTGAGCGCAGCCTTGCCGACGCTGTAGGCCGAAAGGAAAGGCAGGGTAATGCGGCTCGCCACGGCGGAGATGACGATCACCCGCCCAGTACCTCGCGCCACCATAGCGGGCATCAGGTTGCGCATCAGCAATTGCGGCGCGCGGATGTGTATGGCTTCAGAGTTCCACCATTTGTCGATATCAACTTCCCAGACAGGCCCAAAGGGACCGGGCACTCCTGCGTTGCTGACCAGCAGTGTCGCCGGACCGAAGGCCTGCTGCGCGGCCGTGCAGGCCTGCGCTACCTGCGCTGGATTCGACACATCGGCGGCTGCAACCAAAGCGCGCCCGCCTGCGTGCTGGATTGCGGCGGCGACCTCTTCCAGCTCCCGAGCGCTGCGCGAGACGAGCGTCACCGCCGCTCCCTCGTCTGCCAATTTCATGGCGATCGCCCGGCCGAACCCGCGGCCGGCGCCGGTGACTACCGCCACCTGGCCAGCAAGTCGCGGACCGGCGCCGTTTGCGGGCAGGCTATCGGTCGACGACTTGCTCACTCTCGTCCCCTCATCAGCGTTCTCCGTTTGTTCTACAGCACGCTCATAGTGCTGAGGCTATGCGATGATGGCGTGAGTGGCAACCCGCGATATCGACCACCTGAAGTGACGGTGCGCAAGCGGGTCCGCAGACTTGCTGTGTGACTAGTGCTTATCGCGCCCTGGAACGCGCGTAGGCGAACGGGAGGGAGCAATTTCCATTTCGGTTACAGAGCGGATCGAGGTCGGCGCGCTGATCGACAGCCGGGCTATGTCGCCCGCGCAGCGGCTGGCGCTCCTGGTCTGCGCGGCAACGCTGGTGGTCGACGGCTACGACATTCAGGTGATGGCGCTTGCGGTGCCCACACTGGCCCGCAGCTGGGCGCTCGAGCCATCGAGCTTTGGTCTCGCCCTGTCCGCTGTAGTCATCGGACTGACAGTCGGTTCCGGCCTGCTGGGACCACTGGCGGACTCGATCGGCCGCAGGACCATGCTGATGGCGACAATGTTGATCGTCGGCCTGACGACTGCGCTGACGGCCACGGCCCACAGTCCGGCGCAGTTCGTGTGCTGGCGGCTCATGACCGGACTGGCGCTGGGCGCCAGCATACCCAGCTGCGTGGCGCTGACTTCAGAGTACGCGCCCGCGTCGAATCGCTCTTTCGTCATGGGCCTGCTCAATACGGGTTCACCCATTGGCGCCTTCGCCGCCGGATTCGTGGCACCGCCGCTGCTCGATGCCTTCGGCTGGCGGGCCACGTTTCTGGTCGGCGGCGCCCTGCCGCTGGCACTGGCCGGTGCCGCAGCGTTGATTCCGGAATCGCTGAAGTTTCTGCTGACCCGCAGGCCCACAAGCCCGCAGCTGGCAGTGACGCTGGCGCGGATTGCGCCGGAAGTGAATCCCGCCGCGCTGTGGGTGCAACAGCCCGAGAGTGGCGGCCGCGGCAATTTGTCGGCGCTCCTGGGTCCGGCGTTGCGCTCGCGCACGCTCAGCCTGTGGACGATGGTGGGCTTGAACCTGTTCAATCTTTACGTGCTGATCAGCTGGCTGCCGACCCTGCTGGGCCGGGAGGGCTGGACGACGACGGAGGCGCTGCGCGGCGCGGTGCTGATTCAGGCGGGGGGAGTTGTCGGTGGTCTGTTGATGTCACGCTGCATGGATCGGGGGGCTACGCGGGCGGCGCTCGCTACCGGCTTCTGTCTCTCGGCCGTCTGTCTGGTGCAGTTTATTTTCATACCCAGCGGCACCGCATGGGTGGCGCTGCTGCTACTGTTGGGCGCGGGCGTATCCGGTTCGCAGCTTGCCATCAATATCCTGTCGGCGGCCTACTATCCGGCTGCGGTCAAAGCCGCAGGCGTGTCCTGGGCGCTGGTGATCGGCGGCATCGGTGCCTTCATCGGGCCGCTGGCTGGAGCCTGGCTCATCGAGTTGAAGCTGGAGCCGGCCAGCGTCATCGGGCTGTTGGCGGTCCCATCGCTGATCAATGTGGTGGCCGTCGCGCTGATGCGCCGCGAATGGCAGGCGCATTGAACGTGTAAACTTGCACAGACGACTGCACTGACAGACGACTGCCCTGGAAGGAAGCACTGAATATGCGCTCCAGAACTGCAATTGCAGGTAGCGTTCGCGCGACCATCAACTATTTCCAACCCGGAATCGCGCGCGGCCGTTTCGACGTCGTCGAGCCCGAACGCAATCTCATGAAGTTCGAGGCCCACGAAGTCGACATTCATGACATGCGCGCCGGTGGCGTAGCGCTCGAGCGCGAAGGCTTCACGGTAGTCCACCAGCACAGCCACTTGGCCCACCTGCCAGAAATGGCTGAAACCAATCGGGTGGCGCAGCACGACACGCCAGCCATCAACGCGGCCTACTACGAGGAGCTGATGCCCCTCATGCGCAAGATCAGCGGAGCACGCGACGTGATACCCCAGGCGACGGGTCTCACGGTGCGATTCAGCACGCGTTCCCGGCAGCAGAGCTGGGCAGGCGCCGCCGGCTTCGCGCACCTCGATGTGACGGCGCGTTCATTCACGAATTTCCTCGATTTCAGCCTGGCCGCCGCGGGTCGCAAGATCGCGCCCTGGCAACGGGTGGTGCTCTATCAGACCTGGCGGGTGCTGCGTGACCCGCCGCTGGACAATCTGCTGGCGCTGTGCGATCGGCAATCGGTACCTGACGATGACGTGGTCTTTTACGACGCCATTGTGGGCGCCAAGGGAACCGCCCTGGAGTGTATCGAAGCGCGCAGCTGCCGCTACGGGTCCGGGCATCGCTGGTGGTACCTGTCCGCTATGAGTCCGGACGAGCTGCTGGTCTTCATTGGCCACGATTCAGCTACGCCTGAAGCCGTGCAACCCTTTCACACCGGCTTCGACGTTCCCGGCCATGAGGACGCGACGCCGCGCGCAAGCCTGGAAGCGCGTTTTTTTGCCTTTTACGACTGAGGCTACCGGAGTCACATGGTGCCGCCACAACGCTTACTCGATGGAAAAGTAGCTATTGTTACTGGTGCGGCACGCGGGCTGGGCCGTGCGCACGCGCTGGCACTGGCCGAGGCCGGAGCGGCGGTTGTGGTCAATGATCTGGGCGCGGGGTTTCGCGGCGAAGGCAGTGCGGATCCGCAGCCGGCGAATGAGGTCGCAGCAGAAATCATCGCCAGCGGCGGCAAGGCACTCGCTGACTCAAGTTCAGTCGCGGACTGGGATCAGATGCGCGCGTTGGTGGAACGCACTGTGCAGTACTTCGGACGCCTCGACATCGTCGTCAACAATGCAGGTATCTGCCGCTTTGGCGCGATGGGCGAGATGACACGTGAGGACTGGGATCTGAGCATCGCTACCAATCTCACCGGTACGGCGGCGCTGAGTCACTGGGCCGCACACCACTGGCGCGCGCTCGGTCCGCGCTCGGGCCGCGCGATTGTCAATACGTCGTCGCCCGCAGGCACGAATCCGGTAGCGGGAAGTCCCTCCTACTGTGCATCGAAGGCGGGGGTTGCGGCGCTAACCATTGCCGCGGCGGCCGAGCTGGCGCGCCTCGGCGTGCGCGTCAATGCGATCGCGCCGATGGCGCGGACGCGCATGACCATGGCCGTGGCGGCCCACGACGCAGCGATGAAACCGGTAGACGGTGGCTTTGACCGCGTGGCCCCGGAACACGTCGCGCCGCTGGTAGTCTACCTCGCCTCGCCGCACTGCCGATTCACAGGGCGGGTGTTCGGCATTGAAGGCGACGATCTTTACCTGTTCGATGGTTGGAGTGCGGAGCGTCACTTCAACAATCAGCAGCGACGCTGGTCGGTGGATTCGCTGGATGCCGCGCTGGCGGAGGTCGACAGTCAGGATCGCGGCTGGTATATCGCGCCGTCCCGGCGTCTTGCAGGGCCCAGCCCTGCGGGCGAAACACTCGCGGAACTCGACCGTCTTGCCCACTCGCCCGACTGAAGGTCGCCACCTCTCAGGGCACGAGGGCGCACTCGACCAGCGCAATCCTGCCGCTCCTGATGGTGTAGAAAATGAACTGGCGCAGTTCCTGCACCTCGCCCGCCTTGATGGGATGGAACTGTGCGCAGCCGTTGGCCGCCAGCGTCGCCTGGTCGAGGTCTCGAAAGGCTTCGATACGTACGATGGCGTCGACGGCCGTAAGCGTTTCACTGCTGGCGAAATTGCTCACGGTCACGACTTCCTTCACATAGGAATGCAGGAAACCATAGAAGCGCTTCAGGTCGGCGCGCGAGCGCAGCGCCACGCCGAAGAACTGCAGGCTCATCGGCTCGAGGTAGAAATCACACACGGCCTCGTAGTCGCGGGCGTTGAAGGCCTGCAGGTAGCGCTGGTAGTCCGCCCGGTTCATGGCTTCACTGCGCGCAGCAGTTGCGCATTGGCCTCGAGCATGGCCCGCACCGAGCGCGCCTTCCGGCCGGTGAGCTGCTCCACGAGGTTGTTGCAGACATCGAGGTGCCCCTCGCGGATAGCCCGCTCGAAGCTCACCATGTCGTCGCTGTTCCAGGGAATGCCGGCCACGCTCTGATCGTCGACCGGGTGACGCGGTATGCCAAGCCGGTCGAAGTGCGCGTACATGCCCTCGTCATCGGTCTCGACCAGGCGCAGCGGATGACCGCTGATCTCGGCCATCATGGCCGCGACCTCGGCAAAGTTCTCGCGGTTGGGTCCGGTGATCTGATAGGCCTGATTTTCGTGACCGGGTGTCGTGAGCACCGCCACCGCACAATTGACGCAATCCTCGCGCCACACCATGGCTTCGCGCCCGCCCTTGGTGCTGGTGAGCCAGATGCCCGAGGCGATGAATCCGGGCCCGGCGTTCAGAATCATGGCGTCGGCATAGTGCGCGTCGCGCAGGAAAGTCCAACTTAAGCCGCTGGCGCGGATGAGCTGCTCGGTTTCGCGATGATCCACAGTCACTATGGCCGGATTGCTCGGTTCGACGTTGACGAAACTGGTGTAGACGATGTGCTTGAGCCCGGCGGCGACGGCGGCGTCGATAGCCGCCTGGTGCTGTTTGACGCGGGCGCCAACCCGCGTGCCGGAAATGAGCAGCAATTTGTCGGCACCCTGCACTGCCGCCCTGAGCGACTCTGGCTTGTCGAAATCTCCGTAGCGCACGCTGCAGCCCGCGCGCTCGCGTCCCTCCAGCTTTGCCGGGCTGCGGCTGATCAGCAGCAGATCGCGCGCGTGCCCCAGTGCAATCAGCTTGTCGGTCGCGAGGGTCCCGTAGTGGCCGGACGCCCCGGTGATGGCAATTTTCACTGCACTGCTCCGGCCAGCTGCGCGGCACTGACCCACCAGCCGTGCACCTGCGGCCGCAGCCGATGTGGAATCGCAACCGTGGCGACCGGGCCGGCGCCTACATTGCCTGCATCAACGACCCACAAGGCGTGCTTGAAATCGTTCGGCCCCAGCTGCTGATCGACGATGGTGAGCAGCCAGCCCGGGTGTCCAGCCTGCGCAGCGGGCACGTGCACGGGCTCACTGAGGCTGTGCGCAGGGGGCAGTGCCAGTCCCTGCGGTGGCTTGCCGGTAAAATCCAGTCGCAGCAGCAGATTGAACATCGCCCCCACCGGGCCGCCAGCCACGGGTGGTCCGCGCATTTCCGGATTCATGGTCAGCATCCAGCCATGCGTATAGGGCCGTCCCTGAAGTGCCGCAGGAATCACCGGCATATCGCCGGCTGGTCCGATGACCGTCTCGGTGACGCTGTCGCTCCCGTCATTCAGGTTGATCGTCCAGCGCGCCAGGCGGCTACCCAGCTCCTGCGCCGGTATGTTGAATCCGGAAGCGCGCTGGATGAAGGGGAAGGCTACCGCATTGGACAGGCACTGATCGATATGCACGCGCCCTTCGGCATCCTCGAAGGCATTCATGAAGTGAAAACAGGAAACGCCCCTGGGCCCGCGGAACCAGCGCATTTCTGCAACTGCACCGTTACGCGGCATCACACCGACCCAACTCTCTCGTTCCCGTTCATGCACCCAGTGCTCACCGCCGGCCCTGACCCGCTCGGCGTCGCAGGTGGTCGGGTAGACCGGAAACAGCGCGTAGTGCTCCGTGACCACGAAATCGTGCATGAGTGCGCAATACGGCGCATCGAACCACTGCTCGCGCACCAGGGCACCCTGCCGGTCGGCAATGCAATAGGCCACCTTGGTCGAGGCGAGTCCGCCCGCCTCATAGCCGAAAAAATACATTTCGCCACTGTCGGGATCGATGCGCACATGGGCGGTCACCGTCTCGGACTTGAGTTTGCCGCCAAAGTCATGGCTGCCCAGGGTTGCGAGCGTGTGCGGATCAACGCGATAGGGCCGCCCATCCTCCTTGGTCATCAGCAAGCGGCCGGCGTGCCACACCGGCGTCGTGTTCGATACCGTGCGGTCGACGCCACGCGCTTGCGGGCGGTCGGTGAAGGGGTTGCGATACTTGCCGAACAGCGCGTGACCGGCTGCCACCTCGGCCCGGTGCCGCGCGGTCTGCACGTAGCGGATCGCGAAATCCACCTTGCCACCGGCAAAGCGCAGCGCCGAGACCATGCCGTCGCCGGATAGCACGGCGCCGCCATCTTCCACGAACGGTGGGAATGCCGGATCGGGCACCGCCCGAAAGAACGTGCCCTCGATTTCGCCCGGCAGCTGACCCTCGACTGCGAGGCCCCGGAGTTCGCACTCCTGGCCTACCGGCGCATTCAGACCGGAATAATCCAGCGTATCGGGATAGCCGCTCATGACCCCACGCCCTTCATACTAACAATTGTTATTAATATGATGCGCCGGACCCATGGCCTTGGCAAGCGGCCGCAGCGCGACTCTGGCGGCGGCGGGTCGCGTGCGCTTGCTCGAGCGCGTCCGGAAGGTCAGTTAGCGGCTCAACGCCGCCGCATGCACCAGGTCGGAATACTTCTGAAAGCGGCGGGTGTTGGCATTGTGTTCCATGACACCGGCAGTCAGGCACACAAAAGTGATATCCCGCTCGGGGTCGACCCAGAACAGCGCAGTGCCGGCGCCATAGTTTCCATAAGTGCCGGGCGATGCCAGCGTACCAAACAGGTGATAGCACAGCGCGCTGCCGCGCATCGTGAATCCGAGGCCCAGGTACGCCGGTACCGGCGCGAGCCCCTGGGCGCGCCCGCGCTGGGCATAGAGCTCATTGACCTTGTCATCGGTCCAGTTGCGGGCGGCCATCGCGATCATTGCCGGTGAGACCAGGCGTGCGCCGTCGAGCGTGCCCCCACGACGAAACATCTCTGCGAAGCGGAACATGTCCGGGGTCGTGGCAACGATGCCCACCCAGGGCATCTCGGCCACTGGATCCTCGAAAGCGCCATTGGCACCCGCGACGTTTCGACTCTTGTGACCGATCGGATAGTTGCCGCGGAAGTCGGGCACGACCTTGCGGGCCTTGAGATCCTCGCGCAGGCCGACCGCCGTATCGCGCATCTGCAAAGGCTCGAGTATTTCCTCCTGCACGAGCTGCCGGTAGCGGCGTCGGCGCGGGTCAGTGCGCAGCAACGCCTCGGCCAGCAGCACGTGGTTGACCAGCGGTGAGTACGACACCTTTGCACAGGGTTCATCGGCCGGCTTCACTTCGGCCACAACCGCCGCCGCTATCTCCTCGAAGCGGTCGATGTACCAGCCTGGCGTGAGCTCGAAGATGATCGGGAAGCCGGCCTGGTGCGAGAGCAGATGCCAGATCAGGATCTTTTCGCGACCGTGGCCGCTGAACTCTGGAATCAGCTCGCTGATCGGCGTGGTCAACGCGAACCTTCCCTGCTCGATGGCGCGCAGCACCAGCAGGTTGGTGAACGCCTTGGTCACCGAAAAGATATTGAACACGGATCCCAGCGCCAGCGGCTGGGTCTGGGCGGCGTCGGCCGCGCCAATGGCCGCCTCCAATGCCACCTCACCGTGGCGCGCCACCTTTATAACGGCGCCGTGAAACCACCCGGCCTTGATATCGGCCCGGATGACATCCTGCAGATCAGCGAGCAATCCGGGATGCATGCCTGGCGATGCCATGGAACCTCCGTCGCCGCGTTGCCTGGAAGCAGCCAGTATAGCCAGAGCCAGCGCTGCGCATCCCGATCCTTCTCAGCTATAGTCACGCTACGACGCGCCGGGAGACGAGCCTCCATGAACACCGCTACCATCGACCGTCGGGAATTCATCCGCGCCACCGGCGCCCTCACTGGCGTACTGGTTGCCGGCGGTGCACTGGCACTGGTTGCCCCCAGTCGTGCCTGGGCCGTTGAGCTTGGCGCACTTAGCAGCGCCGAAGGGGCGGCACTGATGGCGGCAGCGAGAACCATTGCCCCCCACGACACGCTGGAAGACGCCGCCTACGCCCTGGTCGTGAAAGCGATAGATGGTGTCGCGGCGCACGACACGGCGAACCTGACGATGCTCCGCGACGGCGTCGCCCAGCTCGGTTCAGGTTTCGCAGCCGCTGCCGAAGCGCAGCGCGTCAGCGCGTTGGGGGCGCTCGAGAGCTCCGCCTTCTTCAAGTACCTCCGGTTCCAGACGCTGTCGAACCTGTATGCCTCAGCGCTCGCCTACGCGCATTTCGGCTACGAGGGTGAAGTCTTCTCGAAGGGCGGCTACCTGCTGCGCGGCTTCAACGACCTGCGCTGGCTGCCCGAAGTGCCGCTCGCGGACAGCGGCCCCGTGTACACCGGCGCCTAGCGTTGGCTGCGCCACCGGCACAAGGACCCGCACCATGACGACAATATCCAACGACGACTCGAATGCCGTCGTCATCATCGGTTCCGGCGCGGGCGGCGGCACGCTCGCGCATGAACTCACCCGGCGCGGCATCAAGGTCGTGCTGCTCGAGGCCGGCGCGCGCCAGTCGCTCGCCACGTTTTCACAGGTGCCCGGCGAGGCCTTCGGCCAACTGACCTGGCTCGAGCCGCGCACGGCATCGGGCACCTGGACAGTCAAAGACGACTACCCGACGCTGCCTTCCTGGACCTGCAAGACGGTCGGCGGAACCACGGTGCACTGGACTGGCGCCACGCCGCGCGCCCAGCCCTGGGAAATCAGGAGCCGCACGACTTACGGCAAGGTCGATGGCGCCGCGCTGATCGACTGGCCGCTCGACTACGGCGAACTGCTGCACTACTACGAACTGGCCGAGAAGCGCCTGGTGGTCTCGCGCCGCCACGGCAACCCTGGTTTGCCGGCGTCGAATCACTTCAAGGTGTTCCACCAGGGCGCGAAACGGCTGGGATACAAGCGGGTCCACACCGGGTACATGGCGATCAACACGCGACCCGCCGACGATCGCGGCATGTGCATCCAGCAGGGATTCTGCGTGCAGGGCTGCAAGGTGGGCGCCAAGTGGAGCACGCTGTACACCGAGATTCCGCGCGCCGAGGCCACGGGCAATCTGGACCTGCGCACCCAGAGCCGCGCAGTGCGCATCGAGCATGATCCGCAAGGCCTGGTGACGGGCGTGGTGTATCGCGATCCCGACGGGCAGGAGCAGCGCCAGAAAGCGCGCATCGTGTGCGTGGCCGCGAATTCCGTGGAGAGCGCGCGCCTGCTGCTGCTGTCGGAATCGTCGAAGTTTCCGCACGGACTCGCCAACTCGAGCGATCAGGTGGGCCGCAATTACTCGCATCACACCGGCGGTTTCGTGTTCGGGGTGTTCGACCAGCCGATCCATTTCTGGCGCGGTGCCACGCTCGCCGGCCTGGTCGAGGACGAGACACGTCACGACCCCAAGCGCGGTTTTGCCGGCGGCTATCACCTGGAGATGGCGGCACTCGACCTGCCCAGCGTCGCACTGGCCGGTTTCCCGCAGACGCTCTGGGGGCGGGACCTGGGCTACATGATGGATCGCTACCGCGCGATGGCCGGCATTTTCATCAACGGCGAAGACCTGCCGCGTGCCAACAACCGCATCACGCTCAACCCGGCCGTGAAGGATCCGTTCGGCTTGCCGGTGGCAAACATCCACGTCGATGATCATCCGAACAACGCCGCGATGCGCAAACACGCGCAGGGACAGGCCAAGGCGCTGCTCGAAGCCGCCGGTGCCACGCGCGTGGTGATGTCGCGCCAGACGCCCGCCACCCACAACATGTGCGCCAACCGCATGAGCACCGATCCGCGCGAGGGCGTCGTCAATGCGCAGGGGCAGTCGCACGAGATCCGCAACCTGTTCGTGTCGGACGGCAGCGCGATGAGCACGCCGAGTTCCGCCAATCCGACCCTTACGATTGTGGCGCTGGCGCTGCGGCAGGCGGAGTACATCGCGAAGCAGATGAGCTCGCGCGCCATCTAGCCGCGGCGATGTCGGCGCCGGCGCGCAGCGCCGCCAGCTTCTTCCAGGTGACCATGGGGTCGATCTTGCCGTAGCCGGCAAAAGTGCCGAAGCCGCAGTCGGTGCTGGCGATCACGCGCTCGATGCCGACGAGGTCCGCGTAGCGTTCGATGCGCTGCGCGATCAGCTCCGGGTGCTCCACGTAGTTGGAGCAGGTGTCGATCAGGCCCGGAGCCAGTATCTTGTCGGCGGGCAGTTTCGCCGCTGCCCAGACTTTCCATTCGTGTTCGTGGCGAGGATTGGCGGCCTCGAACAGGATCGTCGCTGGCCGCGCCTTCAGGATGATATCGATCACGCGCTCAAGCGGAATGTCGTGATCGTGCGGCCCCTCGTAGTTGCCCCAGCAGACATGCATGCGCATCGCCTCGGGCGCGATGCTGGCCGTCGCGGCATTGAGCGCCTCGACATTGGCGGCCGCAATTTTCAGGAACTGCTCTTCGCTCAGATCCTGATAACCCGTGTGCCGCGACATCGCCAGATCCGGGCAGTCGAGCTGCAGCTGAAAGCCGCAGGCCGCGATCGCCTCGTATTCGGGGCGCATCGCCACCACGAGGTCGGCGAGGTAGGCCTCATGACTGGAGTAGTAGGCATTGGGCTGAAAGGCGGTGATCAGCCCGGGTGAGGCCGCATTCATGAAGCCACGCAACTTGCGCCCCTGCATCGCGGCACTGAAGCGCCGGATGTCTTCGCGGCAGGGTTCGGAGTTGACCAGCTTCACCGGCCCGATGCAGCTGGCGCGCACGAACTCCTGCTCGCCCATGATCGCCGCCAGCTTCTTCCTGAACTCCGGGAGCGGCGCCAGGTCGAGTGCCGGCTTGCGCTGCACATTGCCACCAAAGCCTGACAGCCGTTCGGTGATATAGGTCGAGTAGCCGACCTTCCCCAGCTCACCGTCGCTGACGATGTCGACCCCGGCCTGCTGCTGCCGGTCCACCGCATCGACGACCGCCGCCTGGACTACGCGGTCAAACGCCGCCCGGTCGTAAGCTTTGCCCGCATCGCGCGCCAGCAGCAGCGGAACCAGCTCGTTGCCGCGCGGCAAACTGCCCACATGGGTCGTCAGGATATGCGCCACCAGATTCCCCTTGATTTTCGTATGCAATACATACAAATTGTACGGATAGCATGAGCCGGCCACCATAAGAACGGGCCACCCGGGAGGAAATTAACATGTCGACGCCAACTTCCAGCAAGGCAACCTCGCTCGAATCGCTCCTGAGCAGCTCCGGCAACATCGTCGAATTGCTGCGCAACCAGCAGGCCGGGCCCAACGTGTATCCGGGCGTGCCCGCCGAGTACACCAACTGGCGTGACGAGCAGCGCGCCTGGTCGCAGAGCTGCGTACTGTTCAACCAGTCGTATCACATGGCCGAGCTGATGGTTGAAGGCGCGGATGCGATGAGCTTCCTCAACGGCCTCGGCATCAACAGCTTCAAGGGCTTCATTCCCGACCGCGCCAAGCAGTTCGTGCCGGTGAGCCATGACGGCTACGTGATCGGCGATGTGATCCTGTTCTATCTGGCGGAAAACCAGTTCAATCTCGTCGGCCGCGCGCCCACGCTCAACTGGGTGCAGTACAACGCCAGCATCAGCAAACTGCGCGTCACCTGCAGCTATGACGAGCGCACCGTGGCGCGCCCCGACCCCGAGAACCGCCGCCACTATCGCTACCAGTTGCAGGGGCCGAATGCCTCGAAGGTGCTCGAGTCAGCGACCGGTCGCCCCGCACCCGACCTGAAATTTTTCCACATGTGCTGGGTCGAAATCGCGGGGCGCAAAGTGCGCGCACTGCGGCACGGCATGGCCGGACAGCCCGGCTTCGAATTGATGGGCCCCTGGTCCGATGGCCCGACGATTCATGCGGCGCTGGTCGAGGCCGGCAAGGCGCATGCGATGCGCCTGGTTGGCGGCCGCTGCTATTCCTCGAACACGCTGGAATCAGGCTGGGTGCCCTCGCCCCTGCCCGCGATCTACACCGGCGCGCAGATGAAGCCCTATCGCGAATGGCTGACCACGAACCACTACGAAGCCAAGGCTTCGATTGGCGGCAGCTTCGTCTCGAACAAGATCGAGGACTACTACCTCACGCCCTGGGAACTGGGCTACGGCCCCTTCGTGAAGTTCGATCACGACTACATCGGCCGCGCCGCGCTGGAGAAGATGGCCGCCGGCCCACATCGGCGCAAGGTCACGCTCGCGCTCGACAATGTCTCGGTGACCGACGCGCTGTACACGATGTTCGATCAGGGCATGCGCGCTAAATTCATGGAATTCCCGAGCGCGGTATATTCAATGCACCCCTTCGACAGCGTACTGGTGAACGGCAAGCTGGTCGGCCTTTCCACCTGGGTGGGCTACAGCTCGAATGAGGGCAAGATGCTGACGCTGGCGATGCTCGACGAGCAGCACGCCGCGCCGGGCACCGAGGTGACCTTCCTGTGGGGCGAGCCCAACGGCGGTACGCGCAAGCCCGCGGTGGAAAAACACAAGCAGGTGGAAATCAAGGCCGTGGTGTCGCCGGTGCCCTATTCGAACGTAGCCCGTACGGCCTACGCGGACAGCTGGCGCAACAAATCGGCCTGAGCGCGACTCAGCCGTACCACAGTGCGAGCGCGCGCATTTCGAGGCTGATGCGCGGCGCGGCATCCGCCGGGCACTGCGGATTGTCGAACGCCACGTGCGGCACGCAGTGCGCGCGGGCCGGGTCGCTGTCGTGGGTCTTGAACACCAGCGCCTCATCGCGCGACATGTCCGGGAACCAGCACCAGCGGTGCGCGCTGTTGTGCGCCACCACGAGGCCCTCGAAAGACCATTCCGGCTGGCCGGGCGAATCAAAAATCGCATCGGCCAGGATCAGATCGGCCGGCTGCACGCTGCGTGCATCGCAGACCGCGAGCGGCACGTCCTGCGGTGGCACAGAGATCACCCGCCACACGTTGTAGTGCACGAAGCGCGCCTGCGCCCGCCCCGCCGGCGCCGCGCGGCGTGCGAAGCCCAGTGCGGTGGCATCGCTGATGTCCACATGCGCGAAGCGCGCCGGACGTGAATTGTTCAGCTGGCCCGATTGCGGCGACCTTTCGCTGAAGCGCAGGAGGCCAGGGCTGTTCACCAGCACCTGGTCGGCGTCCGAGAGCTTGCGGATCAGCGCCACGATCTCGGCGCGATGCACGCTGTTCACCACCGCGGGGTCGGTGAAATCCTCCACGCTGCTGCGATGCTGCAGCAGCGTGAAGCCGGCATCATCGAGCGTCGAGCCGAGCCCGCGCGCATCGGCGATGCGCATCGTCTGCGGCGCGATCTCGAGCAGGTCGCGACTCGTATTGTTGGCGTGGTAGCGCGGGCGCGCGATGCTGCGGCCAGCGTAGGCAATGGGAGCGGTGACATCCATGCCTGGGCGCTATCTGCTACTCGCCTTCACGAACCTTCAGCATCAGCAACGCGGCCGCCGAGAACAGCGAGCCCGCGGCCATCATCACTGATACGGCCTGCAGGCCGAAGCCGGCCTGGAACAGGTAGCCCGCCAGGATCGGCGCCAGCGCCGCGCCGCCGCGGCCCGCGCCAATGGCGAAGCCGGTGCCAGTGGCGCGCACATGGGTCGGGAAGATCCTGGCGAACAGCATGTAGTAGCCCGCTATGCCACCGTTGGTGAATATCCCCGTGACCGCCACCACCAGCGCCAGCGCGGAAAGATCTGCGGAACCGCGGCCGAACCAGATCACCATCAGGCCGGCGCCGAGCAGCGTGATCAGGGTCAGCGTCTTGAGGCTCAGGCGCGTCGCAATCAGCCCAAACAGCACCACGCCCGTGGCACCGCCGACATTCGCCCAGGTGAGCACGCCCGCGGCATCGCGCGCCGGGAACCCCATGTCGACCACCAGCTTGGGCACCCACTTGATGATGTAGTAGAAGCTGATCACGTGAGTGAAGTAGCCGATCGCGGCCAATATGGTGGTCACGATCAGGCCGGGGCCGAAGACATCCATCACCGATCGGCGCACGCTGGTCGCATTCTCAGTGCTGAGTGCCTCGAGCGTCGCATGACCAAAACGGCTGAGGGTGCGATTGATGGCCTGCAGTGCGCCGCCCTTGCGTTGGCGATCGAGGAAAGCCACGGACTCGGGCACCAGGAACCACACGATCGGAATGAACACTGCAGTCGTCCAGGCGCCGAAGATGAACACATCGCGCCAGCCGCCAGCGATCAGCAGATGCTGCACGACCAGGCCGCCGATCACGCCGCCCACGGGATAGCCGATCACCATGAAAGACATCGCGAGGTTGCGCCAGCGCTGGTTGGAGAATTCGGCCGCGGCCGCATTGATCGACGCCAGCATGCCACCGATGCCGAGGCCCGTGAGCAGGCGCCAGGCCAGCAGCGTGGGCACATCGGCGGCGTGCGCGGCACCGAACATGCCCAGCGTCATCGCCAGCAGGCAGCCGAGGATCGTGGGGCGGCGCCCCAGCTTGTCGGCCACGCCGCCCAGCACCACCGAGCCCACGCCCATGCCGAGCAATTCCATCGACAGCACCCAGCCCAGCGTGGCCTTGTCCACGCCCCATGCCTTCGCGATGCCGGGCGAAGCGAAGCTGATCGAGAGCACATCGAAGCCGTCCATGGCATTGAGGCCCACGGTGACGAGCACCGCCAGCCATTGCGCCACGCCCATGGGGCCGAGATCGATGATCGACTTCGGATCACGCTGCTGCATAGTCACTCGTGGATGCGGGTCAGCAGTTCGACCAGGGTCGCGACTTCCTTCTTCGTAAAGCGCGATTTTAGCCATTGTTCGTGCTGGCGGATCGCGGCCTTCGCGGTCTTGAGTGCGTCGCGCCCGGCCTGCGTCAGGTTCAGGGTCTGCTTGCGCCCATCGCTGTCGGACTTGCCGCGCACCACGTAGCCGCGCGCCTGCAGGCGATTGACGATCGCCATGGTGGTGGCCCGATCCATGCGCATACGCTGCGCGAGACCGGCCTGCGCGACGTCGGGGTGATCGTCAACCAGCCACAGCACCGAGACCTGCTTCTGGGTCAGGTCGAGGTGCGCGAAGGTTTCCATGAAATGCCGATAGGCCGCACCGTGCGCCAGGCGGATGTGGAAGCCGACGATATTGCGGATCTCACCGATATCCTCATCGCCCGGCACATGAGGCGTGGTGATGGTGATCGGCTCTTTTTCCTCGTCATCATGACCTTGGCGTTGCCAGGAAATTCAGGTGCCGCCGCCCGCAGCTTCCAGCGCTGCAAGGCGTTCCTCTTCGCGGCCGTACGGCTTGATGCCGCGCGAGATCGCGATCGCCGCCAGTGGCATCAGGATCGAGGCGATCAGCACCATGCTCTTCCACAGGTCGGCGTCGGAGTGGAAGACGCGTTTGGTCACGGTGCCGGCCAACTGGCGCGCCAACTGCACCGAACACGATGAACATGAACAGGTAGATCGCCGTGACCTGGCCGCGCATCGCGTTGGGCGTGATGCGCTGGATCGCGGCATTCTGCGGCACGGCCGCGGCGATGCCGAAGATGCCGACCATGAAGCTGCACAGCCACCGAAAGCTCGCCGCTGGGCATCATCGGCGCCGCAATCTCGAAGGGCACCATGAGCGCGAACAGGATCGCGGTGGCGCGCACGTTGGCATCCTTGTAGCGCTTCGACAGCCGCTCGACGAACAGCGTGCCGAGCACCGCACCGATCA
The DNA here is from genome assembly GCA_963764065.1 of uncultured Gammaproteobacteria bacterium. Lineage (GTDB taxonomy): Bacteria > Pseudomonadota > Gammaproteobacteria > Steroidobacterales > Steroidobacteraceae > FEN-1191. The sequence continues at coordinate 84,697 of CAVXRM010000002.1, read as the reverse complement.
GCGAGGAAACCAGGAACGCCAGCACCCAGCCACTGCCCGATCTTGGCGATGTCCCACCCGAAAGTGCGGATCAGGAACGGTGCGCGCCAGCCCTGCATGCCGAGGAATTCCGCCGCGCTGCAGGCCAGGCCAATGAACAGCGGCAGGTAGATCGCGCGGCGAGTGTAGATCTCGTGCAGCGCTGCGGACACCGGCAGCGCCTTGCCCGGCGTCACGATGCCGCGCCGCGCCGGCTCGCGGATGAACAGCAGCAGCACCGCGATCAGGAGGCCCGGCGCGCCCACCATCATCAGGATCCACTGCCAGCCGTGCATCGTCAGGCCCATCCAGTGACTGATGGGCCAGGTGGCGGCAAGACTGATCAGCGTGCCGCCGAGGAAATAACCCAGTGCATTGCCGCCGATGAAACCGAGCTGCAGGAAGCCAATCGCGCGCGGCAATTTCAGTGGCGGGAAGAAGTCGGCGAGTATCGAGTAGGCGCCCGGCGCGTGGGCCGAGCCGCCCGCACCCACCAGCATGCGGCTGGAAAACAGCTGCTTGAAGTTCTGCGCCAGCCCGCCCAGCACGGTGATGCAGCTGATGGTCGCCATGCCGCAGGCGAGTACGATCTTGCGCGGATAGATGTCGACCAGCCGCGCCAGCGGGATGCCGATCAGCACGTAGAAAATCACATTGGCGGGCCCGATCAGGAAGCCCAGCTTTTCATCGTCCAGGTTGAAATCGAGCTTGATGCGCTGGGCCATCATGCCGAAGACCTGGGCGTCGAAGAAATTCAGCAGCGTGGCCAGGATCACGATCGTCAGCGCGTAGTAGGCGGCGCCGCGCGACGGCCACGGTTGCGGCACCACGCCCGCACTGTTCGCGGGCGCAACTGGTTCTGGAACTCCCCCCGTCATCTTGTGCTCCTCGCCCAAGCCTCTTTACAAATCGAGGATTGTATGTGTTGGATACAATAGGATTTGGGCCTGCTTGTCCAGCCTTTTGTTCGCAGTGTTACGGGAGCCTCGGTGCCGTGCCTCCGGGTGTCACCTGCCAGCAGGTGCTCGACTTGCCGGACCCGAACAAGCTGCTGGCCCTTCCCTCCACCACCATGTTCAACGCGAGCGTGCACTGGATACCCTCGGGTGGCCAGTATGAATGGATCGTGGGCGGCACCCATCTCAGCGACGAGCGCTACCTGACGGTGGTTTCGACCAACCCAGCCGCGGATGTGGTACGTCTCGGTGAAGGCCGAGGATGTAAAGCCCGGCGCTGCCGGTCTGTCAGTCAATCGCCCGCGCGCGAGCGCAGGTAGTGACGCAGCGCTTCGAGCTGCGCGTCATCGAGTTCTGCAAAGCGCGGCATGCCGCGCTCGACCAGTGCGCCATCGCGCACGATCGCCGCGAATCCTTCAGCTGACAGCACGACGGGCGAGGCGCGCAGATCCGGCGCATTGCCACCGGCGATCGCCGCGGTGCCGTGGCATAGCAGGCAGGCGCGATATTCGCGCGCGCCAGTCTCGGCCTTCGCGGCATCGACTTTGAATTCCGGCGCTGCCAGTACCTTCGCGAACGATGGCGGCGCGGATGCGGGCAGCGTGGCTTTACCATCGAGCACAAAGCTCAGCAGCCGGCGCGGGTGACCGCGCGACTCCCAGCCCCAGCGGGCCGAGGCCGAACCGAAGGCTGCTGTTGCACCACCCAGCGGCCCCGCGGTGATGGTCAGGTATTGCTTGCCGTTCACGCTGTAAGTGAGCGGAACGCCGGTCACCGCGACACCGGCGTCGAAGGACCACAGGTCCTGGCCACGATCGGCCGAGAAGGCGTGCAGGTGCCCGTCGGCACGGCCCTGGATCACGAGATTCCCGGCGGTCGCCAGCGTGCCGCCTTCCGAGATACCAGGCGATTCAACGGACCAGACTTCCTGCTGCGTGCGCGGATCCCAGGCCTTGAGGATGCTCTTGCCGGCATCCTTCGGCACGTCACCGTCGCCGGCGGTGAGGCCCGCATATTCGGGTGTCATCACCCGCGGCCGCCACGGATTCTTGTCGACACCCTCATCCCCGAAGGGCATGGGCATCTCAAGCGTGGGCACGTACATCAATCCGGTCATTGGGCTGAAGGACTGCGGCGGCCAGTGATGCACTGCCTGGAAACTGGGCCACAGCAGCACATTCTTGTCGCGATAGCGCGCCTCGGGATTCTCCACCGGCCGACCCGTGGCGAGATCGATGCGCTCGGCCCAGGTCACCTTGCCAAGTTTCTCCGCCGATATCAGCCGGCCACTGTCGCGATCGATCACATAGAAGAAGCCGTTCTTCGCCGCCTGCATCAGTACGCGGCGCGACTGCCCGTTGATCGGTAGCGTGGCGAGCGTCATGTCGGTGGCGGAATCGTAATCCCAGGCATCACCGGGCGTGGTCTGGTAGTGCCACAGGTATTTGCCGGTATCGGCATCCAGCGCCACGATCGATGCGGTGTAGAGGTTGTCGCCGCCACCGGGGCTGCGGATCTTCCAGTTGGTCGGCTCCGCGTTCCCAGTGCCCAGGTACAGGCGGTTGAGCTCGGGGTCGTAGGTCATCGCGTTCCAGACGTTGCCACCGCCGCCGTAGCGCCACCATTCGCCGGTCCAGGTCTTTGCCGCCTGTTCAAGCGCGGCATCGGAGACCTCGCCATCGCTGCTGCCCGGTTTGCCTGGCACCACGTAAAAGCGCCACAGCTGCCTGCCGGTTTCGGCGTCGTACGCAGTCACGTAGCCGCGCAGTGGCGAGAAATCACCACCCGCATTGCCGATCACGATCTTGCCGTTGTAGGCGCGCGGCGCACCGGAGATGGAGGCGCCGTTGGCCCGATCCACGGTCTGCACGCTCCACGCGAGCTTTCCAGAGCGAGCCTGCAGTGCGAGCAAGCGTCCATCCTGCGTGCCGACGTACACCTTGTCGTGCCACAGCGCGAGGCCACGTATGCCCCAGCCCGCGCGCAGCTTCTGCCCGGACGCGGCCGGCACTTTCGGATCATAGCGCCACAGCAATTTGCCATCGGTGGCGCGCACGGCGTGCACGATGCTGTAACCGGCCGCGAGGTAGATCACGCCGTCGGCCTCGAGCGGCGCCGTGAGCGTGCTGGTGACGTCGAGGTCGAGCGACCAGGCGAGACCCAGCCGCGACACATTGCTCGCGTTGATCTGATTCAGCGGACTGTAACGCGACTCGCTGAAAGTGCGGCCGTAGGCTGGCCAGTTGGTGCCGTCAGATTCGCTGGCGAGTTCGGCGTTGCCGATGCGCCGGGCCCCGGCGGCGTCATGTCCGTCAGCGCTTACCCCATTGGAATTGGCGCCGAGCGCATAGTCCGCGATGCCTGCCAGCGCGGCTAGCAGTGTCGCTGCGCCGAACACTACGCAGCGATTGCTGCCAACGCGCCGTGCCCCTGAGTCGTGGTGCATGTGCGCATATTAGATGAAATGATCGCGCGTCGCAGGTTGCGCGACACCACGAGGATCGTACGCCGCGCCGGCCTTCAGGCCCAGGTGTCGATGCGTCCGGCGCCCTCGGGCTTCGGTGCGCTATCGACGATCGACGCAGACGGCGGAAGTTTGTCGATCTTGGAACGGGCAATGCTCATTTTATCGGAGAGTGCCTGCATTGCGGCCTTGCCCTGCGGCGTCTTTGACGAGGGACAGGTCACCAGGTCCGCCAGTTGTCTCTTGCACTGGGCGACCTCGCTATCCAGCGCAGTTCTGCCGCCCGTAGGCTGCCCAACGCTATTTGGAAACATCGTACCGCCGGATCCGGCCAGGCCTACCGCGTTCACATCCGACTCCTTATACAAGCGTCGTACTAAGTCGCCACGCCCGCTCCCGCACCATCGCCATTAAATCATTGCCCCGCGCCAGTCGACTGTGTCGGCGGTCACAGTGGCCCCCTCCCTGAAGACTGAACGGACGGCAAAGAGGGTCAACAGGGCGAGGGTTGAAGCCAGGGCAGATGTCTTCAATTACTTCGAGACGATCTACAATACGAACTAAGGAAGTAAGGACTTTGGTTACCACAACGGCACAAGTGGCGACGGTCATCGCCAAAACCGCGGATCTATCACAGACCGTCGAGGTGTTGAGCCAGGCATTCGACAATGACCCGGTTTGGAGCTGGGTATTGCCCGATCCGGCTCATCGGCGCGCGTACTGGCACTTGCTGGTCACCGGCGCGGCGCGCTTCCCGTGGACCTTTCGTACCCCCGGGTTCGAATCCGTCTCGGTCTGGGTGCCGCCCGATGCCCGTGAGTTCCTGCCGGAGGATGAGATCAATCTCCCGGAGATTGTTGACGGTTGGGTGGGCAAAGGTGCAGCGCGCGTACTTGAAGTCTTCCGCCGGTTCGATGCCGGACACCCGCGTGAGCAACGTCATTTCTACCTGGGTCTGCTGGGCACGCGGGATAGCGCCCGCGGACACGGCTTCGCCATCGCACTGCTGGCAGCGAATCTCGTGCGAATCGACATCGAGCACGCTCCCTCCTACCTGGAGTCGACCAATCCCAGAAATCTGCGGCGATATCAGGCTTTGGGTTTTGAACCCATCGACCGCTTTCAAGTGCTCGACGATGGACCATGGGTGGACCGCATGTGGAGGGCCGCCAGATAACTTCGACACTTCCACCACCGACCCACTACTCAGGAGCATGCATGAACCCCGTAGTCTATTTTGAAATCGGCGGCACCGACACCGACAAATCCGCCGCGTTTTATAGTGCCCTGTTCGGTTGGAAGATCTCGAACGGTCCGGTCAAGATGATAGAAGGTGCGGGACTCAGCGGTCACCTCAACGCCCTGGGTCACGAGCCGTCGAACTACACCGTGGTCTACGTTGGTGTCGACAGCATCGCGAGTGCCATTGCGAGAGCCAAGGAGTTGGGCGGAAAACTGCTGGTAGGACCTATCAACATCCCTACCGGCCAATTTGCATGGCTGAGTGATCCCACCGGAACTGTAGTGGGACTATGGCAGGCGGCGTAACGGCGCACCATCGTCCGTCAGCGTGCCCGAAATGCATCACGATGATCCTATCCGCGCCGTGGCCTCGCCTGACCGGAGTCCTGCTTGGCCACCTCATTTGGCGCCGGCCCTGATTTAGCAGTACGCTTGAGGCATGGAATGAACCATTTGGCCGACCTGGTGACGGCCACCACTTCGGATGGCGACACATCGTACCCCGTGATGTGCTGCGCAGATTGTTCTAGCTGCACCGTGCATCGAATAAACTCCACGCCCAGAATATTCGCGCTTGCTGCAGTGCTTGCAGTGGCGCTGCTCACCGCCACGTGTTCCACTTTGGAGATTCAGGACGGTTACGCCCTGCCAGACAAGTCACTTGAAATACACCTGACGATACCGGACGGGGATCTGACGCTTGGCATTGAACCTGCCACACGTCTTTACGCGTTTGGCATGCTCGGTGCACCCGTCATCCCGACCGTCGCCCACGCTCAGGCGGCAAAAGAGCTAAATCTTGCCGTCACGATGGTGTTGCATGCCAATCACGATTTTTCGTTCATGCGATTGCCCTGCATGCGCATCGACGCACTCAACCGCATCTGTGCTGACAGGGTACTCGCCGATGCCACCGCGTCCCGTCAGGACGATGGCTCCGCGCACTCAGACAAACAGCCGCGCTGGCAGATGTTGCCGGCATTTGCCAACCCTTCCCGGCAATACCACATCGAGATTCCGGCGGACTTCGGTTCCACGGACATCGACAGGTCAGCGATCTATCGACTCTACCGGTATTCCGGCACGCCACTATGGACCCTGTTGAACGTTGAACTGCACTATCACTTCACCTGCCCCGCCGAGTGCCCGCAGACCTTCTCGCTCGATGGCACTGGCTTGGTCCGTATCGACCACGCGCCAGCTCCGCTGAGCACACTCACCTTTCACCGAACGAAATTACGTGGCTACAGTCCACTGACCCCGGTGCAGTAGCGTCCTGCCCGCTGTTTCCAACGCCAGTCGGTATCAAATAGACCGCGCCGAGTGAGTGGATATGAAGCCTTCGCTCATCCGCCTTATCGAACAGCACTGGTCACAGCTCATACTGTCTCAAGTCGTGCGCCTCGACCACCTTGGCCGTTTCCACGACCTCTTTGCCCGACAGCATGCTCATGCGCAGCGTAATCGTCCCTGCTGAGACCATGCTCGCCGCACACAGACATACAACCGTGATCAGAATTCTCATTTCAGTACCCCACTCAATGCGTCATCTCACGCCATTCCACGCCAACCTTGTCCACGGGCAACGTGAACACCTCCCACTTCGCCTGATCGGCGATCAGCGCCTCCAGATCGCAGCCTGTGCGCTTTGCCCACTCGATCAATCCCAGGGGTCGATAGTCCGTATTCCGCTGGCACATCTGCCACACCGATGCATCGATGCGTTCGTTCACCGTTAACACCGCGCCAGCCACTGCTCGGCCGTTTTCCGGCACCGAAACCTTGCGAACAGGATCGGAATAAACCCAACGCACATAGCGGCGACCGAAGGACAAGGCTGGCCACAGGCCGAACAGGAATTCATCATAGGAATCGCGCGGTGTCTCGAGAAACTGGCTGTCGGCGAGACCTGCCAGCTGTCGAAACGCCAGCCCGCATGTCGCTGCCTTGTGCTGCAACCAGATCAATGGTCGGTTCGGCAGCGGGTCATCGCGGTATCCGCCGCCGACATTCGCATGAGCTCCCGGGAACCAGCGCTGTTCGATCCACCGCTGTTCCGGGCGCGCGGCTTCTGCGGCATCGACAACATCGGGCCTGAATTCCGTCCACAACACTGCCCAGTACGGTGAGCGATATTCATCCATCGCCAACGCCTGGTAGGAATGCTCGATCGTGGTGCTGAGGTTCGTGTTGTGGAACTTCAGCATTCTCCGACTCAAACCCGGAAACCGGCCAAACGGCAAGCCGATCGAACCGACCGTATCCCACACGCCAACCATGCGGATCAGGTTGCGCCGATAGTAGGCGTGCCGCAGCAGGGCCCGCTCCTCGTAGTCAAAGCTGTCGCTGTTGGCCTTGTCGCGAATCAGCTCGTATATCGGCCGTACGGCGTCGCCCTGCTTGTACCGTTCGAACAACTGTGCGAACGAGATCGGCGAATCCGCCCTCAGCAGCCCACAGCGCGCGATGATCCCAGCGAGACTTCGCGCGGTGAACGCGCCGCGACTGAAGCCGAACAGGTAGATCTCATCGCCCTCGTCGTAGTTCTCCACCAGCCACCGGTAGCCATCGCGCACGTTCTCGGACAATCCGGAGCCGATCAATCCGCCGCTCAGGCGGTCATACCACTTTGTTCCTACCCCGGCATTGTAGAACGCGCGCTGCTCGATGCCCTCTGGGCAGCGCTCGGCCAGCATCAAGCGGAGTCGGCGCACATTGGTGTGATCCGGCGGCTCATTCCAGGTGCCGTCGAAGAACAGTGCCAGGCGCTTGCCGGGTTTGTGAGCGGGTTGAACGTCACTCATCTCCACTGTTCACTCCGCAGGTAGCCTGTATGAGTCTGTCCGATTCGGCTTTCCATCGTCAACCTGGTGCTGCCAAGCCCCGTATACTCCAAGGGATGCCGGGTGAATAGTATCCACTGCCACAGATCGAGGTCGCGAATGAGGCAATCAGTAAAGGTGATGATCATCGGCGCAACAACTGCCACGCTGATGAACCTGGCCCACGCGCAACTAGCGGCCAATGCACTGAGCGCTGCGTGCGCCGATGATGTGCGCGCACTGTGCGCAGGCGTGCAGCCGGGTGGTGGGCGAATCATCGCTTGCCTCAGGCAGCACAAGGATGCGCTCTCTCCCCGGTGCAAACAGGCGGCTGCACAGGCGTCGGGCCAGGCCGCGGGTGGCGCTGCAACGACACCTCCCGCAACGCCATCACCCAGTGCCGCACCCAGCGATGTGGCAAGCGCCACCCAGGCTCCCTCGGTAGCGCACCCGGCAACGGCGGCGACAACAAAGTCTTCGGCAAGCGAGGCCCCGGGCGCCTACTTGCTCATGAAGAAAGTCAGCGTCACGGGTCCCGGGCCGGATACGGCCCATCCGACGCAAACGGCCTTCGATGTGATGATCCCGTCGAGCTGGAAGTTCGAGGGCAACGTCGTTTTGGGTGGTGGCAAAGGCGGCTGTTTCGCGGACCTTTTTGCACTCTCCATGAAAGCCACCAGCGCGGACGGCGCGATAGTCTTTCAGGCCGCGCCAGACTACAGCTGGCAATACGCTGATGATCCCTCGATCATGAAAAGCCTGAACGATCCCAAGCGACGCGCACTGGGCGCAGATCACAAGCCCTGTCCGGTCGCCAAGCCGCAGAAGGCCGAGGACTACTTCCGGCAGAACGTGCTCACCTTGTTCCCGAGCGGCGCGACCGTGGTATCGATAGAACCTTATCCCGCGCTCAATGAAATCGTGCGCCAGCGCCAGGGACTACCGCCCGGAGATGGCACGACAGGCTCCACGCGCACCGAGGCGATTCGCGCCCGCATGTCGTTCCAGAAGGATGGCAAGGATCTCGAGGAATGGGTAGCCGTCGCGATGCTGGTCAATATCTCGCGCGCGGGCCGCGGCTCGTTCTACGATTCCCATGCCACCTCGCTCGTGGCGCTGACGGCGCCCAAGGGCAAACTCGACGCGAACGACAAACTCTTCAGGGTGATGGTCAGTTCGCTGCACCCGCAGCCGCAGTGGGTCGCCTACGCGAACCGGCAACTGACGACGCTCTACCAGGCGGAAGCGCAGAAGGAAGCCACCATCGACAAGATCCATGCGCAGCTGCTGCAAAACGAAATCGCGACCATTCAGGGCGTGACCGACAACATGATGCGCGGCGCCAGTGTCAGCGCCATGCAGGCGGACCAGAACATCCGCAATGTCCAGACGTTTCGCGATCCGACTACCGGGAACAGGATGGAGCTGAGCAACCTGTACGATCACGCGTGGTTGAACGGATCGAACGAGTACGTGATGAGTGATGATCCGAATTTCAACCCGAACGGCAACCTGTCGGGAAGCTGGAACCAGTTGCAGGCGGTGACGCCTTCACCGTGAGCGGCGGGTAGTCAGCAGCACTCGCATCAGAGCTCGCGGGACACAGGGCGTGCCCTTCGAGATGCGCCTGTATGCACGAGGCGGACACGCTATTGGATTGCGGACCACTGAATCGCCGGCCACGACCTGGCCACTTCTCTTGGAAACGCGGTTGCACACCCTGGGGGGCGCCTTATGTTGTCTTACCTGTATTTCGGCACCAATGATCTTGAACGCGCCACGCGATTCTATGACGCCCTATTTGCGCCACTGGGCATGTCGCGCTGTATCACCGGTGACCCGGCTTGGGATCGTGTGTCGACTGGTTGGGGAATATATGAAGGCAACGGGGCACGCGAACTCGCCTTCTGGATTGGCACCCCGTTCAACGGCCAATCGGCCACGTGCGGCAATGGCTGCATGGTCGCCTTCAGTGCGCGCTCCTGGCAGGCGGTCGATGACTTTCATGCTGCCGCAATCTCCCACGGCGGAACCTGTGAGGGCGCGCCCGGCCTCCGGCCGCACTACGGCCCGGACTTCTACGCCGCCTACGTGCGCGATCTCGATGGCAACAAGGTTGCCGCGGTGTGCCGTGGATTTACCAGCAGACCGTGATTGCTGGATCGCGCGTACCGCTGAACGACTTCACGTCTTGCCTGCCTGACTGCTCACGAAGGCTTGCATGTGAAACTGCGCCTGCGCCAGCCCATATGCGAACTCCCGGCCCACCGGGCATGCTCGCCGCGCGAGGCACCCGCCCGACAGGCACAATTGCCCCGCGTTACCACCCAGGTGTCCGACGCAGGCAGAAACGTCATACCGCGAGCCGTCAAAGGCGGTGACCGGGCAGCTTGTCAGGCAGGGCTTGTCCGCACAAGTATCGCAGGGATGCGCGACGCTCACTGGCGCTGACCCATCGAACAAGATTGGAAACAACAGCGCTGCCCGGTATGCATGCCACAGCCCGAATACGGGATGTATATTCAGTCCCAGCGGCGAGGCTCGACCCGCGCCGGCGCGCTCTGCCCAACTGAGGAACGGATAGCTCGGCGCTCCGAATGGATACACGGCGCCCGCACCCAGGGATGCCGCCAGGCGGTCGACGATCTCACGCGTCCACAAATCCAGCAGCTCACGCTCCGGGTCACGCTCGCGCGCAAACCGCTCGAACATCGCCGGACCTGCGTTGCCGATCAGTACCACGGACTTCGTGTCGCGTGGCAGGCCGTCGCGCGGCAGCGCTGCAAACCAGCCGAGCGGGGCGAACGACTCGCCGACGATTCGGGCATACAACTTGGGCAGTCGGGTGTCGGTCACTGCAGGCAACGACACCCCTATGTTCACTGCGCAGTCAACGTGACGCGAAAACAGTTGCGGCCATCCACCATCGGCTCGCAGCGCGCGTCGCCACCATGGCGGCGCGCAATCTGCCGTACCAGGGCCAGACCGAGCCCCGTCCCAGTGCTGTCGCGGCCGCCGGCACGGCGATAGAAGGGCGTGAAAATCTGCTCCTTCTCCGTTGGCAGCGGTCCTGGGCCACTATCCCATACCTTTACTACGCCCACGGCACCCTCGCGCGTGACCCGCACCTGCGTAGGCGGTGCGCCATGACGACGCGCATTTTCCAGCAGGTTGCGCAGCAGCCGGCGCAACAGACGCGGATCGCCGCGGATTCGCAGCGATTCACCCTCCAGGTTGGCCTCGTCGTAGCGCGAGCATTCTTCGGCCGCGAGCGCCAACAGGTCGATCTCTTCGTCGGCCTCAGGCTGCCTCACGGCATCGAGGCGGCTGGCGACCAGGATTTCATCAATCAAGTGATTCAGTTCAGCGATATCCTGTTCCAGGCCAGCCCTGATGCGCTGATCGGCGCCACCCTGAAGCATTTCCACGGCGAGCCGGATACGCGCCAGCGGCGTACGCAACTCATGCGATGCATTGGCCAGGAGCGATCGGTGCGCGCCCACCAGTTGCTCGATCTGCCCCGCGGCGCGGTTGAAACTGACCGCGAGTCGCGCCACTTCATCGCGCCCTTCGACGGCAACACGGGCGCTGAGATCACCCTCGCCCAGCGACTCCACGCCATGCTGCAGGCGTTCCAGGCGACCTGAGAGTTGCCGCACGATCGGGAACGCGGCCAGGCCAATCGTTGCGGCCAGCAGCACCAGCATCAGGTGGAAGACCAGCGGGCGCGGCTTGAAAGTGACCGGTACGCTCGCTACCAGCGTCCGCCCATCGGCGAGGCGGACGGTCGAGATCGCACCACTCGCCCATGGTGAGAGCGTGACGACATGGCGAACATCGGTTGCAGGCAGCCGCAGCGGGCGTCCGACCGCCGCGATCACCGCGCCGTCCGCACCGAACAGAGTCACATCGCCACTGAGTCCGGTCGCGAGCCGCTGCAGCGCACTCTGCTGCTCGGTCGGCGGCGCCTGAATGCCAGGCAGAATGTTCTGCACCAGCTGGCCCAGTCGGACACCAGCCTGCTCCATGGGGCGGCTGGTCACGTGCCATAGCGTTGCGGCGGCTCCGACGAACAGCACGAGGCTGGCGAGCAGCGCCAGGTAGAAGCGCAGATACAGACGCAACATCAGTCCTGCACCTTGGCGAATACATAGCCCGCCGCGCGCACGGTGATGATGCGCCGCGGCTTCTTGGGCTGATCTTCGATCGCGGCGCGAATGCGCGAGATGTGCACGTCGATGGTTCGGTCGAAGGATTCCAGCTCCGCGCCCTTGACCAGATCCATGAGTGCCTCGCGTGACAACACTTTGCCTGCGTTCCCGGCCAACGCGACCAGCAGATCGAACTGGTAAGCGGTCAGCTCGCGCGGCTGGCCATCGAGGCGCACTGCGCGCGCGCCGGTGTCGATCTCCAGCCGTCCGAAATGCAGCGCCGGCTCGCCCGCATCATTGCCACGCACGCGCCGGCGCAAAATCGCGCGCAATCGCGCCAGTAATTCACGGGGCTCAAACGGCTTGGGCAGGTAGTCGTCGGCGCCGAGTTCCAGGCCCACGATGCGGTCGATGGCATCGCCGCGCGCCGTCAGCATCAGCACGGGCGTGTCGCTGCGCGCGCGCAATTGGCGGCACACGTCCAACCCGTCCATGTCAGGCAACATCAGGTCGAGCACGACAACATCGAACTGGTTCTGCGCCAACTGCTCGAGTGCCGTGGCGCCCAGCGGCGCGACCGTCACGCCGAAACCCGCCTGACCGAAGTACTCCGAGAGCATGTCGGCCAGGCGGGGATCGTCTTCAACCAGCAGTATGCGTTCCATCATGGAACCGCAACTGTAGGGACAGTGTGCCGCTTTGACCAGCGGTGCTAGGCACCAGGCATGCCGTGCAGATGCTTCAGGTGCTCAGCCAGCGCTGCGCGCTGCACCGGCGTGAGCACCTCGCCGACATCGCCGATCAGCTGCACGAAACGCCTGGACGCCTGGTCGGCCAGCTGCATGTGCGTTGCTCGTGCCGATTCCAGGGCCGCGCGATCGATGCTCGGTCCGGTAAGCCCCTGGAGGGCCTGGGCATGTGCGGCCTGGCCCTGCTCATGCAGCGGCATCAGGTCGGCTACCGCCTGCTTCACCAGCGGCTCAATGGCTGCCTTCTGGGCGTCCGTGGCGTCAACCTCGGCGTAGAAGTGCTTCAGCACGTGATCGACATGGGCGGCAATATCGGCCTGGCTATGCGCGCCGGACATCATCATGCCGTGATGCCAGCCATTCGAGCCGGCCGCGCCGGCAAGGGCAGCAGCCCCGCCTGCCAGGGTTGCGCCGGCGACAAAGGCGACCAGCGTCATGCGGTTGAACAGCGATCTGCGAGGTGCCCGCGCGGTCGCGACGGGCTGCGAGGAATTGTTCATAGGGATCCTTTCATCGGTGGTGGAGTACACGGTGGCCAGTATGTGCACCCACTGTCAACGGACGATGTAGCTCAGGTAAAGATTCGTGTAGCACCCGGTGGCCAGGTCCGCACCGCGCAGCGAACCCGCAAATGGCGTTGCGGTGTATGATTTTTCGGTGCAGCCCAACATCCCCTCGATCGACGTCAGTGCATTGTTTGCCGCGGACTCAAGCGCTTGCGCAGCAACCGACAGTGCGCTGATGGCGGCAGCAGCCGACAGTGGCTTCCTGTTGATTCATGCGCTCCCCGACGATGTCCCCCTGGGCCCGGCCGCGCGTGCCGCCGTGCTGCGGCTGTTCGACCTGCCGCAGGAGGCGCTGCGGCCGTTGTGGCGCCAGAAGTTCGATTCGACCCACCCCAATGTCTACCGCGGTTGGTTTCCGTTGCAGCGCGGATTCCCTACCGCGAAAGAAGGCATCGACATGGGAGCCGACATTGCCTATGGCAATGCATTTGTCGACGCTTCTGACCCGCTACGGGAGGCCACGCCGCTACCCTCCGAAGAGCTGCTGCCCGGCTGGCGCGCCGCCGTCGCCCGCTACTACCTGGGCATGGAACGGATCTCGACTGCGCTGATGCGCTCGATCGCTCGCGGACTGGAACTTCCGGAGAGATACTTCGACTTCTACTTCAGCAAGGGCTTTCGACCCTGCGGCTGATCCGTTACCCGGTGCGCGACGATATCGATGCCGCGTCCGACCCGCAGCTTTGGATCACGCACAGCGGCGAGCGCCGCTACCTGACCGGCATTGCGCACGTGGATTCCGGATTCCTGACGCTGCTCGCGCAGGATGGCGTCGAGGGCCTGCAGGCCCGCCACAGCAACGGCGACTGGATCGATGTGCCGCCCCAGGAAGGCACGCTCGCCGTCAACTTCGGCCGCGTGCTGGAACGCTGGTGCGGCGGCCGTATCAGGGCCACCGAACATCGGGTGATCGGTGCCGGGCGCGAGCGCCGCTCGATTCCCTATTTTCACGAGGCGCGCGCCGATGCCGAGATTGCCCCGCTGCCACTGCCGGGCGCCGCGCACTTCGAGCCCTTTTACTATGGCGACTACCTGTGGGCGACCACCACGCAGTTCGTCGAGTTCAAAGGCATGGAGGGCCTGCGCCAACCGCGACGTACCGAATCGCGGCCAGCGCGCTGAGTCCACACGCCCGAGCCTGGCGGATCAGACCACGCCCACGTTGAACACGGCCGTTTCGGCGACGACCAGCATCACCGCCATCCCCAACTGGAACACGCGGGCTACGATAGGGAATACGTTCATGGCACTTCACTCCTGTCCTGGGTAATAGGATTCGACAGGCACTACTGTGCCCGCGGAGGACGCGCGCAGCGAACGGAAAACCTGATTCCAGGTTAAGCGCAACTTAACTGATTGGCTCGCCTGGGCGAGGTACTGAAGGCCTTTCACACGTAGTGCCAGGTGCTCACCACGCCGGGCGAGAGCGCCGCCACCTATTCCGCGTACAGGAAATACAACTCTCGCGTGCCCGTGTCGAGCTCACACTCGCGCACCTGTGGTCGACCATCCGGGGACTGGAAACTGTATCGCGTAGCCGATGCGCCGCGCAGGTTCAATCCATTGTCTGTGCGAAGCGTGGCGAGTGCCGCCGCCACAGCATCTTCAGCCAGAACGACCGTTCCTTCTACCCAGGTGGTCCGACCCTGTTGAGGTGACGAATGGGTCTGCCCACTATCCTTTTGAACTGCTGGAGTACTTAGCACTACACCGCAAGCCTTTTGAAGCCACTTGGCGGTATCGGTGGTACCGATTGGCTCTGGGCTGGGCGATGAGCACGCACACAACAGGATTCCAATAATCGGAACGAGGAGCCGCCCTGGGTACGCGAACGGCATCTGTCGCGGCAATGTAATCCGTTGCAGCGTTACAGCCACCGCCGCACCGTACTGCGATACTGCTCGTACTCACTGCCGAACTTCTCTGCCAACACGCGCTCCTCCGGCACAATCTGGAATCGCTGGATATAGAAGAAGAATGCCACCGGCCCCAGCAGCGACCACGGCGCCCCGAGCCACACTGCCCAGGCCAATAGCGCCGTCAACAACCCCAGGTACATGGGATTGCGCGTAAAGCGAAACGGCCCGGATCGCACCAGGCTCCTGGATTCCTCCGGCTTGTGCGGATTGATCGTGGTTTTCCATCGACGGAACGCCACCGCGGCGCTCGCCGCGCACAACACGCCCAGCGCAAACAGGGCGCAGGCGACCCCGACCCTTTCCGGTCTCGCCCATGCCAGGCGCACACTCACTTTCGCAACTCCCCACATCCCTGCCGCAAGCACAACTGCCACCACCGGAGGCGGAATCTTCAGTTCCAGTCCCGAACGCTGTGGTCTCATGACTTCACCTGCGGCGCCTGTACATCCGGCGACGGCCTGTCGTTGTCAATATCACCGTGCACGGTTGCTCCAACCCCATCGAACCAGCAGCGCTGCGACCAGGCACGGCATCCACACCCAGAACAGCTCGGAGCGCAGCACCTGGCCTCCAGTCTCGTGTAGGAATCGCGTGATGCTCAGCGTGGATGCTTCCACAACCCGCACCGGGAAGAAATAGCGGTGACTGGAAAACGGCCAGAAGTACTCGACGCCCCGCCCGGCCGTCGTCAGCATGTCGAGCATGCCGTGCGAAGCGCAGGACAAGAACACAAACACCAGATGTCGCCGCCCATGACGCCCGCAATCGCGATGCCCACAGGGTCGCCAGGAGCGCAACGACCGCCGCGAACACCAACGAGTGTGTGAACCCGCGATGGCCAAAGTCACTGCCATAGGGAATGCCGAGTCGAAACCCGATTACATCGACGTCCGGCAGCACCGAGGCCACGATGCCGACGACGAGCAGTCGCAGCGGTACACGGGAGGTGCCCACGGCGAGGGCCATTGCGACTGGAACAGCCGGGTGTGTAAATACGGATGCCACGACCCGAGGTTACCGCACCTGGCGGCGTTCAGGCACCCTAGCCCTGGAGCCGCGCCACCGAGCTGGTAGTCCTGCTGCGTGCGCGCATACTCGATGAAATGATCGAGCGCCGCGGGGTTACGCAGCACGGCGCGATTGGCAGCCTTGTCCGGATCCACACCCGTCAGGATCTTGCGGATCGGCACCTCGAGCTTCTTGCCCGTAAGCGTGTAAGGAATATCCGTGACCTGGAAGATCTTGTCGGGCACATGGCGCGGTGTGTAGTCGCGCTTCAACTGCTCGTTGATGCGCTTCTTCAGGGCCTCGTCGAGCACCGTAGTGCCGCGCAGCTTCACGAACAACGGCATGAAGAAATTGCCGCCGGGCAGGTCGAGATTGATGATCAGCGCGTCATCGATCTGCTCGAGCAGCGCGAGCGAGCGGTAGATCTCCGCGGTGCCGATGCGGATGCCGTAGCGGTTGAGCGTGGAATCGGAACGCCCGAGCACGTACACGCCACCGCGCTGGTTGATCTTCACGAAGTCGCCGTGGCGCCAGATGCCCGGATAGTCATCGAAATAGCTTTCGCGATAGCGCTTGCCCTCCGGATCGTCCCAGAACATCACCGGCATCGAGGGCATGGGCGCGGTGATCACCAGCTCGCCCACCTGGTCGATGAGTGTGTGGCCCTGCTCGTCGAAGGCGTAGACCGCACAGCCGAGCGAGCGCGCCTGAATTTCTCCGGCGTACACGGGCAGCACCACAGCCCCGCCCACGAAGCCGGTGCAGCAATCGGTGCCACCGCTGCCTGAGACGACCCACAGGTCGTCCTTCACGTTATCGTACAACCACTGCATGCACTCGCCGGTAACCGGAGAGCCGGCCAGCGCCACGGCCTTCAGCTTCTTCAGCCCGTAGTGCTCCTTCGGCACCACCGCGGCCTTGCGCTGGTGATCGACGTAGGTGGGGCTGGTGCCGAATACCGTGGCGCCGGATTCCTCGATCACCTTCCACAGGGCATCAGGGCCCGGATAGCCGGGGTTGCCGTCGTACAGCACCGGGATCACATCGGACGCCAGCGAACTCACCAGGAAATTCCAGATCATCCACGAGGTCACGGTGAAGAAGAACATCGTGTCGCCGCGCGCTGCGTCGTAGTTGAAATGCATGTGCTTGAGATGTTCGAGCAGGATGCCGCCGTGGCCGTGCACGATGGGCTTGGGCAGGCCCGTGGTGCCCGAGGAAAACAGAATCCACAGCGGATGGTCGAAGGGCACCTGTTCGCAGGCGAAATCCGCCGCGGCGATTGGCGGGTGGTTCAGCAGGTCGTCCCAGCCGTGCGTGCCCGCCGGTTTGAGCACATCCTTGCCGGGCACAACGTACGGCACGTGGATCGAGTGCTCGAGCGAGTCGAGCCCAGTGCGTATCGCCTGCAGCTCGGCACTGCGGTCGAAATACTTGCCGCCGTACTGATAGGCATCGACGAAGATCAGCACCTTCGGCGTGAGCTGCCTGAAGCGCTCGAGCACACCCTTGGCGCCGAAATCCGGACCGCAGCAGCTCCAGATCGCGCCGATGCTGGTGGTGGCCATCAGGGCGATCACCGCCTGCGGGCCGTTGGGCAATACCGCCACCACGCGATCGCCAGGGCGCACGCCAAGCCGGCGCAGCTGAGTCGCCAGCACGCGAATCTGGCCGGCCAGCGTTTCCCAGCTCATCCGCTGCAGCGCCTCGCCTTCGCGCACGCTGATCAGTGCGGTCGTATTCGGGCGTTCACGCGAGAGCACGTAGCCGGCGTAGTTCAGGCGCGCGCCGGGAAACCACTCGGCCCCCGGCATGTCGCGCTTGCCCAGGGCCCTGCTGAAAGGCGTCGATGAACGCACCCCGAAGTAATCCCACATGGAGCGCCAGAAGCCCTCCAGATCGGTGGTGGACCATTGCCACAACGCATCGTAGTTCTCGAACTGCAGCTGATGCTGCTGCGCGAGCCACTGCATGTACAACGTCAGCTGCGAATCCGCACGCCGCGCCGGATCGGGCGTCCACAGCAGTTCGCCTTCGTTTACGCTCTTCACCGTTTCACTCCATTGCCATCGCCTGCGGCCGGCACGTATCGCATGTTCAAGCAGCTGATCCAGCTTATCCAGGATGCGATCAGGGCGCTTGAGCCCCTTCTGCCGCAACCACTCTGCGCGACCCGTGACGCCGGTGGTCACGGCGAAGGCGCGTGCGCCGCCGCGGCGCGCCATGATGATCTCGACCGCGGGATCGTCGCCGATGACGCCGACTCGCCCCGGCGCACGCCGAGCCGCTGCGCGACGAAACGCAGCGCGTGCAGCGACGGCTTGCCGGTGAGGATCATCGGCGCCTTGGTCATGCGGCGGATGGCGCCGACGATCGCATACGAATAGCCCATGGTCTTGCCGTGCTTGGTCGCGAAGAACGGCACATCCGAAGCCACGTACAGCTGCGCGCCCGCCCAGATCGCCTTGCAGGCGGCCTCGATGTCCTTCATGGTGCAGTCCGGATGCCAGCCGACGTACACCGCCTGCACCTCGCGTTCGCGCGGGCTCACCGTATGCACGGTCTCGATTCCGGCCTCGCGCAGCGCATGGCCGACGCCGGCGCTGCCGAGAATCAGCGCGCGCTGCACGCCGTGCCGCGTCATGAGGTCGGCGGCGACGCTCGACGGCGTGAGCATGCGCTCATCGCGCACCGGCAGACCCGGCGCTGCGCAGCTTCGCGGCCTGCTCGGCCGGCGGATAGGCGCTGCCGTTGGTCAGCACCACGAAGGGAACCGCGCGTCGCTGAGTTCGGTCAGCACCTCGACTGCGCCCGGCAGGATCTCATAGCCGCCCGAGCGAGCGGTCGCTGAGCAGCAGCGTGCCGTCGAGGTCGAACATGAAGCCCTTCAGATGCGGCAGCGCCTTGCGCGCCGGTGCCTTGCGCCGTGGCACTTGCGTTGCGGCGACTTGCGCGGCACTGCGCTGCGCCTCGCACGCTTCATGGCGTGCCTCCCGCAGCGCGTTGCAGGCGCAGCTTCAGCCCGGCCTTGTCGATCGTCACGTCGGCGAGGTCGCGGCGCGCGGTGAGCTTGCGGATCAGGTCCATCACCGGCGCAGTCGCCGGATCGTAGTCGCGGCGCGCCGGGCCCGCCGCCTGCATCGCATCGACGAGGCCCGCCGGCATCGTCGCGCGCAGCAGGAACTCCTCGTCACTGAGCTTCGCGCCGATGCGCTGGCGCAGCTCGGCAGCGGCGCCATCTCGGGCTCGGCGCGCAACTCCCGCGTGCGCGGCAGCGACTCGATGCGGTCCATCACCTGCGGCGCGATCGGCACATTGGGCCGGCCGAAGCGGCCGAGCGCATAGCGAATCGCTTCATCCGGGATCACGGCGATAGCGCTCCTTGCCCGTCACGTTCATCACCGCCTGCGTCAGCAGGATCTGCGCGAACGGCGTCATCACGATCGGCCAGCCGAGCTCCTCGCGCACGCGGCCCAGCTCCTCGATCACGGCTTCCTCCAGGTGCGCGAGCCGCGCTTCGGCGAGCTGGCGGCGCATGGTGCCGACCATGCCGCCCGGCAGCTGATGGCGCAGATAGCGCGCGTCGAAGGCCTGCGGCGCGCCCACGGGCAGACCCTTCGCCGCGGCGAGCTGCGTGAAGTAGCTGTTCACCTCTGCCAGCGCCTCGTCATCGACCGCCACGCGATGACCGAGCGCGCGCAGGTTCGCCACCACGCGCGCGGAAGGCGGGTTCGACGTGCCATCGGCCGCCGCGCCGGATGCGCACTGCAAGGCCGACACCCCAAGTTCGGCGCATCCATGTAGGTCTGCTCGGCGAGCCCGATGGTGCAGTGGGAGTGCAGCTCCAGCGGCTTGCCGCCGATCACGGCCCGGATGGCCGGGATCAGCGTGCGCGCCCGTGCCGGGCTCAGCAGTCCGCCCGGGTCCTTGATGTAGAGCGCGTCGATGTCCGGGCAGGCCGCCAGCCGGCGCGCCCGCTCCACGTAATGGGCGTCGTCGTGGATCGGGCTCAGCGTGAACACCAGCGCCGCGATCACGTACTCGCCGCCGCCCTGCTTCACCATGCGCGCGCAGGCGATGTTCGAATCCGCGTCGTTCATCGGGTCGGCGAGGCAGAAGCGGCGGATGCCGTTGCGTGCCAGCGTGCGAAAGGCCAGCGCCATGAATTCGGGGCTGGCGGTCTCCCAGGAGATGAAGCGGAAGCCGGTCGACATGAACTGCAGCGGCGTGTTCGGCGTGGCCGCGGCCATCAGCCGGATCCGCTCCCAGGGATCTTCCTTCTTGTAGCGCACCGCCACGCCCATGTGCGTCGAGGTGGTGAAATCGATGGCCCGAAAGCCGACGCGGTCCATCACCGGCGCGATGGTCAGCGTCTTCGCCGTGTCGACGCCGAGCGCCGCCCACAGGCACTGGTTGCCGTCACGCAGCGAGGTCTCGACCAGTTGGATGCTCAGCCATGTGCGCCACCGCTCCGTCGCGTCGCACAGCTCCGGCCTGCGCGCGATACAGCCGCGCCACGAAGCCCGTATCGACGCCACCGGCGTGGAACTCCGCATCGTCGAGCACGGCCGCTGGAAGGCGAGATTGGTGCTCACGCCGCTGATGCGCGTCGCGGCGAGCGCGGCGCGCAGCCGCGCCAGCGCCGCGGCTGCGATCCGGCCCCGAGGCGATGATCTTGCCCAGCAGCGAATCGTAGAACGGCGGAACGCTCGAGCCCGGCACGATGTGCGTATCCACGCGAATCCCCTCGCCCGCCGGCCACGGCGCCTCGCGCACGCGTCCGGGGCTGGGCTGGAAGTCGCTGCCGGGATCCTCGGCATTGATGCGGCACTCGATGGCACAGCCGCTCGGCGCGGACCTGCGGCCTGCCGCAGCGCGACAGCCCGCGGCCCGTCGGCGATCGCGATCTGCTCGGCGATCAGGTCGATGCCGGTGACCGCCTCGGTGACCGGATGCTCCACCTGGATGCGCGCATTCATCTCGAGAAAATAGAAGGTCTCGCGCTCCGTATCGACGAGGAATTCCACCGTGCCGGCGCCGCGATACGGCAGGCGCTCCGCGAAGCGCACGGCCGCCTGCTGCAGTCGCTCGCGCAGCGCCGTCGACAGGCCCGGCGCCGGCGTCTCCTCGATCAGCTTCTGGTAGCGGCGCTGCACCGAGCAATCGCGCTCGCCCAGATGGATGACCTCGCCCGCGCCATCGCCCAGCACCTGCACTTCGACATGGCGGCCGCGCGTCGACGTAGCGCTCCAGGTACACGCGCGCATCGCCGAAGGCCGCGCCGGCTTCGGCCGCGGCCAGGTCGAGCAGCGCGGGCAGGTCCTCGAGCCGCTCGACGCGCTTCATGCCGCGACCGCCGCCGCCGCCCACCGCCTTGACCAGCAGCGGCGCGCCGATGCTGCGCGCCAGACCGCTGCGCTTCGTCACGCGAACCGACGGCGCCGCCCGGCACCACCGGCACCTGCGGCCGCCTCGGCCTCGGCGCGCGCGCGCAGCTTGTCGCCGACCGCGTCGATCTGCTGCGGCCGTCGGGCCGATGAAGATGATGCCCGTGTCTTCGCACAGCTGCGGCAAGATGGCGCGCGCTCGGACAGAAAGCCATAGCCGGGATGAATCGCGTCGCACCGGTGGCGAGCGCGGCGTGCACGATGGCCTGCGACGTTGAGATAGCTGTCCGACGGACTTGCGGGCCCGATGCAGACCGCGCGATCGGCCAGCCGCGCCGGCATCGCTGTCGCGGTCGGCCGCGGAGACCGCCAGCACCGTCTCGATGCCCAGCGCGCGGCAGGTCCGGATGATGCGCACGGCGATCTCGCCGCGATTGGCGATCAGGATTCTGCGGATGGCCACGGCTCAGGCGTCCGCTGCGTACCCGCATCAGCATCTGGCCGAACTCCACCAGCGTCTCGTCGCCCGGCAGGATCTCGGTGACCGTGCCGCTGACGCCGGCGCGCACGCGTGTTCATCAGCTTCATCACCTCGATGATGCCGATCACGGTGTCTTCCTCGACCGTCGCGCCGACTTCGACGAAGGGCGGCGCACCGGGCTTCGGCGCGCGATAGAAGGTGCCGAGCATCGGCGAGGGATGTCGGTGAGCGATCGATCGGCGGGCCGCGCGGGCGCTGCAGACGCAAGCCTGGCGGCGGGCGCGGCTGCGCCAGCGGGCGCGCTGCCCGCAGCTGGCTTCGCACGGCCGCATCATGGGCCGCTGCTCTGTCGACTGCGACACGCCGCCCGCGGCACCCGCGCGCCGCAGACTGCAGCTTCATGCCGTCGATCTCGAGGGTCAGCTCGTCGAAGCGCGACTCCTCGAGCAGCCGCATGATCTCGGCGACGTCCGCGGCAGTCAGGCTCACCGTTGACCTCCGAAGATGCTCATCACGTGCAGCAGCGGATCGCTCACTTGGCGGCGCCGCCTGCTTGTGTCCTTGTTCGACCACACCGTCTCCGGCCGGCTCTGCAGCAGCAGGATGCGCTGCGTGTTGCCGGTCGATGGCCCACTCGATGTCCTGCGGCCGGCCGTAGTGACGCTCGATCTTGCGGGCCACCGCGCGCAGCGACTGCAGCTCCTCGTCCGCAGGCAGGGCGCGCGGCGCTGCGCCTCCTCCACCGGCCGCTCTTCGGTGCCGCCACCCGGCGGCCGGCACGTGCCGGATGGCCTTGTCGGAGATGTCGCGCACCGGAGATCTCGCCGGTGATCTTGCCCACCACCCAGCGATCCGGCGTCACCTCGCCGCTGACCACCGCCGAGCCCAGGCCCCAGGCGCCCTCGATCGTGATCACCGAGCGATCGCCGGTGAGTGGGACTGCGCGTGAACATCACGCCGGCCGTGCGCGCATCGACCATGCGTCTGCACCACCACGGCCATGGCCACGCGCGGCTTCCGGCAATGCCCTGGCGGCGCCGGTAGCTCAGCGACTCCACCGAATACAGGCTGGCCCAGCAGCTGCGGATCGCGGCGCAGCACGTCATCGGGCTCCATCACCCACAGGTAGGTGTCCTGCAGGCCGGCGAAGCTGGCATCCGCGGAATCCTCGGTCGTCGCCGAGGAACGCACGGCAACGATCGCCGTACGGCCGCCTCGCCCAGCGCGGCGTAGCGCGGCGAGGATCTGCTGCGCGCAGGTCCTCGGGCAGCGGCGTGTCCTCGATCGCGCGCGCAGCTCGCGCGCACGCTGCACGCGATGCCGTCCAGGTCATCGGCAGCCAGTCGCCTCGACCCGCGCGCGCACCGGCGCGCGCTGCTCGAGCGCGCCAGATGAAGCGCTCGAAGGCCGCCGTGCGCACCACGAAACCCGGCGGCACGGCGATGCCGGCGCGCGTCAGCTCGCCCAGGCTGCCGCCCTTGCCGCCGACGGTGGGTCGGTCAGCCAGGCCGATGTCGCGCAAACCAGCTGATGTGCATCGACTGCCGTCACTGACCGTCGCGGCGCTAGTCGCAGCAGCGTCACGATGCCGCGCCCGCCATCGACGCGGATGCGCTGGCCATCCTTGATCTTCGAGGTCGCGTTGCCGGTGCCGACCACCGCGGGCAGGCCATACTCGCGCGCGACGATGGCCGCATGGCTCATCGAGCCGCCGATGTCGGACACGGCCGCGCGAGATCTTCTGGAAGATCGGCGCCCAGGTCGGATTGGTCACCTGGCAGACCAGGATATCGCCCTGCTGCAGGCGCGAGATCTCCTCCACCGACTTCACGATGCGCGCCGTGCCTTCGACCACGCCGCGCGAAGCGGCGAAGCCGCGCACCTCGTTGCTGTCCGTGCTCGTCGCCCGCCGAGAGCCAGGTATCGAGGCTCTCGCGCGTGATGCCCCACAGCATCACGATCGCCGGGATCGTCGATGACGTCCGGCATCGGCCCCAGCGCCGGCGGCGTCTCGTGCTTCGCCCACTCGGCGATCGCCGCGCGTCGCGTTCGGCGACGATCGGCGGCCAGTAGGCCGGGCCGCGCGGCGGCGGAGCCGGCCGACCAGGAGTTCATCAGGTCGATGATCGCCGCCTCCAGCTCGTAGTGCGTGAGGTGGAACACGTCCTCTGCGCTGGCGAAGAAGCCGTGCTTGGCCAGCAGCGCACCGAACTCGCGGATCTTGTTGAAGAACAGGTTGGTGTACCAGTGCTCGCAGTAGAACTTGTGTCCCTCGACGTAGGGGAACACGCGATGCGCGAGCGCGATCATCTGGTCGTAGGCCGCGCGCTCCTCGTCGGTGTCGAGCAGCTCGCGATAGTCGGCGATCAGCTGCGTGCGCTCCTCGCGCAGCTTTTCCACCGGGCGATCGAGCGACTCGCCCGGCGTGCACGCTGCGCGCATGTAGCCCGGGCAGCGCCGCGAACGGCATCGACAGATCGTCGTTCCAGCACGGTGATAGTGATAGAACCCGTCGCCCACGTTGATGTTGAACCAGGGATCGCGCGAAGTCTTCAGCTCCTCGAGCCAGCGGTGACCCGGTGCGCCGGCGCCGCGCAGAGACTGCAGTGATCTCATCGACCGTCGCCCCTTCCTGGAACTGCGCGTCGACTCCGAGCTCCACCGCGCAGCGCGCCAGGCGCCGCAGTTCGTCGTCGGGGCGGAAGATCTCGGCCTCGATGCCGGCCACCATGCGCGCGATCGTCTGGTCGGTGATTTCCGGGAACGCCTTCTTGCAGAAGCCGAAGAAGGTCAGGTAGGCGCCGTAGCCCAGCAGCAGGAACTCGAAGTGGTGATGCCACATCCGGAAGTACCCCTCGAGCGTCTTCTGGTAGGTCTCCAGCAGATCGTGGTTCGAGGCGATGCCGCGACCCGGCGTGCACGTTTTCCAGCGGCTCGAACTCCGGCAGCGACGGGCTTGGGCAGCGCCCGCGCATCCTCGATCAGCTTCAGCATCTTCTGCTTCCACTGCGCGTACAGCGTTTCCCAGTTCGCGTAGTAGTAGAACGCGCGCTGCTGGAACTCGTCGGTGCGGCGCGCGATCTCGGCCGGATCGGTCACGCGCGTTGCCGCCGATGTAGACGCGGCCGTTGATGATGCGATGGTCGATGCCCGAGCGTGGTCGGCAGGCAGTGCACGCGCGTGTTGGCCGCGCCGAGCGCGCAGTAGGCCGCCTCGCGCGGTCACCATGTCGAAGGCGCACATGGGCTCCGGGAAAGTGCATCGAGTTGTAGAACCAGAACTGCTGTCGTCGCTCTTCGCGAACTGCATGTGATACGGATAGGCCGCCTGCGCCCTCTCGGTGCCGGGAATCACCTTCACCGAACTGGGCAGCGGGAATTCCCGGGGCTTGAGCTGCGCATTCATGGTGTTCTCCAGGCCTGTGGCCGCCTGTCGGAATCAGCGACCAGTGTAGGTCAGTTGCGGTGCAGGAGTACGTACAGGAGTGCAATAGTGCCATACCCGGGAGGCAATCCCCTGGGGCTGGCCAGGAGCTAATATTGCAGGGCATTCAAGGCCCCGGAGCACCCCGGCGGCCGGGTCGGCATACGCAGGAGCAGTACATGAAGGACGTCAAAGGCAGCGTGGCATTCGTCACCGGTGGCGCCAGCGGCATCGGGCTGGGGATTACCGGCGCCCTGCTGGAAGCGGGCGCGAAAGTGGTCATTGCCGACCTGCGCCAGGATCATATCGATGCGGCCAAGCGCACTTTGAGCCGCTGGGTGGAATCGAGGCATCTGCACGCCATCCGCCTGGATGTCACCGACCGGACGGCGATGGCCGCGGCCGCCGACGAGAGCGAGCGCCAGTTCGGCGCGGTACAGATCCTGGTCAACAATGCCGGCGTCGGCATCCAGGGGCCCTACAAGGGCATCACTTATGCCGACTGGGATTTCGGCATGGGCGTGAACCTCGGAGGCGTGATCAATGGCCTGCAGACTTTCGTGCCGCGGATGCGTGCGCACGGCGCCGGCGGCCACATCGTCAACACGGCCTCGCTGGCCGCGCTGGTGCCGATGCCGGCCCAGTTCGTGGTGTACGTGGCGGCCAAGGCTGCAGTGGTGACGATCTCTGAGACACTGCGCGCCGAGCTGGCGCCCGATCACATTGGCATCTCGGTGCTGTGCCCGGGCCCGGTGCGGACCAACATCCACGAAGTCGCACAGAATCGGCCGGCGCAGTTTGGCGTCAGCGACGCGTTTCGGGCCGCGGAGAGCAGCGGCGCCACCAAGGTGCCCTTCCCCAGCATGCTCGAGCCCGCGCAGGTCGGGGAGCTGGTGCTCAATGCGATCAGGAACGATCAGCTCTACATCATCACGCACGGGGAATGGCGGCCGATGGCCGAGACGCGCTACGCCGCACAACTGGCGGCGATGCCGGAGAAGCTGGACCCGGCGCTGGTGGCGATGTTGCAGGGGCGGCCCGGCTAGCGCGTTCGCAGCTGCGGCCATATGTGACAAAGCAGAGGCGGCAAAGTGACTAGGCTCAAGATCGGGGTAGTTGCGTTGAGTGCGATTGCCGGACTGGCAACTCTGTACTACAACTATTGGTACGCACCACAGGTTGCCGTGATCAATGGCGCGCAGGACGGAGCACAACATCGCGGCGCCGGCGGGTCATGGCCTGGTGTTGAGCAAGGCCCTCACGAAGGCGTGATCACACCTGCTACCTCCCAACAAGTCGTCAATACTACGGCAGAGGCGGGCCACTCTACGGGCTTGCCAACTTCCAATAGCACACCGAGTGACCGCGCGAGCGAAGCCAGTGATCGCCAAACAATGCGTGCCGACGATGAGCGGGCTTCACCGCGGTTCTCGCCAGAGTGGTTGAGTGCCGTGACGCACATTTGCGACTCTCCGATCCTAGTCACCGTACAGCTTGATGACGCTTGCAAAGTATTGCGGAAGGACGCTGAATCTATTGCTGGAGGCACCCTCAATGAAGGAGACCCGTGGCCTGAGTACATGCGGCAAACTCTTGTGGACTTTGCGAACTCATCAGCCGCACGCAACAGAATCCAATCGGTTAGCGCTACCTGCGATACGAATGGCTGTTTGCTTTTCCTGGAGGGAAGCCTGGGTAAAATGTTTCAATACGGCATTTACCCCGACGCGCAAAGCATCCGAGATTTTAGGTCAGACATGGCGCAACAGACTTGGGCTACAGACTTCGTCTGGCCATGCCCAGCCGGTGGTTGTCCGTACAACGGTGTGGTTGCTAGGTGGCTCCCAGTGCATGAAGACATTGACGATGGCTTTTTGCTAGTTTTTCTGCGACGACGACCTTAATTGTCGACCGGCCCTAGACTTATTGCAGGCGCCCGCTCCCTTCCTTGCCCCATTTGCAGAAGGTTTTCAGCTAGCAAGTCGTAGTTTCTGAACTCCCGTTTTCCTGACGTTTTCGCGCATACTTGTTCGACGTTTGGTTACCGAGCGAGCCGCGTGGTCTGGTTCCATTGTAGATTTGCTCGCGACCTTTCGACCTCTAGCGTCCACATGGTCTTCCGAGATGTTACGCGTCGCGTCTGCTGCGCACTGGCTAGTTAAAACACCAACACTCTAGCGCGCGTGCCCCGTGAATGTTCGCAGGCCCGGCGCCGTGCGATCTTCGCCCTTCAACGCCTTCGCCACCGCCGGGCGCGCATTCATCTTCTCGCGCCAGGCCACCAGTCGCGGGCAGCGCTTGCCGATCTCGAGTTCCGGAAACATGCGCTCGACCATCATGCCGCAATGCGAATAGAAGTTGATGTCGGCCAGCGTGTAGTCGTCGCCGGCAATCCAGGCCGTCGTGGCCAGCTGCTTTTCCACCTTGTCGACCGCGTAGGTGATCTTCTCGGTGGCATGCGCGAGATCCTGCTCACTGAACCCTGAGCGCGCGGTCTGCCATTTCTTGCGTTGGTCAGGCAGCGGAATACGCTCCAGCAGTTGCTCGAATTCTCCGCTGGCGATGTTGCGCGCGATGACGCCCACCATGCGATGCCAGCCGTGCATCGAGACGTAGTTCATCACCTGCTCGTCGACGAACTTGTTCCAGTAGCGCATGCGCGCGGCCGCCACCGGATGGCGCGGTCGCAGCGGCACTTCGGGGAACACGTCTTCCAGGTACTCGTTGATCACCGTGGTGTGCGTGATGATCACGCCATCGTGATCGAGCACCGGCACCTGGCCTTCAGGATTGATCGCCACGAACCACTCGGCGTGCTGCTCGAAGCGGTGCAGGTCGACGTACACGCTCTGCCAGGCGATGCCCTTCTCCAGCAGCGGAATCATCGATTTAAGGGAATTGGCGACGGGCTCGGCGTGGTAGTACTTGATAGTCATGACGTTTCCCTGGTGCTGGTGGCGTTTTGCCGTGCGGCTTTTCCGTGTGGTGACAACACTTCACTCATATAAGTGATTGCAAACAGGCGGCCGGGTTTCCTATTATCCCCCTGAACAGCCCGTCAGGCACGAACTCCGCGGTGACGGTCGACTAGCCATTGCAAAGGGGGTCCCATGAGCGCGCAGGCACCTGACGCCGCCCGGCAGATCTGGATCTACACCCAGATGCTGCGCATCCGCGAATTCGAAGAGCGCGTGAAGCGCACGTTCACCGAACATCCCGGCGTGATCCGCGGCCACACCCACCTGGCCGACGGGGCCGAGGCCTCGATCGTCGGCTCGCTGAGCCACTTTCGCAGTGGCGATGCAGCATTGGCCACCTATCGCTGCCACGGGTATCCCCTGGTGCTGGGGAGCGACCCCAAGGCGATGATGGCGGAGATTTACGGCCGCGTGGATGGCCTGTGCAAGGGCCTGGGCGGCTCGATGCACCTCACCGACGTCAAGCGCGGTTTCCTCGGCACCTCAGGCATTGTCGGCGCCGGCATTCCGCATGCGGCCGGCGCGGCCTGGGCGGCGCAGATCCGCAAGAAAGGCGAAGTCGTGTACTGCTTCTTCGGTGACGGCGCTTCCAAGCAGGGTGCCTTCAGCGAAACGCTGAACATCGCCTCGCTGTGGAAGCTGCCGGTGATCTTCGTGATGGAGAACAACGGCTACAACGTGGTGACGACCTCGGCGCAGGAAGACGCCAACGCCGCCGCCGGCCAGCCGCTGTCGATCAAGGCCACGGCCTTTGCAATGCCTGGCGTCACGATCGATGGCACCGATCCGCTGGCCGTACATGCCGCGGTCGGCACTGCGGTCGAGCGCGCACGGAGCGGTGCTGGGCCGACGCTGGTGGAATCGAAGGTCTACCGCCTTTCGGCACACGGCAACATCATTGCGCCTCCCGGCGTACCACTGCACTACCCCGAGCACGAGGCGATCGCGGTGTTCGGCAAGCGCGAGGAGTACGAGGCGGCGCTGCGCGGCGATCCGGTGCCGCGCTTCCGTGGCACGCTGATCAAGGCGGGCCTCTTGAATGCCGCCAAGGCCGACGCGCTGGTGGCCGAGGTTGCGGGCGAAATGGCGGATGCCGTCAGCTTCGCAGTCAAGAGTCCGTTCCCGAAGCTCGAGTCCGCACTCGACAACGTCTACGCCTGAGCCGGAGCGACACCCATGGCAAACCTACCCTTCATTGCTGCTGTCGACGCGGGCATCCACCAGGAAATGAAACGCGATGCCAGCGTGCTCTACTTCGGCCAGAACATGGCGACCACGGAGAACCACGACTTCGTCGCTGCCTACGGCCACGATCGCGTACGCGTGACGCCGATCTCCGAGACGGCCGAGATCGGCATGGCGATCGGCGCGGCGATGGCCGGCATGCGGCCGGTGGTCGAGCTGTACATGGCCGAGTTCATGCTCGTCGCCATGGACCAGGTGGTCAATGAGGCGCCGCGCTTCCGCTACATGTCGGGTGGGCAGGTGAAAGTACCCATCGTGCTCAAGGCGGGCTTTGGATTCGCCTGCGGCTGGGCCGGCCAACACACCGGCTCGCTGACGGCGATGTTCATGGGCGTGCCGGGGCTCAAGGTAGTAGTGCCGTCGACGGCGGCGGATGCCAAGGGACTCATGGCCACGGCCATTCGCGACGACAATCCAGTGGTGTTCCTGCACCACTACCTGCTGACACTCGAACATGGCGACGTACCGGATGGCGAATACCTGGTGCCCTTCGGCAAGGCCGAGATCCGCCGTGCGGGCGGCGATGTCACGATCGTCGCCACGGGCTGGATGGTGAACCGCGCACTGGCCGCGGCGAAGACCCTGGCAGCTGAAGGCATCCAGGCCGAAGTGATCGATCCGCGCACCGTGGCGCCGCTCGATCTCGATACCATCCTGAAGTCGGTGGCCAAGACCGGGCGGCTGGTGCTGGTCGACCAGGCGCCGCGCCACGCGACCGTGGCCGGCATCATTGCGGGCGATGTCGCGGAGCATGGCTTCTCGTCGTTGAAGGCGCCGATCCTGCAGGTGTGCGCGCGCGATGCGACGGTGCCCTACAGCGAGCCGCTGGAGGCTTACGTGATCCCCGATGAGGAGCGCATCGTCGCTGCGGTCCGCAAGGTAATGCAGTCGAAGCGCTGATCAGGATGGCGCGGGCAGCGCCCGCTTGCTGGCGCCGGCACTCTAGCGACGCCAGTCCTCGCCTTCCAGCAGTTCGACCAGTCGCGCGAGGAATTGCGCGGCGAGTCGCCCATCGGCCACGCGATGATCGACCGTCAGCGTCAGCTCCGATTGCGGCCTGATCACCATGGCGCCGGCGCGCGCCACCACCACATCGCGCTGGCGCCCGACAGCAAGGATCGCTGACTGCGGCGGATTGATGATCGCCGTAAAGCGATCCGGCCCCTGCGAGCCCAGGTTCGAAATGCTGAAGGTGGCGCCATCGGACTCTTCGCGCTTGAGCCGCCCCTGCAATGCGCGCTCAACGCCTTCCTGGCGCCGCTGCGCGATTCCGGCCAGACCCAGCTGATCGACATCGTGGATCACCGGCACCAGCAGCCCGTTCTCGACCGCGACCACAAGCCCGATGTGCGCGCCGCTGGCAGGCACGATGCAGGCTTCGGGAGAATCTGCCTCACCGAAGAACGTGGCATTCAACGCCGGCAATTCCAGCAGCACGCGGGCCACGCCCTGCAGCAGGAAGTCATTTACCGAGAGCTTCGGCGCACCGGCAGGTAGCGCGACTGAATACCGCTGGCGCAGTGCCTGCAGCACTGTCCAGTCGACGGAGCGCACCACATTGAACTGCGGCACGGTGGCATTGCTCAGCGTCATCGCGCGCGCCAGCGCGCGTCGCATGGGCGTGAGTGGCAGCGCACCAGCCGGCATCGGTTGTCGCGCCTTCGCCGTGCCAGTCGCCGCGCACTGCACGTCATCGAGCTGTACGCGTCCGCCCGGACCGGTGCCACTGAGAGTCGCCGGATTGATGCCGCGCTCGGCGGCCAGCTTGCGGGCCACCGGCGTGATGCGCAGGCGCTCCCCGGATGAAGTACTGGCACGCTGCCCTGCCGCTGCCTGCGGCGAGGTGGCTGTCTTTGTGGCGGCAACCGTAGCCGCCGGCGCCACCGCACTCGACGGCGTTGGCGCTGCGCCGACCGCGCTCACAACTTCAGCAGACTCGATCCACGCGACCTGATCGCCCACGCTCGCCTGTTGATCAACTTCCACCAGGATCTGCGCGAGCTCGCCGCTGACAGCCGCCTCGATCTCCACGACTGACTTCTCGGTCTCGACCTCCAGCAGCGGCTCGCCGGCCGTCACGCGCTCGCCCACGTTCTTCAGCCAGCGGACGACCTTCACGTCTTCCATGACCAGGCCGACCTTGGGAATCTCCTGCGCAACGCGGGTCACGACGTCCTCCCCACCAGCTCACGCACAGTGCGCAGCAGATCCGCATTGGCGGGCAGCAGCGCGCGTTCGAGTTCCGGGGCAAAGGGAATCGGCGCGAAAGGACAACCGACGCGCAGCACTGGTGCATCGAGTTCGTCGAACAGCTCGCTGCCGATGCGCGCCGCAATCTCGGCGCCGACACCGCCGTTCAACACGGCTTCGTGCGCAATCAGCACGCGATGCGTTTTCGATACGGAAGCCGCGATCGTCGCCATGTCGATCGGCAGGAGCGTGCGCAGGTCGATGACCTCGACCGAAATGCCCTCGCCTTCGAGCTGCAGCGCTGCTTCGAGCGCGGTCTGCACCATGGCCGAGTAGGCGATCAGCGTGACATCACTGCCCTCGCGCGCCACACGCGCCTCACCGATCACGGGCAGGGGTGCGTCGTCATCCAGCTCACCCTTCATCGTGTAGAGCCGCTTGTGCTCGATGAAGATCACGGGCTCACCGCAGCGGATGGCGCTCTTCAACAGACCGTAGGCTTCGGCCGGCGTCGAGGGCGCCACCACGATGAGCCCTGGCACATGGATGAACCAGGCTTCCAGGCTCTGCGAATGCTGGGCGGCGGCGCCGCCAGCCGCACCAGCCTGGGTGCGCACCACCAGCGGCATCGAGAGCTGGCCGCCAGACATGTAACGGTACTTGGCAGTCTGGTTCACCAGGCAGTCCATCGATAGCGTGGCGAAATCGATGAACATCACCTCGAGCACCGGCTTGAGGCCGCACAACGCGGCGCCGGTGGCCATGCCCGTGATGGCCGCTTCGCTGATCGGTGTATTGCGCACGCGCGCACTGCCATGCTTCTCGGCGAGGCCGCGTGTGACGCCAAAGGCGCCACCCGCAGCCACATCTTCGCCCAGCAGATGCACGGCCGGGTCGCGCGCCAGCTCTTCATCGAGTGCGCGACGCAGAATTTCAATGAAGCTGTGCTGCATGGCTCAGCCCTGCATACCGGCCAGCTGCGGTGCGCTGTAGACGTGTTCGAGCACGCCACTGGGATCAGGCCGCGGCGCCGCGCGTGCGCGCTCAACGGCGGCGCGTACTTCCACGCCCACCTGCTCGCTGATGGCCTCGAGCTGCTCGGCGCTCACCCCGCGCCCCACCAGATAGCGCTTCAGCCGCTCGATCGGGCATTTCTCGCGAATCGTCGCCAGTTCTTCCTTCGATCGATACTGCTGCATGTCACCGACGTAGTGCCCCGCCATGCGGAACGTCATGCATTCGAGCAGATAAGGGCCTTTGCCCGCACGCAGCGCATCGATCGCCACCCGCGCGGCCGCGAGCACGGTCGGTAGGTCATTCCCGTCGATGGTCTGGGTGGCAATATCGTAAGGCGCAGCGAAGGCACTGACGAACTTGACGTTGGAGTGCTCCTCGCGACTGGTGAACTCGGCAACGCCGTTGTTCTCGCACACGAACAGCACCGGCAGGCGCCACAATGCCGCCAGGTTAAGTGTTTCGTGGAAGGCGCCGGCGCCGGTGGCGCCATCACCGAAGAAAACTACGCTGATATTGCGCTTGCCCAGCGCCTGTGCGGCCCAGGCGGCACCGGCGGCCAGCGCCAGGTTGCCGGCCACGACGCCAGTGGCGCCCAGCACGCCGTGACTTGCATCGACCAGATGCATCGAACCACCGCGGCCACCACACAATCCGCTCGCGCGGCCGAGGATCTCGGCGAAGGTGGCCTCGGTGTCGCTCCCCTTGGCGAGCACATGGCCGTGGCCACGATGGCTGGTGAACAGCACATCCTCGGGCTCGAGCTGGCTGCACACGCCCACCGCCACGGCTTCCTGGCCGGTCGACAGGTGCGGAAACCCGGGAATCTCGCCGGCCGCCGCCAGCCGCTGCACCTGGCCTTCGAACAGCCGTATCCGCCACAACATGCGGTACAGCTGCTGCCAGTCTTCCAGTGAGGGCTCGGCCACAGGGCTCCTTGCGATTTCGCGTGCCGGAAGCAGCGCTCGCGCTTCAGCGTGCCGCGTCCACCACCCGTCGCGTCTTGGCGTAGGCTTCATTCGCCGCGGTGTTGAGGTCCCACTTGCGGATGTATTCGTTGATCACTTCGACACCCACCGGCCCATCGTAGCCGATAGCCCACACCGCTTTCAGGAAGGCCGCGATGTCGAATTCGCCATCGCCAGGCAAGAGGCGCTTGTTGACCACGGAATCCAGGAAATTGACCGGCATGGCCAGGGTGCCGTCGTTGATCTCGACGCCGATATGATCGCGTGGACCGAGCTTTGCGGCAATCGCTGTCAGATCAGTTCCAGTGCGCTGTAGGTGCAGATTATCGAGCATGATGCCGCCATTCGTGGCGCCCGACCCGCGCACCACCGCCATCACCTGGTCAATCGAAGGCACGCGCGAAAACTGCGCCGGCAGCATTTCGAACAGCACCTTGGTGCCACGCTCGGCCGCCTGGCGACACAGCAGCGCGAAGTGCTCGGTCAGTTGCGGCACGTCGGCGCAGTCGTTGCCGAGATCGCCGATCTTGATGTGCCTTGCACGCAGCACCTCGGCAGCCTCCAGCAGCAGCTTGCGGGTTTCATCCGAAGCAGCGCGCCGTGCATCAGTGCAGTACCAGTCGAGCAGCCATTCCACTTCAATATGCACGATGCCGTTGGTATCGAGAATCTGCTTCATCTCGGCAAAGCTGTAGTGCTTGCGGGTCTCGATGATATCCGCGTGCCAGAAGCCCATGCCGGTGAAACCGGCGCGGCCAGCAATTTCCACGCGTTCGCGAAAGTCGTGCAGGCAACGCTGGTCACCCAACGGATCGGCACCCACGCCCAGCGTCCAGAACGACCCGAGTAATTCAACCGGCTTGCTCATGAGTTCCCCAGGTGACGGCTATTCGATCGGTTTGCGAAACACCCGCTGGATGAACACGAACAGCACTGGCACGAACAGCACGCCGAGTATCGTGCCGGCCAGCATGCCGCCGAAAATACCGGTGCCGATCGCGCGCTGCGCGCCGGCGCCGGCGCCGTGAGCGAGCGCCAGGGGCAGCACGCCAAAACCGAAGGCGAGCGAAGTCATCACGATCGGGCGCAGACGGTCGTGCACCGCGTGCAGCGTGGCCTCGATCAGCTTGGCTCCCGCGTCCATGTTCAGTTTCGCGAACTCGACGATCAGGATGGCGTTCTTGCTCGCGAGCCCGATGGTGGTGAGCATACCCACCTGGAAATACACGTCGCGTTCCAGCCCGCGCAGCGCAGTCGCGAACACCGCGCCGATGATGCCCAGCGGCACGGCCAGCAGGATCGGGAACGGCATCACCCAGCTCTCGTAGAGCGCGGCCAGCGCCAGGAATACGATCACCAGCGACATCGCATAGAGCACCGGCGTCTGCGAGCCGGCAACACGCTCTTCATAGGACTGGCCGCTCCAGTCGACGCGGAAGCCTGGCGGCAGCTTGGCCGCAGCGTCGAGCACGATCTTCATCGCCGTGCCCGAAGACACGCCGGGTGCCGCCGAGCCATTGATGTTGAAGGCGGGCGCACCGTTGAAGCGCTGCAGCTCAGGTGGGCCGAACTCCCAATGCGCGGCCGTGAAGGCCGGCACGGGCACCATCTTGCCGGCCCCGCTGCGCACGTACCAGAGGTTGAAATCCTCGGGGTTCATTCGGAATGGCGCATCCGCCTGCACATAGACGCGCTTGACCTTGCCACGGTCGATGAAGTCGTCGATGTAGCGTCCGCCCCAGGCCATTGCGAGCGTGTTGTTCACTTCATCGAGCGACACGCCCAGCGCGCTGGCGCGGGTCGCATCGATGTCGAGCCGGTACTGCGGAGAATCTTCCGAACCATTGGGACGCACACCGACCAGGTTCTTGTTCTGCGAGAGCATGCCCAGCAACTGGTTGCGTGCTGCCAGCAGTGCCTCGTGACCACTACCGCCATCGTCCTTGAGATAGAAATCGAAACCCGACTGGTTGCCCAGTTCCGTGACCGCCGGGGGCACGATCGGAAACACCAGGCCATCCTTGATCTGCATGAAGGGCGGAAACGCCCGCCCAGCGACGGCATCCACGCTCTGGTCGGCGCGCGGACGCTTGGCCCAGTCGGAAAGCAGCACGAAGCCGATGCCGGCGTTCTGGCCGCCACCGAAGAAGCTGAAACCCTGCACCGTGAACACCGACTCGACCAGCTTGTCCTCGTGCTCGAGGAAGTAGTCCTGCACTTTGTCGAGCACCTGCTTGGTGCGGTTGGCCGTGGCGCCGACCGGCGCCTGCACGAGCACCATCATGTAGCCCTGGTCTTCGGGCGGCAGGAATGAGGTGGGCAGCCGCAGGAACAGCACGCCCATCAACGCGGCCAGGCCGACGTAGATCAGCATGTAGCGGCCAGTGCGCCCCAGCATGCGCTGCACCGTGTTGCGATAGCCCTGGTGCGTGCGCAGATAGGCGCGATTGAAACCGCCGAACAGCCGCGCGCCAATCCCACGGCCATTGACTACTGTCGGTCGCAGCAAGGTCGCGCACAGTGCCGGCGTCAGCGTCAGCGCGACGATCACCGAGAGGATCATCGCCGCGACGATGGTCACCGAGAACTGGCGGTAGATGACGCCGGTAGCGCCATCGAGAAAAGCCATCGGGATGAACACCGCCGTCAGCACCGTGCCGATGCCGATCAGCGCGCCGGTGATCTGGTCCATCGATTTGCGCGTGGCCTCGAGCGCCGAGAGCTTTTCCTCGCTCATCAGCCGCTCAACATTCTCCACCACCACGATCGCATCATCGACCAGCAGGCCGATTGCCAGCACCACCGCGAACATGGTCAGCATGTTGATCGAGAAACCGAACCACAGCAGCACCGGGAAGGTGCCGAGCAGCACCACGGGCACGGCGATCGTGGGAATCAGCGTCGCCCGCAGGTTCTGCAGGAACAGGTACATCACCAGGAACACCAGGATCACGGCTTCGACCAGCGTCTTGGCCACCTCGCGGATCGACACCCGCACGTAAGGCGTGGTGTCGAAGGGCACGAAATCCTTGAGGCTGCGCGGATATTGCGCGCGCAGCTCGGCGATGCGTGCGCGCACCCGATCGGCCGTGGCCAGCGCATTGGCGCCAGCGGCGAGCTGTACCTCGAATCCCGTGGCCGGCTTGCGGTTGTAGATCACCGAGAAGGTGTAGTTGCCCGCGCCGAGTTCCACGCGTGCGACGTCGCGCAGGCGCAGCGCGGCGCCACTGGTCGAACCGCGCACGATGATGTCGCCGAACTCCTGCGCCGTGTGCAGGCGACCGCGCGCGGTCACCGTCGCATTGATCTGCTGGTTGGGCACCTGCGGCATGTCGCCCAGCTGCCCGACCGAGAACTGCGCGTTCTGCGCGCGCACCGCCGCGACCACATCGCCAGGCGTCAATGCATAAGCGCGCAGCTTGTTGGGATCGAGCCAGATGCGCATCGCATAGCCGGCACCAAACTCGTTCACGTGGCCCACGCCTTCGACGCGCGCCAGCTGCGTGGCCACCTTGTTCATCACGAAGTCGCCCATGTCGCTCTCGCTGAGCGACCCGTCTTCGGAATAGAAACCGACGGCCAGCAGCGTGGAGTTGACGATCTTGTTGACCGTGATGCCCTGCTGCTGGACGATCTGCGGCAACAGCGGCACCACTGCCTGCAGGCGATTTTGTACCTGCACCTGCGCGATATCGGGATTGGTACCGCTGGCGAAAGTCAGGGTGAGGTTCACATCGCCGCTGGAGGTGCTCTTGGCCGAGGTGTACAGCAGCCCGTCGAGCGAATTCATGTTCTGCTCGATGATCTGCGTCACCGAATCTTCGACGGTGCGCGCATCGGCGCCGGGGTACGTGGCGTCGATGGAGATCGACGGCGGTGCAATGGTTGGATACGGCGTCAGCGGCAGGCGCAGGATCGAGAGCACGCCCAGCAGCGAGAGCAGGATCGCCAGCACCCAGGCGAAGATCGGGCGGTCGATGAAAAAGCGTGACATCGCAGTTCGCGCCTACTTCGCGGCTGCGGCCGCGGCCGCTTCTACGGGCTGCACCGGCATGCCTGGCTGGATCTTCTGCAGGCCTTCGACGATCACGCGGTCACCGGCCGCGAGTCCGCTGGCGACCAGCCATTGATCGCCCACCGCGCGCGCCGTGGTCACATTGCGCAGCTCCACCTTGTTGCCTGCGCCCACCACCATCGCAGTCGCGTTGCCCTTCGGATCGCGCGTAATGCCGCGTTGCGGCGCCAGCAGGCCGTTGGGCAGCACGCCCTCGACAATCGTCGCGCGCACGTACATGCCCGGCAGCAGCAGCGCCTTCGGGTTGGGCACCAGCACGCGCAGCAGGAAGCTGCCGGTGCCGGGCTCCACGCTCACATCGCTGAACTGCAACTGGCCAGCCACCGGGTAGTCGCTGCCATCTTCGAGCTTGATATGCACTTCGCTCTGACCGCTGCCCTTGCCGCCCGCGGCCAGTTCCTGCTGCAACTGCAGCCACTCGCCGCTCGACTGCGTGAGATCGACATACACAGTTTCGAGCATCTGCACGCGCGCCAGCGGATCGGGCTGGTTCGCCACCACCAGTGCGCCCGCGGTAACCGCGGACTTGCCGATGCGGCCGGAAATAGGTGAGGTGATGCGCGCATAGTTCACATTGATGCGCGCGCTATCGGCCGCCGCCTGCGCGGTGGCCAGATCGGCCTCCGCCTGGTGGAGCGCCGATTGCAGGTTGTCGTTGTCCTGCACGCTGATCATGTGGTTCTTGATCAGCTCACTGCCGCGCTCGGCGCTGCGCTTGGCGGTGTCGTAGCCGGCCTCCGCACGCATGCGCGCGGCCTCG
Organism: uncultured Gammaproteobacteria bacterium; assembly: GCA_963764065.1. Taxonomy (GTDB): domain Bacteria; phylum Pseudomonadota; class Gammaproteobacteria; order Steroidobacterales; family Steroidobacteraceae; genus FEN-1191. Next base: position 46,281 of record CAVXRM010000002.1, on the reverse strand, counting down.
GCGCTGCGCAGCGCCACCTTATAGATGGCGTCATCGAGTTCGTAGAGGCCCTGCCCCGCACCCACCTGGCCGCCTTCACGGAACAGTACGCGCTTGACGATGCCGCTCACCTGCGGACGCACTTCCGCCACCTGGCGTGCGCTGACCAGACCCGGTAGCTCGCGCTGCAAGGTAACGGGCGCGGTCTTCAGGGTGACCACCGTGACTTCCGCGGGCGGCATGCCGCCTGGTCCTTGGGCCTTGCCACCGCAGGCGGCCAGAGTCAGAAGAGTGATGGAGCCTGCAGCCGCCCGTACGGCAGCCGAAAATTGACTGAAACGCATGATCTCGATTCCTGAGGATTGGCGGGCCCCGGGGAGCCGCAAGCCACTATGATCGCCGGAAACGAGGCCGACGGCAAAGGTATCAGCTGTTACTGCTTTGCAGGCGGCGCACTGCCCTGCGGCTGCAGATAGCGCGCATACCAGTCGAGCACGCGATGCGCCCGGTCCACGATGTAACTCGGCCGCTCGAAGATATGGAACTGCCCCGGATAGACCACGAGTTCGGCCGGAACATTCAGCGTCCGCAGCGCCTGGTACATCTGCTCGCCACCGCCGATCGGCACGTTGAAATCCTTTTCACCACCGAGGAACAGCGTGGGGGTGTGGATCCGGTCGGCATGGAAAAATGCGGATGACACTTTGAGCCAGAGCGGCAGGTTGGTCCACGGCGCACCAATCTCGTGCAGGTACTGGCCCGCGTACTCGTCGCTCCCGAACATCGACAGCTGGTTGGCGCTGCCCGCCCCGCTCACCGCCGCGTGGAAGCGCGTGTCGCCGGCGATGACGCAGTCGGTCAGGATACCCCCATAGCTCCAGCCGCCGACGCCCAGCCGCGCGGGGTCGGCGATGCCGCGCGCCAGCAGGTGATCGATGCCGGCAACCACGTCCTGCACCTCGAGGTGGCACCAGTCCGCAAAGATCGCCTTCTGGAAGGCCGCGCCACGCCCACTGCTGCCGCGGTAGTTGATACCGATCACAACATAGCCCTGTGCCGCCAACAGCTGGCGCTCGAGCTGCAGCGGGTAATGATCGAACGGCAGCGAGTGCTCATCCTGCCCATTCGGGCCACCGTGAATCCACAGTACCGTGGGATAGCGCTGACCGGCGACGTAATTCGCCGGTTTCACCATCAGGCCATGGATCTCGGTGCCGTCACGACTCTTGAATCTCAGGTCCTCGACCACGCCAAGCGCCAGTTCCGCGAGCAAGGCATCGTTGTGGGTCGTGAGCTTTCGCAATGTGGAGCCTTCGAGCGCATGGATTTCAGGCGCGTACTGGTCCGTGCCCACCGCCAATGCCGTGTGGGCGCCGGCACGCGAAAACCCACTGATGCCCATGGGCGCCCTCGAGAGCCGTTCGATCGCTCCGGTGGCCAGCGTGATGTGCGCCGGGTAGTTCACCTGGTCGTCCTCGATCATGGCCAGGAAGCCCTGGCCGTCGCCATCGAAACTGTAGCTCATGACCGCGCGGTCCAGCGCCGGCGCCACCGCGCGCACGCTCCCGTCAGCCACCGTGGCCAGCATCAGCTGGTCGCTCATGTAGGCGAAGTACTTCGGCTCCAGACCCTGCAGGAACGCCAACTGCCTGCCATCCGGACTCCAGGCCAGCCGCTGCGCGTTCGGCGCATGTATCCGAACCAGCAGTCGCGGCGTTGCACCGGCACGCGCATCGATGAGAGCAATGTCTTCCATCCCGTCTTCAACGGGTGTCTGCTCGCGGTTGCGGATGTAGGCAATCGTGCTGCCATCGGGTGACCAGACCGCAGTGCTTTCATGTACGTCGACCTCGGTAGTCAAGGCCACGACGCGCTGACTCTCGAGATCGACCAGCCACAGGCGATGCAGGTCGCTCGCGGCCGCATAGCCCGAAATGTCCTGCTTGAAGCGCGCGGACTTGATCACGATCGGCGGCGGCACCTTCGGTGTTCCGGCAGTGGCAGCAGCGCCCAACGCCAGTGCATCGCCGTCCACCGCCACCACCAGCCGCCGGCCATCCGGCGCCCACGCGTAGCCCGTGACAGTGCCGGCAATCCTGCCCACCGCCTGCGGCTCGCCACCGCGGCGGTCGAGCGTCATCAGGGTGGCCTGCTCTGCTCCGGCAGGCGTCGCAATGAATGCCAGGTGCGAGCCGTCCGGACTCCAGCGCGGGCTCGCGGCATCCTTCAGGCCCGAAGTCAGCTGCACGTGCTGGGTGCCATCCCAGCTGACCATCCACAGAGCAGTGTGCGTTTCATCGGATTCGCGATCGTTGGCGGTTACCAGGTATGCCACCCACTGCCCGTCAGGCGAGACCTGCGGATCGCCCACGTCCAGGATTCGATAGAAATCCTCGGGAACCAGGGCGCGACGCTCCGCGGGCGCTGCCTGCGCGGCACCCCACACGAGGCCAGCCAGCGCGAGGAAGGGAATTGCCCGAAGACGCAGGTTCAGGGCCATGCTGGTGACTCCTTGGGGATTGCGAGAACTGGTTCTCAGTTTGCCAGCAATCGGCAGCGGATTCGACGCGTTGTTTCGGCACTTGTGGTTTGAGGAGTCGGGGAAAGCTGCCGACAACCTTGTGGTACCGCAGCACGCAACACCACGAACCCGGCACCTCATGACTCCCAGCCCTGAACCGACCAACCCAGCCACGCTGCCAGCGCAGGACAAGCCCCAGCGCCGCGTGCTGATCATCGATGACGATCCGGTGTTTTCACTGCTGGCCAGCGAGGCCCTGCAGCAGGCGGGCTACGACACGCGCATCGCCACCGACGCCCGGCAGGCGATGAGTTCGTTCGAGGACTACAAGCCCGACCTGGCGCTGCTCGATGTCAACCTGCCGGGTGGCAACGGCTTCGAGATCTGCGCGACGCTGCGCAGCCTCGCATCGGCACGCGATGTACCCATCGTGATGGTCACTGGCCAGAACGACACCGAATCCATTGCCCGTGCCTACGATGTCGGCGCCACCGATTTCATCCACAAGCCGGTGCTGTGGCCGACCTTGCCGCATCGCGTGGGCTTCATGCTGCGGGCGCTCGACAACCTGCAGGCACTCAGGGAGAGCGAGCGGCGCAATCGTGCGCTGCTGCAGGCGCTGCCCGACACGATCTACCTGGTGGACAGCAAGGGCGTGCTGGTCGAACACATCTCAGGAAGCGAGCGCAACTACGGTCGCGGCCTGGTCGGCAAGCCGCTCGAAGATGTGTTTCCCGGCGCGGTGGCGCGCGCCGCGCGCCAGGCTTTGCGCGGCAAGGGCGCGACCGAACCGGCCAGCATCGAGTTCAAGGTCCGCCAGGGTAAGGGGCGGCGCTGGTTCGAAGCGCGCGTGCGCCCGCAGGCGGACGGCTCACTGCTGATCGTGATCCGCGATGCCACCGAACGCCGTGAAGCCAAGGCACGCATCGAGTACCTCGCCTACTACGACAGGCTGACGCGCCTGCCCAACCGGCAGCTGTTCGTGCGTGCGGCAGCACGCGCCATCGCCGAGTCGCAGGAACCGGCGCAGCAGGTGGCACTGTTGTACCTCGACCTGGACCGCTTCAAGCGCATCAACGACAACCTGGGTCACGCGGTTGGCAATGCGCTGTTGCAGGAAGTCGCGCGACGACTGGAGCAAAGCCTCAAAGCCGCCGACTCGACCGCGCAGCCGGATGGCAAGACAGCAGCCGCGCGTCATCACGTGGCGCGCTTTGGTGGCGACGAGTTCGGCGTGCTGCTCACGGGCCTGGGCAATGAGCAGCAGGCGGTCGATATCGCCGACCACATCCGCAGCCTGCTGGCCGAGCCCTTCCAGTGTGACGGCCACCGCTTCGTGATTACGCCCAGCATCGGCATTGCGCTGTATCCGCGCGACGGGAGCGATGTCGAGGACCTGCTGGTCAAGGCCGACATGGCCATGTACCAGGCCAAGGACCACGGGCGCAACGCGCACGCCTTCTATGGCCAGACGATGGGCGTGCGTTCGCTCGGTCGGCTGGAACTCGAGAATGAACTGAGGCGCACATTCGAGAGCGGCGGCCTGCAGGTGCACTACCAGCCCAAGCTCGATCTGGTCACGGGCTCGATTGTCGGCGTGGAGGCGCTGCTGCGCTGGCCACACGCCGAACGCGGCTGGGTCTCACCCGACACCTTCATCCCCGTGGCGGAAGAGACCGGCCTGATTGTCCCCATGGGCAATTGGGTCATCGAAATGGCCTGCCGACAGCTGGCGGAATGGAAATCCGCAGGGCTCGGGCACCTGAGCGTGGCGGTGAACGTCTCGGTGCAACAGTTTGCGCGCGAGGATTTCGTCGACACCGTATTGCGCACGCTCCAGCAGCATGGCGTCGAGCCGCGGCGGCTGGAACTTGAGATCACTGAAAGCCTGCTGATGAAGAACCTGGAGCAGACCACCGCCTCGATGCGTCGCTTCCGGCAGGCGGGCATTGCACTCGCCATCGATGACTTCGGCACCGGCTATTCATCCCTCGGCTACCTGCGCCAGCTGCCGCTCGATGCCCTGAAGATCGACCGCTCATTCGTCAAGGATCTGCCGCAGAGCGACGACGATGCAGCCATCTGTGCCGCCATCATCGCGATGGCGCGCGAGCTGAAACTCAAGGTGATCGCCGAGGGCGTGGAGAGCGCTGCGCAGCTCGAGTTCCTGCGCGGCCACCGCTGCGACCAGGCACAGGGCTACTACATCGGCCGGCCAGTGCCGGTCGCGCAGTTGCAGGGACTGCGGACCCAGCCATGAAACTGTGGTTCGGAAAATTGTCGTTGGCCACGAAGCTGCGCGTAATGCTGGTGCTGGCATTGACGATCGCGGGCTTGCTGACCTTCCTGCTGTGCGGCGTGATGTGGTTGGTGGGCGTGCATCGCAATCTGCTGCTGGAGCTGGCAGCGCTGGTGCTGTCGGGATTTGCGGGCTTCGCGCTGGCCACCCGCCTGCAGTACGCCATCGCCAAACCGATCAGCGCGCTGGTGCAGATGGCGCGCGAGGTGCGCGAGCACAAGGATTTCTCGCTGCGCGCCGAGCGCACCACCGACGATGACCTGGGCACGCTGATCGATGGAGTCAACGGCATCCTCGACGATCTGGAACAGCGCGACCTGAACCTGCGTCTTTATGAGAACGAACTCGAGAAGCGCGTGCGCGAGCGTACTGCCCGCCTGGATTCCGCGGTAGTTGCGGCACAGGAGGCCGTGGAGCGCGCCGAACAGGCCAATCGCGCCAAGAGCGATTTCCTGGCGCGCATGAGCCATGAGATCCGCACGCCCATGAATGGCGTACTGGGCATGGCCGAGCTGCTGCACCATTCGGTGAGCCTGGATGAGCGACAGCGCCGCTACGCCGCCACGATCCATCAGTCGGGTCACGCATTGCTGGGCATCATCAACGACATCCTCGATTTCTCGAAGATCGAGGCCGGCAAGCTCGAGCTCGACAAGGCGCCCTACAACCTGCGCGATATCGTCGAAGATGCGGTCGAGATCCTGGCCGAGCGCGCGCACATCAAGGGGCTGGAGCTGATCTGCGACCTGCCCTCGCAGCTCGACATCACGGTGCGCGGCGATGGCCAGCGACTGCGGCAGGTGATCATCAACCTGCTCAGCAACGCGGTGAAGTTCACCGAGCGCGGCGAGGTCAAGGTCAGCGCACGCCAGGTCGGCGGCGACCTGCTGAGTCCGCAGGTGCGCTTCGAGGTCAAGGATACGGGCAAGGGCATACAGCCGGAGAACCTGGCCGCGGTCTTCGAATCCTTCGCGCAGGAAGACAATTCCACCACGCGCCAGCACGGCGGCACTGGCCTCGGGCTCGCGATCTGCAAGCAGCTGGTGGAGCTGATGGGCGGCAAGATCGATGTCAGCAGCACGCCCGGCGTGGGCTCCACCTTCTACTTCACCGTGCCGCTGACGGCCGATCCGACCGAGCTGCGCGAACTGCGCGCCGGCGGCCTGGACCGTGCACGGGTGCTGATCGTGGACGACAACCTGACCAACCGCGAGATCGTCGCGCAACACATGCGCAGCTGGAGCGTGATGGTCTCGGAAGCGAGCTCGGGCCGCGAGGCACTCGCGATCCTCGACCGCGCGCTCGGCGGCCAGTACGACGCGCTGATCCTCGATGGCCAGATGCCGGACATGGATGGCGCCGCTCTCGCCCGTGCCATTCGCGCGCACCATGAATATTCGGATGTGCCCATCCTGATCATGAATACCGTGCTGGCCGCTCCCGCCGCGGAAAACGGCCCGCACCAGGACAAGACGGTGTACCTGACCAAGCCGATACGGCGCGCCGCCCTGCATGCCTGCCTGAGCCAATTCATGAACCACCGGAGCGGCGCCACCCTGACGCTGGACAGCGCCGACCAACAGGCGCGCGAGGCCGGCGAGCGCAGCGCCTCGAAAGCCGCTGCGCCAGCGGTTCGTCGGGTACTGGTCGTGGAAGACAACGTAGTGAACCAGGAAGTCGCGCGCGCCATGCTGCAGGAGCTGGCCCTGGAAGTCGTCAGTGCCTGGTCAGGCGAGGAAGCGCTCGAGAAACTGGCGGCCGAGCGCTTCGATGCCGTGTTGATGGACTGCCAGATGCCCAAGCTCGACGGCTACGCCACCACCACGCGCTATCGTGAATGGGAGCAGGCGCAGAAATTGCCGCGCACGCTGATCGTCGCGGTGACGGCCAACGCGCTGGCGGGCGATGCGGAACGCTGCCTCGCGGCTGGCATGGACCGCTACCTGAGCAAGCCGTTCGCGATCGAACAGCTGCAGCAGGCGCTCTCGCTGGAAACACCCGTCACCGCGAGCGCCGCCGCCGAGGAGCCCGCGGACAAGGTGGTCCTGGACCTGCAAACCCTGGAGCGCATCCGCGACATGCGCAGGCCCGGCGGGCCCGACCTGCTCATCCGGGTGGTCGACCTGTTTGTCTCCAGCTCAAATGAGCTCATCGACACCATGGTGGCCGCCTCGCGACTGGATGATGCCGTCACGCTCGCGCACGCGGCGCACACGCTGAAATCCAGCAGCGCCAACGTCGGAGCAATGGCCTTCTCTGAACTGTGCGCCGAGCTCGAAGCGGCGGCCAAGGGCGGGAAGACAGCCCAGGCCCTGGCGCTGCTGAAGAAGCTGCTGGTCGAACACCGCCCGCTGCTGCGCGCGCTCGAGGCGCACAGCATGGCTGCCTGAACCCTGCATCTGGCGCGGCGGTTGCCAGCCGGCGATACGCGTCCTACACTGGCCAAAGATTCGATACTGTCGTATCGATTATCGAATCGCACCGATCCGGGTAAACCGGGCTGCAAGGCCGTGTCATGGGGGGCTCCACAATGCATGCTTCGAACATCTGGGCAGCGGGCCGCGCGCTGCGTCGCTTGGGATTGTTGTCCGGTCTACTGCTGGCCGGCGCGCTGGCACTGCTCACGCGGCCGCAAGCAGCGGCTGCCGCGGCCGCAGCGGAACCTGCCGCGACTGCCGATGACACGCTCACTGAAATAGTGGTCACCGCCCAGCGTCGCACCGAGCGCCTGCAGGACGTGCCGCTGGCCATCACGGCGCTGTCGGGCGCCGACCTCGCCGATCGCGGCGTACGGCAGGCCGCGGATATCACGGCCAGCGTACCGAACATGCTGCTGAACGTGCCCTACGGCCCGGAGGCGCAACCGACCTTCACGCTGCGCGGTGTCACCACGCAGGACTACAGCCAGAACCAGAGCAGTCCGATCGCCATGTACGTGGACGAAGTCTACAAGGCGGTCGGCGCGGTGCAGGCGCTGCAGACCTACGACCTCGATCGCGTCGAAGTGCTGCGCGGCCCGCAGGGCACGCTGTACGGCAAGAACGCGACCGGCGGTGCCGTCAGCTTCTACTCGCGCAACCCCAGCCTCAGTGACTACGACGGCTATGCCACGATCGGCATTCGGCAACTACGGCGCCTACTCGGTGAACGCCGCGGCCGGCGGGCCGCTGATCGACGGACAGCTGGGCGTGCGCGCAGCGCTGCTCTATGAAAAGCGCGATGGCTGGGTGCACAGCGTGGTGCCTGGCGTCGAGCCGCTCAATGGCGTCGATGCGCTCGCCGGCTCGCCTCTCGTTCCTCTACAAGGCGAGTGACGACCTGACCGCCTCGCTGAAACTGTCGGCGAGCCGCTCCGGCGGCACGCCCTACGGCGCGCACGCGTTGAATGTCGACCCGGTGGCCACCGGCTTCACCGGCACCATCGACTGGTTCGACAACGGCGCCAAGTACGCCGTGCACAAGGATATCCAGAACGACAGCGCAGCGCTCAAGATCGAATGGCTGGTGAGTGAGCACGCGACGCTCACATCGGTCACCGGCTTCGACTTTGGCCGCTGGTACACCAAGAGCGATGACGGCGGCCTGCCGATCACAGCGCGCCTCGATGATCCGAACACCTACACCTCCAGCACCAACGATTTCTCCGAGGAAATACGGCTCGCCTCGCGCGACAGCGGCGCCTTCGGCTGGCTCGCCGGCCTCTACTACGGGCGCGAGAGCACGCACGCCACGGTGGAGTACCACTTCTTCGATTCCTACGACCTCGGCTATTTCGCGATGCCCGACGGCTCACCCACCGGCATACCGCTGTACGGCTTCGACGAATTCAACAGCTTCGACCAGCTCAAGGACAGCAAGGCGGTGTTCCTCAACACCACCTACAAGCTGACGCCGGCAGTCACGCTGCATGCGGGCGCGCGCTACACCCGCGACGAGGTGACCATCAGCAACTTCTACGCGCTCGAGGGCGGGCCGCTCGCGCCCGGACCCACCGGCTACACGCCCGATGGCGGCGTGTCGACGTACTGGACGCAGACCATCGGCGCACTACCCGCGACCTTCGAGAATTACCAGACCGGCACGGCCCCGCAGGGCCCGCTGCTGAACCTCAAGCAGAGCAACAACAATTTCAGCTTCCGCGCCGGCCTCGACTGGAAGCCGAGCGACGCCGTGCTCACCTACCTCAACATCAGCCAGGGCTATCGCGGCGCGGCCTTCAATGGCCAGGCCTTCAACTTTCCCGAGGAAGCGAATTTCGCCAACCCGGAAAAACTCACCTCCTTCGAAGTGGGCCTGAAGGCCGACCTGTGGAATCGTCGCGGCACCTTCAACGCAGCGCTGTTCCACTATGACTACCGCAACCAGCAGTTCCTCGACGCTTTCACCCTGCCGGGCGGCTCGGGCAGCGGTTTCCATACCGTCAATGCGCCCAAGTCGCGCGTCGATGGCGCGGAATTTGAACTGCACGCCAAGGCGAGTGACGATGTCGAACTGCGCGCCGCACTCGGCCTGATGGACAGCAAGTACCTCGAGCTCTCGCTGCACGCGACTTCATCGACGCGCAATTGCTGCGTCGGCAACAAGCTGATCCAGGCGCCGGAGGTCAATGCCAGCCTGGGAGTCGAGTGGCGATTCGCGCACCTGGCGAGCGGTGACCTGCAATTCATGGTCGAAGGCAACTACTACGGCAAGCAATACTTCGATGCCTTCAACACCGAGCGCATTGCGCAGGGCGCCTACGGCATCATGAACGCCCGCGTGAGCTACAAGAGCAGCGCGCGCCGCGGCTTCGATGCCGCCGCCTGGGTGAAGAACCTTGCGAACCAGAAGTACATTGCCTATGGTCTGAACCAGAACGATCCGGACACCGGCGCGATCGGCTTCGACTACGGTCTGGTCGGCGAGCCGCGCACCTATGGACTCGAGGCGACGTACCGTTTTTGAATAAGCCGCAGACCGGTGAGCAGTCGTTGTGGGCGGCGACCGCCGCTCCACTCGCACCCTCGCCGCCGCTGACCGGCCCCGTTCGGGCCGAAGTCGCGATCGTCGGCGCCGGCTACACCGGTCTCGTCGCAGCGCTGCAGCTGGCGCTCGCGGGCCGTGCGGTGGTGGTGATCGATGCGGCCGAGGTCGGCGATCGTGCCTCGGGCCGCAACGGCGGACAGGTCATCGCCGGGCTCAAGTACGACCCGGATACGCTCGAAGCCCTTTACGGCGACCGGATCGGTCCGCAGCTGTTGGCCACCGTAGCGGCCGGCCCGGACCTGGTTTTCGAACTGATCCGGCAGCAGCAGATCGAATGCGATGCGGTGCGAAAGGGCTGGCTGCAGCTTGCCACTTCCGAAGCCGCGCTCAAGCCGCTGCAGGAGCGCGTGCGCCAATGGCAGCAGCGCGGCGCGCCCGCCGAACTGCTGACGCAACAGCAAACCCAGCGCCTGAGCGGATCACAACGCTACTGCGGCGGCTGGCTCGATCGTCGCGGCGGCACCGTACAACCGCTTGCCTATGTACGCGGGCTGGCGCGCAGTGCCTTGCGGGCCGGTTGCCATATCCACGGCGCCAGCCCGGCGCTCAAGCTCGTGCGCAGCAACGGCAGCTGGCGCATCACGACGCCGCAGGGCGAGCTCAGCAGCGCGCAGGTGATCCTCGCCACCAACGCCTATGCCGACGCGCTGCACGATCCCCTGCGTCGCAGCGTGATCGCGATCCCCTCCTTCCAGGTGGCGACCGCGCCGCTCCCTGCGGCACTGCGCGCCTCGATACTGCCGGAGGGGCAAGCCGTTTCCGATACCTGGCACCTGCTGCGCTACTTCAGGCTGGATGCCGGTGGGCGGCTGGTGATGGGCTCGCGCGGCGTGTTCGGCAATGCGCCACTGGCGATCGCCGCACGACACCACTATCGCGCGGTGCGGGAAATCTATCCGCAGCTCGAGGGAGTGCCCTTCGAATATCACTGGGGTGGCCTGGTGGCGATGACGCCTGATCATGTGCCCCATTTGCATGAACTCGCGCCGGGCCTGCGCGCCGCGCTGGGCTACAACGGTCGCGGCGTGGCGATGGCCACCGTGTTGGGCACATTGCTGGCACGCTGGTCGCTGGGCGCGGCGGCCGAGGAGCTGGGCTATCCCGTGACTCCGCTGCGACCGCTCCCGCTGCATCGCTGCAGCCAGTTCGGCGCCCGGGTTGCGATACAGTACCTGCGCGCGCTGGATGGGCTGGCGCGCACGCGCGAGCGGCTGCTGCGCAGATCGGGGAAGCCATGAACATACCCAAGCTGATCCTGTTCAGTGCGCTGGCCCTGGTCAACATCGCCTTCGTGTTGGCATGGATTCGCGCCGCGCGCCGCACACCGGTGCGCGAGCGAGTCACGCTGGTCGACATCCTGATCGGTTTCGTCACTGATTTCTTCGATACGCTGGGCATCGGTTCCTTCGCGACCACCACCGCCATCTTCAAGCTGCGCGGCAAGCCAGCCGACGAGCTGATTCCCGGCACCCTCAACATCGGTCACAACGCCTCGGCGGTACTCGACACCATCATCATGGTGACGATCGTGGCGGTCGATCCCGTGCTGCTGGTGCTGATGGTCGGCAGTGCCGCGATCGGTGCGTGGCTGGGTGCGGGTGTGGCCACGCGCCTGCCGAAGCGTGCACTGCAACTGGTGATGGGCATCGCGCTGCTGATCGCGGCGATCACTTTCACCTTGTCGAACCTGGGTGCGCTGCCTGTCGGCGGCACGGCGATGGCGCTGGCGGGCTGGAAGCTGTACGTGGCGGTCGGCGCCAACTTCGTATTCGGCGCCCTGATGAGCGCGGGCATCGGCCTGTACGCGCCCTGCATGATCATGCTGGCACTCATGGGCCTGAATCCGCTGGCCGCCTTCCCGATCATGATGGGCGCCTGCGGCCTGGTGCAGCCGGTCGCGGGCCTGCGCTTTCTCGAGACGGGCCGCTTCGCCTGGGGCGCCTCCCTGGGGCTGATCATCGGCGGCGTGGTCGGCGTGCTGATCGCAGCCTTCATCGTGAAGAACCTGCCGGTGCCCGCGCTGCGCTGGCTCGTGATCGTGGTCGTGAGCTACGCCTCGTTCATGATGTTGCGTTCGGCACGCCGGTGAGCAAACGCGCCAAGGGCAAGACGGCGCCGGTCAGCACGGCCGATCCGTTGTTCAACCAGTCGGTCGAAAAGGCACTGGCGATACTCGACGCCTTCGGCGGCGAGCGCCGCGCACTCAACCTGGTCGAATTGGCCGCGGCGACCGGCATCACCAAGAGTTCCTCGCAACGCTGCGTTCACACGCTCGAGCGATTGGGCTACCTGCGACGTGATGAGGATTCGAAGCGCTGGGTGCTCTCGCCGCGTGCGCTCAGCAGCGCCTACGCCTACCTCTCGGGCCATCCCTTGATCGAACAGGCCACCACGCATTTCGTCGACCTTAACCAGGCCTGCGGCGAATCCGTGAGCCTCTCCGAGCCGGACGACACCGACATGGTCTACGTGGCGCGCTTTCCAAGCCACAAGCGCTTCTTCATCCACATGCCAGTCGGACGACGACTGCCGATGTACTGTACCGCGGCGGGGCGCGCCTACCTTTCGGCGCTGCCGCGCGCGGAAGCCATCCAGATCCTGCGCCGTTCGCCGCTGCGCGCACTGACACCCATGACGATCGTCGACCCCGAAGTACTGATAGAGCGCATCGATGCGGCGCGTGAAGCCGGCTACGCGTGGTGCGAGCAGGAATGTTATCGCGGCGACCTGACCATCGGCGCACCGATACTCGGCGATGAGGGTCGGCCGATCGCTGCCGTGAACATCTCGGGTCCGACCAGTCGCTGGACGCTCGATGAGCTGCGCGCCAAGCTCTCCTCGGTGTTGCTCGAGACGGCACGTGCGGCTTCGAGTGGCCTCGCGGCGCGCCTGGGTAAATCGCGCAACCTGCGGCGCTGATCGCCGCATCAGGACTAGAGCGCGCGGCTGCGACCGGTGCGCAGATCCTCGGCCTCCATCGGCCGACCCAACAGGTAACCCAGCAGGCTGTCGCAACCAGCGGCCTTTATGGCCCGGTGAAACCGCGGCGAATCACAGTCGACGGGGACGAAAAATGCCGGGGCGAGCCTGTCCATGGCCTATGCGGTTACCCGTCTCCCCACAGCAAGACGTGGGTACCCGGCACTGCGAGAAAGTGCCCGCCAGGCACAGATGTAGCTGAGGGGCGACTCGCGCTCACTACACTGGTGGAGAATTCGGATGAGCTCACTGTTGCGCCCGATTGGCGCGGACCGCCAGCATGGCTTTGCCAGCTTCGGCTGCGAAGTAAACGCCATGAGCACCGACGAGCTGTTTCGTCGCTACGAGCGCTGCGGGTTCCTGTATCCGGCCAAATTGCAGAAACTCGCGCCTTACCTGCCCCTGGTGAAGGAGAACTGGCGCAAGGCGCGGCGCGCCGGTGAGCTGCTGCAATGGGTCGCCACCTACGAAGACGACACCAACGGACAATGGGGTTCGATCACTTCGTGGCGCAGCACGGCCTCGGGCTGGGTCACGCAGCATCTGGTGGCCCTGGGCGGACCCATCGCCTCGCGAGCAGTGATGCTGGCGGGGCAGTCCGTGCGACTCGAGGACCGGCGCGACTCGGCCCATCAGAGCTGGTTTCGCCGTGGCAATCGCTACGCCAACAAGATCTTCGGCAGCATCACCGGCGCGCTGGGCAAGCGCAACAGCTGGGTCGGTGACTACAGCTATTTCTTTCTTCCCTTGAAGCTGGTGCCGCCGATCTCATCGACCCTGCGTGTCGATACCGCGACCATTGCCGACCTGCCTGAGGTGCGACACGCGGTGACCGCGGCGCGCTCTGCGGTCTACTGCGCGGCTGAGGCGCTGTGCGATGACGATCTGACCCTCGAGGCCGTAGATCAGCTGTATGCGCAGGTGGGGCTGCGCCGCTATCGACGGATCCTGATTGCCCGCTCGACGGCCTCGTCCGACATTCTGGGCGTGGCGGTGGCTTACCGCGGACCGCTGGGCCTCAATTTCTCGTTTCTCGAGAACCGCTGTGACCTGATCCTGGCACCCGCACTGAGCGCTGCCAGTGCGCGCGAAGTCAGCGCCGCGCTCACTGCGGCAGTGGCCGCCACCTACGAGGATTTCGAACCTGGCGTGGTGCCCATCGTGATCGATATCTGCTACGCCGAGGCCTTGCGGGCTCTGGGCGCGGAATACATACGCGACTACGCACAGAGCATCTGGCTGAGCGCAGGCTTCGAAGCCTGGTATCGCCACACGGAACGCTTTTACGAACGCCTGATCCATGCCGGCAGGCGCCGCGGCCTCGGACAAAGTGCCGCGCACGCCGCCGCAGTGTCGCCATGAACACTGCCCGTTACATCATGGAAGATGTTCGCGAAGCCGCCCGGCTCGCGCGCAAAGTGGATGCCGCCGCGTGGGTTGCGCAGTACCTGGATCACCTGCTCCCCGACGCCGGTGCCGTACTGGAAGTTGGCTGTGGACCGGGCGCACTGGTCGCTGCCGTCGCTGCAGCCAGTTCGACGCTCTTCGTCACGGGCGTGGATCTCAACGCGGCCAGGTTCCGCGGCGAATACCCATCCATGCCATTCAATGTGTCCTTGCTGGAGGCCAATGCCTGCGCGCTGCCCTGCGAAGCCAACGCCTTTGATGTCGTCTACAGCCGCTTCCTGCTCGAATACCTGAAGGAACGTGCGCGCGCCGTGTCGGAAATGGTGCGCGTATGCAAACCCGGCGGCCGCGTGCTGCTCCAGGACCTGGATGGGCAATTGCTCTGGCACTACCCCGAGGACGCGGAACTCGCGGCCCAACTGGCACGCGTGCTAACGTTCATGGCAACCACGGGCTTCGATCCGCTGGTCGGGCGCAAGCTCTACCGCCTTGCCCGTGACGCGGGACTGACCGACTTGCGCGTGCAGGCCCAGCCCTACCACCTGATTGCCGGAGTCGCCGATGACTTCACGCTCGAACTCTGGGAACTCAAACTGGACATCGCGCTGCCGCTCGCAGCGCAGGCGCTGGGCAGCATGGAGGCCGCGCGCGCGTTGAAGGCCCGCTTCATGGATTACCTGCGGCGCGAGGACTCGCTGACCTATTCGGTGGTATTTACCGTGACGGGCACCAAGCCGGGGCGATGAATCCGCAGTACCGCGGACGCACTGATCCCTGCAGCTGAAATTCGCTGTCTCATCCGTGGAACCCGTACCGCGATGCCCGCATCGAGCGCCACTCCGTAGGCCTTGCCCGGATACATCCACAGGCCGGCGCGCGTCTGATGCGTGCCAGTCTCAGAGGGCCCAATCGACGCTGACCCCGAATCTCCTGGGTTCAGTGACATACAGGATCGGATCGAACGGGCTGGCAGTGGTAACGCCTCGCTTGTCGGCAAGGTTCGTCACGTAGGCTTGCACGGCGAATCGGCCGAAGGTGGCGCCGGTTCGTACCGAGAAAATACTGTAATTGCCCTCAACCGGCGTGGGATTGAAGCTGGCTGGCGACTCGGATACGAATCGGTGCTGCAGCATGATGTATGGCTTGCTGGGCGACTCGAAATAATAGGTTGCAGCCTCGGACGTGCTCCATTTCGCCGCTCCCGGTAGTGTCGAACCCTTTGCCAGCACTGTTCCACCGCCAAGGGCCAACGATTCCGCCAGCTCCGCAGACAGATAGGTGACATTCGCCTGGAGGCTGAAATTCTGCACTGGAACCCAGGTCACTGCATTTTCCAGGCCGACGCTGCGTGCCTTGCCTGCATTGGCAACATAGGCATAGCGATCTGGCCGCGCCAGGCGCAGTTGAATGTCCGACCAGTCGACATAGAACGCAGTCGAGTCCAGGATCAGGGTCTTGTCCGAGGATGACAAGCGCACACCCAACTCGTAGTTGGTCAGATTGTCTGAGTCGTAGGTGTCGGGCGTCGCAAAGCCCGCCAGCGGAGGCACGAGGTTCACGCCTCCCATGCGGAAACCCTTGGAGATCAACCCGTATGTCATGAAGCCTGCGGTTGGCTGGTACTTGATTGACACCTTGGGGCTGAATCCATTCTCCTTTTGCTTGCCATCCAGCACGTCGTCAGGGGACCCTGCGGCCGTAATGACCCTGTGCGTCTTGAATTGGACATCATAGTAGCGGCCTCCGCCACTGACGCTCAGTGCGTCCGAGAAATGGTAGGTCGCATCTCCAAAAAACGCGTGCTCATCGGCCGTGTAGTAAACGTTGAAACTGCTGACGGGGCTGCCATCGACCAGGTCAACGGAGGGATAGCCCTCGTCAGTACTGCCGAAATAGGCGCCAACCAGCCAGTCCCACTTGCTTCCAGCGGCAGATGCGAGCCTGATTTCATAGGTCTTGGTGTCGTTGCGGGCGTTCGATACACCCGTATTCAACGGTGGTGGCGGCCCCAACCAGTACTCCCAGAATGTCGAATCCTGCGCCTTGCGCAGATCGGCGGCCGAAACACTCAATTGGGCGAAGCCCAGGTCTCCTTTCAGCGTGAGGCTGTTGACCGTGGTCCTGAAATCCAATGGCTCGTCGACGGCCGTGTCGCGCTTCAGATCCCCCAATGCAGGGTATGAATAATAGTTGTCCGCGCTCTTGGCTTCGTCGCGAAACCCAAAGTAGCGCAGGCTGAATTTGTCGTTGAACTGCCAGAGCATATTGGCCCGATAGCTATTCACGCGATGGGTGTTGCTTCCCTTGTCACCGCTTCCCACGTTGTCCAGATAGCCAGGCGTAAAGCCGGTCGAGGCCGCGACGCGCAGTCCGAGCACATTGTCGACAATAGGAACATTGACCATTCCTTTGACCGAGTACCCCAAACCTGAACCATTCGAGATATTGAAGGCGCCGGTCTGGAAAGCGCCTTGAACCTTGGTCAGCGAGACGGGGTTATAGACGTAATTGATGGCGCCCCCGAGCGAAGCGGCGCCGAACAGCGTCCCTTGCGGGCCCCTGAGTACCTCGACCCGTTGGACATCAAAGACGTCGAGGTCCGGCACCGACAGCGCGAAACCGGGATCCGTAAGCGGGATGTCATTGATGTAGACGCCCGTTGTGGCTTGTCCTTGATCAGGATAGATCGTGGCCGTGCCTATGCCGCGCAACGTGACGTTGGAAACGCCGGGCGTCGATGCCAGGAACTGGACTCCAGGAAGTCCGCTCAGGTAATCCTTGAAATTCTGGGCGCCAACCGATTCGAGTTGTTCGCCGGTCACCGCGGTAACCGAGGACGCGACCGAGCGCAGCGACTCTTCGCGCTTCGTGGCCGTGACAACAACTTCCTCCAGCAGCGCATTGGCCCCGGAACCAGCTGCATTCTGTCCATGAGCCGCTACGGCTGCCAGCAAAAACGCGAGCAGAGCAGCAGGCATTGCTCCAAGGCGCAGCAATCGGGAAGCAATCAAGCTTGTTGTCATCGGGCGTTCTCCCTGAAGTATCCCGCGGACAAGCTACGTCGCCTTTTCCGTTTTGTCAACGCTTTGTGCTTTTTGGACAATCCTTGACTTGATGGACATCCTTTGGTGCGCATGCAGGCCAGCCCATTACTTGGCCAGTTGGTCCATAGAATTGTCCGAAATGTCAAGGGTGTAGTATTCTCTGCGTTCCCGTCTGGAGCGCAGGTCAGCTTGAAACCCAAAAAGACAGTCGATCGGACACCCACGCTGGGTACCGCTTTGAAGTCGATTCGGCTCGAGCGCCAGTGGAGCCTGGCGGAGGCCAGTGCTCAGACGGGTCTATCCATTTCCACCTGGTCAAAAATCGAAAATGGCCGGCGCTCCCTGACCTACGACAAGCTGCTGCACCTGTCACACGCGTTGTCAGTGGACATTGCGCGGCTGTTTTCTGACAACACTCCCGAGTCGGTTCACGACGTGCATGCTGGTCGCCGCAGCGTCCAGCGCGCCAGGGAAGGCTTCGTCGTTGATGCTGGAGTCTATACCTATCGATATCTGGCGCAGGATCTGGTTCGCAAGCGCTTCTCCCCCGTGCTGATGGACCTGCATGCCCGTTCCCTCAAGGACTTTGACGATCTGCTGCGTCATGAGGGCGATGAGTTCGCGATCGTGCTGGAGGGGGAAGTCGAGCTCTACACTGAGGTATACGCTCCGCTCAGGCTGCACGTTGGTGAATCAGTCTATTTCGACAGCAGCGTCGGCCATGCCTATTTGAATGCCGGCACAGGTGCGGCGCGTATCCTGGCCATCGCCTGCGACGCTCAGGTGCCCAGGCAGTCCTCCAAGCTGCCGGTCGCGAGGGCCTCGAGGGCGGTCGCGCCCGGCCGCGCCAAGAAATAGCTTTGGCAGCATGCGTCTCGCACCAAACGACAGGGAGATGCTTGCAGGTGGCTTGGGCGAAGGCACGGCCATGGCGATGCGGATCCTGGTCGAGACCGCGCGGATTCTGGGCGCGGACCAGCTTATCGACATTGCCTCCGCGCATATCGACGGCTGCCTTTATCACGGCGACAGCGGAACGCTGTTTGCGGAACAACTGGTCGCCAGAGGCGCCAAGGTCCGCGTTCCCACCACGCTCAATGTCGGTGCGCTCGACCTGTTGCACGGCAGCCAAACGCGGTTGGCACCTGCTGCGCGCGACATGGCGCGCAGGATGATGTCGGCATACGTGGCAATGAACTGCCAGCCAACGTGGACATGCTCCCCCTATCAGGCAGGCCATCGGCCGCCTGCGGGACAGGACGTCGCCTGGGGTGAAAGCAACGCCGTGGTATTTTGCAATTCCGTTCTCGGGGCGCGTACCAATCGCTACGGCGACTTCCTGGATATCTGCGCGGCAATCACCGGCCGTGCGCCACGTACCGGTCTGCACATACCAGAGCAGCGACGCGCGACCATACTGGTCGACGTCTCACACCTGCCCGCCGCCTTGCTCGGGGCAGATATCTGCTATCCGATCCTGGGCACATGGCTGGGCCGTGAAGCGGGCAGTGCAATCGCTGCGTTTGAGGGATTGGGTTCACCTTCGGACGATCAGTTGAAGGCCCTGGGTGCCGCCGCCGCATCCAGTGGCGCAGTGGGCTTGTTCCACGTCATTGGCGTCACTCCCGAGGCCACGACCCGTGATCGTGCTTTCGCTGGACACCCACCTGGGAAGACCATCGTGCTGACCGCCAACATGCTGAGTGAGTCGCGCGCGAGCCTGTCAACAGCGACGCTGGCAGTGGGCGAGCGCATCGATGCTGTTGCCATTGGCAGCCCTCACCTTTCGCCACAGGAGCTGCGCGATCTGGATTTGGCGATGGGTCGTCATTCCTGCAAGGTGCCGCTGTATGCGTGCACGAGCAGGCATTCACTGCAGGCCGTCGCCGCTGAGGGCATCGAAGCGCGGCTGCACAAACGCGGTGTGGTTTTCATCGCCGACACCTGCATTGTCGTGACACCCATACTGCCAGCAGGAGGCGGCACCTTGATGACGAACTCCGGCAAGTTCGCGCATTACGCTCCGGCAAACACCGGTTACGACGTCGTGTTTGCGGGCCTTGAAGACTGCGTCGACAGCGCCATAGCGGGGACGATGCAGCTCCGCGTTGTAGCCTGACGCCATGCAAATGGAAGTGCTGATAGCCGCGTCTCCCCCGCAGGCCGTGATCGGGCGCGTCCTCCGCCTCACCGAGCCCATCAGTTTCTGGGGCGGCGTATCACCCGTTGACGCGTGCCTCACGGATCCCCGTTCGCGACACTACGGCGAGTGCGTTGCGAACCGTGTACTGATGATCGGCGATCTGCGCGGCTCATCGTCCGGGAGCTCGATACTTCTGGAACTGGTGTACCGGCGCCTGGCACCCGGCGCCATCGTTCTGGCCGTGCCAGATGCGATTCTTGCGCTCGGAGTCCTGGTTGCACGAGAACTGGGCTGGCCGTCACCCGGCATCTTCAGGCTCGGCATAGATGAGCAGAATTCGATTCCGGACGGCGCTGGCATGTCGATCGACGGCGGCGGCTACGCGGTTGTTGCTGCGGACGAAGCATGATCGTCATCGATTCCGACCGCGTGCATGAACTGCTGACGGTTGGCAGCCTGGTGGAACCGATGCGTCAGGCATTTGCATCGCAGGCCAGGTCGCCGCCACGAATTCACTATGAACTCGAAGCGGACCAGAGTACCCGCACACTGCTGATAATGCCTGCGTGGAATGAGGAGGCGATCGGAGCCAAGATCGCCACCGTCTTCTCTCGCAATGGCCAACGTGACCTGCCATCCATTTCCGGAGTCTATGTGCTCTTTTCAGGACGCACTGGCCTGCCGCGGGCCATTATCGATGGACGCGCAATGACACTGCTGCGGACGGCCGCCGTCTCCGCGCTGGCGGCCGATGTACTCGTGCAGCCGGATCCTCGCGTACTGCTGATGGTGGGTACCGGTGCATTGGCCCGCTACCTCATCGAGGGGCACATGGCGGTACGACCCTACGAATCCATACTGATTTGGGGCCGCAACCGGCTCAAAGCGCAGGCGATCGCCAGCACCTTCGATGATTCCGGCACCCGCATTGATGTCGTCACCAATCTGGAAAGTGCCGCACGTACAGCGGACGTCATCTGCTGCGCCACGATGGCGGAGCAACCCATCATCCAGGGTGCCTGGCTAAAAGGAACCTCCCATCTCGATTTGGTGGGGAGCTACAAGCCGACCATGCGGGAGAGCGATGGGGCTTGCTGGCAGGACGCCGTCGGTGTCGTCGACACACTCGACGCGCTGAGTGACAGCGGTGATTTGATCGCCCCTTTGAGCAATAACCTGATCAAGCCGGACGCAATCTCGTTGCTCGGCAATATCGTGGCGAACCCGATAAAGCAGGTCACTGCGCGGCGCTCGGTGTTCAAGTCAGTCGGCGTAGCGCTTGCGGACCTCGCGGTTGCGGAGCGGCTGGTTGCAGCGATCGCTGGCAAATCCGCAGCGGCCGTGGGCAACTGAGTCGCTAGCGCAGGCACTGGCGGCCGGACTCCTGGCGATCCAGCCAGGCCTCGAGCGGTGCGAAGTACTCGAGCAACCCACTCGCATCCAGATCATGTTCGCCGGTAAATGTGGCCATCGCTTCAGGCCACGGACGCGACTTCCCGATCGCCAGCATCCTTTGAAGTCTTGCTCCCACGAGCTTGTTGCCGAAAACATTGCAGCGGTTCAGGGTCCCGGTCCATCCGGCCAACTTGCAAGCTCCACGGTAGAATTGAAATTCATAGATGACAGCTAGAAAGTACCTCGCATACGGTATGTTGTTTGCTACGTGGAATTTTGCGACCGGATCAAATGCTTCGTGCGGTCGTGGCCCGGGGGGCATGAGTTGCTGGTACTTGGCGGTAAGCGCCCACCAGGCGTCGTTGTATTGCGCTGCTGAGATCCTTCCCGAAAATACCTGCCAACGCCACTCGTCAATCACGCGCGCGAAGGCAAGCAACGGCAGCTTGTCCAGCGCCACTCGCAGCAAGTAGGGTATGTCAGCCTCGGGACCGGGTTCGGCCTGGATGAGCCCGAGTTCCCTCAAATAGTCCGGTGTGACGGCATTCAGTCCGGCGAAATCACCGATGGCCTCATCAAACCCGTCATTGCCGGGGGCTCGAAAAAGATAGGGCTGCCCGGAATAAGCGCGATAGTATTGCGCGTGCCCCAACTCGTGGTGGACGGTATAGAAATCATCGGCGCTTGCTGTCAGGCATGCCCGCATCCTGACATCGTCCTTGTTATCCACGTCCATGGCGAATCCGTGGCATTCAACATCGCGGTCACGCGGGCGCGTGAGTTGGGATCGCTCCCAAAACGTCGCGGGCAAGGGTGGGAGCCCTATTGACTGATACCAGTTGTCGGCCGTATGGGTCAGTCGCACCGCATCGTAATGCGCGGTCTGCAACGCGGTGCCAAGGTCGTAGCCCAGACGCTGGTCCTCGGCCGCGACGATGTCGTAGACATTTCCCCACGCCTGGCCCCACATATCGCCGAGCAGATCCGCGCGAATTGGCCCGACGCTGGGCTGCACGGATTCCCCGTACCGTTCGTTGAGCCTGGTCCTCACGTAGCAATGCAACTTCCCGTACAAGGGAGCGACTTGCGCCCACAGCGAGTCCAGTTTCAATGCAAATGAATCGGGGGGCATGTCGTACCAGGAGCGCCAGAGCTCTCCGGTGTCGGCATAGCCCAGCTCCCTTGCGCCTGCATTGGCCAGTTTGACCATATTGGCGTAGTCGGACTTCATCCGCGGCGCCAGGGACGCGCGCCATCCTTGCCAGATCGCGCGGGCTGTCTCCGGGTCACGAGTGGTACGCAACAGGGCTTCGGAATCGCCAAGGGTGAGCACTTTTCCACGATATTCAAACGTTGCTGTCGAATAATCCGCCGCAAGTCGAGTGGCGATGTCTGCCATTTCCTGCGTAGCGGCGGCATTGGACGGAGCTGGAACTACCAGCAGCTGTTTCAGCAGATCCAACTTTCGCCTCGTGCCGGCATCAACGACAACGTGGTCGAAGCGATTGGCCTCGGTAACATAGCGGACGGCCATATTGGTGAAATGCGAGAACGCTCTCGCGTAGAGCCAGTCCGTGTCATCGGTAATGTAGGTGGATTGGACCCACGCGGCGCGATTCAGGTATTCGCTGGCCGAGTCAAGATCGAGCTCCGCCTGGCTGATGAGCGCCTGGGCCTCCTGCGGCGTCGGCATCGGTACGGACTGTGCGCGAGTTGCCGCGTACCCCCTGCCCGGCGCGACAAGCATTGCGATCGCCACCCACAAAGCTTTCCGCATCGGACTACTCCTGTTGCACTGGAAGGATTCGCGTGGCTACGGCGCGGCCGCGCAAATGGTCGGCAGCCAATCGGAAGTCGCCAGCCCCTTGCGCGAGCAACTGGCCGACCACGGGCAGATTGACGTTTCTGCTTATTTTCCTTTTCGTCAATAGTTTAGACTAATGGGACATTGCAGTCCAATCAGGGGTCTCACATGAAGCTGGCGCGCGCCTCGCTGTCAACGGATTCGCTACTGCGGGCCCTGCTGGCCGGCACCGCATTCCTGTTCGGTGGCGCTAGCGCCGCCCACGCTGCGAGCACTGACGACTATCGTCGCGCCGATGAACTGCGGCGCTTCGACGCGGTCAGGTTGGGCGGACGCGTATTTCCGGTATGGTCACGTGATGACGCGGGCTTTGCCTATGAAGAGTACGGCGCCAGCGATCAGGACAACACGATCTACCGGGTCGATCCGATCAGCAGGACGCGGCACAAGCTATTCGGCGCTCGGGCGATGGCACGAGCACTCGCTGCGGCGTCCCACAGCGACGTCAAACACACGACCTTGCCCAGATGGCAGCTTGATCCCTCAGGCAATGCCGCATCGTTCAAGCTGCCGACGGGCGAGTATCGGTGCGAGTTTGCCACGACGACATGCGAGCCGATCGATGATCCAGGCAAGGTGCACGAATGGGCAATCAGGTCTCCGGACGGGCACTGGGACGCGTTCATCTGGAACCATAACGTCTATATCAGAGCCGTGGCGCCACGCCCGCAAGATGTGCGCGCAACCACGACTCCCGAGCCGCGCGTCGTCAACGGGAATCACGAATTCGCTCACGAGCTTCAAAACAACATCGTCGATTTTGCGCCAGGGAACCAGCGTGCCGACTGCGATTTCCCCGTGGCAGCGGGAGAAACCGGGCCCGGCAGCCCCGCTTATGCTCCTCCGCCGACTGGCTCCGTTGCGTTAACCAATGATGGCGCATCGGATTGGAGTTACGGGCGGCTTTACAAGATGGGGGCTGAAGTTGCCACGCTTGACGCGGACCGATACAAGCCAACCCACGGCGCTTTGGTCTGGTCCCCCGACTCACGCTGGATTCTCACGCGACGCGAGGACATACGCGGGATACGAATATATCCGCTCTATTCGTCCACCAGCGCGCACCCGTCCGATCACAGTTATTACTACGCGACGCCCGGAGACGCGCATATCCCGCAATATGACTTTTACCTTCTCGATGTCGCAACTCGAACTTCAAGGCACCTGGATGTCCCGCCCACTGGGCTGTTAGACAGGCCCGGCGGCGCTGAGTGGACGCCGGATTCAAAACACCTCTATGTGTTGAGCTCAGACCTCGCGCCGACCGAGGTTCGCTTGTCCAGGATCGACGTCCCATCCGGAGCGACGCAGGTTTTGATCCGGGAGACCTCGACCACGCATGTTGAAATGAGCAATGGCGGCGAGAGCAACATTGTCGCCATTGAGGGCGCCGGCTCGGACATCTTTTGGTACTCAGAGCGCGACGGCTGGGGTCACCTGTATCGGTTCGGACCGAATGGAGTCCTGAAGAACCAGGTGGAAAAAGGTGACTACTCGGTCGCAGAACTCATCCACGTGGACCATAAGGCGAAAAGGATTTTCTTTACTGCCTGGGGGAAGCGCCAGGGAATCCCGTACTACCGCTCCCTGTATCGGATCAACTATGACGGTACCGGCGAAAAGCTGCTTACCCCGGAGCCTGGAGATCACCTTGTCCAGTGGGCACCGCAGGGTAACTATTTCATCGACACCTACTCGTCTATCGATGTGCCACCCGTCTCGGTCGCACGAAACACCGATGGCGATGTGCTGCTTCGCCTTTCCACCGCAGACGTGCGGTCATTGCAGGAAATCGGCTGGCGGCCGGCCGAGGTGTTCAAGGTCAAAGCGCGCGATGGAGAGACTGACCTATACGGCGTGATGTACAAGCCCTCCAATTTTGATGAGCACAAGCGCTATCCGATCATCACCAATGTCTACCCCGGCCCGTTCACCGGCAGCGTCGACACGTGGTCATTCCAGAGCGCTGACAATTTCAATGCGCAGGTCCGGGTATCCAACTGGGAAGGCGTGACGCACGGCGAAGGCATGGGCCGGTCGCTCGCCGAATTGGGGTTCATCGTGATCAAGCTCGATGCGCTCGGGTCCGCCCATCGTTCCAAGGCTATTCGGGATAACTACTGGGGACGGGTAATAGACAACGGACTACCGGACCAGGTCGCCGCGATAAAGCAACTTGCCGGGCGCTTCCCCTGGATAGACCTGCAACGCGTGGGGATCTTTGGACATTCGGGCGGCGGTTTTTCTGCCGCCGCGGGTATTTTATTGTACCCGGACTTTTTCAAGGTGGCGGTGAGCGAGTCCGGGAACAACGATTTTCGCACCTACGGTTGGTATTGGGGAAACGCATACCAAGGCCCGCTCGCTACCGCTGAGGATGCAAGCAGCTATGAAGCGCAAGCAAGCTACAAGTACGCGGCCAATCTCAAGGGAAAGTTGCTGCTGATTCACGGAGACATGGACTGCAACAATCCACCGGCACAAACCCTGAGGTTGGTTGATGCATTGGTCAAGAACAACAAAGACTTCGACATGCTTCTCATACCCGATAGCGGCCATCAGCTGCCCGGCTATGCGATGAAGCGGGCCTGGGACTATTTCGTGCGCCAATTGCGCGCTGAAGAGCCGCCGGCTTATTCACTGGTGCAAGATGAGGTGCGCGCGCACTGAAACGTGCCACCTTGGCGATGTTGAAATCGAGGAATGCACGGCGGAAGTTGTCGCGCTTGGCCAGGATGGTCCGCCAGCTCAGGGCCGACTGGAACCCCTCCAGGCAGAGCCTCTCGAACAGGCGCTGGTCCTGCGCCACGGGGAATCCCCACTCGGTATCGTGGCAGGCGAGGCATTCGGGCGCGGACCCCGCCCAGCGGCAACGCGCCTTGCCGTCTTGCGCAAGTCCGGATCGGCTGGCGTTCCTGGGCCGGCGCAGGTAGATTCGCACGCCTGACAGCAGGCCATTTTCGCCCTGCTTCGAATACAGTAACCATGACTGCAAAAATAATCGACGGCAAGGCCGTCGCCAGGTTCGTGCGCGACGGCTTTCGCCAGCGCGTCGAGGCGCTACGCGCACGCACCGGCAAGGCGCCGGGGCTCGCCGTAATCCTCGTCGGTGACAACGCGGCCTCGCAGATCTATGTGCGCAACAAGGTTCGCGCCTGCGCCTCGCTTGGCATCCAATCGCTTGAACACCACCTGCCGGCCAGCGCCGATACCCAGGCCATCGTCGGACTGATCGAGAAACTCAACGCCGACGGCGAAGTGCATGGCATCCTGGTGCAGCTGCCGCTGCCGGCGCATGTGGACATGGCGCGAGTACTCGAGACCATTTCGGTCGACAAGGACGTCGACGGCTTCCATCTCTACAACGTCGGTGGCCTGGTGGTCGGTAGCACCGTGTTTCCGCCCTGCACGCCCTATGGGGTCATCAAGCTGCTCGAATACGAACAGATCGCCATCGAAGGCCAGAACATCGTGGTCGTGGGTGCGAGCAACATCGTCGGCAAGCCCATGGCACTGATGCTGATGCAACGCAATGCCACGGTGTGCATCTGCCACGCGAAGACGCGTGACCTGGCGCAGTTCACGATCCTGGCGGATATCCTGGTGGTTGCCGCCGGTAAGCCCAACTTGATTCTGCCGCAGATGGTCAAGACCGGCGCGGTGGTCATCGATGTCGGCATCAATCGCCTGCCCGACGGCCGCGTGGTGGGCGATGTCGATTTCGCCGGTGTCGCTGAAAAGGCCTCCTACATCACGCCCGTGCCGGGTGGTGTCGGCCCCATGACCATTACCATGCTGCTGGAGAACACCATTGCAGCGGCCGAACGCAGCCTGCACGTTGCCCCGGTACCTGCGGTGGCATAACCCTGCTGATAAGGAGCACAGACAACTGGTACGTTGTCGGAAACCGGCTCGGCCAGTGGGCGTACTACGTCTGGCCGAAGCATATGCAGCAATGCACGGCGACCCGAGCGAGTTGCCTGGATTGAGTCTTGATGGATTGGCGCGCCCGGACGGATTCGAACCGCCGACCACCTGGTTCGAAGCCAGGTGCTCTATCCAGCTGAGCTACGGGCGCGTGCCGGGCGGCCATTGTATGCGCCCGGCCCCGCGGCGGGCGGGATATTCCCGTTGAAATACAGCGGACGGGCCGCTGCGGTACCATCCTCAACATGGATCCCCAAGCCGCCAGCCGCCTGATCGGCGAGCACCTCGTGTGCCTGCCGATCGAATCCCTGCCGGTCGCGCAATGCGCCGGCGCGGTGCTGCGCGAGAACATTTATGCAGAGCGCGACCAGCCGCCCTTCGATCGCGTGGCGATGGATGGCATTGCGCTGAATTCGGCCGCGTTCCATGCCAGCGTGACGAACGTTGGCGTCAAACGGCAGAGTGACGCGCCGGTGCGGCTAACCGTGCAGGCGACGCAGGCCGCAGGCTCACCGCCGCTGACGCTGGCCTCCGGTGCGCATTGCATCGAGATCATGACGGGCGCGGTGCTGCCCGCGGGCTGCGACTGTGTGGTTCCCGTCGAACGCATCCTGATCACCGATGGCATTGCCACGCTGACCGACGCGGCCCTGGCCGCACCCTGGAAGAACGTACATCGGCGCGCGAGCGACCAACGCCAGGGCGCCTTGCTGCTGGCCACCGGCACCGTGCTGCATGCGCCGGAGATCGCCGTCGCGGCCTCGGCAGGCATGGCGCGGCTACGTGTCAGTGCACAGCCCTCGATCATGGTGATCTCCACCGGCAGCGAATTGGTGGAGCCGGGTGAACCGATCGCGCCGCACCAGATCCGTCGCTCCAATGCCTACGCAGTCGCCGCGGCCCTGCGCGAACGCGGCTTCCAGCGCGTGGCCGAAGATCACATCGATGATGATGCCGGGCAACTGCGCGAGCGCCTGGCGCGGCAACTGCGCACCCATGAAGTGCTGGTGCTCTCCGGTGGCGTGTCGATGGGCAAGTTCGACCTGGTGCCGCAGGTGCTCGGCGAACTGGGCGTGCAATGCGTGCTGCACGGTATCGCGCAGCGACCCGGGCGGCCGATGTGGTTCGGCACCACCAGCGAAGGGCGCGCGGTTTTCGCGTTGCCCGGCAACCCGGTCTCGACGCTGGTGTGCCTGTCGCGTTATGTATTGCCGGCGCTGTATGCGGCGATGGGCGTGCGCACCGAAAGCTCGGAGCGCATCGCGCTCGCCGTGCCGCTCGAGTGGCAGCCCACGCTTACGGGCTTCATGCCGGTGCGCGTCGCACACGATGACTGGGGCCGGCCCTGGGCTACGCCCTG
Source organism: uncultured Gammaproteobacteria bacterium (assembly GCA_963764065.1). Lineage (GTDB taxonomy): Bacteria > Pseudomonadota > Gammaproteobacteria > Steroidobacterales > Steroidobacteraceae > FEN-1191. The sequence goes on along the minus strand of CAVXRM010000002.1, from coordinate 18,338 downwards.
CCCCACCAATGGTTCCGGCGATTTCACCTCGCTCGCGCTGACCGATGGCTTCGTGGAACTGCCCCCGGGCCCCGCCAGCCTGCAAAAAGGCTTCCTGACCCGCTTGTATCGCTGGTAATCGGCCCCACTGGTAGGCTAGCGCCATGACCCATCCCGCCTCGGCAAGCCTTGCGGCTCTGCAGCCGCGCCGCCCGCGCGATACGCTTGGGCGGCCGCTGCGTGACCTGCGCATCTCGGTCACCGACCGCTGCAATTTCCGCTGCCCCTATTGCATGCCGCGCGAGCGCTTCCACGAGCACTATCGTTTCCTGAAGACCGCCGAGCGCCTGAGCTTCGATGAGATCGTGCGCCTGACGCGATTGTTCCTGCAGCTCGGTGTGCAAAAGCTGCGCATCACCGGCGGCGAACCACTCCTGCGCGCAGGCCTTTCTGAATTGATTGGCGACCTGACCACATTGCCAGGCGTGGACGACATCGCGCTGACCACCAACGGCGTACTGCTCGCGCAGCATGCCGTTGAACTGCGTGCCGCCGGACTGCAACGCGTCACGGTCAGCCTTGATAGTCTCGATCCTGCAGTGTTCGCGCGCATGGCGGGCGACCTGGGTTCGCCGGCCGAGGTACTCGAAGGCATCGCCGCGGCACAACGCGCAGGCCTCGCACCGATCAAGATCAATGTGGTCGTGCAGCGCGGCGTCAACGAGCACACGGTGCTGCCGCTGCTCGAACACTTCCGTGGCAGCGGCGTGATCGTGCGCCTCATCGAATACATGGACGTCGGCACGCGCAACGACTGGCAGCTCGCGCAGGTCGTGCCCTCGCGGGAACTCGTCAGCCTAATCAACGCACGCTGGCCAATCAGCGCGCTCGAGCGCCAGTACCGCGCCGAGGTGGCCGAACGCTACGCCTTCGCCGATGGCCAGGGCGAACTCGGTTTCATCTCCTCGGTGTCGCAACCCTTCTGCAGCGATTGCTCGCGCGCGCGCCTGTCGTCAGATGGCGTGCTCTATACCTGCCTGTTCGCCACGCAAGGACTCGACCTGCGCGCACCACTGCGTGCCGGCGCCAGCGATGCGGAACTGCTCGAAGCCATCCGTGGCTGCTGGGAAAAGCGCGGCGATCGCTACAGCGAGCTGCGCGGCACGGTGGCGCTGCCTGGCGCGCCACGCATTGAAATGAACCAGCTCGGAGGCTGAGCGTGGCGAAACGACGCAGCAATGCCGGGCTCACGCACCTGACGGCCACGCGCCGCCCGACCATGGTGGACGTTGGCGCCAAGCCCGCCACGCAGCGCGTCGCCGAAGCCGAAGCGCGCGTGCAATTGCCGGGCGCGGTGGCGCGGGCACTGCGCGCCACCGGGCATCGCACCCACAAAGGTCCGATCTTCGACACGGCAATCATCGCCGGCGTGCTGGCCGTGAAGCGCACCCACGAACTCATTCCCTTCTGCCATCCGCTGCCGATCGAGAACTGTCGCATCGACATCGATGCGCTCAAGGGCAACACGCTGCGCATCCGCTGCCGCGTCGAGACCCATCACAAGACCGGCGTGGAGATGGAGGCGCTCACCGGCGCCAGCGTCGCCGCACTCACGATCTACGACATGTGCAAGGCGCTGTCACATGACATCCGCATCAGCGCGATACGCCTGCTGCACAAATCGGGCGGCAAGCGCAGGGTGAACGCACGATGAGTGCGCCACTGTACGGACTGGTGCTGACCGGCGGGCGCAGCAAGCGCATGCAACGCGACAAGGCGGTGCTCGAATACGCGGGTCGTTCGCAACTCGAGCGCGCGATGTCGCTGCTCGAACCACTGGTCGAACGCTGTTTCGTATCGACACGCGCCGACCAGAACAACGATGCGCAGCGCGCGGCCTACGCGCAGATCGTCGATCAGCTCGATGACATCGGCCCGATTGCGGGCCTGCACGCGGCGCTGCACAGTCATCCGCAGGCAGCCTGGCTGGTGCTGGCCTGCGACCTGCCCTTTCTCGATGCCGCGACCCTGCAGCAGCTGATCGCCGCGCGCGCGCCGCAACGTCTGGCAAGCGCCTTTCGCAGCAGCCACGACGGCAAGCCCGAGCCGCTGTGCGCCATCTATGAGCCGGCCAGTTGCGCCGCGATCGACGCCTGGATCGCCACCGACCAGCGCTGCCCGCGCAAATTCCTGGCGCAGGCCGACGTGCAGCTGCTGACGCTCAACAACCCGCGCGCGCTCGACAACGTGAACACCGCGGATGAATACCAGCAGGCGAGCCAGCGTCTCGGCGGCCAGCCACTCACGCAACCGCAGACGCTGACGATCCAGTATTTCGCGATCCTGCGCGAACAGGCCGGTCGCAGCGCCGAGACGCTCGAGAGCCGCGCGCCCGACGCGCGCGCGCTCTACGAAGAGCTGCGCACGCTGCGGCAGTTGCAGCTGCGCCCGGAACAGCTGCGTGTCGCGATCAACGACGCCTTCGGCGACTGGTCGCAACCACTCAAGGCGGGCGATCGCGTCGCCTTCCTGCCGCCGGTGGCGGGCGGATGAGCGGCTTCAGTCTCAGCGCCAGCGCCATCGATGAGCGCGCCCTGCGCGCCGAGCTGTTTGATCCGGCCTGCGGCGGCTACGTCTGCTTCGAAGGCTGGGTGCGCAACCACAACGAGGGCCAGCAGGTCACGCGCCTGGAATACGAGGCCTACGAGCCATTGGCGCTGAGCGAAGGCGCCAGCATCATTGCCGAAGCGCGCCAGCGATTCGGCGTGCAACAGCTACGCTGCGTACATCGCACCGGCGCACTGGAACTGGGCGAGATCGCCGTGTGGGTGGGCGTGGCTGCGGCGCATCGCGACGAAGCCTTTCGCGCCTGTCGCTATCTCATCGATGAGATCAAGCATCGCCTGCCGATCTGGAAAAAGGAACACTACCTGAGCGGCGATTCCGGCTGGGTCAATTGCGAGCGCTGTGCGGCCGCGGCGAGTGATCCGCATGACCATGGGGCCGGCCATGCGCATGGCGCCGCTCCGGAACTTCGGCGCGCGGCACCGGGCGATCGGCATTCCTGAATCGGAACAGGTGCGTCAACACCGGCACCAGCAACAGCGCGCCGCAGATTTCATGCACCAGGCTCAGGTTGGCCTGCCAGGTCTCGTTCACGAGGAAGAACTGCGCGCAGCCCGCGCCGGCCAGCAGCATCAGGAAGCCCGAGAGCAGCCAGCCACTGACGCGGCTGTGACGACGACCGCTCATCGCGCCCGCATGACGAGCGGCGAACCAGCCCAGCACGAACAGCGCCACCAGCGCGGCGATGCCATGCACCAGCAATACCGGCGCTTCCATGGGATGACGCGCGACGCCAAATTCATCGGGACGGGCCAGCAGATAGTGCAGCGCCAGCCACAGCATGCCGCTCAGCCACAGCGCCGCGATCAGCAGGCTGGTGATGCGGTACAGGCCCAGCGACTGGAGCGGTGCGCGGCGGCGATTCATGGCGCGGCCTGCGGCGCGGTGTTCAGCGCTATTTGCCATAGGGCCCTAAGGTAGCGGATTCCGCTGGTCAGGTGTTCGCAGGAGAGCGTAGCACCGGCAATGTTCTTGATATCGATGCTGGCTCGCAACCGGGCGCCATCGCGACGCTGCGCGAACTGGCTGCGCCAGGCGAGATTGCGTACCTCGCCCCCGTGGCTTTCGCGATAGGCCATGATTTCCGGCGTACGCAGGCTCCCGTCGCTGTTGATGCCGAGCGCATAGTCGATGAAGTCCTGGCGGCCGAGCACCTCGTCCGCAAAAAAGTAGCCCACCGATCCCGATGCACCTGCGACGCGCCAGGCGCCCAGCCGACCGCGCGGCGGCTGCGGACCGGCCAGCGCATCCACGGCCTTGCGCTGCGCCGTCGTCAGCGACAGCGTCACCGGCTCAAAGCGCAGGCCTTCCGGAAACACCGCGCGCTGTGCGGCTTCGAGCGAGAGGTATTCGGCCGCGACCACGCTGCCGCCTGGCGCCAGCACGGCGATGCCGGCGCCCACGAAAGCCAGGCCCTGAGGCAGTCTGCTCAATTCATTCCCCGCGGATCAGAATTCATAACCCAGCCCCAGATCGAAGCGATCGCCCTCGCGCCCATGGGCGAAGTCGACATAGTCGGCCTTGATGATGACCCCCGGCGCGAACTGCCACTGCAGGCCACCGGTCAGCGCGCTGCGATCGGCCAGCGGCCGTGGCGCAGCGCCGGCATTCAGCATTGTATAACTGGAGGCGGTGTTGAAGCGCTCGTAACGCAGGAACGGCACCAGCGGCCAGGGCTTGCCCACCAGCGCGCGCCACGCAGCCTCGACATACCAGCCGAAGAAGTCCTCAGGGATGAGCGTCGGATTGCCGGCCAGCGACTCGTTCAACGCTGCTGTGCCGGAAATATGGCCGCGTGCATACAGGGCCGCAAGATCCCAGCTGCCGGGTTGCCAGCGCGCATGGGTTTCCCAGAGGCTCACGCGGCTGCCCGCGAATCCGGGCTCGCCCTGCCCGGCGCCGCCCGCAAAGATCGAGCCACCCAGTTTCAAACCGTTGATGCCGGTGTACTGGAGTGCGAGATAGCCCGACAGGTCTTTGGCCCTGGCGAGCGCCAGCTCCTGGTGTATCGAACCCAGCGGCGACTCGATGCCTGCGGAGGATCCGGCGTCCCATCTGGAAAGGTCGAAGCCCGTGGTCACGCCCACATCCCAGCGCAGACCTACCGCGCTGTTGCCTTGCAGGCCCACGCCGCCTTCGCGCCAGGTGCTGGGAATGATCGCGGTCTCGACGAAATTGCGGAACACACCGTAGTAACGGGTCGGCTCGTGATTTTCGTTGATGAGTCCGCTGGGAATCAGGAACAGGCCCATCTGCGCGCGCACGCCGGCGTTCAGATCGTGCTCGATGTAGGCCTGCTCGATCTCGACCTCACCCGGATCGCTGGATGAGGAAATCGCGTGTTCGATCTCGATCTCGCTCACCAGCCGCGTGCGCTCATCGAAGCGATAACCCGCGCCGAGCACGAAGCGGCCGACATCGGCGCGCGCCTGCGAAGGCTCGTCCGCGGGCCTGGTGTAGTTGAGTTCACCGTAGCCGTACCAGGACAAGGCCGGTGCGGCACTGACTGGCGCGGGGCTCTCCGCAGCAGGTGCAGCAACCGTAGCGGCCAGGTTCGTCTGGGCCTGTGGCTGCAGCTGGGCCAGTTGTGCCTTCAGCTCGGCGAGCTGGGCTTCGAGGGTGGCCACCCTGGCCTCCAGGGTGGCGTTCGAATCGGCCGCTGTGGCGGCCGGAACGTTAGCCAGAACGGCGAATAACAGCGCAACTAGCCGTAAAACCTGGATTTTCGGATGCCGATGCACTTTTTGACTCTCCTGGAGGCCCGGATAGGTTGTTAATGCGAATGATTCTCACTAAGATTGAACCATGAGTCAAGGTCAGCATCGGCAAAGTCGGCTGAGACCGGTGATGGGGTGTCTCGCGGCGCTTGAATGCCACGGGCGCGATCGGCTTACGGCCGAGCGTGGGCTTGAGGCGGCCTATGCGGCATTGATGCTGGTCGAGACGCTGATGCATCCACGCCGCTCAGGAAGCGACTTGTCACGGCTCAACGGCGCGAAGGCCGGTGAGCTGGTGAGCGTGCATCCCTGGACCAGCGCGACGCTGCGCCTGTGCCACAAGCTGCACGAGCTTTCCAACGGCCTGTTCGATCCGGCGCTCCCTGGCATGGGTTCCATCAGCAACGTACTGGAGGTCGACAAGAACTCCGTGCGCCTGACGCGCGCCACGCGACTCGACCTCGGTGGCATCGCCAAGGGTTACGCTGTCGATCGCGCCATCCAGTGCATGAAGGCGCAGGGTGCGTACGCGGGCCTGGTCAATGCGGGTGGCGACCTGCGCGTGTTTGGCGCGCATCCCTGGCCGATCGTGTTGCGCAAGGCCGAACAACTGGGGCCGCAGCTCACGCTGGCCAATGGTGCGCTCGCGGTCAGCGATCCTGCCTCCATGCTGCGCCCACCAGAACACCAGGGCTACTACGCGCCGGCCAGAAGTCTTTCAGCACCGCCCCTTTCCTATGTGGCCGTGCAGGCCAGCAGCGCGGCAATGGCCGATGGCATGACCAAGGTGCTGATGCTGGCGCCCGCCTCGCAGCGCCTGGCCCTGCTGCGCCGGACCCGCACTCGGCTCGCGGCGCTGGACAGCAATATCTTCGATAGCGACAACTCAAGCGTGCCGGGCACGCCGCTACAGCTAGTGCCAGGCCTCTAGCGTCGCGAGCCGCGTGCGAATTATCCCGGCCGCACCTGCCCCGCGCCGCGCACCACGTATTTGTAGCTGGTGAGCTGCTCGACGCCCACCGGACCGCGCGCATGGAAGCGGTCGGTGGAAATGCCGATCTCCGCACCCATACCGAACTCGCCGCCATCCGCGAACTGCGTCGAGGCGTTATGCAGCACGATCGCGCTATCCACCCGCGTGAGGAAGCGCTCGGCCGTAGTCATGTTTGCCGTCACTATGGCCTCGGTGTGCGAGGAGCCGTGCTGCGCGATATGCTCGATCGCCGCATCGACGCCATCGACCACGCGCACCGCGATGATCGCGTCAAGGTATTCAGTCTGCCAATCCGCTTCGCTGGCGGCGATCACACGCGTATCGATCGCCTGCACGTGCTCATCGCCGCGCACTTCGCAGCCGGCGGCGAGCAATGCCTGCACCAGATCGTGCAGCAGCGCCGGCGGCGCGGCGCGATCGATGAGCAGCGTCTCGGCGGCGCCGCACACGCCAGTGCGGCGCAGCTTGGCGTTGAGCACGATCTCGCGCGCCATGTGCGGGTCGGCATCGCGATCGACGTAGACATGGCAGTTGCCTTCCAGATGGCCGATCACCGGCACGCGCGCCTCGGCCTGCACGCGCGCCACCAGGCTCTTGCCGCCGCGCGGCACCAGCACGTCGAGGTACTCGCCCATGCCCGAGAGCATCTCGCCGACGGCGGCGCGATCGACGGTCGGCACCAGCTGTATGGCCGCGGCCGGCAGCCCCGCCGCCTTGAGCCCTGCGAGCAGGCAGGCATGGATGGCGGCGTTGGAATGCTGGCTCTCGGAGCCGCCGCGCAGGATCACGGGATTGGCCGACTTGAGGCACAGGCCGCCCGCGTCCGCAGTCACATTGGGGCGACTCTCATAGATGATGCCGATCACGCCCAGCGGCACGCGCACGCGCTGGATCACGAGGCCATTGGGCCGCGACCACTCGGCGATCACGCCGCCGATCGGATCAGGCAGGGCCGCGATCTCTTCGAGGCCGCGCACCATCGCAGCCACGCGCGCGGCATCGAGCGCGAGGCGATCGAGCAGCGCTGCACTCAACGAAGCGGCGCGCGCAGCGCGCAGATCCTGTTCGTTGGCAGCAAGGATCTGTGCACTGTGCGCATGCAGGGCCGCCGCCGCCGCGAGCAGGGCGCGATTGCGCGTCGCCGTGTCGGCCAGTGCCAGGGGAGCGGTGGCCGCGACCGCCGCCTGGCCGAGCTTGCGCATCAGCGCGCGGATCTCGCCGAGGCTGTCGGCACTGGCGTGTGCGCTCATGCCATGCCGCCTGCGCTCGTGCCGCCGGCCGCGCTCGTGCCGCGGCCGCGCTCGCGCCCGCCTGCTGCAGTATCACCATGTCGTCGCGATGGATCAGCTCATCGCTGCCGCGGAACCCAAGCAGCGCGGCAATCTCGGCGCTGTGCCGACCCATGATGCGTGCAGTCTCGGTATCCGAGTAGGCCGCGATGCCGCGCGCGACTTCCACGCCCGCGGCACTGAGCACACTGATCGTATCGCCCGACTCGAAGCGCCCCAGCGTGCCGGTGACTCCGGCGGGCAGCAGGCTCTTGCCGGCCTGCAAGGCACGCAAGGCTCCTGCGTCCACATGGATGGCGCCCGCCGGACGCAGCGTGCCGGCAATCCACTGCTTGCGCGCGGCCACCGGCGAGGATGCCGGCAAAAACCAGGTGCAGCGCGCACCGGTCTCGATGCGCTTGAGCGGATGCGGGTGCGCGCCGGCGGCGATGCACATGTGGCAGCCCGCACCGACCGCAATGCGCGCGGCGGCAATCTTGGTCGCCATGCCACCCGAGCCCACATCGGAGGCCGAGCGCCCCGCCATCGCTTCGATCTGCGGTGTGATGTGCGACACGCTGGCGATGAATTGCGCCGCGGGATCGCGATTGGGGTCGGCGCTGTACAGCCCGTCGACATCAGAGAGCAGCACCAGGCAATCGGCACTGGTCATCTGCGCGACCCGCGCGGCCAGGCGGTCGTTGTCGCCGTAGCGGATCTCAGCCGTCGCTACCGTGTCATTCTCGTTGATTACCGGTATCGCGCCCAGGCGCAGGAGCGATTCGAGCGTGGCGCGTGCGTTCAGGTAGCGGGTGCGCTGCTCGCTGTCTTCCAGGGTCAGCAGTACCTGAGCCACCGTGACCTCGTGCGCCTCGAGCAACTCCTTATAGGCATGCGCCAGGCGGATCTGTCCGACCGCAGCGGCGGCCTGACTCTCCTCCAGGCGCAGCGCGCCGGCAGGCAATCCCAGATGCCTCCGCCCCAGCGCGATGGCGCCGGAAGACACCAGGATCAGCTCGCAGCCGCGCCGGCGCAGCCGCAGCAGGTCTTCCACCAGGGTTTCCAGCCAGCTGCGGTTGAGCCGGCCGGTACGCGCATCGACCAGCAAGGCGGAGCCGACCTTGACGACCACGCGACGCGCCTGGTCCAGGGGCCCCTGTACGCCTTCGGCTGCACTGCGAGCCGGCGGCTTGCGCGTCGGCTTCCCGGATGTCTTGCGGGTGGTCATGGGCAATAGTGGGCTATACGTACCAATTGCGCTGTACCTAAGTGTACATACGGATTCGCGCAACAGGCGGCCAAGGTTACAAAGTGCTGGTTCGCGGCTTGCGCCGCGCAGCTGAAACAGTGGCGTAGCGGAGGCCGATGATGTCCCAGGGAACCCAGCCGGTAGCGAGCAGCGCCACCTATGACGATCGGGTCGTGCGTCAGTTTGCCCTGATGACCATCGTCTGGGGCATCGTCGGCATGACGGTCGGCGCCTTGTTGGCGGCCCAGCTCATCTGGCCCGCGCTCAACTTCGACATTCCCTGGCTGAGCTACGGACGGCTGCGGCCGCTCCATACCAACGCAGTGATCTTCGCCTTCGGGGGCTCCGCGCTGTTCGCCACCTCTTATTACATCGTGCAGCGCACCTGCCATACGCGGCTGTTCCTGCCCAGGCTGGCCGAGTTCACCTTCTGGGGCTGGCAGCTGATCATCGTACTGGCGGCGATCACGCTGCCGCTGGGCATGACCAGCGGCAAGGAATACGCGGAACTCGAATGGCCGATCGACGTGCTGATCGCCATCGTCTGGGTCGCCTATGCGGTGGTGTTCCTGGGCACGCTCGCCATCCGGCGCGTGAAGCACATCTACGTGGCCAACTGGTTCTTCGCCGCCTTCATCATCACGGTGGCGGTACTGCACATCGTCAACAGTGCCGAGATCCCGGTCACGCTGACCAAGTCCTACTCGGCCTACGCCGGCACCGTCGATGCGATGGTGCAGTGGTGGTACGGCCACAACGCGGTTGGCTTTTTCCTCACCGCCGGGTTCCTGGGCATGATGTATTACTTCGTGCCCAAGCAGGCCGGCCGGCCGGTGTATTCCTACCGCCTGTCGGTGGTGCACTTCTGGTCGCTGATCTCGATCTACATGTGGGCCGGCCCGCACCACCTGCACTACACCACGCTGCCTGACTGGGCGCAGTCGCTCGGCATGGTGTTCTCGCTGATGCTGCTGGCGCCCTCGTGGGGCGGCATGATCAACGGCATCATGACCCTCTCGGGCGCCTGGCATAAGCTGCGCACCGATCCGATCCTGAAGTTCATGATCGTCTCGCTCTCCTTCTACGGCATGTCGACCTTCGAAGGGCCGATGATGTCGATCAAGACCGTGAACGCGCTCTCGCACTACACCGACTGGACCATCGGCCACGTGCACTCGGGCGCGCTCGGCTGGGTGGCGATGGTCACGATCGGCTGCCTGTACGCGCTGATCCCCAGGCTCTACGGGCGCACCAGCATGTGGAGCACGCGCCTGATCGACTGGCACTTCTGGACCACCACCATCGGCGTCGTGCTGTACATCGCCGCGATGTGGATCGCGGGAGTGATGCAGGGCCTGATGTGGCGTGCCACCAATCCCGACGGCACGCTGACCTACACCTTCGTCGAAGCACTGCAGGCGACGCACCCCTTCTACATCGTGCGCCTGCTCGGCGGCCTGCTGGTGCTCAGCGGCATGTTCCTGATGGCCTACAACGTAAGGCGCACGCTCAATGAACGCGCGCCCGTCATCGACTCACCCGTACTGGTGCCGGCATGAATCACGATCTGATCGAAAAACGCGTTGGCTTGCTGGCGGTGCTGATCGCCGTGGTGATCAGCGTCGGTGGCCTGGTCGAAATCGTGCCGCTGTACCTCTCGGGCCAGGTGACCAAGCCCTCGCCCGGCATCCTACCCCTGGGTGCGCTGGCGCTCGAAGGGCGTGACATCTACGTGCGCGAAGGCTGCTACAACTGCCACTCGCAGATGATCCGCCCGCTGCGCGGCGAAACCGAGCGCTACGGTCACTATTCAATGGCAGGCGAGTCGGTCTACGACCATCCGTTCCAGTTCGGATCCAAGCGCACCGGCCCCGACCTGGCGCGCGTCGGTGGCCGCTATTCCGATGACTGGCATCGCATCCACCTGAACAATCCGCGCGATGTGGTGCCCGAATCGAACATGCCCGGCTTCCCCTGGCTGGCGCGCAACCAGATCGATGCCTCGGTAACGCCGAAGAAAATGCGTGCCTTGCGCATGGTCGGCGTGCCCTACACCGACGCACAGATCGCGGCCGCCAGCAGTGCAGTCGAGGGCCAGACCGAACAGGCCGCGCTGATCGCCTTCCTGCAGGGCCTCGGCACTGACAGCAAGGCCTGGGAGTAAGCGCATGAGCACGCTGTACGGAACCCTCAGCGGCATCTTCACTGCACTGTTGATCGTGCTGTTCACGGGCCTGGTGATCTGGGCCTGGAGCGCTCGCCGCCGCGCAAGCTTCGATGCCAGTGCGCGCATGCCGCTGGAAGAAGACGCACACCTCCAACCCTCACCTGACCGGGAGCGACTGCCGTGAGCACCGGCCTGCACCTCTTCATCATCATCCTCACCTCGCTCAACATCATCGGCGCCTGCTGGCTGATGCTGGCGATGCGCAAGCGCGGCGCCGGCGATTCGGGGCCGAGCAGCGAAACCACCGGTCACGTCTGGGACGGCGACCTCGGTGAATACAACAATCCGTTGCCGCGCTGGTGGCTGTGGCTGTTCTTCATCTCGGTGGCCTTCGCGATCGTCTACCTGGTGCTGTATCCGGGCTTCGGCAACTTCAGCGGGCGCCTGGGCTGGACCTCAGCCAACCAGCACGCCGAGATCCAGCGCAGCGCCGAGGCGCAGGCACAGCAGGTATTCGCGCGCTTCAAGGGCAAGAGCATTACCGAACTGCGTGCCGACCCGGTCGCGCACGGCATCGGCCGCAATCTGTTCGCCAACAACTGTGCGATCTGCCACGGCGCCGATGGCTATGGCAATGCGGGCTTCCCCAGCCTCGTCGATCGCGACTGGCTGTATGGCGGCACACCCGAATTGGTCGAGGCTACCATTGCCGGCGGACGTACCGGGGTAATGATTGCCTGGCAGGATGTGCTCGGCAACGAGGGGCTCGAGGACGTGTTGAGCTACGTACTCTCGCTTTCAGGTCGCACTGTGCCCGCAGGCAACGTCGCCAACGGCAAGACGCTCTTCATGACCAACTGCATTGCCTGTCATGGTCCGGACGGCAAAGGCAATCAGGCACTGGGTGCCCCGGATCTCACCGACCAGATCTGGCTGTATGGCGGCACGGTCGATGCGATACGCACCTCGATCGCCAAGGGCCGGCAGGGCCAGATGCCGGCGCAGCTGACCCGCCTGGGCGAGGAGCGCGTACGGCTGCTGGCCGCCTACGTGTTGTCCCTGAGTGATGCCGCGCCCGCCCGATGAACCGCCTGGCAATGATGCCGGCGTTGCGCTGAGCACCGCAGCCAGCGACAGCCCTGAGTCCGGCGGCGGCCGCGAGCTCGGTCGCCGCGCGCGTGCCATCGGCACGCTGCTGTGGGCATCCTTCCTCGCGGCCTCGGTCGGCACGATGTTCTTCTTCGCCTTCATCGCACCCGAGGAACTGCTGGGCATCGGAACTGGCAGCAGCGGCATCGATCGCATGGGCGTATACACGCTCGGGTTCTTCGGCCTGTGGGTGCTGAGCGCAATGGCCAGCGCACTCACGCTGTACGTGCACGGACAACTGGACGACATCCAGGAGCCGAAGTCATGAGCGGCACAATCGTCGCGCCCCCGCAGGGCGGCGGCGAGTCGTACTACGAAGCCCATCGCAAGGTCTACCCGCGCGAGGTGCAGGGGCGCTTTGCGCGCCTGCGCACACTGGCGGTGTGGGTGCTGCTGGGCATCTATTACCTGCTGCCCTGGCTGATGCTGCACGGCCGGCAGGCCGTGCTGTTCGACCTGCGCGAGCGCAAGTTCTACATCTTCTCGCTGGTGATGTGGCCGCAGGACTTCATCTTCCTGACCTGGCTGCTGGTGATCGCCGCGCTCTCGCTGTTCTTCTTCACGGCGCTCGCCGGCCGGCTGTGGTGTGCCTACGCCTGCCCGCAGACCGTGTGGACCGAGGCCTTCCTGTGGATGGAGCGGCTCACCGAAGGCACGCGCAACCAGCGCATGAAGCTCGATGCCGCGCCCTGGAGCTGGCGCAAGCTGTGGCGCAAGGGCGGCAAGCAGCTGCTGTGGGTGAGCTTCGCGCTCTGGACGGGCTTTACCTTCGTTGGCTTCTTCACGCCCATAAGAGCGCTGGCGGTCGACTTCGCCAATTTTGACCTCGGCCCCTGGGAAACCTTCTGGATATTCTTCTATGGCTTCGCCACCTACGGCAATGCCGGCCTGCTGCGCGAGCAGGTGTGCAAGTACATGTGTCCCTATGCGCGCTTCCAGAGCGCGATGTTCGACAAAGACACGCTGATCATCACTTACGACGGCGCGCGCGGTGAACCGCGCGGCTCGCGCCGTCGCGAGGCGCCGCGTGGCAGCCAGGGCCTGGGCGATTGCATCGACTGCACCTGGTGCGTGCAGGTCTGCCCCACCGGCATCGATATCCGCAAGGGCCTGCAGATCGAGTGCATCGCCTGCGCGGCCTGTATCGATGCCTGCGATTCGGTGATGGATCGCGTCGGTTATCCGCGCGGCCTGATCCGCTACACCACGCAGCACTCGCTCGATCATCGCACCACGCACGTGATCCGCCCGCGCGTGCTGATCTACGGTGCGCTGCTCACCTTGCTGGTCGCCGGCTTCATCACCGCGCTGGCACTGCGCTCACCGCTGGGCGTGGATGTGATCCGCGACCGCAACAGCCTGTATCGCTACACCAGCGACGGCCACATCGAAAATGTGTACACGGTGAAAATATTGAACAAGACCGAGCTGGATCGCGCCATCGTGATCAGCGTCAGCGGCGCCGAGAACCTGGCGCTTGATCCGGCGGGCGCGGTTTACGCGGTCAAGGCCGGTGAAGTGTATCCGGCCGTGGTGCGGGTACGCCGCCCGGCCTTTGAACCGGCCGGCGCGCAGTCGATCCGCTTCCGCATTACAGTGCGCGATGACCCGCGCGTCAGCGCCGAGCACGACGCGCGCTTTCTCACTCCCGCGCACTGATCGTAAAAGGATCTGCATCATGCACGCCCCCGCTTCGCAAGCCGCCGCTTCTCAGCCCTCCGCCCTGCGTGCCAACCCAGTGCTGTGGCTGGTGATCGCCCTGCCGCTGCTGGCCGTGGTGGCAAGCTTCGGCAGCCTGGCGGTGGCGCTCACCCGTGGTGATCGCGAGCTGCCGACCAGCTATCACTGGGAAGGCAATGCACTGGATCAGGGACGACGCAGGACGCGCGGCCGCCGCCGCACTCGGCCTGCATGCCACGCTGCGCGTCGATGCCGTCTCGCAGCGCTGCCTGGTTACCCTGCAGGGTGCCGCGCCGCCGGCGCTGCGCCTGGATCTGACTCACCCCACGGACCAGGCCGCCGACCGTCACCTGCTGTTGCAGCGTGCCGGTGATCTCTACAGCGCGCCCTGCGCCGGTCTCAGCGTTGCGCACTGGTGGCTGCAGCTGTCCGATCCGCAGGGCAACTGGCTGCTGCGCGCCCGCGTCGACCCCAGTGCCACCGCTGCCGCCGCCACCTCTGCCGCACCGTCGGTGCTGCGGGCGCCGCGACTACACCCCTGTCGGCAACGCTGCCGTGAACCAGGCCGCTGCTCACCTGCACTGGCAGAGCGGCGCGGGCCTCGAACAGTCCGAATTCTTTGCCGAGGGCATGCACTGCGCGAACTGTGCGCGCTCGATACGCACCAAGGTCGGCGCGCTCCCCGGCGTGCAGAAGGTCGATGTGAACCTGACCACCACGCGCGTCAGCGTGGCCTGGAATCCGGCGATCCAGCGCCTGGGCGCCGTGCTCGAGGAAATCCAGCGGCTCGGCTTCAAGCCGGTGCCACTGAGCGGTGCCGCGTCCGAGGCTGCGCGCCGCAGCGAGCGGCGCGGCATGCAGAAGCGCATCGGGCTGGCCGGCCTGGTGGCCATGCAGATGTCGATGTACACGGTCGGGCTGTACGCGGGAGCGCTCAGCGGCATTGACCCGTGGATTGCAGAGCTGCTGCGCGTGACCAGCATGCTGCTGGCCGTGCCGGTGCTGTTCTACTCGGGCTCGCCCTTCCTGCGCGGCGCCTGGCATGACTTGCGCCGCCGGAGCCTGGGCATGGACGTGCCAGTCGCGGCCGCCCTGCTGCTCGCCTTCGCCGCCAGCGTGATCAATACCTGGCGCGGCCAGGGCCAGGTGTACTTCGATTCGGTGGCGATGTTCGTGTTCTTCCTGCTGATGGGCCGCTACGTGGAAATGAACGTGCGGCGCGGGAGCCTCGACGCTGGAGAAGCCCTGGCACGGAGCCTGCCGGCGCGCGTCACCCGGCTGCTCGCCAATGGCGGGAATGAAAAGGTAGCGCTCGAGCAGGTGCGGGCCGGCGATCGGCTGCTGGTGGCGCGCGGCGCGGTGGTACCGGTGGACGGTGTGCTGGCCGAGGGTTTCGCGCTGGTCGATGAGTCGCTGATCACCGGCGAATCGCTGCCCGTCACGCGCGGCGCCGGCGCCACGCTGCCGGGTGGCGCCATCAACCTGGGTGCGCCCTGTACGCTGGTGGCACGGCACGGTGCGCGCGAATCCACGCTCGCCAACATGGTGGCCCTGATCGAGCGCGCGCAGTCGGAGCGTCCGCCGCAGGCACTCGCCGCCGATCGTGCTGCCAGCCACTTCGTACTGTGGATCGTGATCCTTGCGGCTGTGGTCACCTGCGCCTGGCTGATCGTCAATCCGGCGCGCGCCTTCGAAGCGACGCTGGCAGTGCTGGTCGTGACCTGCCCCTGCGCACTGTCGCTGGCGACGCCAGTGGCGCTCGCCGCCGCGACTACGCGCCTCGCGCGCCAGGGCGTGCTGATCACACGCGCCAGCGCGCTCGAGCGCCTGGCTGCGATCGACACCGTGGTGCTCGACAAGACCGGCACGCTCACCGAACAGCGTATGCAGCTCGGCGCGGCCGAATATTTCGGCAACCCTGCCCCCGAACAGCTGCTGGCGATCGCGGCCAGCCTGGAGCAGCACTCCACGCATCCGCTGGCTACGGCCTTCACCTCCGCGACCAGCGCCCGCGTGAACGTGGAACGGGTCAGCGAACAGAGTGGCCAGGGGCTGGAGGGCGAGATCGCCGGCAGTCGCTGGCGCATCGGTCGGCAGGATTACGTTGCGCAACTCGCGGGCGCCGGCGCACCGGGCACAGTGGGCGCAGCGGCGCCTGACGACGAGCGGGTCTGGCTGGGTTCGGCCGCGGGCTACGCGGCCGCCTTTGAAATCATCGACAGCCTGCGACCCGAGGCGGCCGCCGGCGCGCAGCGGCTGCGCCTGCTGGGCCTTGATCTGATCATTGCCAGTGGCGATCGGCAGGCTACCGTGCAGGGTATCGCCCGCACGCTGGGCATCGCCGAGGCCCACGGACGGCTCGACCCCAGCGCCAAGCTGGCGCTGATCCGCGCTGTACAGCAGCGCGGGCACAAGCTGCTGATGGTCGGCGATGGCATCAATGACGGCCCGGTGCTCGCTGCCGCCGACGTCTCGGCCGCCATGGGTGGCGGTGCAGCGATTGCGCATGCCGCGGCCGACATGCTGCTGATGAATGAATCACTGGGTACCGTGGGTACTGCGGTCGAGGTCGCGCGCGGCGCGGCGCGGCTCGTGGCTGCCAACCTGCGCTGGGCCTTGCTCTACAATCTGTGCGCCGTGCCGCTGGCGGCGCTGGGCCTGGTGCCGCCCTGGCTGGCGGCCGTGGGCATGTCGGCCAGTTCCCTGTACGTGGTCTGGCGGGCGCACCGCTTTGCACGGAGTCCGATATGAGCATTTCGCTGTTGCTGATTCCACTGGCGCTGGTACTGCTGGCCGCCGCCGTCGGCGCATTCTTCTGGGCGGTCGACAACGACCAGTTCGAAGACCTGGATACGGTCGGTACTGCCGCGCTCGACCTCGACCCCCCGGTTGCCGAGCCGCCACAGGCCGGCAATGACTGATGGCGTTGCCTTGAGTGCGCGCCGCACCCTAATATCCGTCTCAGGCGGATATCGGCGCCTGCGCAATCCAGGGGATCAGATCGGTGGCCAGAGAATTCGAGCCCGTCGTCGGGCAGTGGTATGAAAACATCGATGAGAACGAGAGCTTTCGCGTCCTGTCGGTGGACGAGGATGCCGAGCTCATCGAAATCGAGTATCTCGATGGTGACATCGAGGAGATCGACGTCGATACCTGGGCAGAGTTCGACCTGGACAAGATCGACCAGCCCGAAGGCTGGTCGGGCGCCCCGATTGGCGCCGACGAAGAGGACGATGACGAAGACGACGAGGACGACTGGGACGAAGATGACGACGACGAGGACGACGAAGACGACCTCGACGAGGACGAGCCGACCGACGACAACTACTGAGCAGCGGCCATGAAGGCCGACCTGCAGGCGCTGCTCGACGCCTGTGTAGACGCCATCATCATCATCGACCATCAGGGCATCGTGCAGACCTTCAATGCCGCGGCCTGCAGGATCTTCGGCTACCCGAGCGACGAGGTGCTGGGCCGCAACGTCAGCATGCTGATGTCGCAAGTCCACGCGCGGCAACACGACGGGTACCTGCACCACTACTTCGAGACCGGCGAGGAGCGCGTGATCGGCATCGGCCGCGAAGTCATGGCGCGACGGCGCGATGGCAGCGAGTTCCCGGTATCGCTCGCTGTTGGGCGTGTTGCCGGCGCCGAACCCGCGCGCTTCGTGGGCCTGCTGCACGATCTGACCTCGCGCCACCGCCAGGAGCAGCAGCGCCGCGCGGCCGAGGAAGCGGTGCGCGAAGCGCGCGAACGGCTCACGCATGTGGCGCGCCTGTCCACGCTCGGCGAGATGACCACCGGCCTCGCGCATGAACTGAACCAGCCGCTCACCGCGATCGCCACCTACGCGCGCGCTGCCGAGCGGCTGGCCGAACAGGGGCCGGCGCAGCACGAGGAAGTGGTCAGCGCCCTGCAGCAGATAGCCGCACAGGCGCTGCGCGCCGGCGAGATCATCAAACGGCTGCGCCTGCTGGTGCGCAACCGCGAGACCCAGGAAGAACTGCTGGACCTGAACGCGCTGGTGCGCGAGCTGGTGATACTGGCGCAGTCCGATGCACGCGCCAACAGCGCGCAGCTGCAACTCGAACTCGCACCGGTACTGCCGATGGTATTGGGTGATGCGATCCAGCTGCAGCAGGTGATGCTGAACCTGGTGCGCAACGCCATCGATGCGGTGTGTGGCGACGCGGGGAGCGAGCGCACCATCCGCCTGTGTACCGCGCCCTGCGACGAGGGAGTCGAGATGTGCGTGCTCGACGCCGGGCCCGGCATCGACCCCGCGATCCGCGAACGGCTGTTCGAGGCCTTCGCCACCACCAAGCCCGAAGGCACGGGGCTGGGGCTGGCCATCAGCCGCTCCATCATCGAAAGCCACCGGGGAAAGCTCAACTGGCGCGCCAATACGCCGCGCGGCAGCTGCTTCTACTTCCATTTGCCCGCAGTGTCCGGAGGCTCCTGATGAAAGCCATAGCGCCCATCGTGTACATCGTCGACGATGATGAAGCCG
>CAVXRM010000001.1:0-64313 GCA_963764065.1 uncultured Gammaproteobacteria bacterium | reverse complement strand
CACGGTTGTTGATGGAACCGGCGTCGATGACGCCGCTCCCGGTGTTGGCGGCGCTCGCGGCATTGACGAACAGGCCGTTGCCGGCGGCAATGTTCATGAACAGCTGGCTGCCCGGGTCGCTGTCCTGGATCTGCAGTCCGGCGTCCACCTGCACGCCGCGTGCACCGGTGTCACCGAGGTACTGCACGCTGCCGCTGGCGCCGCGCGCGAAGGGCTTGGCCGCCGTCGAGTAGCCCGCGAACAGGTATTCGCCATTGGAGTCCTGGCGATTGCCGATGCTGAGCAGCTCATCGAGCCGCGCCTGGAGTTCGGTGGCGATGGACTTGCGATCGCCGTCGCTCAGGGTGGCCGTATTGGCCTGCACCACCAGCTCACGGGCGCGCTGCAATACCGTGCCCGCATCGGCCAGCGCCTGCTCCTCGAGCTGCAGTCGCCCGGTGACGGCAGTGCTGTTCTTGTCGTACTGCTGGTTCTCCGATTGCGCGCGCGCCAGCTCGTGCAGCTGCACGGCAGCCACCGGATCGTCCGAGGGCGTCTGCACGCGCTTGCCGGTGGCGACCTGGTTCTGGGATTTCGCCAGCGCCGCCTGCTGGCTGAGCAGCGCCTGCGTGGCGAGTTGATACATGGTTGCAGTGGCAATGCGCATGGCGGTTACCTGGTGGCATCGAGCAGGGACTGGAACAGGCTGTTGGCGACGCTGATCACCTTGGCGGCGGCCTGATAGGCCTGCTGGTAGCGCACCAGGTTGGCCGCCTCCTCGTCGAGGTTGACGCCGGAGAGGTTGCTCAGCGCGGTGTTGGCATCGTTCATCACCAGCTGCTGCGCATCGCGGCCGCTCTGCGCCTGGCTGGTCTGCACGCCGATGTTGCCGACCAGGCGACCCACGGTGTCACTGAGCGACACCGTCGCGCCATTGAGAATCGGCTTGGTCAGCAGCGCCGCGATCTGCAGCGCATTGCGATTGTCGCCGCTGCCGCTGGCGTTGTCCTTGATCTGGAAACTGTCGCCGCTGGCCACCGCACCACTGACGGCGACCTGGATGCCGTTGAAACTGATCGGCGTGCCGGAGCTGTAGCTGCCGCTGGCAATAACGGTGCTGGCGGCGTCGGTGACCTGCCAGGTGGTGGCGGTGTTGAAGCTCAGGGTGTAGTCGCCGCGTACCCAGGCCGCGGTGTCCGGCACCGAACCGGCATCGATGCTGGCGCTGCCGCTGTTGGCAGCGGCGCTGCTGGTGAGCAGCGGTGCGGCCGCGGCAACTTTTTCCGGCTGGTTCAACAGCACCGACATGCCGGCGACCGCGGCACGGGTCGGCTCGATCAGCAGCCGGTCACCCGCCTGTGGCGCGCCACTCAGCACGATCGACAGGCCGTCGCCGACGAAGGGATCGAGGGCGGTACCGGTGCCGCTCATGGCGATGGCGGCGCCGGTATCGGTACGACTGAGCTGCCAGGCGCTGCCGTTGTAGAGCAGCTGGTAGTCGGCGGTGGTGAGCGCGGTGGGATCGCTGCGCGTCACACTGGCCGTTGCGCTGCCCGCATTGAGATTCGAAGGACTGACTGCGACGCCACCGACCGCGAACATGGCGCTGCCGATCTGGCCGCGCAGGTCCAGGCCCGCGGCCTGCTGGCTGTTGACCAGGCTGGCGAGCGTGACCGCCGCCTGGCCGACCGTGTTGCGCGTCGGGTCGAGCATTTCGCTGCGAAATTGCAGCAATCCGCCCACTTTGCCGCCGCTCACGGCGTCGGTGATGTCCACCGCGCCGGTCGGATTCTGCAGCAGCAGGCGCGTGCGCGTGGGGGAATACTGGTCACCGCCGACCGTGAGCTTGGCGGCTGCGCTATTCATCACCAGCACCTGGCCACTGCCGATGAAGACGTTCAGGGAACCGTCGCTCTGCGTCACGGTGCTGACCGTGACGTGCGTGGCCAGGTCACTGAGCAGTTTGTCGCGCTGATCGAGCAGGTCATTGGCCGGTTGCTCGTTGACGCCCTGGGCGGCCACGATGCGCTGGTTGAGCGCGGCAATGTTGCTGGCTATCGTTGAGATCGTGCTCGCCTCGCTGCTCAGCTGCGAACTCAATTGAGTGCTGATGCTGTCGAGGGTGGCGTTGTAGCTCTTGAGCCGGTCGGTCAGTGCGCCGGCCTGGCTCAATAGCACCTGTCGCGAAGTGATGGACGCCGGCGCATCCGCCACCGCCTGCACCGAGTTGATGAATTTCTGCAGCGTGGTCGCCAGTCCGGTACCGGTGTCACTGAACAGGTTGTCGAGTCGCCCGGCGTAGGTGCTGACGGTATCGAGCTGCTGAAAATTGCTGCCGGCGCCGCGCGCCTGGCCCGCCAGCACGTCGTCGTACATGCGGCGCACGGTGGCTACGTCAACGCCGGTGCCGACCCAGCCGATGCCAAGGGCGTCGGCCGGCCGGGCAATGAGCTCGGCGCGCTGCCGGCTGTAGCCCTCGGTGCTGGCGTTGGCGATATTATGACTGGTCGTATCGAGCGATCGCTGGAAAGCGAGTAGCCCGGAAACGCCCGTAGTGAGCATGTCAGCCATTGCGACTCCCGCACCGGCGGTTCCGGTAACTGTTCATCAGGCGGTGCCTGCGCCGGTAGATGTCGGCAGTGCTGCTGCGTTCTTGAGCGCCGGATGTGCAGTGAGCTCGCGCACCGCACCGACCGTCGCCACCAGCTTGTGGACATAAGCCGGATCGGTGGCGTAGCCGCCGCGCTGCAGGCCCTGTGCAAAAGCCGCCGCATCGTTGCCCTGGTTGAGCGCGGTGGCGAAGCGCGGATTGCCGGTCAACAGGTCAGCGTAGTCGTTGAAGCCGGCGGCGATCGAGGCGTAGCTGCGAAACGGCGCCTGCACTGTGCTCGCGCTGCCACGCACATACTCCGTGGTGGCCGAATCACCGGAAGTGCCGCGCCAGCCGTTGCCCGCCTTGATGCCAAAGAGATTGTTGCCGTCTGCAGTCGCCGCCGCAGTGCCGGCCGCGGGCAGGTGACGTCCCCAGCCGGTCTCGAGCGCGGCGTGCGCGATCACGGTTTCGATGGCGACACCAATGCGTTTGGCGGCCTGCTCCGCATAGGGCCAGATGCCGTTGATGAATTGCGTGTGCGTAAGATTTGCGGTGGGCGGCGTGTTGCCGCCGGCACTGGCGGCGCCCGTCGCGCCCGCTGCCGGACTCGCTGCCGGACTCGCGATCGTACCCGCGGCGGTGCCCGCGGGCGGGGCCTCTGCCGCCGTAGTCGGCGTCAGCCCCGTGCGTTGCAGCTGCTGCACCAGGCGCTCGGCGAGCCCGAGGCCCTTGCCCTGCGACATCTGCACTGAGAGCTGCTGGTCGAACATGTCCTGGTAGAACTGCGTCTGCTCGCTGTCGCCCAGCCCCTCGCCGAGGTTGGCCTCACGCATGCTCTTGAGCAGCATGTGTGTGAACAGGCTTTCGAACTGGCGCGCAGCCTCGCGTATTGCCGCCGGCTGGTCCTGCGCGGGCCGTCTTGCTTCAACGCCTCCATGCGCCCGAAGTCGGCGTAGTAGCTGGTGTTGACGGGAGCGGAACTCATGGGCGTGAACGCGCAGCGGATCGATCCGGCGCTCAGATGACCATCAGCTCGGCGCGCAGCGCGCCGGCTTCCTTCAGTGCCTCGAGTATCGCCACCAGGTCACCCGGCGCCGCGCCCACCTGGTTCACGGCGCGCACGATCTCGTTGAGATCGACGCCGGCGTTGAACACGAACATGCGTGCCGGCGGCTGCTCGATCGAGATATCGCTGCGCGGCGTAAGTCACGGTGGTGCCCGACGCAAAGGCATTGGGCTGGCTGACGTCCTCGCGTTCGCGTGATGGTCACCGACAGCGAACCGTGCGCAACCGCAGCCGGCATCACGCGCACATGCGAGCCGATCACCACGGTGCCGGTGCGTGAATTGATGATCACGCGCGCCGGCGCCTCGCCCGGCTCGATCTCCATTTCCTCGAGCGCCGAGATGAAGCCGATGCGCGGTCTCGGTCAGCGGGCGCGGACACACGCACCGAGACGGCATCGAGCGCGGTTGCCGTGCCTTCACCCAGCAGCGCGTTGATCCCGCTGGTCAGTCGCGTGGCGGTGGTGAAGTCCGGCGTGTTGAGGTTGAGCACCACGAAGGGCGTGGCATTGAAGTCGCTGTGCACTTCGCGCTCGACCGTCGCGCCATTGGGCACGCGGCCGCCGCTGGGCACGTTGACGCTGACGCGCGAACCGTCCTTGCCGCTGACACCGAAACCCGCTGACCATCACACTGCCCTGCGCCATCGCGTAGACCTCGCCGTCGACGCCGCGCAGCGGCGTCATCAGCAGCGTGCCACCGCGCAGGCTGCTGGCGTTGCCGATCGAAGCCACGGTCACGTCGATGGTCTGGCCGGCCTTGGAGAAGGCCGGCAGGTCGGCGGTCACGGTGACCGCGGCCACATTCTTCAGCTGCGGATTGACGTTGGCCGGAATGGTCACGCCGAACTTGGCCAGCATGTTGATGATGCTCTGCACGGTGAACGGCGCCTGGCTGGTCTGGTCGCCCGTGCCATCGAGGCCCACCACGAGGCCGTAGCCCACCAGCTGGTTGCCGCGCACGCCGGCGACGCTGGCGAGGTCCTTGACGCGCTCGGCGTGCCCGGCCGGGCAGCAGCAGTGCAGCCAGGATCATGGCCGCCCAGAACGGTGGCGTCACGACATTGGAACGATGCTTGAACATGGATGAACCCTCAGAACGGCAGTCCACTTGGAATCGAAGAAGCGCGCCAGCCAGCCCTTGCTGTTGGCCGAGGCCAGTACGCCCTGCGATCCGTAGGAGATGGAGGCGTCGGCGACCTTGGAGGAAGGCACGGTGTTGTCCGGTGCGATATCGATGGGGCGGACGATGCCCTGGAGGCGCACGTACTCGCTCCCCTGGTTGATGCTGATCCACTTTCTGGCCGCGCACCAGCAGATTGCCGTTGGCCAGTCGCTTGACGACGGTCACGGTGATGTTGCCGTTGCAGCAGATTGCTCTGCTTGCTGTCGCCCGAGCCGTCGAAGCTGCTGGCGTTGTTCATGCTGCCGGCGAGTATCTCGTTGCCGTGCAGCGTGACCGGCGCGCCGAATATCGTGGGCCCCGGCAGGTCGGCCTTGGTCTTCTTGGCCGTGGTGGTGCTGGCGCTCTTGCTGGCGTCGGTCTTTTCCTCGAGCACGATGGTCAGCACGTCGCCGACGCGATGCGCCACGGAATTCTCGAACAGCGGCACGTCGTGGCCGGCCTGGTAGATCGCGCCGCCGGTAGCGCGGCGGCGGCGTCGCGTTGACCGGCAGCGCCGCATCGAAATTCTCCATGCGCGAGGGCGTACTGGCGCAGGCGGCCAGCAGCGCAACGGGCAACAACAGCAGATAGCGATTCTTCACGATGACTCCCATCAGACGTTGTTGCTCAGGTACTGCAGCATCTGGTCGGTGGTCGGGATGGCCTTGGTGTTCATCTCGTAGGCGCGCTGCGTCTCGATCATGTTCACCATTTCCTCGACCACGTTGACGTTGGAGCCTTCGACGGAGCCCTGCTGCAGCGTGCCCAGGCCCGACTGGCCAGGGTTGCCCGACTGCGCAGTGCCGCTCGATGCCGATTCCACCAGCAGGTTTTCGCCGCGCGGCTGCAGGCCGGCGGGATTCACGAAATCGGCCAGCTGCAACGTGCCGACCTGCGTGCGGCGCCGACTGGCCGGCCAGCTGCACCGTGACCATGCCGTCGGTGCCGATGGTGACGCTCTGCGCGCCCTGCGGAATGGTGATGCCGGGCTGCACCTCGTAGCCGCTCGAGGTCACGAGCTGCCCCTGGCTGTTGAGCTGGAAATCGCCCGTCGCGCGTGTAGCCGAGCGTGCCGTCGGGCATCAGCACCTGGAAGAAGCCGCGGCCGCTGATCGCCAGATCGAGCGAGTTGCCGGTCTGGCTCAGATTCCCCTGGGTGTAGGTCTTTTCGGTCGCCACCACGCGCACGCCGGTGCCGAGCGAGAGCCCGGTGGGTGCCTGCGTGTCCTGCGAGGTCGCGCCGCCGACCTGGCGTGACGTTCTGGTACAGCAGGTCCTCGAACACCGCGCGGCTCTTCTTGAAGCCGGTGGTGTTGACGTTGGCGAGGTTGTTCGAGACCACAGCCATGCGCGTCTGCTGCGCGTCGAGTCCGGTCTTGGCGGCCCACAGTGCTGGATTCATGACTGCTCCTGAATGACGTTGAGTGCGTTCAGCCGGCCTGCAGCAGCGCGCGCCGACGAAGCGGCGTCTTCCTCTGCGGTGCGCATCGCCTTGACCTGCAGGTCGAAGCTGGCGCGCCAGCTCGATCATGTTGCGTCATGGCGTCGGCGACGTTGACGTTGCTGCTCTCGAGCGCGCCCGAGGTGAGCTGCACGCCGGCATCCGCCGGGGCATCGCCGCCGTTGCGAAGGCGGAACAGGCCGTCGGCGCCGCGATCAACGGTCTCCGGCGGCGGATTGACGAGCTTGATGCGCCCGACGGTGGCCACGGTGTTCGCGGCCTGGCCCAGCGGCACGATCGACATCGAGCCGTCGCCGCCACGCTGATCGAAGCAGTGCGGCGGCACCGCCATCGGTCCGCCGTCGCCGAGCACCGGGAGGCCGGTCGCCGGTTGACCAGCTGGCCGTTGGCATCGACGCGCAGATCGCCGGCGCGGGTGTAGGCCTCGCTGCCCATCGCTGCCCTGCACGGCGATCCAGCCCGGCCCTTGATCGCCACATCCAGATCGCGCCCGGTCTGCTGCAGCTCGCCGCTGCTCGCGTTCCAGCCCACCGAGTGATCGGTGGCGTAGACGCGCGTGGCGAAGCCCGGCCCCCTGCACGGCCTGCGCTCTGGAACGCCGAGCAGGTCGGCGCGAAAGCCGGTCGTGCTGGCATTGGCGAGGTTGTGGTTGTTGGCGGCCTGCGCGCGCAGCGTTTCCTTGGCGCCCGACATCGCCACGTACACCAGACGGTCCATGGTTGAATTCCTGATCCGTTGCTCAGCGGATGTTGATGATGGTCTGGGTGATCTGGTTCTCGGTCGAGATCATCTGCGCGTTGGCCTGGAAGTTGCGCTGCGCGGTGATCATGTTGACCAGCTGCGCGGTGATATCGACGTTCGACTGCTCGAGCGAGCCGGACTGGATCAGACCGAAGCCCGAGTTGCCGGCCTGGCCGTGCAGCGCCTGGCCCGAGTTGAAGGTCTCCGACCAGTTGGTGTTGCCGAGCGGCTGCAGGCCCTGCGGATTGGCGAAGTTCGCCATCGCCACCTGGCCGAGCGACACCGAGCGGCCGTTGGTGAAGCGCGCCTGCACGACGCCGGTTGAACCGACGCTGATGCCGATCAGCCGGCCGGTGGTGAAGCCGTCCTGCGACACGGAGGTGACGCCGAAGGTGTCGCCGTACTGCGTGGTGCTCGAGTAATCGACCGTCAGGTTGATGGCGAGTGCGCCGGTGCCGGGCGGGTATGCCGGAAAAGTGATCTTGCCCGGGCTCGGTACGGCCAGTGCGCCGGTGTTGGTGTATTGCAGCGTCTGCGCACCACCCACCGCCACGCCATCGATATACATGTGGGTATCCCAGGTGTTGGCGGTCGCGGTCTTGACGAAATACATGCTGGCGGTGTGCGCCGCGCCCAGCGAGTCGTACACCGTCAGCGAGGTGGAGTTGTTGTAGCTGTTGGTGTTGGCCGGATCGAACACCGCGACCGAAGGCGGCGCGACATTCGACGGCCAGATTGAAGACGATGTTCGCATTGGTCGTGGCCTGCGGTGCGCTGTCGCCGGTCACCAACCGCAGGTCGGTGAGCGAGGTGGTGTTGAAGGCGCCGCCGAGCGTGGGCTGATACACCTGCAGGCGCTGGCCCTCGGCATTGACCACGTAGCCGGAGTTGTCCGTCTCGAAGGCGCCGGCCCGGGTGTAGGCCGAAGCGCCATTGTCGCTGAGTATGAAGAAGCCCTGGCCGCTGATCGCCAGGTCGAGGCTGTTGTTGGTGGTCTCGATGTTGCCCTGCGAGAACTGCGTGGCGACATTCGAGATCTTCACGCCAGCGCCGGTCTGGGCCTTGCTCACGCCCTGCGGCGAGACTGCGAACAGTTCGGCGAACTCCGAACGCGACTGCTTGAAGCCGTTGGTGTTCGAATTGGCGATGTTGTTGGCCGTGACGTTGAGGTCGCTCTGGGCTGCGTTGATGCCGCTGAGGGCGATGCCGAATGACATGGTGTTGCTCCTGCTTGAAGATCAGTAAATCTGTGTGACTTTGCTGAGCGCGACCGCGCCCAGCTCCGGTGTATTCAGGGTCAGGCCTGCGCCCGTGGCATCGAGGCTGACGCTGGTGACGCGTGCCGCCACCGAAGTGGCCAGCGAGACGCCGGTCCCGCCGGTGTTGGCGATCGCGGCCACGGCGTACGTGCCGGCGGCCGCCTGGGCGCCGCCATCGGTCTTGCCGTCCCACACGAAACCCTGCTGGCCGCTGTCGGCCGGCACACTGATATGGCGGATCACCTGACCACTGTTGTCGGTAACGGTGGCGGTGACGCTGCTCGTGCCCGTGGGCACCTGCACCGCACACACCAGCGGCTGCTGGCCGTTGTAACTTGCGCTGCTGGCAGGCGCGATGATCTCGTGCCCGACCATGGTCGCACCCGAGAGCGCCTGCGAGGAGCGCAGCGAATCGGAGAGCGTCCCCAGCGTGGTGTTCATCTGCTGCACACCCGACACGGTGCCGAACTGCGCCAGCTGCGCCACCATCTCGGTGCCATCCAGCGGCTTGAAGGGATCCTGGTTCTTCAGCTGTGTGGTCATCAGCGTCAGGAAATCGGCGACGCCGAGGTTGCTGGCGCTCTTGCGCGTGCTGCTCGCAGCGCTGGCCGCGGCACTGGCGTTGTTCTGTGTTACGGGATCAGTAGTGCTCATCGTGTATTACTCCAGTAGGCGGGCAATCAACCCTGGCCGAGCTTGAGCGTGGCCAGCATCATGCCGCGGGCGGTGTTCATCACCTCGACATTGTTCTGATAGGCGCGCGAGGCCGAGATCATGTCCACCATCTCTTCGACGGTGTTGACGTTGGGCGCGTAGACATAGCCGTTGCTGTCGGCCAGCGGACTCGCGGGGTCGTAGCGCTTCTCGGGCGTCGCCTGGCTTTCGATGATGCCGCGCACTTCGACGCCGGCACCGGAAGGGTCGCTGGCCGGAGCCTGCGTAGCCTGGAAGACCGGATGGCGCGCGCGATACACGCCGGCGGCACTGCCACTGACGCTGTCGGCGTTGGCGAGATTGCTGGCTACGGTGTTGAGGCGCACCGACTGCGCACTCATGCCGGCACCGGCGATATCGAAGATCCTGAAGCTGGACATGATGATTGCCCTCGCGCGATTTATTGCCCGGTGATCGCTGTCATCAGCGATCGCAGGCGGCTGTTGAGCATCGTGAGCGTGGCCTGGTAGCGCACCGCGTTCTCGGCGAAGGCAGCCTGCTCGAGCTGCGGATCCACGGTGTTGCCATCCAGCGCCGGCGCCAGCGGCACGCGGTATAAGAGAGTGGGATCGTTGTCGGCCACGCCACCGGCGGCCTGCTGGTGCGCGCTTTGCGTGAGCTGCAGCGGCAGCGTGCCGCCCTGCGTCTCACCGGCACTGGCCAGCGCAGCCTTGAAGTCGAGGTCGCGCGCCTTGAAGTTCGGTGTGTCGGCGTTGGCAAGATTCGAGGCCAGCAACTGTGCGCGGCGCGACTCGATACCGAGCGCCTGCGCGTGTACGCCTAGAAAGTTGTCTATTGCACTTGCCATGCGGCCTCCTGGTGGGCCAATGAGCACTTCGCTCGCGGGATGAAGGAGCAAGTGCTGTGCCATGCGCCCGCACCGCTGCAAAAGCACCCGCAAAGCGTGATCGGCGTCGCAAACCCGCGGCGCTGCGCACTGCCAGCGGCAAGCGCTTGCCGTCTGCTGGCGCAGGCTTGCCGCTGCCGGCATCGCAGGCGTCAGTCTTCTGGCGCCAGGGCTGGCATGAGCCTTGCTCCTCTGGCTGGTGCAGCAGGAGATTGCCCATGTCCGCGAAGATCAATAGAGCCTTCTACCGCTTTGCCGCGACCGCGGTGGCGATGGTGCTGCTCAAGCCCTTGCATGCGGCCGAGAGTACCTACACCGATCTGAACAGCATTCGCGCCGCGGCGGAGCATGCAGTGCGCGAAGCCGCTGGCCCGGCAGGCACGCAACTGATTGTCGAGGTGGGCATGCCCGACGCGCGACTGCGCCTGGCCAATTGCCCGGTACCACTCAGTGCCAGCATTGCCGGCGACGGCCAGCTGCGCGATCGCACTACCGTAGGCGTGCGCTGCGAAGCCGGTACGCGTTGGGCGATCTATCTCTCGGCAGCGCTGGCCAGCGAATTTCCGGTGCTGGTCGCGCAACACGCACTGGCGCGTGGTGCCGCGCCGCTCGCCTCTGATTTCGAGACCGTGACGCGCCGTCTGCCTGGCCTCTCGAGCAACTATGTCAGCGACGCCACGCGACTCGCGGGTCAGCATCTGCGCCGACCACTCGCTCAAGGCGAAGCCTTGACGGCCGATGCCCTGGCGATCGCCGCCATCGTGCGTCGCGGTCAGCAACTCACCCTGCTGGCCCACACCAGCGGCATGGATGTGCGTGTGACGGTGATCGCACTCGCCGATGGTCGGCCCGACGAGCTGATCAAGGTGCAGAACCCGGCCTCGCAGCGCATCGTCGAAGCCACCGTGCGCAGCGCGCAGCTGGTTGAGATATCCTTATGACAAACGCGGCATTCAAGTTGCGGCACGGCGTGCCGTTACAGCGAGTTGTGAGAACCCCAGGCAGGAGAGCCCCGTGACCACCCGTATCAAAGGCGGCGATACCAGCGCCGTCGAAACTGGCAGCAGCCGTGCACTTGAGCGCGTGAGTCGCGCAGCGCCTGCGAGCTCGGCGACCAGCACGGCGACCGGCGCGAGCACCGAGAGCATCAATATCACGGACACCGCGCGTCGCCTCGCGGCGCTGCAGGAAACCATTGCCGGCATGCCTGATGTCGATGCCGCGCGCGTTACCGAGCTGCGCCAGGCCATCGAGCGCGGCCAGTACCATGCCAATCCGGAAAAGATCGCCGACCGCCTGATGCAACTGGAGCGCGACCTCGCCGACGCGAGCCAGCGCCGCAAGTCCTGATCCATGGGCGTGCAGCCTGCCGACATCCGGCGGCACCTGGATCGCATACTGGGCGATGAAGCGCGCCTGCTCGGCGAACTCGAGCAGATCCTCAGGCGCGAATCCGAGGTGGTGCGCAGTGACGATGCCACTGCCATTGAAAATATCGGCGGCTCACGCCAGCACTGCGTCGACAGCCTGGGGCGACTCGATGCCGAGCGCACCACCACCTGCCGGATGCTGTCCTTCGGCGAAGGGCGCACGGGTTTTGAAAAACTGCTGGCCTGGTGCGATAGCGATCGCAAGCTCCGTGCACGCTGGCAACGCAACCTCGAGGTCGCGGGCCGCTGCAAGGATCTGAACGACCGCAACGGCGCAGTCGTGGCGCTGAAACTCGGCCAGGTGCAGCAACTGCTCGCAACGCTGCGCGGCGGCTCGGTCGAGCCCGCCTACGGTAAGCAGGGCGCGCGCTTCGACGGCTTTGCGCGCCGCGAGCTCGGCCAGGCCTGAGCCACGGCGGCGCTATTGCCCTGCCGCAGCTGCGCTAGTGTGCAGCCGACGTATAGACCACGCCATCCTTCATCACGAACTGCACCTGCTCGAGCACCGACACGTCGGTGAGCGGATCGCCCCGCACCGCCATCAGGTCGGCGTAGGCACCGGGCACCACCGCGCCGATCTGTCCTGACATGCCCAGCAATTCGGCAGCACGCACGGTCGCCGACTGGATGGCCTGCATCGGCGTCATGCCGAATTCCACTTCGCGCGCGAACTCCTGCGCGATCGGCTCGCTCCAGGGAAATCCGCCGACATCGGTGCCGAAGGCCATGTGGATGCCGGCCTTCAGCGCCTTGGCGAAGGACACGCCATGCGCGGCGACGCGCGCGCGATCGCGCTGGCCCGAGGGCGTTTCGGCCGGATCCCAGTCCTTGTAATAGACCGCCATGGTCGGCACGTACCAGGTGCCCTGGCGGCGCATCTGCGCGATCTGCTCGTCGGTGATTTCCAGGCCGTGCTCGATCGAATCGCAGCCGCCATCGAGCGCGCGCTGCAAGCCAATGCCGTTGTAGGCATGGCAGGCGACCTTGCGGCCCCAGCCGTGGGTTTCATCGACCACCGCGCGCAGCTCCTCGGTGGTGAGCGTGGGTTGCGAGACCAGCTTGCCGGCGCGATCCACCCAGGAGCGATGCGTCATGTAGACCTTGATCCAGTCGGCGCCGTGGTCGAGCTGCTCGCGCGCGGCCTTGCGCGCTTCGATGGGGCCATCGATCAGCTGTGAGCCCTTGGGGAGCGTCAGCTCCGGCGCATAACCTTCGAGTGCATAGCCGCCGGTGCTGGAGATCGACACCGTGGAGATGAACATCCTGGGCCCGGGAATGATGCCAGCCTCGATGGCCTGCTTGATGCCCACATCACCGTACCCCGCGCCCTCGGTCTCGACATCGCGCAGCGTGGTGAAGCCCTGGTCGAGCGCGCGTTTCGCCGCGACCACCGCGCGCGCCACGCGGTAGGAAAGCGGGTGCTTGAGCAGTTGCACATCGTAGCCGCCCTCGGCGGGCACTTCGCCCTGCAGGAAGATATGCGTGTGCGTATCGATCAGGCCAGGCAGCAGAGTCGCATCGCCAAGATCGATGCGCTGCGCGTCGGTGGGCAGATCCTTGCTGTCGCGATCGCGGATCGCTTCGATGCGATTACCGCGGATGACCACCGCCACATGGTGGCGGGGTTGATCCGCAACGCCATCGATCAGCGTGGCTGCGGTGACAATGATGAGCGGAGCGCTGGCCGCCGGCGTGGCCGCAGCAGCACCGCGCGAGCTGAGCGGGTGCAGAAGCAGTGCGCACGACAGCGTCATTGCAGTCGCCCTGGCCAGCAGACCTGTGTTCCGCTGGGTAGCTTGATTCTTCGTCGTCATCTTGCCCGACCCCGATATTTGTCACGAACCGCAGTGTTCAATGCTATGCCAATCGAATAGCACGCGACAGCATTCGCATTGCTGCGGGTGACGCGGAGGCGATATTGTAATAAGAGGTTGCCGAACAACGCCTTTTCAGCGTAGGCTTCGCTCCGCTTGAAGCAGATGGGCGCGCTTCCGTTAGTCCGCGTTGCCTGTCGATGACCTCGACGTCTAGAACCCGAGGCATGCTCATTGAGCAATTCGGGACGGATCGCTAGTTGGTAGCGATCCGCCCTATTCGCTCCCGACCCCGACGACTACTGCCAGCGAGGACGATCATGACTGAAGACAAGCAGCAGAAATTCACTTCCAAGGTGCGGCGCGGCCTGGTGTGGGTCTATACCCAGGCGAACGCCGAACTGGAGCGCAACAAGGCAGCCGCAGGTGGCGGTCGCGTGGCCGGCTTCAATGCGAGCGAACTGGCCGACGTGGAAGCAGCCTTGCTGTGGATACAGCAGAACAAGGAACCCAAGGCCGGATGAGTCGGGTTCCGGCACCGGCGACAGCGGGCTCGCGTTGGGCCGGCCCGCGCCACACCGTGGTCGTGCGCGGCACGCTGTTGCTGCTGGCTGCATTCGCAGCCTTCGGCGCGCGGGCGGCCGAGACCACCTGGGTCGAAGGCCAGCACTATTTCCTGGTGCAGCCGCCCAAGGCTACCGAAGTGCCTGCCGGCAAAGTGGAGGTGCTCGAGATCTTCTCCTACGCCTGCCCGGCCTGTTATCGCAGCTACCCGCTGATCAACAGGCTCAAGGCCAGCCTGCCGGCGACGACGAAGCTGCGTTTCCTGCCCGCGTCATGGCACCCGGAAGAAGACTGGAAGAACTTCCAGCGCGCCTTCTTCGCGGCGCAGAACCTGGGCCTGGCCGAGAAGACCCACGATGCCATCTTCGATGCCATCTGGAAAACCGGCGAGCTGGCCACCATGGACACCGAAACCAACCGCCCCAAGGCGCTGATGCCCACGATTGCCGACATCGCGCGCTACTACGCGAAGCTCACTCCGGTGAAGGCCGAGGATTTCCTGGCCGCCGCGCAATCATTCAGTGTCGATGCGAAGATGCGCCAGGCCGACGAGCAGATCAAAGGCTATCAGGCCGACTCGACGCCCACGCTGATCATCAACGGCACCTACCGGCTATCACCACATACGGCGGGCAGCGACGATGATTTCATTGCGCTGGCCACCTGGCTGGTGAAGAAGTCGCAGCCTGCGAGCGCCGCCAAGCCGGCCACGCATCACTGAGCACGCCTCACTGAGTGGGCGGTTCCGCGCCTGAGTCAGGCGGCGATTTCTCCGTGGTCAGTTTTTCCGCCAGGCGCTCGAGCGGACGGCCGATCACCAGTATCACCAGCGACGCGAACAGACCCATCAGCACCAGTGAGTAGTGGCCCAGCCCGCAGGCCACGCCCAGTGCGGCGGTGAACCAGATCGCGGCGGCCGTGGTGAGCCCCGCCACCGCCTTGCCCTTGTCGTTGTGGAAGATCACGCCGGCGCCAACGAAGCCGATGCCGGTCAGCACGCCCTGGATCACGCGACCCACCGCGCCAGCGTCGCCCGGCGAAAGATGAGTCGCCGCCAAGGTTGCCATTGCTGCGCCGACACTCACCAGGCTGAAGGTGCGCACGCCTGCGGGCTTGTGGTGCAGGTCGCGATTGAGACCCAGGCAGGTGCCACAGCCCAGCGCCAGCAGCAGGCGCCACATCGCTTCGATATCAGCCGCGCTCATGTGCCAACTCCTCCGTGACTGCACTCACGGCGCGCGGCTTGCCACGGGTCGACAGCCACGAGCCGAGCAGGATCAGTGCGAAGGCCAGCACGCCACCGACTCCCAGATGCTCGTTCAATACCATCACGCCGAGCAGCGTCGCCACCGCCGGATTGATGTAGGTGATCACCGAAGCGCGCGCCGCGCCGGCACTGCGTATCAGGTAGACCATCAACAGCATCGCCACCGCCGTGCACACGGCGCCGAGCACCAGCAGCGCCACCAGCACCTGGGTACTGGGCCACTGGCGCGGAAAGCTCAGTGCTGCCGGGAGCGTCAGCACCAGTGCGGCAACACCCACGCTCGCCGCCACCGGACCAATCGATTCAAGCCCGGTCATGTAACGTTGCACGATCAGCGGCCCGGTGGCATAGCCCACGGTAGCCAGCAGCATGCAGGCCACACCGGCCCAGGCCAAGGGACCGGAAACGGTGCCGAAACCCAGCAACGACACCACACCCAGCAGACCCGTGGCCAGGCCGACGCCGCGCCATAAACTCAGAGGCTCATGCAAGGCGAAGAAGCGCGAGATCAGCACCACGGTGAGCGGCACCAGGGCGATCAGGATGCCCGTCACGGAAGAACTGATCCAGCGTTCGCCGACCGAGATCGCGGTGAAGGGGATTACGAATTCCACCAGCGCGAATGCCGTGATCGCGCCCCAGTGGCCGCCGATAGTGCCGAGTGCACCGCGCCGCCAGGCCACCGGCAGCAGGATCAGCGCCGCCAGCGCCAATCGCCCCCAGGCGACCACGAGTGGCGAGAGCTCCTGCAGCGCAACCTTGATGAAGAAGTACGGCAAGCCCCAGATCAGGCCGAGGGCCGCGAATGCCATCCACGCTCTGCTAGTCATCAGGCAAGTATAGACCGAGCTGCATCTGCGCCGTCAGCACGGCGCGTGTCGCGAGTCACCCGGTGCGCGTGCCTCAGTGACGCGTGTTGCGCAGCTTCGGATCGCGCGAGTGCACCAGCCGCGGCCGCCAGCGCGCCGCGCGCGCACGATTCAGTTCGATGGCACGCTGCGGATCGATGCCCATCTGGTCCGCCTGCTCGAGCAGGAAACGGTACAGCTCGGCCAGATCGCTGCCCAGTTGCGCGCGATCGCCATCGCGCCGCGCGTGTGCATACTGATGCAGCAGCTCTTTGATCGCGCCGAGCGGCAAGGGCTGGCGCCGTCGCGTCAGCGGCGCATCGACGGCACGCAACCAGCGCACCGCGGCGCGCAGCTCGCTGAATACCGCAGTGGTTTGTCCGTGTACCAGACGCGTGCGCAGCTGGGCCATGTTGACGGCACGGGTATCATCGAACACCAGCGCGGCGCGCGAGCCTTCCGGCAAGCGCAGCTGACCCAGCAGTGTCTGGTGCCAATCGGGTGCTTCAGTGACTTCAGTCGCGCCGAGCTTGCGACAGTCGATCAGGATGCGCCAGCACGACACCAGGCGAGCGAAGGCCTGCACGCGCGTGTTGAGTGGCTCGCTGCCTGGCTGCGTCACAGGACAATGGAGTGTCGCCCACACCAGACCGCGGTTGAACTTCAGGTCGATAGCAGTTTTCATTCTCGTGTCACCGCCGCACCCTTGAAATGTAGTTGGGGAAACCTCAATGCGGTTGCAGCCCACACCGCAATGAATGCCGACACCGAAGCGGCCACGACGATCGGCAAGCCGCGGCCGTGGAAAATCTCGGTAGCCCATCCGGTCAACACGGGACCTGTCACGCTGCCGATTGTATACGCCAAAGCCACGGCCATCAGCCCTGTCGACATGCCGGCACCGTCAATACGCTGGCCGACCTCGATGACCGCCAGCGTATTCATTCCGCCGGCGGCGCCGCCCCAGAGGAACAACAGCGCCAACAGCAGCGCCGGGAACGTAGCGACCCAGGGCAATACCAGCACGCAGGCGACGATCGTGAACGCCGTGAGCAGCTGCGCAAGGCGGAAGCCGGCCCGGTCAGCCAGCCAGCCCAGTGGTATCTGCAGCAGCGTGCCGCCGGCGCCAAAGCCGCCAAGGACCGCGGTTACACCGAGTACGAACAGGTGCCGCTCGCTCAGCACCGGCAGGAAGGAGATCGAGGAAGTCTCGACCGCGCCGGCCACGAAACCGGCCATCAGCGCTGCGGGCACGATGCGTACCATCGCCAGCCGCTGCGAGCGGCTGGCCGCCTCCGGATGTCCATCGCAGTCACCGAGGAAGAACAGCACGCTTGCACTGCACAGCAGCAAGCCGATGCACGCCAGGAACGGCAAGGCGCCGTCAAAGCCGGTCAGCAATATCAGCAGCGGACCGGCCGCAATGCCGCAGCCCATCAGTGTCTCGTGGGTGCCGATCGCTCGCCCGCGGATGAACTCGGGCGCAACGCTGACGATCCAGGTGTCGCAGGCCACCCAGCGCAGGATCAGGCCGATGCCAAATACGAAGTTCGAGATGAACAGCGCCAGCGGCCGGGTCTCGGGCAGTGCGCTCGCCAGCGCCAGGATCGACAGCCCCAGGCCGATGCGATTTGTTGTCACGAACCCGCAACGGCGCAGCAGCGCGGGTGCCCAGCCGCCCAGCAGCAGGATCGCGAGCCAGGGGGCGCCGGCGACAACTCCGACGATCAGCGGTGAATGATGGGCCGCGTTGAGTCGCAAGGCCATGAGTGCCGGGACCGTTCCGATCTGCACGATCTGCGCCAGGAAGGACACGGCATTGATGCGCACCAGTCGCCCGAGGACCCGCGGGCCGAGTCGCTCAGCTACGCGTTCGACGCGCACAGTCGCACTCCCAACGGGCAGTGCGCCACCAGCTTGTCGCCCGCGGCGGCGATATCGCCATAGCTGGGCCAGGTGCCACGGTCAAAGTAGCGCTGCCAGGTGGCCACGATCCTCGCGGTGTACTGCACCGGCATTTCGTGCAGGAACGGACGCTTTTCCATTTCCGCAAAGGCCGGGTCGCGATGATTGGCCACCCAGGAGCGGCGGTCTTCCGTGAGGTGGGTGGGGCAGCGGTTCTGGTCGACCTGGGCGGCATAGTTGCGGATGGTCATTTCGGCCATCGCCTGCCAGGCCACGCTGGACTGCTCGAACAGGTAGCGGCGTTCGCGCCGGGTGAGCTGTGTGATCTCGCAATCGAAGCGGCTCAGGCCCTGGTCGCGGGTGAACATCGAGAAGGCGTAGATATCAGAAGTGATATTGACCAGTGGTACGGGTGCCGACATCAGCGGGTCATAGAGGGGGTCGGCCAGGTTTTCGGCTCCGGGCACGAAAGCCACCGCATCGAAGTCAAAGAAGGCCGTGCGACAGGCGGTCACGGGACATATCAGATTAATCACAAAATTGAGCGCGCCGCCGGCGGCCAGCTCGCCCGGCGCCTCCTCCGAGAGTGTGCTCATGATTTCAGCCAGCGCCGAGATCGCGGGGCGCACACCCACCAGCGGGCCGCGTACGTGTGGAGCTGCCAGCGTCCTGGCAGGATCGCGGATCACGTACATGCAGGCGATCGACTCGCGACGCTCGAGCGCACCGAGGAAGCGGCGCCAGCCGATCACGACATCGCTGAGGCTGTGCACCTCGACGGCGAAATAGCGATCGGCGGCGAACTCGCGCCGGCCGGCTACGCAGCCCAGCGAATGACGAAACCAGGTCTGCAGGTCGTCACTTAGTATACTGCTGGCTTGGCCACACTTGACCTGATGATTCTTGGCTGGCACGAATGGCCGCGAACGCGCCGCTTCCAGAGCTTTTGGCGGTTCGGGTGCGCTGATCATGGCCTGCCTCCTGCTGCTCGATCCGTTCTGGTTTTTCAGGCACCGCCGCTGCTGCAGCTGCTGAATTTTCTATGCTGGAATGATATACTGTATGCTACATGCATATGTCAAACCAGTTAAACTAGGCGAGTAGCACCAGTCCTGAGATCACAGCGTATAATTCCATCCCCCTGCGAGGTGCACGGATGCTGCCATCGACCAAACTGCAATTTTCCCGAAGCTCCAACCTGCTTGGAGCCTTTGTCGTCGCCGTCCACGACCAGATGCTCGAACGCATCGAGTCGGAGCTGGGCCTCAGCGGTCAGGCCGCCGCGGCGCTGGTGGTCATCGGCTTCAACCAGGGTCGCAGCGTCGACTTCCTGAGTGGCGCGCTGCAGCTCAGCCATTCAGGCTGCGTACGCGTGGTCGACAAGCTGGAACAGGCCGGCCTGGTACAGCGGCGCGAGGGCAAGGATCGGCGCGTCGTGGCCTTGCACCTCTCGGCGGCCGGACAGCGGCGCATGCAGGTGGTGCTGCGCACGCGCAGCAAATATCTCGATGGGCTTATGCAATCACTCGATACACGCCAGCAACAACAGTTCACCGCGACGATCGAAACGCTGCTGTACGACATCACCACCTGCAGCGAACACGCCGAGGCGATGTGCCGTTATTGCGATGAAGCGGTCTGCCCGCAGAAGCAGTGCCCGATCACGCTGAAGGTGGTCAAATAGCCGGCACCGTCTGACCGCAACTTTCAGCTGCCGCGCACCGCGCGAGGCATGGTCTTGGCGCGGCGTTCTACCTGACGCTGACCGGCACGCAGCAGGTCTATGCCCTGCTTGTCGGCCAGGCTGATCATGAACAACAACAGGTCGCCGAACTCTGCTTCGAGCTGCACCGTCGAATCCTGCATGCGACCCACTGCAAAACTGGTCAGCACTTTCTTGACGGTGGTCAGATCGGTTTTCTGAATCGCTGCCATCCTGGCGTCTCCGTTCTCGGTAAGTATGTCCGGGGCCATAGAGTAATGCGCTGCACACCGGCTGCGCAACGCGCTGGTCATAACCCTCATGCTATAAAGAGCCGTATCTTAACGAGCCCTTAGTGGCTGCTGCGAGGCACAGTCCGCGCTGCCCCGGCGGGCTAATATGCCTGCTGAACCAGGGAATGAGGAGCGGGAGTGCACGATCTACTGGCGGCGGTGTTGCTCGGAATCATCGAGGGCCTGACCGAGTTCATCCCGGTTTCGAGTACCGGCCACCTGCTGATCGCCGAACACTGGCTGGGTCCGCGCTCGGAGCTGTTCAACGTGGCCATCCAGGCCGGCGCGATCTTCGCGGCCGTGCTGGTGTTCTGGCCGCGCGTGCGCGAGCTGGCCACGGGCCTTGGCGTTGCCGCGCAACGCGACTACCTGCAGAAGCTCCTGTTCGCCTTCGCCGTTACCAGTGTCGGTGGTCTGCTGGCCAAGAAGCTCGGCGCGGCACTGCCCGCCACCGTGTATCCGGTGGCCTGGGCCCTGATCATCGGCGGCGTCGCGATATTGATCGTGGAGTGGCTGGTGGCAGGACGGCGCCTCAGTGCCGAAGTCACCTGGTCGGTCGCCTTCTGGGTCGGTGCCTGCCAGATACTCGCGGCCGTATTTCCCGGCACTTCGCGTTCGGCTGCGACCATCTTCGCTGCCATGCTCGCTGGCCTGACTGCGCGCGCCGCGGCAACCGAGTTTGCCTTTCTGGTCGGCATTCCGACCATGCTGGCAGCCACGGCTTTTGAATTCATGCAGCAGCCCCATGCGCAAGCCGCGCGCGAGGACTGGACTGCACTGGCCGTGGCCTTCGTGGTCTCGGGCCTGGTGGCCTTCGCCGCAGTGAAGTGGCTGTTGCACTATATACAGAGCCACCGCTTCACCGTGTTCGCGTGGTATCGCATCGTCGCCGGCATCGTGCTGCTGGTATTGGTGACATAAGCACGGCCGACATAGTCTTTGTCGCCGCGCAGCGCCAGTCGCGGCCGTCAACCCCACTCCCCCGGCAACGTTGTGGCAGGCAGGAACTGTCTCCCACGCTGCAACCGACCCGATGGAGTGCCCAATGAACACGATACCGCAACGCCTCCCATCCAGTGCGCCGCGCGCCTGGATCACCCGTTTCATGGCCAGCCTGCCGGCACTGCGCAACGCACTGCTGGCTACGACCTGCACCGCACTGCTGCTCGCCTGTGGCGGCGGTTCCGGCATGTCTGCCGGCGGCGGAGGCGGCGGCTCCGGCACCTGCGGGAGCGACTGTGGCACTGCACTCATCACGCTGCAGGATGCCGCCGGCGACTTCCAGAGCTACACCGTCGATGTGGTGTCATTGAAGCTGCGCAAGGCCAGCGGCGCGGTGGTCGAAACCGTACCGGCCACCACGCGCATCGACTTCGAACAACTGGTCTCGCTCTCCGAGCTGATCAGCGCCGGGCAGATTCCTTCCGGCGAGTATGTCGGCGCGACCATCACGCTCGACTATTCCAATGCCAGCATCACGGCCGATGATGGCAATGGCGGCAGCGTTGCGCTGACGCCGGTCGACTCGCAGGGCAACGCGCTCAGTGGCCAGGTGGAGCTCGCCGTACAACTCGACAATCGCCATCATCTGCTGATCACGCGGGCGCGCACTTCACGCCTGGCCTTCGACTTCAACCTCGCGGCCTCGAACATCGTCGAGCTTGGCACGGCCACCGTACAGGTGTCGCCGGTGATCCAGGCGAGCGTGGTGCCGCCCGCAAACCTGGATATCCGCGTGCGCGGCGCGCTGGTCAGCACCGATACTGCCAGCTCGACCTACACCGTGAATGTGCGGCCCTTCTACCTGCAGCAGGGTGATGTCGGCCAGGTCGTGGTGCACACGGACACCAACACCAACTACGAGATCGATGGCGTGGCCTACAGCGGCGCTGCCGGTCTCGCGCAACTGGCCAGCATGAGCGCGGGCACGCTGACCGCGGCCTTCGGTACGCTCTCGACCAGCGACTTCAGTTTCACGGCCAGGCGCGTACTGGCCGGCAGCAGCCTCGAGCAACCTGGCCGATCGGGTGCACGGCGTAGTGGTTGCGCGCAATGGCAACTCGCTGAGCGTGCGCGGTGCGACGCTCGATCGACAGGACGGCAGCTTCGTGTTCCTGCGCGGCCCCGTAACGGTGACAGTGGCCGACACCACGAAGGTCACCGAAGCCGGCCAGATGGGGAGCTTTGGCAGCGGCGACATTTCGGTCGGCCAGCACATCAATGCCGCGGGCACGGTGACGATCGATGCCGCCAGCGGTGGAGCGACGCTCGATGCCAGCGCCGGTCGCGTGCGTCTCGAGATCACGCCGCTGTGGGGCATGGTCACGGGCGCCGTCGCCAGTCCGCTGGTGCTCGACCTGCAGGCCATCGATGGCCGCGATCCCGCGCACTTCGATTTCAGCGGCACCGGCGCCAGCCCGGCCAGCGATGCCAATCCGGCCGCCTATGCGATTGACACCGGCTCGATTCCGCTCACCGGTCTGGCGGTCGGCGCACCGGCGCGCGCCTTCGGGTTCGTCCTGCCTTTCGGCAGCGCTACCAACACTGATTTTCGCGCACTGAGCGTGGTGAGCTACGCCGATGTGGGCAGCGAGCTGGCCGTGAACTGGTCGCATGGCGGATCAGGCGCTGCCTTCCCGGGCCTCAGCATGTCATCAACTGCGCTCAGTCTCGACCTGAGCGGTGTCGGCGCACTGCATTTCCTGCAGGTCGGGCCGGGTCGCATCAACCTGCTGTCGCTGGCGGCGACGCCGCAGATCGTGGCGGCCAACGGAACCGACAACTGGTACGCGATCGGCCACGCCCACAGTCATGCGATCGACAACTACTCGAACTTCGGCGATTTCATCACGGCACTGGCCGGCGACATGCAGGGTGCTACCACGGCGCTGGCCCTGACCGGTGCGGGCAGCTACGACGCTGGCGGCAACAGCTTCAGCGCCGCGCACCTGGTGGTGCTGCTCAACGACTGATGCGCTGAAGCACTGACGCGCCAAGTTCAGGAAGCAGGGGCCCGCACCGCGTAGTGCGGGCCCCTTTTCTTCCAACGCGACAGTTCAGAACGCGAACACCAGGTTCACGGTGCTGATCGTGTCGACCTTCTTGTTCGGACTCTTGGTGTTGTCACGCACGTCGAAACCGACCGACAGCGCCAGCGCATCGCTCATCTTGACCTCGAGGCCGAGGAAGTTCGCGAGCAGGACATTGTTCGAGCCCGCCTCCGCATGG
The DNA here is from genome assembly GCA_963764065.1 of uncultured Gammaproteobacteria bacterium. Taxonomy (GTDB): domain Bacteria; phylum Pseudomonadota; class Gammaproteobacteria; order Steroidobacterales; family Steroidobacteraceae; genus FEN-1191. The sequence continues at coordinate 41,438 of CAVXRM010000001.1, read as the reverse complement.
AACTTGTCCACCACCTTGGTCGTGGCCGTGAGCTTGTTCTCGTAGTCCATGCCGGCAACGAATACCGCATCACCCTTGGAGTCGCCCGTCAGCGTTTCCTTGAAACGGCGATAGCCAACGCCCGCCTGGCCCGAGAGCTTGACCCGGTCGGTGTCGTAGAACTTGTAGCCGTAACCGGTGCTGGCACTGGTCTGGTAGTCGAAGCCGCTGAACTTGTCATTCTCGTAGCGCAGCGCGCCGAACCAGAAGCTGCGCGCACTGAGCTTGTAATCCGACTGCCAGCCCGCCATGTAGCGATCGGCGCTCTTGATGTGATTGCTGGTGGCGCGCAGCGCCGCCATCTCCAGTGAATGCTTCCACTGGTCGACCACTTCGCTCATGCCGAGCTTGAAGTTGATGGTGTCGGCGACGGTATTGCCGCGCGCGAACACGATGCCGGCTTCGCCCTTGCCCTGCCAGCCCGCCGGCGGCGCCGGTGCAGCAGCTGCCGGGTCGGCGTGTGTGGCCATGGAAGCCAGCGTCAACAGTACGCCGGCGATAATCGGTCTGCTCAAAGTCATGATTGCTCCGCGAAATCCAAAGGGCGCGGATTATCCGGAGCGGGTTGCACTCTGGCAACCTCATAATACTCAAAATGCCGTCCACCCCGGGTGCGCAGCACGCCCCGGGCCGGACAGCATTGACTATTTCGAGAGCACGAAGGTCACTTTCATGCGGACCCGATATTCGACCACCTTGTCATCTTTCAGCACGACTTCCTGGCTGGCGATCCAGGCCGAGGCGACGTTCTTGAGCGTCTTGGTGGCGCGCTTGAGTCCGCTGGTAATGGCATCATCAAAGCTCTTCTTCGAGGAAGAAGTCAGTTCGGTCACTCTGGCTACGGACATGGTGCGATCACTCCTGGTGTTTTGCTTATAGAATTGTCAACTGGCACAGCGCAGATTACGCGTCCGCACCAGGGCTCACAAGGACAAGGCAGATGATCAAGGACAGCACTCAGCGTCACCGCGAGCATGAAGTAAACCCGCAGTTCCTGGATCGCTGGTCGAGGCGCGCGTTCTCCGGCGAGTCATTGAGCGAGGCGGAAATGCTGATGCTGTTCGAAGCGGCACGCTGGGCGCCCTCGTCGTCGAACTTCCAGCCCTGGCGCTTCCTGTATGCGCGCCGCGACAGCGAGTTCTGGCCGGCGTTCCTCGATCTGCTCGCGCCCGGCAATCGGGTCTGGGCCGAGCGCGCGGGTGCACTGGTGCTGGTGATCTCGCGACTGCAGTCCGATGAGCAGCGCCCCTGCATCACGCATTCCTACGACAGCGGCGCCGCCTGGATGAGCCTGGCGCTGCAGGCTTCGCTCAGTGGCATCGTGGCACACGGCATCCAGGGCTTCGACTACGAGCGCGCGCGGCGCGTGCTGCGCGTGCCCGCGCAGTTTGCCGTGGAGGCGATGATCGTCCTCGGCAAGCCCGCTAGGCCTGACGTGCTGCCGGAAGACCTGCGACGTCGCGAAACGCCGAGTGACCGGCGGCCGCTCGCGCAGTCGATCTGCCATGGTCCTTTCAGCTTCTGATCCCGGCTGCTCCTGCGAGTTAAGCGTCGGCAAATGCGGTGGGCGTAGATTCGCCCGGGTGATCCGGAGCATCAAACTTCCATCGTCGCTGCTCACCGCGGCCGCAATCTTTGCAGCATCCGCGTTGCTCACGGGCTGCGCCACGCTCCCCGATGGCCGACGCTGGGGCGAAGATGTCAGGGCTGCGCCAGGCTGGAGCCGCATCCGCGGTGCCGCTGCGGAGGCAGCCACCGATCCCTGGGTGTGGGCGCCATTGGTTGGCGCCGCGGGGCTGCAGATCGATGGCTTCGATCGCAGGATTTCCAGCTGGGCGCGGCGCGAGACACCGCTGTTCGGTTCGCAGGCGCAAGCCGCTCGCTGGAGCGATGGCCTGCGCAGCACGGCAGCCGTGGCTGACTTCGCCACGGTCTTGCTCACTCCCAGTGGCGATTTTGATGCGCAGTGGTGGCGCAGCAAACTGCAGGGTTACGCAGTGGATCTGGCCGCGGGCAGCGCAGCCATTGGCAGCACGGTACTGCTGAAGAAGACCACACACCGCACGCGCCCCTCAGGCATCGACGATCAGAGTTTTCCCTCGGGCCATGCGGTGACTGCCGCCGTCTACGATCGCCTCGCGGCCCGCAACCTCGATGACATTCCGATGAGCGTGGGCAGCCGCCGCGCACTCGACTATGGCCTGAATGCGGTTACTTTCGGCACTGCATGGGCGCGCGTTGAAGCGGGCGCACACTACCCGGCGGACACGCTGGTCAGCATCGCGATCGGCAATTTCAGCGCCAATTTCTTCAAGCGCGCATTCATGGGCGAAACTGCCAATGCGCGCCAGCAACTGGCCGTAGTGCCGACCACTGGCGGCTACCTGCTGCAGTGGCAGCTCGCGCTCTAGGCGCGCGGGCGATCGAGCAAACCCACGTAGCCTGGTTGCGCGGCCACGCGCGCCAGCCAGTTGCGCACCATCGGGTAAGGCTCGAGATCCAGTCCGCCATCGGGCGCCACATGGGTGTAGGCGTAGAGCGCGATGTCCGCAATGCTGTAACGCTCGGCCACGAAGTACGCGCGCGTCGCCAGGTGGCCTTCCATCACCTGCAGTGCCGCGCGGCCGCGCGTCAGGCGCTGCGGCAATTCAGCACGACGCGGACTATCGACGGCCAGGTGACGCACGATGAAACGCGGCGTGGCCACGTAGGGCTCGTGACTGTACTGCTCGAAGCACAGCCAGCGCAGCACCTGCGCACGATCGAAACGGTCGGCTGGCAGGAAGGCGCTGCCCTCGGCCAGATACCACAGTATCGCATCGGACTCGGGCAGGCAGCGGCCGTCTGCCAATTCCAGCACCGGCACATTGCCATTGGGGTTTTTCGCCAGGAACTGCGGCGTGCGCGATGCGCCCTGCAGGATGTCGAGTTCCACGTAGCGATAGGGCATCGCCAGTTGCGAGAGCAGCAGTCTCGCCTTGTAGCCGTTGCCCGAATCAAGATAGTCATACAAAGTGATCATCGCGCGACTCCAGCAAGTATCGGTAACTCCGGCAGCTCAGGAACCCTGCACTGGCGTGTCGATGCGTGCGCCCCACTCGGACCACGAGCCGTCGTACAACGCGCCCTCGGGCAATCCGGCAACCGCGAGTCCGAGCGTCAACACCGCGGCGGTGACACCCGACCCGCAACTGGTCACGACCGCAGTGTCCGCAGCAACGCCGGCGCGCGCGAAGCGCTCGAGCAAAGCGCCGCGCGGCAGCAGCGTCTGGTCGGGCGCCAGCAGCTCGCCAAAGGGAATGCTGCGCGCGCCTGGAATATGGCCTGATCGCAGACCCGGTCGCGGCTCGGGCGCGCGCGCGTGAAAGCGGTCCGCGGAGCGCGCGTCGAGCACCAGTTCGCGCTGGGTGTGCAGGTTGTCGAGCAGGTCGCCGATGCCACGCAGGCGTTGCGCGTGCAGCGTGGCCTGGTAGCGTGGACGCGCAGTGCGCTGCGTTGCTGTGGCCGGCGGCGTGCCTGTCGATGCGGCAGTGGACTTGCACCGCGCGCCCTTCACGCTGCCATTTCGGCAAGCCACCATCGAGCACGGCCACCTGGCGATGGCCGAACAGGCGCATCAGCCACCAGGCCCGCGCCGCCGAGAACAGGCCCTGCTGGTCGTAGAACACCAGCCTGCTGTCATTGGCGATGCCGAGTTCAGTCACCAGGCGCTCGAAGCGACTCACGGCGGGCACCATGTGCGGCAGGCTGCTGTCGGTATCGGCAATCGCGTTGATATCGAAAAAGAGTGCGCCAGGAATATGCGCCGCCTCATACAGTGGACGCGCCACGCGCGCATCGCCGGGCAGATAGAGCGTGGCATCGCAGACCACGAGATCGTCCGCGCCCAGTTGGCTCTCGAGCGCGGCTGTGCTGATCAGATGCTCCATGGCTCATGATGCAATCGCTGCGGGCGCGCGCGCAAGCACAGTGCTTTGCCCCGCCGGCATCCTGCTCTGCCATAATCGCCTGATGAAGATCCTCATCGGCATGTTCGATTCGCCCTTCGTGCGCCGCGTGGCCGTGAGCATGCGTCTGCTCGGCATTCCCTTCGAGCATCGCGACTGGTCGGTGGGGCGCGATTTCGAGCGCATCCGCGCGCACAACCCGCTGGGCCGGGTGCCCGTGCTGCTGCTCGAGGATGGCAGCGCCCTGATCGAGTCGGCGGCGATACTCGACTACCTGGATGAGTTGGCCGGAGCCGAGCGCGCACTGCTGCCGCGCAGCGGTACTGCACGACGCGCTGCGCTGCACCTGATGGCGCTGGCCACGGGCGCGGCCGAGAAGGGTGCGCTGCAGGTCTACGAGCGCGTGTTTCGCCCCGAGGACAAGGCGCACGAGCCCTGGCTGGCGCGGCTGCGTACGCAGGTCGCCGGTGCGCTCACGGAACTCGAGCAGCGCTGCGCGGCCCGCAACGGGCAATGGCTGGTGGGTGATCGCATGACGCAGGCCGACATCAGTGTGAGCTGCGCGCTCACGTTTCTCGATGGCGCGGTGGCCCTGGCTGCAGAGCCGCAGCGCTATCCGGCCTTGAGGGCGCTGGTGAAACGCTGCGAAGCCTTGCCGGAATTCGCAGCCTCGCGCCTCGACTTCACGGCGCCCGCCAGCACCGCCTGATAGCGGTGCTGGCGAGACTGCTCTCGCCTGCCGACGGGTTTACTGGCAGGCCTTGCCGCGCGCCGGCCGCGCGCCGGCCGCCTTGGCAGCGGCCTCGGTCATGTACTCGCCTTCCTTGGTCTTGCCGTAGTTGAAGTCACCCTGGCAGTGATAGACCTTCGACTTGGTGTTGACCCACACCTGGCCCGCACCGCCGCCCGGGGCAGCCGTTGCCGGAGGTGCATAACGTGGCGCAGCAGGTGCTGCCGCGGCGGTAGCCGCGGGGGCTGCGGCGGCGGGCGCTGCAGCAGCGGGCGCTGCGGGCGCTGCCGCACGTGGCGCGCTGGCGGCAGCGGCAGGCGCGGCAGCGGCGCTCGCGGCGCCGTACCAATCCTTCACGCCTTTGTGGCCGCGGCAAGCGCCCTGCTTGGTGGCGCCAGTGTAGTAGCTGCCGTCCTTGCACAGGCCAGTCGCGCCGGCGGGCGCGGGCCCGGCGGCAGCAGTGGCGGACGCAGCGGCAGGTGCCGCAGCCGCTTCAGCCGCCGCGCGCTCCTTCTTTGAGGTGCGATGCGATGCGGCCTTGGCAGGCGCCGCAGCCGCGGGTGCAGCCGCTGCAGCTGCAGCGCCGCTCGCGCCGTACCAATCCTTCACGCCCTTGTGTCCACGACAGGCGCCTTGCTTGCTGGCGCCAGAATAGTAGCTGCCGTCTTTGCACAGGCCGGTCGTACCAGCCGGCGCAGCCGCGGGCGCCTGCGCCTGGACCACCAACGCCGCCAGCAGGCCGACGCCGAGTCCGAGAATCGTACGGTACATCTTCATAGCCTCTGCTCCTGAGTGTTATTGGGTTCCCGGCAGGCCACCGTGGCCACCGGGCTGGCCGGTATCCTAGTCGGACGCTGATTTCCAGAGGATGAAACTCCTGTCATGCAGCAGCTATGATGTCTGTATGAAATACCTCATCTTTGCTACGACCTGCGCGGCCCTGCTGCTGGGCGGCTGCCAGTCTGTGCACACCACAGCGCCAGGTGCGGTGGGCGTGGATCGCAAACAGGTGATGCTGGTTTCCGAAGCCGACGTCGAACAGGGTGCGCTCAAATCCTATGCCGACGAACTGGGCAAGGCGCGCGAAAAGGGCCAGCTCAATACCGATGCTGCGCAATCAAAGCGCGTGCGCACGATCTCCGAACGACTGATCAAGCAGACCACGGTGTTCCGGCCCGACGCGGCCCAATGGGCATGGGATGTCAACGTCCAGACCACCAGCGAGCTCAACGCCTACTGCATGCCGGGCGGCAAGATCATGGTGTACAGCGGGCTGATCGACAAACTGAAACTCAGCGACGCCGAACTCGCCACGGTCATCGGCCATGAAATGGCCCACGCCCTGCGCGAGCACAGCCGCGAAGCGGTATCGCGCGCCTATGCCGAGCAGCTTGGCCTGGGCGCGCTGGGCGCGTTGACGGGCATCGGCGATTCGGGCGTGCAGCTCGCCGGCATGATCACGCAGGTCACCTTCGGTCTGCCGCGCAGCCGCGTGCAGGAATCCGAAGCCGATCGCGTCGGCCTCGAACTGATGGCGCGCGCCGGCTACGATCCGCACGCTGCGCTGACGCTGTGGCAGAAGATGGCCCAGGCTGGCGGTGGCAGCACGCCGCCGTTCCTGAGCACGCACCCTTCCAGCAGCACCCGCCAGGCGGACCTGCAGGCGTTGTTGCCGCGCGTGCTGCCGCTGTACAGTGCGGCCGCCAAGCCCTGACGCTGTCGCACTCCGACGCAGCCGCGCAAAGACTCAGCCGCACACTGTCCCAGTAGCGCCGTGGCTTTCAACCTGCAACCCCGACTGGAAGATGCGCTGGTGCGCCTGCGCCCCTTGCAGGCCGAAGATTTTCCCGCGCTCTACGCGGTAGCCAGTGATCCCCTGATCTGGGAGCAACACCCCAATCGGGATCGCTATCGTCACGAAGTATTCAGCACTTTTTTCCAGGGCGCGATGCAATCGGGCGGTGCATTCCTGGTCAGCGATGCCAGCTCGGGCGAGGTGATCGGCAGCACGCGCTACTACGAGCTCGACGAGAGCGCTGGCACCGTGGCCATCGGCTACACCTTCCTGGCGCGCAGTCACTGGGGCGGTGGCAGCAACCGTTCGATGAAGACACTGATGCTCGATCACGCCTTCGGGCAACTGCAGCGCGTGGTGTTTCATGTGGGCGAGAACAACCGGCGCTCGCGCGTCGCGATGGAACGGCTGGGCGGTGTGTACATCGGCTCGGCGCCGGTCGCGTACTACGGCGAGACCGCCAACATCAACGTGATCTACGCGATCGATCGCGACGCCTGGCGCACCGCCGCCAGGCCGTCGCGCTGAGGGCAGCGATCAGTCGCGATAGTGACCGCGCCCGTGATCGGAACGGTCGGCGTGATCCTGATGCACATGCGCTGGCGGCGGCGATGACTGCGGCGGCGGGCGCTCCGTGTGTTGCACGGGCGGCGGCTGCGGCGTGTACGTGGGGCGCGGCGTCACCTGCACCGGGCGCGGCGGTGGCAGATTTACTGGCGGCGCTTCACGTGGTGGCGGCACTTCACGGTGCTGTGGCTGTTCGCGCTGCGGCGGCATCTCACGCGGTGGCGGTATTTCGCGTACCGGAGAGCCTGAGCGTGCCGGCGGCATTTCGCGCGTTGACGGCACCTCGCGTATCGATGGCACTTCGCGCACCGGCACTTCGCGTATTGGCGTCTGGCGCACCGGCGCTTCCCGCACGGGCGGCGGCGGCTGCGGCGCACTGCGCGGCGTAAAGGCGCCGGGCCGTTCGGGCGCAGGTGCGGGCGCACGCGCCGGCGTATCCGATACTTCCACGCGCCGTTGCGGCAGCGTACCCGGTACGCGCACTGGCGTGCCGCGCGGACTCACCTCCGGATTCGATGACATCACCGGCCGCTCGAAGAGCGCGCGATCGGGACGCGAGACCGGACGGTCGCGCGGCAATTCGCGCCCGAAGCTTTGTGCGCCGGGCTTGATGTCGATCGGACCAGTACGCACATTGGCGCCGCGCAAATCCTCGGCGCTCGGCTTGAGCAGGTTCCGCCCCACCGGGCGCGCCGAGACAAAGGTATCGCGCGACACGGTGGTCACGGCGCCCGGCACGTCCTGATGCATGTAACGATGCTGCCCGCGCTGGCCATCGTGCGCGTCGTCGTCGCGCATCTGATCGAGCGTGCGCGTCAGCACGCCGCGCTCCAGGTGCGTATTGCTGGCGTTGGTGTTCTGCAGGTAGTTGCGGCTCGCGTGATAGGGCGGCCGGTACACTTCGTTGTAGCCCAGCGGCACCCAGCCCACGCGCGGCGCATGGCGCGGATCGGTGTAACGATCGGGACGCGCACCAACCCAGGCTACCAGTGCCGGCGCAAAGATCGGCCGGTGCCCATGCACGGGGCCCGGCACCCAGCCCCAGCCTTCGCGACGATGTATCCAGCGACCGTAGTGACAGGGTGCGAAACCCCAGGGCGCATCGTCGATCCAGGTCCAGCCCCAGGGGCCGACCCAGGTCCAGTAGCCGAACCTGAAAGGCGCCCAGTCGTAGGCCAGATGCTGCGGCACCCACACTGAGCCATAGCTCGGATCGACCACCCAGTCGCCATAGCCATCCAGGGTCTCGTAGCCCACCACATCGCGCGAGACGTAGCGCGCCGAGCGCGATTCATCTTCGCGCCGGTCGCGATCTTCGGCCCACAGGTCGAGGCTGTCGGTGGCGCCGGCCGCGGCCACTTCGATGCCCGGTTGATCGCCGCCGAAAATCTCGGCGCTCTCGTTGGTATGCAGCATCTGCATGCCACCATCGCCCTGCACGCGCGCGCGTCCGCTCCACACGGCGATGCGCGCACGCTCGTCGCGATCGGCGACATCGAGGCGATAGCCACCCGGCTCCATCAGTTCGATGTCACCGGCCGGCGTTTCGATGTTGAACACTTCGTCGGTATCGAGCTGGCGCAGCCGCACGCTCAGCGCGCCAGCGGTCACGCGCAGGCGGATGGTGCGATCGTCGATGGTGATGAGCTGCAGCGCGGTGCTGGCGCCCAGGCGCAATACCGCGGAGCCAATATGTACTTCGGCGCGCGCGCCCGATTCGATCCACAATTTGTCGCCGCCGGTGAGCGGGCGGTTCACCAGGTCATCGACCCAGCTCTCGCTGCCCGCGAGTTGCACCGAGCCGTGGCCATCGAGCAGATTGACGCGCGCCACGCGACCCGGCGGGTCGTCGATGTCACCACTATCGGCGCTCGCGCGCACGGCGCACAGCAGTGCGCCACACAACAGCAGCAGTGCCGGCCACGCCAAGCGCATGGGCCGTGCAGTTACAACCGGTCGAGCAGGTTCCATCTTGTTACCCTCGCTGGTCAGCGATTCATTCCCTACGCCTATTGTGATCCTTCGGCGTGCATATAGTGCCGCAAAAAAACAGGGCGCCCCATGGCGCCCTGCTCCAAACCAGTCTGTAAGGGGGATGTCTTACTTGGTCGGGCTGGCCGGCGCCGCGCTGGTATCACTACCCTTGGCATGAGCGTGGTGGTGGTGGTGACCCTTGTGGCCACTCTTCTTGGCATCGGCCGAAGCGGCCGGCTTGGCGGCGGGAGCCGTTGCAGCCGGAGCCGCGGCGTCAGCGGCCAGGGCGAACATGGGGGCAGCGGACAGTGCAGCCACGGCAGCTGCGACAACGGCGATCTGGGATTTCATTGCATTGCTCCTGAATTGATTGAACCCTTGCGGGCGGCGCAAAGTATTACCCGCCAGGAGCAATCCGTTCGTGACATGCGCTTAATCATGACGGCGCCGTAATCAGCGCGCCGTCATGCGCCGGCCTTGGCTCAGCTCTTCACCGCCGGCGCGGCCGGAGCTACCGCTGCAGCAGCGGGAAACTTGGCGAAGATGGCCGTGACCGCTTCATTGATGCGCTTTTCGGCTTCGGCACCGGTCAGGCGTGTGACGTCCACATCGACATAGGCATGCCAGAGGGCTTCATGGCTGTGGGCGTTGAAGAGATTCACCGATACCCGGCCTTCACGGTAATCACGCGGGCCGGAATCCCAGGCCAGTGAACCGAAACTGCCGCGTCGGCCCCAGCCCCAACCCATGCCCCAGCTCCAGCCCCAGCCGGCGCGCGGATAGGCATCATCGAGTGCGAGGCGCGAGCCGATCGCATAACCCACGGCGCAATCGGCCGCGGATTCCGTGGCGGGCTGCATGCCGCGCTCGTTCAGCTTCGCCTGGATGGCTTCGCGCAGGCGCTTCTCATTCAGGGGATTGCCAAAGGCCGGCGCGGAATCGGGATGCTTCTGCTCGGTATCGCCAAAAGTGTAGGTGTGGCACATGCCCACGGAAGCTTTGGCATCGCTATCGGTGCGCGCCTGCAAGGCACAACCGCTGAGCGCTACAGCAACGGCGGCGGCCAGTATTCCCGGAATTCTATACGCTGACATTGACCCCTCCTGCCCGGACGACAGCCCGGATCTGGTCTTCTATCCTAGTATAGAGTCCGGGGCCGCTGGAAAAGTTCTTTAGCGGCGCGGCCCACTCTCATCAGGCATGCATGCGTACGATAAACGCGAGCGCGCCTACCACGACGATCGAGCCGATGACGACAAAGCGCATGAACGTGTCTTTGGTTTCCATGGTTACAGCATGCCGTCTGCATGCCCCGGCTTTCCATGATGGCGCTCACGCAAATCGCGCAGAAGTCTGTCAACGCAATGCGCGCTGCAGCGTTATGGAATAAGCACGGCGATTATGCCCGGATAAACCCCGCAGCTATGCGCACGATTTAACCGCTGCCGGTGAATTTGACCGCTGAGGATCGAATCAACTGCAGTCGCTGGCGAGAATCAGCGCCCGCACTGCGTTCTCGATGCCCTGCTGGTCTTCAGCGGTGAATCGCGCCAGCGACGGGCTGTCGAGATCGAAGACGCCGAGCAGGCTGCCATCGGCGCGCAATGCCGGCACCACCAGCTCCGAGCGCGATGCCGCATCGCAGGCAATGTGGCCGGGGAATGCATGCACGTCGCTTACCCGTACCGACTGACGGCTTAGCGCAGCAGTGCCGCAGACACCGCGACCCATGTCGATGCGCACACAGGCCGGCTTGCCCTGGAAGGGACCGAGCACCAGTTGTTGGCCACGCAGGAAATACCAGCCGGCCCAGTTCAGATCAGGAAGCAGGTGAAACACCAGTGCCGCCATGTTGGCCGTGTTGGCGAGCAGATCGCGCTCGCCGGCCAGCAGGCCCTGCAGGGCCTGGTGCAGGTCGGCATAGCGCGCGGCGCCGGTCGCACCAGTGGGCGCAGTCAGGGTGAAACTCATGCCGCCATCCTAACCCAGGCGGCGGAACCAGGCGCGGAACTCAGGCGGCGACGGCGCTGTCCGCAAGCCGTACGCAATTGCGCCCCTCGTTCTTGGCGCGGTAGAGCGCCTGGTCGGCGCGATCGATCGCGTGTTCCACGCTTTCACCGGCGAGCGGCGTTGCCACGCCGATCGAGATCGAGACCTGGGCGATCAGTTCATCGCTTCCCTGGCGGCGGATGCGCAGCTTGCCGAAGGCCGTGCGGATCTGCTCGGCCAGCGCCAGCGCGCCTTTCGCCGGCGTATCAGGCAGCAGCACCACGAACTCCTCGCCGCCGAAGCGCGCCACGATGTCGCGGCCCTTGATCGCGGATTTCAGCACTTGCGCCGCGGCCTTGATCACCTGGTCGCCGATCAGGTGACCATAGGTGTCGTTGACCTTTTTGAAGTGATCGATGTCGGCCATCAGCAGGGCGCACTTGCCGAGCCCATCGCTGCCCTCACCATACAGTTCCGCGACCGTGCGCTCGAAGCCTCGGCGGTTGAGCAGCCCGGTCAGCGGGTCGCTCTGCGCTTCACTCTGCAGGTTGCCGACGCTGTCGCGCAGCTGCTGCAATTCCGTGCGACTGGACTGCAGCTCGGTCTGCACTTTTTCCGCAGCGCTGTGCGCCGCGGCCGTGGATTGCACCAGCGACTTGAGCACGCGCTGCAGCCCTTCGGCATCGCCGATCGAGGCGAGTTCGCGCTCGCATTCCTCGAGTGCGCGCGCGTAATCGGCGGTGCCCTGGCCAGTGGCTGCGGCGACGCCGGCCAGCTTGCCCAGCAACTCACTGAGTCCGCTCTGGATCTTCGCGGCCTCGCGCTGCTCACGTCCGGAGACGAATTGCTGGTAGAGCTTGTCGATATCCGGGGGAGCAAGCGAGTCGGGCTCCTGCAGGCGCTTGTCCAGTTCCGCGTTAAGCGGCTGGTTCAGTCCAGCCAGATACTCATACCAGACGGAATAAGCAGCCGGCCCGTAATGCCCGCCATGCGCGGCAATGCGCGGCAGCACCAGCCGCAGCAATTCGGCGCTCTGTGCTGGGGTTTGCCGATAACGCATGAAACATCCCTGTCAGCGAGAAAGACCTGCATGACATATCGTCCGCCGGCCGCGGAACTTGAAGGCCTGGTGTCAGTGGCCGCCCTGTACAAACAGGCCCTCGAGGCGCAGGGCCTCGGCCAGCCGCTCTTCCATATCGGCCGCCTCACCGCGGGCTATACCCTGCAGGTGCAGGGTCGGGCCGGCAAGCAGCTCCAGGCCCCGGCGCAGCACGCTGCCGGCAGCGCGAATGCCGGCCTTGTGCTGATCGAAACGCTGCGCCGGTGTGAAGCCCGTCATGCCTACGTAGATGCCGTAGGGCTCGGGACGTGAGTCACTGTAATCGAGCAATACCAGGTAGAGGTTGGAGCGCCCGCGTCGCCGTGCCTGGAAACGCGCCGTCACTTCGTAGAGCAGCGGCAGCCATTCGATGTGGCGCATCGGCAGCCACTCAGGCACGCTCGCGCCGGCTTGCTGCCACAGAACTGTGAGCCAGTTCTCAATATGCACGGCCATGGCGCCGCGCATCCACAGCTCGTGGATGCAGTGCGCGCCGCTCAACCCGTCCCCAGCGGCGCAGGCCGCCTGCAGCTGTTCCTGCAGCTGCGACTCGGAATGCGTTCGCATGGGACGTTGCGACGGCGGGACCGTGCGTGACTTCACAGGGGTTTTGCGGCGCGCTGCGGGCACGGGCGCTAGAATAGCGCGCCAAGATCCGCACTGCCGGATCACACCCTACGATCTGCAACCCTGGAGAGCTACATGTCGCGTTTTCTTGCCGTGATGCTGCTTTGTGCCACGAGTACCGCCGCCTGGTCAGCCGCGCCGGCTGCCGCTGCGCCGGGCGCTGCCGGTCCGCAGACTGAAGAGGATAAGACCGCCTACGCCATCGGGCAGATCGTCGGCACCAATCTGGACAAGAGCTTCGCCTTCACCAAAGAGGAAATGAAAATGGCCGAGGCGGGTTTCGCCGCGGGGCTGGCGGGAACCAAGCCGGCCGTCGACATCGACGCCTATCGTGCCAAGGCGCAGGCGCTGCAACAGGAACGCGCGAACTCAATGGTTACGAAGGCCAAGGAAGCGGGCAAGACCTTCCGTGACAAGGCGGCTACCGCCAAGAACACCGAGACCACCAAGACCGGCATCGTGATCACCACGCTCAGCGAAGGCACTGGCGCCATCCCGACCTCGGCCGACAAGGTCAAGGTGCACTACGAAGGCAAGTTGATCGATGGCACTGTGTTCGACAGCTCGATCAAGCGCGGCGAGCCGGCCACCTTCCCGCTCTCGGGCGTGGTGCCCTGCTGGACCGAGGCCGTGCAGCGCATGAAGGTCGGCGGCAAGAGCCGCATCCTCTGCCCGTCGGACGTGGCCTACGGCGATCGCGGCCAGCCGCCTTCCATTCCGGGCGGCAGCACACTGGACTTCACGGTCGAGCTGCTCGAAATCGTGAAATGACCATGAAGTATCTGCACACGATGGTGCGGGTCAGCGATCTTGCAGCCTCGCTGCGCTTCTACTGCGATGCACTGGGCCTGCATGAAACGCATCGCATGGAAAACCAGAAGGGGCGCTTCACGCTGGTGTTCCTCGCGGCACCGGGCGACGAGCAGGCGCAGGTGGAGCTCACCCACAACTGGGATCCGGAGCCGTACACCGGCGGGCGCAATTTCGGGCACCTCGCCTATGAGGTCAGCGACATCTACGCCACCTGCCAGCGGCTGCTCGATCACGGCGTCACCGTGCTGCGACCGCCCCGCGACGGCCACATGGCCTTCGTGCGCTCGCCCGATGCGATCTCGGTCGAGCTGCTGCAGCAGGGGCCGAACCTGCCGCCGCGCGAGCCCTGGGCTTCGATGCCGAACACCGGGAGCTGGTGATGAGCTTGAAGTTCACTTTGAGTGCGCCCGAAGCCCGGGTCATCGGCTGCCTGATCGAAAAGCAGATCACGACGCCTGACCAGTATCCGCTGTCGATCAATGCACTCACCAACGCCTGCAACCAGAAAAGCAATCGCGACCCGGTGCTGAATCTCGCGGAAGCCGAAGTGCAGCAGCTGGTCGACGGCCTGGTGCGCAAACACGTGATGATCGAGCGCAGCGGCTTTGGCAGCCGCGTGGCCAAATACCAGCATTGCTTCTGCAACACCGAGTTCTCCGGCCTGAAATTCAGCCTGCAGGAACTGGCCATCGTCTGCGAGTTGCTGGTGCGCGGCCCGCAAACCCCGGGAGAGCTGCGCACGCGCGCGGCACGCATGACACCCTTTGCCGATGCCAGCGAAGTGCAGAATGCGCTCGACGCACTGGCCAACCGGCCCGATGGTGCACTCGTGGTGCAGCTGCCGCGCGAGCCCGGACGGCGCGATTCGCGCTACCTGCAGCTGTTCACGGGCCCGCCAGCCGCCGAGTTGCTGGCGCCAGCGCCGGTGTCAGCGTCGGTAAGCCACAGCTACGCAGCGGCGGCAGAACACGCACCCGCCGCGGCCGGCAGCGACCTCGATGCGCGACTGACGCAGCTGGAGCTGGCGGTCAGCGAATTGCGCGCCCAGATCGAACAGCTGCGCGACGCAGCGGCGGCACGCGACTGAGGGCCTGCGAGGTACGAGCGCGAGGCGTAAATAGTGCGGGATTTCTGCTAACCTCCGGGTGACGGCCTGCTCCGCAATCTCCAGGCCGCGAGGGTGCGAAACATGGTCATTCGCAGCAAACCGACCAGCAAGGCAATCCGGGAACCCTGGCACTCGGTCAGCATCGTTCCCGGCAAGAATCCATGCGATGCGGTGCTCGCGAATCCCCGCCGCCGCACGCTCTCGCGCGATGCACCGCGCTTGCCGGTGGCGGGCTGCAGCGATCCGGAGCACTGCCAGTGCCGTTATCAACATCATGCCGACCGGCGCGCCGGGCCACGCCGCAACGATGACACTGGCGGCGGCGCGGGCACTGGCGCTGCGCCCGCGAAAAACCGGCGGCGTCCTGGCGAGCGGCGCGCGCGCGACTGACTCCGCGCGCGCTTTGCGCGCTCCCTGTGCGCTCTTAATAAAAGACCTAAGTTAAATTGCTGTCTGACGAGCGCGACATGATGTGCGCCGTCTGCATGTGGCCAA
Organism: uncultured Gammaproteobacteria bacterium; assembly: GCA_963764065.1. Taxonomy (GTDB): domain Bacteria; phylum Pseudomonadota; class Gammaproteobacteria; order Steroidobacterales; family Steroidobacteraceae; genus FEN-1191. The sequence continues at coordinate 26,255 of CAVXRM010000001.1, read as the reverse complement.
CAATGCGCGCCGGTCAGAACGGGGAGCGGGGTTCGACATGCGCACAGCCATTCTTTCCATGTGCGACTCGCGGCGTTTACGCAGCGGCGCGCATCTGCACTCACACTGCCGCACCGGCAGGCCACTGCCAGAGTGGCAAAGCTGAACACGCTCAGCACGCCGCGCGCGCGCGGCGTCAGTGGGCGAATGCTGCTCGCAGTGCTGCTGCTGTGGGCCACGTGCCCGGCAGTTGCGGCACCGGCGTCGGTGCCAGGCCAGGCGCCGACAGCGGCAGTGGCACCTGCGACAGCGGCGGCAGCCGCGACCGCGCCCGTACAGTCACCCAAAGTGCAGCGCACGCCCTTCGATCACCTGACCACCGGCTTCGAGCTGATCGGCAAGCATCGCGATCTGCCCTGTGAAACCTGTCACTTCAATGCAGTGTTCAAGGGCACGCCGCGCGACTGCGCGAGTTGCCACGGCCTGGGCACGCAGGTGCACGCTACCGGCAAGCCGCTCAACCACATCCTGAGCTCCAACCGCTGCGAGAGCTGCCACACACCCGTGGCGTTCAGTCCGGCGGTGAATTTCGATCACGCGGAAGTGCGTGGCGGCTGCTCTTCCTGCCACAACAACGTGCAGGCCCAGGGCAAGGGGCCGCAACATATCGAGACCAATCTCGAGTGCGATGCCTGCCATTCCACCTTCAACTGGGGCGGCGCGGTCTTCAACCACTCGGGCGTAGTGAGCGGTTGCGCCAGCTGCCACAACGGCATTTCGGCCAGCGGCATGCCATCCACGCACCTACCGACGGACGGCGCAGCCTGCGAGGCGTGCCATGTCCCTACGCAGTACACCAGCTTCAGTGGCGCGCTGATGAATCACACCGCCGTGACACCGCCCATGCCGTGCGCGGATTGCCATGAGGCCGGCAGGAACTTCTTCGGCGTGACGATGGTGACGCGGCCCGCAGCGCCACATCCGGCACAGGGCGATTGTGGCACCTGTCACCTGTCCACAGTCTCGTTTACCAACGGCACCGTACAACCCAGCGGACACATACCCACCGCGCAGCCCTGCACGCTCTGTCATTCGAACCCGGCGGATTTCAGTGTGTACCTGATGCGGCACGATGGCATCAGCAGCGGCTGCGCGCTGTGCCACGCAGCCGACCGCAGCTTCGCCAACCTCGCGCCGCCGCAGCTCAAGGTGCCGCCGGCGAATCACGTGCCCTTCGGTGCCAGCGCCTGCGAGAACTGCCACTCGAGTTCGAACTTCACCACGTTCATGTTCGCCAATGCGAGCGGCAGCGGACCACCCTCGATGGTGCACAGTGTCGTGGGCACTGCCGCCTGCTCGGGTTGCCACGAGCAGGGCAACAGCTGGGCCGGTGCACCGTCCACACTGTTGCGCCCCGCCGTCAAGGCTGATGGCGCGGCCCACGTGGCGGCGGGCGAATGCTCCACTTGCCACTTCAACACCACCAGCTTCAAGGGCGCCACCGACCTGCCCAGCAATCATATCCCGCTGCCCAATGGCTCGGCGACGGCCTGCAGCGCCTGCCATGCGAACAGCGCGGACTACTCCAGTTACGCGATGAATCACACTGTCGTCAGCGGTGCACCCTGCGCCGCGTGTCACGCAGCCGACCGCAGCTTTGCCAACATGGCGCCGCCGACCCTCAAGGTGCCACCGTCCAATCACATCCCGTTTGATGCCGCCGCCTGCGACAGCTGCCACAGTGCCAGCAACTTCACGAGCTTCGCGATCAGCAACAAGAGTCCGCCGATGAATCACGCGGTGGTCGCCAGTCTCCCCTGCGCTGCCTGTCATGCGACGGGCAGCAGCTGGGTGGGCACGCCTGCCACGGTGCTGCCACCCGGCAATCACGTACCGATCGGCACGGCAGCCTGCGAGAGCTGCCATGCGCCAGGGACATTCAGCAGTTTCATGTTCGGCAACATCAGCGGCAGCGCTCCACCGTCGATGGTGCACAGCGTGGTGAGCAGCGCCACCTGCTCGAGCTGCCATGAGGCGGGCCACAGCTGGGCCGGCGCACCTGCGACCGTGCTGCGGCCAGCGCTGAAGGCCAGCGGCGGCGCGCACGTGGCTGCGGGCGAATGTTCCACCTGTCACTTCAACACCACCAGCTTCAAGGGCGCGACCGACCTGCCGAGCAACCACATACCCTTGCCCAGCGGCTCATCGAGTCAATGCTCCGCCTGTCACAGCAATGCCGCGGACTACTCGAGCTACACAATGGATCACACCGTCGTCAGCACCAGCGCCTGCGCGGTGTGTCATGCCGCGGACCGCAGTTTCGCCAACATGGCGCCGCCCGTGCTGAAGGTGCCGCCAGGCAATCACATCCCCATCGGCAGCGCAGCCTGCGAGAGCTGCCACAGCGCGACCGACTTCACGAACTTTGTGATCAGCAACAAAAGCCCGCCGATGAATCACGCGGCGGTCAGCGCGCTGGGCTGCGCGCAATGCCACGGCTCGGGCCTGGCATTCGTCGGCACGCCGCCGGTCGTGACGCTACCGGCGGGCCACGTGCCGGTGGGCAGCGCTGATTGCGCGTTGTGCCACAGCGCGTCGAACTTCAATGCCTTCAGCTTCGTGAATGCCAGCGGCACTACGCCACCGGCCATGGTGCACAGCGCGGTCGCCAGTGCGGCCTGTTCGAGCTGCCACGAGCAGGGCCATAACTGGCTCGGCGCGCCGGCGACCTTGTTGCGGCCCGCCACCAAGGCGGATGGCAGTGCGCACGTGGCTGCGGGCGAGTGCTCCACCTGCCATTTCAATACCGTGAGCTTCAAAGGCGCGACCGACCTGCCAAACAACCACATTCCGCTGCCGGCTGCGGACAACGGCAACTGCGCGCTCTGCCACAGCAATGCCGGCGACTACAGCCTTGCCACGATGAATCATGTGAACATCGCCGGCAATTGCGCGCAGTGCCACGCGGGCGGCAAGAGTTTTGCAAACATGGCGCCGCCGACGCTCAAACTGCCGCCCGCCAATCACATTCCGATCGGCACGGCAGCCTGCGAGAGCTGCCACAGCGCGAGCAGCTTCACGAGCTTTGCGATCAGCAACAAGAGCCCGCCGATGAATCACGCGTCGGTATCCGGCGTGACCTGCGCCACCTGCCACGCCAGCGGCAGCAGCTGGGTGGGTACGCCAGCGACGGTATTGCCGCCTGGCAATCACATACCCTTTGGCACGGCGGCCTGCGAGAGCTGTCACGCGCCGGCCAATTTCAACAGCTTCCTGTTCGGCAATGCCAGCGGTACGGCGCCGCCCGCGATGGTGCACAGCGTAGTGAGCAGCATGGCCTGCTCGGCCTGCCACGAGGCTGGGCACAGCTGGGCTGGCACGCCGGCGACGCGTTTGCGCCCGGCCACCAAGGCCGATGGCACCGCGCACGTGCTGACTGGCGAATGCTCTACCTGCCATTTCAATACCACCAGCTTCAAGGGCGCTACGGATCTGCCGAACAACCACATTCCGCTGCCAGCCGCCGACAACAACAACTGCGTGCTGTGCCATACCACGGCGGGCAACTACAGCGTGGCGGCGATGAATCATGTCAACATCGCCAGCAACTGCGCGCAGTGCCACGCGACCGGCAAGAGCTTCGCCAACATGGCGCCACCTGCCCTGCGCCTGCCGCCGGCGAACCATGTGCCCACGGGTTCGGCAGCCTGCGAGAGTTGCCACAGCGCGAGTAACTTCACGAGCTTCGTGATCAGCAACAAGAGCCCGCCAATGAACCACGCGGCCGTGGCGGGTGTAGCCTGTGCCACCTGTCATGCCAGCGGCAGCAGTTGGGTGGGTACGCCAGTCACCGTACTGCCGCCTGGCAATCACGTGCCCTTCGGCACGGCGGCCTGCGAAAGCTGTCACGCGCCGGCGAACTTCAGCAGCTTCAGCTTCAGCAACCTCACGGGCACAGCGCCGCCCGCGATGGTGCACAGCGTGGTGAGCAGCATGGCCTGCTCGGCCTGCCATGAGGCCGGCCACAGCTGGGCGGGTGCGCCGGCGACGCGCCTGCGCCCGGCCACCAAGGCTGATGGCACGGCGCACGTGACGACCGGCGAATGCTCCACCTGTCACTTCAATACCACGAGCTTCAAGGGGGCGACCGACCTGCCGGCCAATCACATTCCACTGCCGGCGGCCGACAGCAACAACTGCGCGCTGTGCCATACGACAGCAGGCAACTACAGCGTGGCGACGATGAACCACGTGAATATCGCCAGCAATTGTGCGCAGTGCCACGCCACCGGCAAGAGCTTTGCCAACATGGCGCCGCCGACCTTGAAGTTGCCGCCGGCGAACCACGTGCCCTTTGGGACTGCGGCTTGCGAGAGCTGCCACAGCGCCACGGGCTTCACGAGTTTCGTGATCAACAACAAGAGCCCGCCGATGAACCATGCGGTGGTCACGACCATCGCCTGCAGTACCTGTCACGGCCCCGGCAAGAGTTTCATCGGCACGCCAGTCACGGTCGTCGAACCCGGCAACCACGTGCCCATCGGCACCACGGCCTGCACCAACTGTCATTCGGCCAGCAACTTCAGCAGCTTCGTGATCGCCAACGCGGTGCCGCCGATGAATCACGCGGGATTCACCACGAGCCTGCGTGACCTGCCACGGTGTCGGCCAGAGCTGGGTGGGCACGCCGGCGGTGAAGTCGCTGCCTGCCAACCACATTCCCACTGGCAGCATGGCCTGCGAGGGCTGCCACTCCAGCACGGCTTTCAGCAGCTTCGCCTTTGCCAATGCCAGTGGCAGCGCGGCGCCCTCAATGGTGCACGGCCTGGTTACGGCGATCGTGTGCTCCACCTGCCACGAGGCCGGCAAGTCATTCGTGGGCACGCCGTCCACCAAAGTGCGCCCCGCGTTGAAAGCCGATGGCACAGCGCACGTGGTTTCGGGCGAGTGCTCTACCTGCCACTTCAATACCACGAGTTTCAAGGGCGCCACCGACCTGCCGGCCAATCACATTCCGCTGCCGGCCGCCGACGCCAACAACTGCGCGCTCTGCCACACCACGGCGGGCAACTACAGCGTGGCGACGATGAACCACGTGAACATCGCCAGCAATTGTGCGCAGTGCCATGCCACGGGCAAGAGCTTCGCCAACATGGCGCCGCCGACCTTGAAGTTGCCGCCGGCGAACCACGTGCCCTTTGGGACTGCGGCTTGCGAGAGCTGCCACAGCGCCACGGGCTTCACGAGTTTCGTGATCAACAACAAGAGCCCGCCGATGAACCATGCCGTGGTATCGACCACTGCCTGCACTACCTGTCACGGCCCGGGCAAGAGCTTCGTCGGCACGCCTGCCACTGTGGTCGAGCCAGGCAATCACATCCCGATCGGCACCGTGGTGTGCACGCAGTGCCACTCGCCGACCAATTTCTCGAGCTTTGCGTTCACCAATGCCAGTGGCACGACGCCGCCCTCGATGGTGCACACGGGCTTCGCCACGGGTTGCGTCAACTGCCATGGCGCCGGCAAGAGTTTCGTGGGTACGCCGGCCACCAAGCTGCTACCGGGCAATCACATCCCGACGGGCACGATAGCCTGCGAGGGCTGCCACTCGGCCAGCAACTTCAGCACTTTCCTGATCAGCAATGCGAGCGGCACGGCGCCGCCATCGATGGTGCACAGCCTGGTGACGGCGATCGTCTGCTCGAGCTGCCATGAAGCCGGCAAGACCTTCATCGGTACACCAGCGACCAAGGTGCGCCCGGCGAAGAAGGCCGACGGTACTGCGCACGTGGCAGCCGGCGAGTGCTCCACCTGCCATTTCAATACCACCAGCTTCAAGGGCGCGACCGATCTGCCGGCCAACCACATCCCGCTGCCGGCGGCCGACGCCAACAACTGCGCGTTGTGCCACACCACAGCCGGCAACTACAGCGTGGCGACGATGAACCACGTGAACATCAGCAGCAACTGTGCACAATGCCACGCCTACGGCCTGGCCTTCGCCAACATGGCGGCGCCGACCCTGAAGGCACCGCCCTCGGGCGCCACGGGGCACATCCCCTCGAACCCGCCCAACGGCACCAACAACATCGCCTGCGAGCTGTGCCACTCTGCCACGGTGTTCACTACTTTCTCCGGCACGATCATGAAGCACGCCGCGGTGCGCGCCATGACCTGCATGAGTTGTCATGAAATCGGGATGACCTGGAAGACCAACACCGGCGTGCGACTGTGGGTGCGCGATTCCGCCAATCATCACAAAGGCGTGGATTGCGGCGGCTCGGGCTGTCATTCCACCCGCGACAAGTTCGGTGCACGCCGCGGCGCGCCGCTCACGCCCGCGCAACGAGCCGGCAACTTCACTGCAGTGCCCTCATTGGGTGGCGGTGCAACGCTGGGGCGCACGGCGGGCTTCGATCATCGGCGCGTGGTGGGAAGCAGTTGCCAGAGTTGCCACGGCGCGGCCAGCGGCATCGGCAAGCCAGTCACCCACATCGCCAGCAGCGACAGTTGCGGAACTTGCCACACCACCCTGGCCTGGCTGCCAGTCAGCAGCGTCGATCACCTGCAGGTCAAGGGCAGCTGCAGCAGCTGCCACAACGGCAGCGTGGCGCGCGGCAAAGGTACCCATCACATCGCCAGCAACAACAGCTGCGAGGCCTGTCATACCAGCAACGCGTGGACGCCGGCGCGCTTCGAGCACAGCGCCATTGCCGCGCACAGCTGCCGCAGTTGCCACAACGGCCTGCAGGCAATGGGCCTGCCCGTCAACCACGTGCCCACGACGGCACAATGTGACAGTTGCCACGGCACGCTCGGATGGAAGCCGGCGCTGATGGATCACAGCACGCTGACGGCCAACTGCGTCAGCTGCCACAACAACAGCGTGGCCACGGGCCTGACGACGACGCACCTGGGCACGCGGCTCGACTGCGCCACCTGCCACAGCTATCCGGACTGGAGCGCCTGGCATTTCGTGCACAGTGCTGGCGCCTTCCCCGGCCAGCATCGCGCTGCGCTCACCTGCAACAGCTGCCACACCAGCAACAGCGAGCAGATCCCCTGGCCCGCGGCGGCCTACGCCGGCAGCTGTGCCGGATGCCATGCCGCGCGTTACCAGGCTGCACAGCATCCGAAGACCAGCAATGGGCTGCTGTATACGGTGGCCGAACTACACGACTGTACCGGCGCCTGCCACGTGTACAGCGATGCCACGCAACGCAGCCTCGTCACCTCGCACCCGGCCAACTATCACCGGGTGGGCGATGCGGCGTTCAAGCACTAGCTGTGCCGTGCGCGCCGCATCGCCCCCGCCCGATTGCGTTCAGAACTTCGCGGTGAATGACACGAACAGCTGGCGTCCCAGTTGATCGTAGGTCGAGTAGGTGTTGGCGGCACCACCCGAAATGATCTCGTAGCTTGCCAGCGGCGGATCCTTGTCGAACATGTTGCTGATGCCGGCGCGCAGCTGCAGGCTCTTCCTGGCATCCCAGGTCGCCGCCAGGTCGAAGTAGCTGAACGAGGGGAAGCGGGCATCGAAGGCGTTGTAGCCGGGAGGCAGGAAGGTCCAGCCGGTCACCGCGTTGTGCAGCGAGGGATCCGGGTCGTTGTTGTCGAGCTTGACGCTGCCGATGTAGCGCCAGGTCAACGAAACATTCATATCCCAGGGCGTGAGCCAGGTGGTGCGCACGATATGGTGCCACTTCGGATTGACCGTCTGGCAGGTCGATCCGAACAAGCCGGCGCAGTCGTAGGTATGCGAGACCGGCGTGGGCGTGGTGGTGCTCTTCAGCAGGTAGGCGCCATTCAACGTGAATGCCAGCGAACCCCAGCCGGAACGCATTGCCAGTTTGTAGCCACCCTGCAGATCGACGCCGCTGACCTGGTTGGCGCCCACGTTCACGTTGGTCTGCTCGATGTAGCCCAGTGAGTTGAGGCTGTTGCCTACCAGGCCGAAGGTGCTGGCCGTGCGCACGATCTTGTTGCAGTACCCCGGATCTCCGGTATCGAGGCAGTTGGCCAGGATGATATTGGCCGGCAACACGCCCACCGTGTCCTTGAGCTTGATGTCGTAGTAGTCGATGCTGCCGGTGAAGTTGGGCAGCTTCGAAGGCTTGAAGGTCAACCCGTAGGTATAGGTGTCAGCCTGCTCCGGCTTGAGATTGGGATTTCCGCCGGTCAGCTGCGAGAGCTGGCCCAACGTCGCCTGCGGAATGGTGCCGGCATTGTAGGCCGCGGTGAACGCCGCCGCCTGCGCTGCCGAGACCGTGTGCAGGCAATCGGCCAGCGAGCGGCTCGCGGGCGGCGCGCAAGGATCGTTGCCCAGCTGGATCAGGCCGACATTGATCGGGTTGTACAGTTCAATGATGCTGGGTGCGCGGATCGCGCGCTGGTAGGAGGCCCGGAAGCGCACCGAATCGGTCGGCGCATACTGCACCTCGAACTTGTAGGCATTCACGGGGCCCGAGGTCGAGTAGTCGGAACGGCGGAAGCCGGTGTCGAACAGCAGGTCCTTGATTCCCGTCTTGTCCTGCACCAGCGGTGCCCGCACCTCGATGAACTGCTCGTTCACCGAGACGCTGCGATTGATGGCGACCGCGGCGCTGCCGGCACCGGACAGCTGGCCGCTCTTTTCCGCCGAGTCGGGCTCGAACTGCAGATGCTCATTGCGGGCTTCATAGCCGATGTTCACCGCCACGCCGTCGCTGGCCGTGGGCAGCTTGATGCCGTACTTGCCCAGCTGGCCGGTCATGTCGGCATGCACGGTACGCAGCGTGGTTGAGCCATACGCGGTACCCGTCAGATACAGGTAGTTGAGCGCCGCATCGGTCACGCCGCCATCCTGGAAGATGTTGTACGGTACGCACGAACCGCCGCTGATGCAGACCGGATTGCCGGCGGCATCGGTGGTCACCAGCAGCGCCTTGTCGATGTTCGCGAAGCTCAGGTACTTGCTGTTCGAGTTGTAGAACGTGGTGTAGTAGAACTGGCCATAGGCGTCGTAAGTCCAGGCATCGCCGAGGTCGCCCTTGGCGCCAAAGGCGGCGCGATAGTTGGTGTGCTCATAGTCGGAGAAACGCCCGCCGCCTTCGACGTTGCGACGGCCGATGCGCATCTGCACCGTGACCGGATTCTGGCCAGCGGCAATGGCCGCCTGGTCGGCGGCGATCTGTGCCGGCGTGCACAGCGTCTGCTGCTCCTGCGCGCTCATCAGCGGGTTGCTGCAGTTGATGTAGTAGTCGCCGGCGCCGGTCGGATCGTTGGGATTGCTGTCGCGGAACAGCGCCGCCGGCGCGATCTGCTGGTGGCTGCGGTCATTCATGAAATTGAATTCGACGTAGGGCCTGACGTAATCCTGCAGGTCCACATGTCCACTGAATCCGGCCGTGTAGCGCTGGTCGCCGCGGTTCATGTAGATGTACGGCTGAGAATTGAACAGCGACGGCGGCGTGGTGGGCTGCGATCCGCGCGGAATGAAGTCGGTGCCCAACACGCTGAAGGCCACGCCCGCATTCGGACTGCCCGGCGAATCCGGCCGGAAGTAGTTCGAGTTCGAAGACCCCAGGCAGACCGGCGGATCGAGCAGGCTGGTCGGCGCGGAACTCAACTGGCAACCGCCAAAGTCACGGTCGCCGCTGGCGACCGGATCGGACTTCAGGTAACCGAAATACGCGGTGACATTGCCCTTGCCGTCATCGAAGTTGGCGCCAGCGGTGATCGTGAAGTTGCGGCTGCGCCCATCCATCGAGCTTCCGGTCACGGGCGTTTCGCCTACGGCAGTCATCGCATTCTGCACGAAGGTATTGTGATTGTTGTGCCAGTACTCACTCAGGTTGCCATCGATCTGCAGGCCCTGGAAATTCTTCTTCATGATGAAGTTGACGACACCGGCGATGGCATCGGAGCCATAGGTCGCCGAGGCGCCGCCGGTGACCACTTCGACGCGCTCGACCAGCGCCGCCGGAATCTGGTCGAGGTCAGGTCCCGGCGACTGGATGGCGGTGTTCGGCGAGCCCACGCCCAGGCGTCGGCCATCGACCAGCACCAGCGTGCGATTCGGGCCCAGGCCACGCAGGTCCGCCGTTGCCACGCCACCCGCGGTCGACAGGCCCGAGGTGCGATTGCCGAGGTCCTGGCCCAGGTCGTTGTTAAAGTTCTGCGGCAGCTGGTTGATGATGTCGCTGATGTCGGACTTGCCGGACACCAGGATGTCCTGCGAGGTCACCACCTGTATCGGACTCGTGCTGGTGGAATTGGGCGTGGCGATACGCGAGCCGGTGACGATGACCTCCTCGAGCTCGCCGCTATCCACTTTGGCGGGCTGGTCGGCCGCGTAGCTGATTGCTGTCAGGCACTGGCTGGCGGCCAGCATCAGACCGATGAGGCTGCCTCTCTTGAAATTGCTGAGCATCTTGGGATCCCCCTGGTGTGCGATCGCAGCAGACTAAAAACCAATGACCCGCCTGCGCAACGCACTCGGCGCCAGCGGGTGCGGTTCCGGTACCGGAGGAGCCGGTGATGCGCCAGCGGCGCGTGTGTGTCGCGGTCGGGATAGCGTGTGGAGAAAATCCAACAGCGGCTGCCCGCGCCGCCGATGTGCTCAGGAATGCAGCATCACCGTGCGGGTGCGCACCTGCCCCATGCGCAGATGTCCACGCCAGTGAGGCGTACGCCAGAACAGCGCGTTCGCACGTCGCACCAGATGTCCGCGCACATGGTGCAGGCGTGGCGCACGACGCGCGCTGTCGGCGAACGCGAACTGCGCTGCCCAATGCTGTGGCACGAGCGGTGATGACACTTCGATGTGCTCGAGTAGCGGTGCCCGGCCGAGCCGCATGCGCTTGGCGTTGAGCTGCGCCAGGTTTTCCTGGCGCTGCGGCAGTCCACCGCGCACCGTCATCATCAGCAGCAGTGCGATCACCAGCGGAAAATCCGTGGCGACTGTACCCAGTGATTCCTGCAGCAGCTGCTGCCGGACGCCGCTGTCCCGCGCATTGTTCCGGTAGTAGTCGAGCCAGCTGCGATCGAAGCGGTAGCGCGCCCGCTGCAGTACGGCGCTGACACCGGGCTCAGCCGCGATCGGCACTGCAGTGCAGGCGCCCTGCAGCAGCGCATCGAGGCTCCCATGCTCGGTGGCGATGGCATCCAGATCGAAGTGAATTTCCAGCGGCGCCAGCAGCGGCTCCTGCTGCGTATCCTTGCTGCACCAGAAACTGCGCATCGTGCCGCGGCGGCCACCAGCGGCGGCGCTGATCAGCACGCCGGCGCGCGCGATTGCCGAGGCTGCATCCGCGGGCGCGGCAATGTCCATTGCGCGACAGTACTCCGCCAGCCGCGCAGCATCGTTCCATTCCACCCACCACTCCTGCGCCGGCAGGCGCACGAGATCCAGGCACTCGGCCATCTGCACGCCATCGGAATACGCCAGCGCCGTGCAGTCGCGCACCAGCTGGTCGGCGAGCACGTAACGCAGCGGACAGGTGCGAATGGCGCCGGCGAAGTCCGCCGCGCCGCTAAGATGCACGACCTGCCCGTCCTCCTGCTGCACCAGGAAGGGTTCCGGGTGCTGCGCGATGAGGTCAAGCAGTCGCACGTGTCTTCAACAGGCAGTCTGGCATCGGCGCGACAGTGCCGGGGCTCAACCGCAGCGGCAACGCATGCGGCGTGGACGGCCCGCAGGCGGTCAACGAGCGGACGGTGTCGGGCGCGAACGGGCGCGTTCAGTTATCAGTCAGGAAGCGATCGAAGCGGCTGCGGAAGCGCCGGCTCATCGGCAGGCGAGTGCCGCGCTTGAGCACCAGTTCGTAGTCGCCGTGGAACAGTGGATGCATCTCCACGATCTGGTCCACATTGACGATGCTGGAGCGATGCACGCGCACGAACTGGTTGGGGTCGAGTCGCGACTCCAGCTCATGCATGGGTTGTCGCAGCAGGTGGCAGCGCCCCTGCGCGAATACCTTCACGTACTTGCCCGCCGACTGGACGAACTCGACCTCGCGGGTCGGCAGGAACAGCACTTTGCCATCTTCGGCGATGAGCAGGCGCTTCGGGAATGGCACGGCCGCGGATCCGGCGCGCTCCTCCAGCCTGACCTCGCGTTCGGCAACGGCACCATTGCCGGCGCGCTCCGCGTCGATCGCCATCCGTGCACGTGCAATGGCCTTGTGGAAGCGCTCGTCATCGAAGGGCTTCAGCAGATAGTCGACCGCATGCACTTCGAAGGCCTTGATCGCATGTTCCGAGTATGCGGTCACGAAGATCACGAAGGGCTCGACGCCGCGATCGTTCCAGCGGCGCAGCAACTCGAAGCCATCACTGGCTGGCATGTTGACGTCCAGCAGGATCAGTTCCGGCGCGTCGACTTCCAGCTCCAGCGCCTGGGCCACCGAGGCACACTCGCCCACCACGCGGATCGCGGCATTGCCGGCCAGCAGCCGCAGTAACCGCTGGCGCGCGAGCTGTTCATCGTCCACGACCAGCGTGGTGATTGGTGCGCTATTCATTGGGCACGCCGGGCTGGCAGGTCCAGCGTCGCGATGGTGCCGCCCGCCGGATTGGGGCCGACCAGCAGCTGCGCGTCATTGCCGTAGGCCGCGCGCAGCCGGAACTGTACGTTCCGCAGTCCATTGCCATAGCTTTCGGGTGACAGCGGTGCCGCCATCTGTGGCGTGCTGTTGCGGATCGTGAAGCGCAGGCGCTCACCGACCACCGCCGCGGCCACGCTCACATCCAGCGCTGCCGACGGACCGGCGCGTCCATGTTCAATGGCGTTCTCGGCCAATGGTTGCAGCAGCATCGAGGGTATCGTCAAATGGGCGGCCTCCGGGTTGATCGTGATGCTGACGCGCAGCTGATCGCGAAAGCGGGCCTGCTGCACGGCGAGATAGGCTTCCAGTCCGGCGATCTCCGTTGACACGCTGACCCAGGGTTGCTGGCTGCTCTCGAGCGCGTGGCGCAGGAAATCGCCGAGCCGTGCCAGCATGATCGAGGCGCGGTTGGCATCTTCGTGGATCAGTTCGCTGACGGCATGCAGCGCATTGAAGAGAAAATGCGGCTGCAGCTGGGTCGAAAGCATTTTCAATCGCGTCTCCGCATAGGCCGCCCACAGGCGCGCCGAACGCAGCGACTCGCGATGATAATCGCGCGCCATCTGCACCATGCCGATCATCGCCAGGCCCAGCAGGTAGGGCGCCATGAAGAACTGCAGCGGCAACAGCCATTCCCAGAAGCTGGGCGCGAATGGCAGCCAGCCCTTGATGGTGTCGTGCATGTCTGCGTAGCGGTGATCGACGAGGCCGCCAGCCAGCGCCGTGGTGAACGGCGCCAGCCTCACCACGATGGCCGCCAGCACGATCTGCATGGCGATGAATACCAGCGGCCTCGTGCGGTAGGTGGGCGTGCCGCGCCAGAAGCTCACGCGGTAGGCCAGCACCGACAGGCCGAACACCATCAGGTGCTGCACCGCGCGCGCACCCGTGCTCACGTAGTACACGTTGCCGACCATCCGGCCGCTCATCGGGGACATCCACAGCAGCGCCAGCACGGTGACGACCAGCCAGCCTGCACCACCGGCCAGCAGGATCAGCGACCAGGGGACATCGGGCGTTTCCGCACTGGCGTCGAGTGATTCCTCTGCTGCTTCCATGCCGGATCCTGATGGCTGGGCGCACCAAAAATCAAGACGCGTCGCCCAGCGCCTCCTTATCGCCCGCTCATGCCGCAAAAGCAGCCGCTCATGCCGTCACGGGCAGTTGCTAGCGCACCACTTTGCGCACCGGATGCCAGACGCGCAGCGCGGCATTGAAGAGCCAGGGCATATGGCGGTAGACCCACACCAGCGCCCGGCCGTGACCGGTCACGACCCGCTCGCGCACCCGACGGTGCACTGCGCGCACTACTACGCGCGCCACCCGCGCAGGATCGGCCAGCACCCAGTCGGGCATGGAATCGGGCAGCCCGGCATGCAGTTGGCCGAGATTGTCGACGCGGCGGATATCCGAATGCACGAAGCCCGGTGAAATCAGCGTGACGCTCACGCCGTGGCGACGCAGCTCGCCGCGCAATGCGTAGGCGAGCGCGTGCACCGCAAACTTGCTCATCGCGTAGGCGGAATTCCCCGGCATCGCCACATGACCCGCGACGCTGCCGATGATCACCAGGCTCCCGCGCTGCTGCAGCACATCGGGCAGGCCCGCACGGAGCGTGCGCATCACGCCATGGACATTGGTGTCGAACTGGCGCTGGTAGTCGGCCAGCGTCAGCTTGCTGAAGGCACCAGCCACACCAAAGCCGGCGTTCGCCACCACGACATCGAGCCGGCGGCCGGCGTTGTGCACCTCGGCCACGACGCGCTCGCAATCACCGTCGCGCGTGACATCGCAGGCCAGCGCCAGCACCTCGGTGCCGTGGGCGCGCAGCTCCTGCGCGAGCGACTCAAGCCGCTCCAGGCGTCGCGCTGCCAGCACCAGCACCGCACCCTGGCGGGCGAACTCGCGCGCGAGCGCCGTGCCGATGCCGGAGGAGGCACCGGTGATCAGTACCGTGCGGCCCGCGAAACGCCCGCCGTTCAATGCTGGCCAGACTGCGGCGCGGCGCGCGCGCTGGGCGTGAGCTTCGACTTGGGCGCCGCGCTGGGCTTGAGTCCGTGGTACTCGAGCAGCGGACCGGCATCGGGTGCGTGTCCGTAGAAATCCTGGAACAGCTGCTGGGGACTCTGGGTACGGCCGCGCGAGAGCACCTTGTCGCGCAGGATCTGTCCGTTCGCGCGCGTCAGGCCGCCGTGCTCATGCAGCCACTGACCCGTATCGCGCGCCAGCACCTCGCTCCACAAATAGGCGTAGTAACCGGCCGAATACTCATCGGCGAACACGTGGCGGAAATACGGGGCGTAGTAGCGCGGCGGCACCGCATCGAGGTCCAGCCCCAGCGACTTCATGGTCTGCCGCTCGAAGGCGGCAACCTCGTCGGGTGCCGGCACCTGTTGGGGCTTCAGCTGGTGGAAGGCCATGTCGATCGCCGCGGCGGTGATCTTCTCCGCCGTGTCATGACCCTGGTTGAAATTCTGCGCGGCGAGGATCCGCTGCAGCAGCGCCGGCGGCAGCGGTGCGCCGGTCTGGTAGTGGCGCGCATAGTGTGCCAGCACCACCGGCTCGCGCGCCCACATCTCGTTGTACTGCGAGGGGAACTCGACGAAATCGCGCGTGGTGTTGGCGCCTGCCAGGCTCTCGTATTTCACGTTCGAGAGCATGCCATGCAGGGCGTGGCCGAATTCATGGAACAGCGTGCGCACCTCATCGAAGCTCAGCAGCACCGGCTGCCCGGGCGCGGGCTTGTCGATGTTGACGTTGTTGACGACGATCGGCCGCAAGCCGAAGAGCTGCGACTGCTCGACGAAATTGCTCATCCAGGCGCCGCCGTTCTTGTAGTCGCGCGCGAAGTAATCGGTGTAGAACAGCGCCAGCGCCGAGCCATCGGCATCGAAGACTTCGTAGACACCGACGTCGGGGCCGTAGACCGGCAGATCCTTGCGCTCCTTGAAGGTGAGCCCGAACAGTTCGTGCGCCGCGTAGAACACGCCATCCTGGAGCACGCGATTCAGTTCGAAGTAGGGCTTGACCTCTTCTTCATTGAAGTCATAGCGCGCCTTGCGCACCTGCTCGGCGTAGAAATCCCAGTCCCAGGCCTGCGGCTCGAAGGGCCGGGTGTGTGCCTTGGCCGCCTGCTGCGCAATCAACGCGCGGATCGCCGCCGTCTCGCGCGATACCGCGGCGCGTGTCGGTCCGGCCAGCTGCTTGAGCATGGCGTCGACGGCGGCCGGTGTGCCCGCGGACTCGTCTTCCAGCGTGTAGGCCGCATGACTCGCGTAGCCCAGCAGTTGCGCGCGCTCGGCGCGCAGCTTCGACAGCTGCAGCAACACCGGCAGGTTGTTGGTGGCGCCGCTGCTGGCGCGTGTCACCGATGCCTTGTAGATGCGCTCGCGCAGCGCGCGATTCTTCAGCTGCGCCAGTACCGGCTGCGTGGTCGTGTTCTGCAGCGGCAGCATCCATTTGCCCGGCATGCCGTGCGCCTTGGCCACCTCGGCCGCGGTAGCGACCTGCGCCGCCGACAGTCCGTCGAGCTCGCTCAGCTGGTCGACGAGCACGCCGCCATCGCGTGCCTCCTTGAGCAGATTCTGGCCGAACTGCGATGCCAGCGTCGAGATCTCCGTGTTGTAGTGACGCAGCTGCGCCTTGGCCGCTTCGGGCAGCATCGCCCCGGCACGCACCAAGTCGAGGTGCTGCCGCTCGAGCAGCGCCAGCGATTCGGCATCGAGGCCGAGACTGCTGCGTCGCTGGTACAAATCGTCGATGCGCTTGAACAGCGCCACATCCAGGTTGATCGCATCGCTGTGCGCGGCCAGCAGTGGCGCCGTGTCGGCCTCGATCTTCTGCGTGGCCTCGCTCCCGTGCGAGGCATTGAGGGAATTGAAGGTCCGGCCGACGCGCCCGAGCAGGCGCCCGGTTTTCTCCAGCGCCAGCGAGGTGTTCTCGAAGCTGGCAGGCTCGGGATTGCTGGTGATCGCCTGCACTTCACGCAGCTGCTCGGCCATGCCGGCGGTGAAAGCCGGCATGAAATCGCCATCGTGGATGCGATCGAAGGGCGGCAGCTGGTAGGGCAAGCTGCTCGGGGCTGCAAAGGGATTGGCCGGGTCAAGCGCTGTCGCGACAGCCGTGACTTCACTCGCATCTGTGGTCGAGGTCGTGCTCACTGCGACCGCCAGCAGTGGCAAAATGACCAGCGCCGCGGGGAGACCCACGCGCCGCCAATGGTGTTCCGACATGTCATGTCCCCCGGGGATTTATTGAGGCATTATCGCATTTCCAAACCAAGCTGCGCCGATCGGAGAAAAGCTTGACCCGCAAGCCCGCTGCAATCTTGCTGCTGTTGTGCTGCGCGAGCCTACCCGCCGGCGCCACGGACGCGCTCGCCTCGCTGGCGCAACGCCTGCTGGGCGCCGGCCAGGGAGTCTACGTGGAGGCGGGCGATGGCACTGTCTTGCTGGCACAAGCGGCGGCCCGCGCGGTACATCCGGCTTCGGTCTCCAAGGTACCCACCACGCTGGCACTGTTGCGCAGGCTCGGGCCCGACTACCGGTTCACTACCACGATCGCGGCCACGGGCCCCGTGAGTGCTGGCATCCTGCAGGGCGATCTGCTGATCGAAGGGAGCGGCGATCCCTACTTCGTGGACGAGAACGCGCTGCTGGTAGGCGCCGCGCTGCGCGACCTGGGCGTGCAGCGGGTCAGCGGCACGCTGCGGCTCACAGGTCCGCTGATGTTCAACTGGCGCGATGACACACTGGCGCCGCGGCTGCGCGCCTCACTGGAGGGCCGCGCTCCGCAGGCCGCGTGGGACGAGGTGCGCGCCGCCTTTCCCGACTTGCCCGCCACCGCGAGCAGCCGCGCCCCGGCGCTGGTGTTCGGCGATGCCGCGAGTACCGAAGCTGCGGCCAGCGTCGCACCGCTCCTGCTGCATCGCTCGCAACCGCTGATACCCCTGGTCAAGGGGCTGAACGATTACTCCAACAACATCTTCAAGCCGCTCGCCGATGCCGCGGGCGGCGCCACTGCCGTACAGGCATTGGCGTGCGATGTGGTACCGGCCGACATGCGCGGCGAGATCATCCTCGGCGATGGCGCCGGCACCGACGCGCGCAATCGGCTCAGCCCCAGGGTCGCGGTCAAACTGCTGCGTGCGCTCGAGCAGGAACTCGCGCGCAGCGGCCATACGCTGGTCGATATCCTCCCCGTTGCCGGCGTCGACGATGGCACGCTGCGCGATCGCCTGAACAGCAGCACCGACAGCGGTCGCGTGGTTGGCAAGACCGGCACCTTCGGTGACTATGGCGCCAGCGCACTCATCGGCGCGATCGCCACCCGCGATCGCGGCACGGTCTACTTCGCGATCCTGAATCATGGCGTGCCGGTGCGCACTGCACGGCGTCGCCAGGACGCTTTCGTGCATGCGCTGCTCGCTACACTGGACACCCTGCCCTGGCCCTACCAGCGCGATGCGCGGCCGGCGGTGGCGCGCGCGCAGGTGCTGCCTGCGACGCAATCGGCAACGCGATGAATCATCGGAGTACGGTATGAGCGCGAAGATCAATGAAGACCAGGTTCAGGTATTGACGGGCACCCGCTATCCGCCACCCTACGATGTGCCCTGCCGGGAGCGACATCGCTCGCGACTCGGCGATGCGGCCGGACTCACGCAGTTCGGCGTCAATCGCCTGCGCCTGCCGCCGGGCACCTGGTCGAGCCAGCGGCACTGGCACGCCGCCGAGGACGAATTCGTCTACGTGTTGGCTGGCGAAGTCGTCCTGGTCACCAACCAGGGTGAGGAAGTGCTGCGCGCCGGCGACTGCGCCGGATTCAAGGCCGGTGTGGCCGACGGCCACCAGTTGCAGAATCGCTCGAACGCCGATGCGCTGGTGCTTGAAGTAGGCTCGCGGCGTCCGACCGAAGAGGCCGTGGATTATCCGGACATCGACCTGCAGATACTGAAGGGCGAGAGTGTCTACCGGCATCGTGACGGCAGCGAATACCCGACCGGCCCGCGGACTAAATGACTGCACGCTTCGATGATCTGCCCTTGATCTGCCATCCGGGCGGCGCCGTGCGTGGTACGACTGCGCGCAGCGCACCGCTGACCTCCATCATGGTGTCGGGGTCGCTGGGAGGCGATGGCGTACTGGCTCTTGAATACCGACTGCATGGCAACCTGCAGCTTGTGCGGATGCCGGAACATTCCGGCGGCAAGGCACGCGGCGCTGCCCGCCGTGATCAATTGTGGCGCCACACCTGCCTGGAGCTATTTGCGCGCGCCGGTGATTCGCCGCGCTACCTGGAATTCAATTTCGCGCCCGGGGGCGCCTGGGCTGCATACGAGTTCGAAGACTACCGTCGTGGTCAGCGCGATCTCGAGGCCGGTCATTGCAAGATCGAGCTGCGCCATGAAGCCGAACGGGATCTGCTGGTCTGCGCCAGTATTGTCGTGCCTGCGATGGCGGCCGGCTCGGGCATTGCCGGGTGGCAGGTGGGCGTGGCGGCGGTAATCGAAGCGAACAATGGGCAGCACTCATACTGGGCGTTGAATCATCCGCGGGAGCAGCCGGATTTTCATGATGCCTCGGCGTTTTGCGGCACTTTGAACATGCAACCAAAGTGACATGAACTGAGGCGGTAGCAACCCGATCGGTCCATGCGGCTGTCAGGTCTGTGCCGCTTGCAGCGAGACGAGTTTAGTACGATTTGATACCCACTGGGTCCCCTGCTCCTTGAATCCGAATTTCTCGTGAAACAGTCGTGATGGTTCATTGGCAGGAACAATATTGTATTCACACGTCACATGCGGGATGCCGTTCTGTCGGGCCCAACCGAACAGGTCTTCATACAGCAGTGACCCTAAGCGTTGCCCTCGCGCAGCATTTGAGATAACGACACGGTCCACATACACAAAGCTTGGGTACTTGCGGCTGAACCACGCAAAATTGTCATTCTCGTAGGGAGCGCCGCTGCGCATCGCTAGGAGGAAGCCCAATACCTGGCCGTCCATACACGCAACGCGGTGATAGCACGATATACCACTGAGGGTGATCAGCCGTGCTGAGTCCATTGGGCTCGTGTGCGTCACGTCAGCAAGGTTGAGCGCGAGAATGACCTCGTAGTCGTCTCGAGTCGCATCCCGAATCGCGATGATGCCCACGCAGAGACCTAATGCCCGCGTTGAGCGGCAGCGCGATGAGCGCGGCTGCGCGCCGGCGGCGCTTGATGGCGTGCCGCGCCGGCGGCGCGCCTGCGACAGCGGATCACGGTTCACTCGAGCGCATTGTTAGGCACCCCTTCCTCGCGTAGTGAACCCTTTTGGCGCCGAGATGCGCCCTTCTGAATATAGCGTCACATAGATAAGGACCGGCTCTCGCCCCAGGATGGTGACTTTGAAGACATCGAGGAAACCAACTTTCATGCCTGCCTGGACGATCTTAGGGTTCTTCGTCTCAAAGGCGCAGCAGCTCCCGACTCGCTCAAAGCTGGTCGGCTCACCATTCGGGCCAAGTAGTGAGCTGAAATACTGATCGGGCCAATCATTGCCCCTGCCTTCGAGAAACCCCCCAATCTCAATGGGCTTGCTCTTGGAGTAGCCATATTCTGGGTCATTCGTGGGCTTCAACCATGGAAGGTAATCTTTGCCAGCGCTGGTTCCGTATGGAATACCGTGGCCCGAGCTGGATACGGTTACCCCCGAGATCGGTTCGTCCGTCTCTGGGGCAGCAGCTATAGAGACCGCCGAGAGCGAACTTAGGGCGACGACGACAACTGATGCTAGTGTCTTCGGTTCCATGGGTGCCTAACGCTCCGCATGAGCGCCGCGGGCACCCATGCTCGAGCTTGGCACTCTATCGTTCACGCGCGCGCTCGATGCGGTTGTTAGGCGTCAGGCCGCCCACTCAAGCCGCAAGCGCTTTTTCTCCGACGCACATTCCCGAAGATACAGGTTTATCAGATTCTGATATGGGATGCCGGTTGTGCCGGCCAAATCGCGAAAGTAATCGATGGTACCGGGATCGAGGCGAATAGTAATGGAACGCTTAGCCTTACCCACATAGGGGTTGGGCTTCGACTTGGAAAAATCGTAGTGCTTCTTCATGGTAGGAACCCTGCGTACTCGCTTCGTTCAGATGAGTCGGCCTTTCGGGCGGATATAATGCGAATGATGCGGTCTGACTCCCTGTAGCAGTGGCAGACCACCAGAACACGCAAGTCAATGCTCAGACCGAGGAGAATCAACCGGTCTTCATCGTCAGAGTGCTCGGGATCAGCAATGATCCGTGCGTGTTCGTCAAAGAAGGCTGTTTTTGCCTCTTCAAACGACACCCCGTGCCGAGCCTTGTTGAGCCGGTTCTTCTTGGGGTCCCACTCGAAGCGGATGCCATCCATTCTTACAGTGTACGTACAACGTAGTGCACGTCAAGTCTGACGTCTTACGCTCGCGTTGAGCGGCCGGCCGCAAGCGCTTCAAGCGCGCGGCCGGCCTCAATGGTTGTGATTGCCGGACGCACGCCCGCGCGGACGGCTCCCCGGTCTGCTCAAACGCGTAGTTAGACCACATTCCGCCCTGCCACCTCTCGTGACTCCTATTCACTTCAACTTGCACGCGGAGGCGTCGTTCTCGCACAGCTTTGACTCTCCCCTAAGCTCATCAGCGAGGCTTTCCAAATAGCCTATGCGCTCTTGCGTCAGCAACAAAAGGCACCTACCCGTTACAGTGGCGACACCAGATCCAGGGATAATCATCGCGCCTTCGGCCCCGCACTGTGCGTCTCTATACCGGATCCACGAGCGCTCGGCAGCAATCGCTTTCGCCTTCTTGATGGGAAAGTACGAGATGTCGGAATCAACCTCGCCCGCATCAAACATCTTTGTAACCATGGAGTAAACCGCGTTGAGCCGCTCGTTAGCGGCACGAAGTGCACTATCCTGACATCTGCCTACGTCAATCGCGTTGCCGCCGCACTGCGACTCCGCAGAGAACGCGCTGAGCGGCGCAACGCCCGCCATCGCTATCACTAACGCATACAGAAATGGTGCATTCATGTGGTCTAACGCTCGCGATGAGCGGCCGCGCGTTGAGCGCGGCCGCGCGCCGGAGGCACATGATGGCGCGCCGCGCTCGCAGCGCGCTCGCGATATCGTTTCACGGACCGCTCGAACGCGTCGTTAGGCGATCCCACTTTTAACCCCACTTCCTTCACTCGGGACCAATCGCCTGTAGCGTCGCTCCGAGAAGTACCAGACAGTTGCGCCAAAGCCCAACCCTGCAATAGCCCACACCGCAGCCGCGCCAGCGAGTTCGCCAATCGTCAGATGGGCAGGCCTATTTACAACGCAGGTCATTACCACAAACATTGGTACGCCGTAGCCAACCACGCCGGCCATGAGTACGTAGTGACGCCGACCCCGCGCCCTTTGAACTGCCCAGCGTCTAACAAAAGTCTCCTCGCGCGGTGTCATATGCGCTACCTGCTGCGGGGTCGCCCAACGCTCGCGTTGAGCGGCGGCGCGACCACGCCGAAGATTGCATTGCTGTTTAGCTGTCCGCTCGAGCGCGTAGTTAGTTTGCATGCGCGGCTGCTCTAGCATGGACCATTAACGTAACGCATGTCTAACACCACTTGGTAGTCAAGTTGCGCCTGCGCGGGGTTACGAAGCAAGGCCATCAGGGAATAGCCCGAACGGGCGTCATTGACACAGGCAAACAGAACTCTCTTTCCAATGATCGTGCTTGTACCGTCTGCCTTGTTCCAGATGTCCGCAACTTCTCTGGGTGCACCGTACGTAGGCGTGAGTTCACGGATGATGCGATCCAGGAATGCGTTGGCTGGAACCGACTCGGGCGAGTGGAAGATGTAGAACCCGTCGTAGAGAATTTGTCGCCCGGACCCTTGCAACGTGAGACACCCCAACTTGATCTCCACCGGTGCGTCATAGAGAGTGCCAGTGAACAGGTAATGCTTATACTGCGGCTCGGATGCGTTCGGAGTTACTTCGCGCACGAATACGCTACCCAGTGCGGCTTCTTTCGCACGGGCCTCCTCGCAAGTGAGGTTTTGAGAGATACCTCGAAAGGTGTAGGGCTGCGCCGAGCATGCGGCACTTGCGAGGATCAGCAAGACGAAGTGCGCGCGCATGCAACCTAACGCTCGCGTTGAGCGGCCGCGCGACGAGCGCGGCTGCGCGCCGACGGCGCATGATGGCGTGCCGCGCTCGCGGCGCGCACGCGATGACGCTTCACGGACCGCTCGAACGCGTTGTTAGGCGGCCGCGCACACGCATTCATACAGGCCCTCCCGCTTCGATTACGATCGTGCCAGAAATGATGTCGTGAAGTGCTCTGCGTTGTTTTTGCATTGGCATTCGAAAGAACGACAGCGCGCCCAGCGCATACTTGGCGAGCACTCTAACGATACCTCTCCACACGGGTACGCGCTTATGTCCTACGTACGTACGTACCCTGAAATGCATTACGAACTGCCCTAGCGTTGTGAGGTATCGATTGCATATGGGCTCATATAGGACAAACAACCACAGCGGCCATACAGCAGTGACACCATCGTGAGCAATGTACAAGGGGCTCTGGGCGTAGATATAGAAGATAAAGATGATCGCTATAACGTCAACGGTGGTTGCGACGTAGCGACGCACGAGACTCGGGTAGGTCATGGCCGCCTAACGCTCGCGTTGAGCGGCCGCGCGATACCGCATGAGGCGCGCCGCTGGCGCACAATGTACCAGGGCGCTCGCGGCGCGCCTGCGACGACGCATGACGGTCCGCTCGAACGCGTTGTTAGATTTCGAATGCGCGCCGTACATTAGTGAACCGGCTCCACAAGGAATCCAATCTTCATTTTACTAAAGCCCGCGTGCGCGAGTGAGTCAATAGTTGATTTCAACAATGGGTAGTTGAGAGCGCCGTCTCCGGAGAACGTCAACCATGTGTCTAGTGGAGCCCGCGACTCGCGAAGCTTTGCTCCGATGTCGCGACACGAAACATGCAAGCCCGCGGCACGGCAAGTGCCGTCCGTGGCCACGTCGATGGTAATTCCTGCGTGTGTCTGAGCGTACAAAACATCAGGCCGCGACGCGAGGGCAAGAACCAGGAGAAGTAGAAACGCCCGATACATTCGGAATCTAACGCTCGCGTTGAGCGGCCGCGCGATGCCGCATGACGCGCGCCGCGGGCGCACAATGTACCAGGGCGCTCGCGGCGCGCCTGCGACCAGGCATGACGGACCGCTCGAACGCGTTGTTAGACCCAAGCATGCTCACAACTTTAACCCCAGCAGATCACCGCCTCGGTAGCACCGCTGACCAACGGCATAAACAGTCTCGGCCAGAAGGTCCCCTGCTTTACATCAAGACTAGCGCGATCGTGATGCTCTGTCTCGTCGCGAATAATGGCTGAGACTGCCGCGTGCGCGTCAGCGTCGTTGGCAATTTGTACGAGCTGCTCGTTGAGGTGCCTTAGAACCACTTTCTCAACAGCAATGGTAGTTGCGGCAACGGCTGCGCGCCCACACAGCCCACTTATGGCCCCAAGAACAAAGCCGCCAATGCCACAGAGGTGGTAGCTGCGACATCGCCTTGACTTGTGCTTCGAGAGGTAATGACTGAAGAGTGCCCTATGCCGTTCCTCATGTGCTCGAAACTCTTGCAGCACCGGCACTAAGTCTGGTGCCGTCAACCTGCACACTAAAGCTTGCGCCCTGTAGATATTGACGGCACCGTGCTCGCCGGCGTGGTTTACCTTGATGAAGCGCCGAGGTAACTCCGACTCCTGCGTGGCATGAACAACGGTGTCCATAAAGCGTGGGTCTAACGCTCGCGTTGAGCGGCCGCGCGATGAGCGCGGCTGCGCGCCGGAAGCGCATGATGGCGTGCCGCGTTAGCGGCGCGCACGCAATGACGGTTCACGGACCGCTCGAACGCGTTGTTAGGGGGCGCAGCAGATGACACTTCCTATGCCTC
This sequence comes from uncultured Gammaproteobacteria bacterium, assembly GCA_963764065.1. Classification (GTDB taxonomy): domain Bacteria; phylum Pseudomonadota; class Gammaproteobacteria; order Steroidobacterales; family Steroidobacteraceae; genus FEN-1191. The sequence continues at coordinate 1,713 of CAVXRM010000001.1, read as the reverse complement.
CAGAGTTGCCGCTGTCGCGAGATCGATGCCATTGACTCGCCGCCTAAGAATGCCCCCTCATTCGTAGCGGCGCAAGCGGGTGGCCGCAGGAGTCAGAGAGATCACGGATTTTCGGGACTTGTAGAGCCCGAAACGCTACCCAGGCCTTGGGAGCCAAACATGGGCTTGCGGTGATGGGTCACGCCGCGGAAGCGAAGGCACTGACTGAGCGGTCGGGGCTTGTCGACGCGGACGATCGAACAAGGTGTGCCGCGTTAGCTTGGCATGCGGCCCAACATTCGCGCCCGACTGTGCCCCCTAACGCTCGCGTTGAGCGGCCGCGTGATGAGCGCGGCTGCGCGCCGGAGGCGCATGATGGCGTGCCGCGCTCGCGGCGCGCCTGCGACCAGGCATGACGGACCGCTCGAACGCGTTGTTAGGTGACAGGCCCACGCTACGCCACAAACTCGTCAACCTCGTACCCTCGAGATTTGAGAAAGACCATTGTGCGCTTATAGGCCACGCTGTATCGAGCGTCTCTCTGCGATCGGTCGGCCCCATGCTCCAGGTGGAACGATTTGGGGCCCTTGCCCGATAGATCAAATGTGAACACCAGATGCCCAATTTGATCGGCGTAATCAAGAGTTCGGGCAATGCGCCCAAATCCCACAGTGAATTCGCTTGGCGTTGGTTGGTTCATGTGCAGCCAGTCACCTAACGCTCGCGTTGAGCGGCCGCGCGATGAGCGCGGCTGCGCGCCGGCGGCACATGATGGCGCGCCGCGTTCGCGGCGCGCACACGATATCGTTTCACGGACCGCTCGAACGCGTTGTTAGGGTGCCGCATGCCAGCCGTGCGTGACGGGCTGCTAACATGCGGCGCCGCACGGCGCCGATTAGTATCGGCAACCGCCGCCGAAGCGCAGCGCTGAAGACTCGCCTGCTTTCTGGGCTTGCCACAGGTAGAGCGGCACACGCCACAGCCCTTGACCGATGAACCTGCGGGCGGATGCCACCGTGCGGAACCACGCAACACAACGGTGATCAGCGCGCGGCGGCGCGGCACTTTATGATCACATGAACGCTGGCGGTTCACGCAGCTAGCCTAGCACCCGAAGTGATGCTCGAAACGGATGACCTCAACTGTGTTGACCCAACCTCTCGTCAGCTGTCAAGCCCACCACCGCCCACTTGCCGCAACACCCGCGACACCCTAAAGGTTTTGCTTCTTAGCAGCTAGGCTGCCAACTTTGTCTATTGTGGCGTCGAGTCGCCTAACGCTCGCGTTGAGCGGCGGCGCGCAAACGCCAATGATTGCGTGGCGATTTCACCGTCCGCTCGAACGCGTAGTTAGGCAGCGCATTAGTGCCCGACAACAGTCTCAATCGTCGACTCTGTCATCAATCGCAACCGGAATGTGACCACGGCGGGGAGTGTATCCCACGCCCCACAAACAGCACCACCCAAGTTACTCGCTTGGTCAGATCGATGCACACAGAGTCAAGTCTATAGTCATCATGACCTAACCCTGTCCAACGCCATGCAATATCTTCAGATGTCGGCGCGCTTGTGATAAATAGAAGCCGACATTGGCAACGGGCTTGCCACCATTGCACTGCTTGAGGCTACCACTAGCGTCTACGGCGAGTGCAGAGCTAGAAAGGGCGATGCCAACCAACCACTGACTTCGAATACACACCACTCTCGCGCTGCCTAACGCTTGCGTCGAGCGGCC